>NZ_JAGEMG010000001.1:0-745267 GCF_040148835.1 Allomuricauda sp. NFXS6 | reverse complement strand
GCAGCCGAGCGGTACTAATTGCCCGTAAGCTTGCGCATTGCCCTTTCGCAAGCTCCTTATGATCAGGACATACCTCGTTGATTCTTCTTTACGGATGCACGCATCCGTCCCATAATATGTCATATTAAAAGACTGTTCTCTTTGCATGAACATCGGCAAGGTTCGATGTTATGGCAAAGAGATGCCGAAACACACTTCGACTTCGCTCAGTGTAAAAGTTTGGCATTAAAATCTAGGTGGCCATGGCGACGGGGCCCACCCCTTTCCATTCCGAACAGGGAAGTTAAGCCCGTTTGCGCCGATGGTACTGCCACACCAGGTGGGAGAGTAGGTCGCCGCCTTCTTTGAAGCCCCTCACATATGTGAGGGGCTTTTTTTATGCTCCGTTTTTGAGGTATATTTTTAATTGTTCTGTACTCAGACAATTAAAAACTCCCCTAGGCAAAGCCTAGAGGAGTCACGTAAGTTTAGTTGAGATTTACGTGTTTTTTTATACCCTGGGTAGATCTCCCTCCCCTTTTAAGGGCAAATCAGATTTTCCCATTAAATACGTGTCCACGTGATGAGCAGCTTCTCTTCCTTCTGAGATGGCCCAAACAATAAGAGATTGTCCTCTTCTTTGATCGCCAGCTACAAATACTCCGGGAACATTGGTTTTATAATTGTCTATTGATGCTTTGATATTAGTTCTTGAATCCATTTCAAGATTTAGTTGATCGGCAATCGTCGTCTCCGATCCGGTAAAGCCCAGAGCTAACAGGACCAAATCACAATCCCATTCTTTTTCGGTACCTTCTACTTCTTTGAGTATGGGGCGTTGGCCAGGTTGCTTGATCCATTCAACTTCTACAGTTACCAAGCTTTCTAAATTTCCAGCTTTATCGGTATTAAATCTTTTCGTTGAAATGCTAAACTTTCGTTCAGCTCCTTCCTTATGGGAGGAACTGGTACGCAATCGCATGGGCCAAAATGGCCATGGTTGCCCTTCTGGACGTGCTGTGGTGCCTTTGGGCATGATTTCAAAATTGGTAACGGAAGTTGCTCCTTGTCTTATGGAGGTTCCAATACAGTCGGAGCCGGTATCACCACCACCAATCACGATTACTTTTTTGCCTTTTGCTGAAATCTCTTCTCCTTTATAAGGGATGCCATCTACTTTTCTGTTGTTCTGTGGTAAAAAATCCATGGCTTGTACAACACCTTGCGCATCTATTCCTGGTATAGGGAGACTTCGTCTTACCGTTGCTCCACCACAAAGTACAACGGAGTCATATTTTTTCTGAAGCTCTTCTGCAGTGATATCTACACCAATATGAACTCCCGTTTTAAATGTAATGCCCTCTTGCTCCATTACCTCCAATCGTCTATCGATAATGTTTTTCTCCATTTTAAAATCTGGAATACCGTATCGCAGCAAACCTCCAGGTTTTTCGTCTCTTTCGAAAACCGTGACGGTGTGTCCCGCTCGATTAAGCTGTTGTGCAGCTGCAAGACCTGCAGGTCCCGAACCAACCACAGCAACTGTTTTATCTGTCCGAGTGATTGGTGCTTCTGGTCGAATCCATCCATTTTTGAAGGCTGTTTCTGCAATGTTCTTTTCAATATTTTCAATGGAGACAGGAGGTTCGTTTATACCTAGCACACACGATTCTTCGCAGGGTGCGGGACACAACCTTCCAGTAAACTCTGGAAAATTATTGGTGGAGTGAAGTATTTCGGCTGCTTTTTCCCATTTACCCTTGTACACCGCATCATTAAAATCTGGAATTAAGTTACCTAGCGGGCAACCGCTATGGCAAAATGGAATCCCGCAGTCCATACATCGGGCTCCTTGTTTCTTTAATTCGTCCTCTTTGAGGGGTTTTGTAAACTCCTTATAGTTTTTGATTCGTTCCTTGACAGGGACGTATGCTTCGTCCTTCCTGTCATATTCCAAAAATCCTGTAATCTTTCCCATGTCTCAAATTATAAGGTTTGCAATTTTTCTTCTTCCAATCGGATAAGTGCTTGACGGTATTCTTCTGGGAATACTTTGATGAATTTTGGAAGACATTTTTCCCAATTTTCAAGAATACTTTGCGCCAACGGACTTAAAGTGGCATTGTAGTGGTTTTCTATCAAGTCTTTCAACTGTTTGATGTCGTCTGCCTCATCCACAGGTAAAAGATTTAAGTGGTCTCCATTACAATTTTGCCTGAATGTGTTTTCCTTATCGTAGATAAAGGCAATTCCTCCGCTCATTCCAGCACCGAAATTTCTTCCGACCGAACCAAGAACAACGGCAACACCACCGGTCATATATTCGCAACCATGATCGCCAATACCCTCGACCACTGCTTTTGCCCCAGAATTTCTTACACAGAAACGCTCTCCAGCTTTACCGTTGATATAAGCTTCACCGGATGTTGCACCATATAGGGTAACATTCCCCGTGATGACATTGTCCTCTGGTTTTATAGTTGATTTAAAAGGTACTTTGATGACCAATTTCGCTCCTGAAAGTCCTTTGCCGAGGTAATCGTTGGTGTTTCCATTGACCACCATGGTGAGTCCTTTTGTGGCAAATGCTCCAAAACTTTGCCCGGCAGACCCGGTAAAGTTTAACCTAAGCGTGTTTTCGGGCAGCCCGTCCGCACCATAAATCTTAGAAATCTCATTACTGATAATGGCACCTACGGCTCTGTCCGTATTATGGATTGGGAAATCCAATGTGGTTTTCTCTTTCCGGAATAGGGCGGGGTGAGCCTTACCTATAATTTCAAATTCAATGGATTTATCAACTTCATGATATTGTTTTTCGGTATTGTGGAACTTGGTTCCTTCAGGCACATTAACTTGATAAAGAATTGGGGTCAAGTCGATTCCAGCAGCTTTGTAATGTTCTATGGCTTTCTTTCTGTCCAATTTCTGAACCTGGCCTACCATTTCGTTCAAGGTTCTAAAACCGAGTTTGGCCATAATCTCGCGAAGTTCCTGTGCTACAAAGTACATATAGTTAACTACGTGTTCGGGTTTTCCCTCAAACTTTTTGCGCAGTTCTGGATTCTGTGTGGCAATACCTACGGGACAGGTGTTCAAATGGCAAACGCGCATCATAATACAGCCGGAAGCTACCAAAGGTGCCGTGGCAAATCCGAATTCTTCCGCACCCAACAAACAGGCTATGGCAACATCCCGACCTGTTTTTAACTGTCCGTCACATTCTAGGACCACCCGGTTTCTTAAATCGTTCAACACCAAAGTCTGTTGTGCCTCGGCTATACCAAGCTCCCAAGGTAGTCCGGCGTGCTTTAGGGAGGTTAAGGGGGAAGCTCCCGTACCTCCATCAAATCCAGAAATGAGAATTACATCTGCCTTGGCTTTGGCAACACCAGCTGCCACAGTTCCTACCCCAACTTCTGAAACAAGCTTTACGTTAACACGTGCTTCCCTGTTTGCAGATTTTAAATCGTAGATCAGTTGCGACAAATCCTCAATGGAATAGATGTCGTGGTGGGGTGGAGGGGAAATCAATCCTACATAAGGAGTCGAGTTCCTTGTTTTGGCAATGGCCGGGTTTACTTTTGGCCCTGGCAACTGACCACCTTCACCTGGTTTTGCTCCTTGCGCCATTTTAATCTGGATTTCCTGAGCACTGGTCAGATAGTTGGAAGTTACCCCAAACCTACCTGAAGCAACTTGCTTTATGGCACTGTTTTTCCAATCTCCTGTTTGACTTTTATAGAAACGAGCCGAATCTTCTCCTCCTTCACCTGAATTACTCTTTCCTCCAATCCGGTTCATGGCAACCGCAAGATTTTCGTGGGCCTCCTTACTGATACTTCCATAGGACATCGCCCCAGTTTTAAACCTTTTTACGATTTCGGTCCAAGGTTCTACTTCTTCAAGTGGAATAGGGTCGTAGTTCGAAAATTCGAACAGTCCGCGGATGGTCATTAGGTGTTTGGATTGCTCATTGACCAGTTTGGAATACTCCTTATAAGTATCCGGCTCGTTATTGCGTACCGATTTTTGAAGCATGGCGACACTTAATGGATTGAACATGTGCTTCTCGCCATTTCTTCTCCATCGATACTCTCCACCGACCTCAATTTCGAGATTGGCAGCTATTTCCTGAGATAGGAACGCCTTTTTGTGGCGTTTGGTAATTTCTTTTTCAATTTCGTACAGTCCAATTCCCTGAATACGGGTCGGGGTGTTCGGAAAGTATTTGTCCACCACCGTGGTGTTGATTCCGATACACTCAAATAACTGCGATCCCCTGTAGGAATTAAGGGTGGATATCCCGATTTTGTTCATCACTTTTAGGATTCCTTTTCCGATGGCCTTGTTATAATTTTTGACCGCTTCCTCAAAAGTGTAATCCGTGATATTGTCTTCTTCAATTTGTTCCCCAATGATTTCGTTTACCAAATAGGGGTTGATAGCACTTGCCCCAAAACCGAACAATAAGGCGAAATGATGCACTTCTCTCGGCTCTGCTGATTCTATGATGATGCTCAATTTAGAGCGTTTGCCCAATTTTCTGAGTCCGCTGTTCACATAGGAGCATGCCAATAATGCGGGAATCGGGGCCATTTCGGCACTCACCATTCTATCCGATAGAATAATTATGTTGGCGTTCTCATCAATCGCTTTGGAGGCTTGTTGCAAAATGGCGTCCAAACCTTCTTCAAGTCCGTTGTGTCCCTTGTTTATCTCGTAAAGCATAGGAATGGAGATAACCTTATAATCCGGGCTTGAGTCGTAATTTTTGATTTTGTCCAAATCCTCTTTGGAAATGACCGGATTTTGGATTTTCAACTTGCGACAATGCAGTTCCGAAAAATCAAAAATATTGTGGTCGCTTCCAAGTGTAAGACTAATATCCGTAATCAATTCTTCCCGGATACCATCCAATGGTGGGTTGGTAACTTGGGCAAATAGTTGTTTAAAATAGTTGTAGATCAATTGCGGACGCTCGGACAATACTGCTATGGGAGTATCAGACCCCATGGAACCAATGGGTTCTTTGCCATTTTGGGCCATGGGCATTATAATGGTATTGATGTCCTCTTGGGTATATCCAAAGGCGGTTCTTCGTGTTTGTAAAGGGAATTCACCGAAGAAAACGGGACAATCATTGTACGGTATCTCTTTTAAATGTACCAGGTTGTTGTCCAACCATTTTTTATATGGATGCTTTTTGGCGATATGCTCTTTGATTTCCTCATCGTTCACAATTCGTCCTTCTTCCATATTGACCAAGAACATTTTTCCTGGTTCCAGTCTTCCGTGGAATTCAATGTCCTCTGGTTCAAGTTCCACTACACCGGTTTCTGATGACATGATTACGTATCCTTGCTTGGTCACCGAATATCTGGAAGGGCGCAAACCGTTCCTGTCCAATACCGCACCGATATAGTTTCCATCTGTAAATGGTATGGATGCCGGTCCGTCCCAAGGCTCCATAAGGCAGGAGTTATATTCGTAAAAGGCTCTCTTGGCTTCGGACATATCAGGGTTTTTCTCCCAAGCTTCGGGTACCAACATCATCATCACCTCTGGTAGGGAGCGTCCAGTCATCAATAGCAATTCAACCACCATATCCATACTGGCGGAGTCCGATTTTGCCGGCAATACAACGGGAAGTATCTTTTTAATGTCTTCACCGAACCAGTCGCTTTCCATCAACTCTTCGCGCGAGCGCATGCGGGAAACATTGCCTCTCAGTGTATTTATTTCACCATTGTGGCACATATACCTAAAGGGTTGTGCCAAATCCCACATCGGGAATGTATTTGTGGAGAATCTTTGGTGCACCAATGCCAAGCGGGTTACAACCCTTGGGTCTAAAAGGTCCTCGTAGTATCTGCTAATGTCTTTTGGTACCAAAAGTCCTTTGAAGATGATTATTTTGGTGGATAGACTTGGCAGGTAAAAGAATTCACTTTCGGATAACTTACTTTCTATTACGGTGTGCTCGGTAATTTTCCGTGCAATGAAGAGCTTAAGGTTGAACTGGAAATCGTCGAGTGATTGGCCTTTGGCAACAAAAACCTGCATTACGTAGGGCTCGGTCTCTGCAGCTATACTTCCGGGAACGGAACGGTTAACGGGTACGTTTCTCCAGCCCAACAATTGGAGACCTTGTTTTTCTATATTCTCTTCAAGAACTTTTATGCAGAAGTCACGTTGGTTTTCTTTTTGAGGAAGAAAAACATTGGCTACCGCATAGTCACCAGCTTCGGGCAAGTCAAAAGCGCATACATCTTTAAAAAAGTCATGGGGAACATCAATCAATATTCCTGCGCCATCACCAGTTTTGCCATCTGCACTCACAGCACCTCTGTGTTCCAATTTATCTAGAATTTCGAGGGCTTTGTGTATTATGTCGTTGGACTTAATTCCCTTAAGACTGCAAATAAAACCTGCACCACAGTTATCATGCTCAAATTCTGGTAAGTATAAACCTTGTTTCTTCAATCCCATCATTAACGTATTTCTTCAAAAATATCAAATAGGATGAATAAACAATAAGGTTTTTATTGATTATCAGATAAATAATCAACGTAATGGTTCAAGGGTTAAAAAAAATTCATTTTAGGAATATAGGGAATGCTAAATTGTGATTATCTCAAATTGAGCGCTAAAATCACCTTCGTCCCTAATCAAAAAAGAGTATTTTGTGTGATTGGGGTGTTTTTAAGAGTGTGAGTCTTGTTATGGGCAGGGATTTTTATGGATAAAAACCTATTTAGAAAATAGCACCCCCTAATTTTGGTAGGGGGTGTGTACTATTTATTTATTAAGGATGCTCCGTGAGATAACGATTTTCTGAATTTCGGAGGTGCCCTCATAAATTTGAGTGATTTTGGCATCCCGCATCATACGTTCCACATGGTAATCCTTTACGTATCCATTTCCGCCATGTATCTGCACGGCTTCAACGGCTGTTTCCATAGCTACTTCGGAAGCGTAAAGCTTGGCCATGGCACCCGAAAGGGTATAATCTTTACCGGAATCTTTATCGCATGCTGCTTCATAGACCAAATGGCGCGCCGCCTGTATTTTGGTATGCATGTCTGCCAATTTAAAGGCAATGGCCTGGTGATTGGAAATTTCCGTGCCAAAGGCCTTGCGCTGTTTGGAATATTGTAAGGCCAACTCATAAGCTCCAGCAGCTATACCAAGGGCTTGTGCTGCAATACCAATTCGCCCGCCTGCCAAAGTTTTCATGGCAAACTTAAAACCAAAACCATCTTTACCGATTAGGTTTTCTTTGGGCACTTTTACATCGTTGAACATTAAAGAGTGCGTATCGCTGCCTCGGATACCAAGTTTATTTTCTTTGGGACCTATGTCAAACCCCTCTGCACCTTTTTCAACAATCAATGCGTTGATGCCATGGTGACCCTTTTCGCGGTCCGTTTGTGCAATTACAAGGTATACCTCGGCCAAGTTGCCATTGGTGATCCAGTTTTTTGTTCCATTTAATAGGTAATGGTCTCCTTTGTCAATAGCCGTTGTTTTTTGAGAAGTGGCATCGCTGCCGGCTTCTGGTTCTGATAAGCAGAATGCACCTATAATTTCTCCTGTGGCCAAACGGGTCAGGTACTTTTGCTTTTGCTCTTCGGTACCGTAGGTTTCGAGACCCCAGCAGACCAAGGAATTGTTTACGGATACCATGACCGAAGCGGAGGCATCAATTTTTGACAATTCTTCCATTGCCAAGACATAGGATAGGGTTCCCAGGCCACTTCCGCCATATTTTTCGTTGACCATCATCCCCATAAAACCAAGCTCTCCCATTTTTTTAACAAGTTCAATTGGGAATTTTTGGGTCTCGTCGCGTTCAATTACGCCGGGCAATAGTTCGTTTTGGGCAAAATCTTTTGCCGCCTGCTGTATCATTAATTGTTCTTCGGAAAGTGTGAAGTCCATAAAACTGAATAATATTTAAAAACTACCTACAAATATACTCTTCGAATATTAATTTTATATAAATAACATCAAATAAATGAGAATGATTGAATTGTTTTGGTAAATTTTATGTCGGTCCCAGTTACATTCACATATTTTTATGCTTGTAAGATTATGCGGAAATATTCATTTTGAATATCTTTAGCCGCACAGATAACTACTCTAAAAATATTATTCCTTAATTAAACCAAACTTAACATGGAAACCATCTTAGTTGTCATTTTTGTAATTGGGTATTTGGCAATTACTCTAGAACATAACTTAAAAATAGATAAACTTATTCCGGCCTTGGCCATGATGGCCATCTTGTGGGCGTTAATGGCTTTTGGAATCGATGGATTCACCACTTGGTTCGATTCTGGCAATCATGCATTGCTCGAGAACTTCGGAGCCTTTGGGCACGAAGAAAAGATGGAGCTCATGGAAGAGACCCTGTTGCACCATTTAGGTAAGACATCAGAGATTTTGGTATTTCTTCTTGGGGCAATGACCATTGTGGAAATCATTGATTATTTCGATGGGTTTGCTACCATAAAAACTTTTGTGAAGACAAGAAGCAAGAAGAAAATTCTTTGGATATTCTCCTTTTTAGCTTTTATCCTTTCCGCTATTATTGATAACCTAACTGCTACCATCGTACTTATTTCCATCCTTCAGAAAATTGTGAAGGACAGAGAGGTTAGGTTGTGGTATGCCGGTTTAATTGTTATTGCAGCTAACGCTGGAGGTGCCTGGTCGCCGATTGGAGATGTTACCACTACCATGTTGTGGATAGGTGATAAGGTTTCCACAGCTATGCTCATTGAGCATTTGTTGGTGCCTTCTTTGGTGTGTATGTTGATTCCATCTTTTATCGCATCGTACCTCCCAGCTTTTCAAGGTGAAATTGATGTTGATGAAGAAGAAGACGGATCAGATTCAAAATATGGGCCTAGAATGCTTTATTTGGGACTGGGAGCCATTGTTTTTGTGCCGATTTTTAAAACAGTGACGCATTTGCCGCCATATGTGGGCATGATGTTGTCCTTGGCCGTTGTTGCAACTTTTGCGGAAATATATAGCAACAAGAAATTTGCTATATCCTCCGTGAACCAAGAAAGTGACGAGCATGCGCACCATAGTCCGGTGCATAGTGCCCTAACTAAAATTGAATTGCCCAGTATTCTGTTTTTCCTCGGTATTTTGATGGCGGTAGCAGCTCTTGAATCTCTCGGCCTATTGTTCAACTTTGCCGAAGGTTTGAAGCAAGGTATGCCGCTGATGGGAACCGAAATGGCAGGTACCCGTGTATCCGATTTGGTGGTGATACTACTGGGTGTCGGTTCGGCAGTTATAGATAATGTACCTTTAGTGGCCGCCAGTTTGGGGATGTTCTCCGAACCAATGGATGATCAATTGTGGCACTTTATTGCCTATTCAGCAGGAACGGGCGGTAGTATGCTTATTATCGGTTCCGCTGCAGGTGTTGTTGCTATGGGAATGGAGAAAATCGACTTCTTTTGGTATCTTAGAAAAATAGCGTGGTTGGCCTTTGTAGGTTTCATTGCTGGGGCAATTTGCTATATGGCGATGCGATATTTGTTCTAAAAAATACTTTAGTTCAAAAATCTCCGTTATAATTGCAACTTAAATTGGGGATTTTATATGAATATTTTTCAAGAAGTAACGGAAGGTGCGGAGGCAACTGCCTCAATTTCCGAAGAAAAGACCTTGTCCGTAATAGATCTTATTGTAAATGGGGGATCAGCAAGTGTGATTATTATCATCGTGCTTTTCGTCCTATTATTTGTGGCGATGTACATTTATTTTGAACGCATTTTTGCCATAAAGGCGGCGTCCAAGATAGATAAGAACTTCATGAACCAGATTCGTGATCATATCAGCAATGGCAAATTGGAGGCCGCAAAATTGTTATGCGCACAAACAGATTCGCCCGTGGCGCGACTGACCGAAAAAGGGGTGGCCAGGATAGGCAAGCCTTTGGACGATATCAATACGGCCATTGAGAATGCGGGAACCCTGGAAGTGTACAAGCTCGAAAAGAACGTGAGCGTTTTGGCCACGGTTGCCGGTGCAGCACCCATGATTGGTTTCTTGGGAACGGTAATAGGTATGATTTTGGCGTTCCACGAAATGGCAAGTAGTGGAGGACAAGCCGAAATGGGTTCCTTGGCATCAGGTATTTACACAGCCATGACTACAACGGTTGCTGGTCTGGTTGTGGGTATTATCGCATATATCGGTTACAACCACTTAGTAAACAGAACCGATAAAGTGGTGCATCAAATGGAGGCCAATGCGGTAGAGTTTTTGGACTTGTTGAACGAACCTGTATAACCCTTAGCTATGAAACTGAAGGGAAGAAACAAAATAAGCCCGGAGTTCAGCATGTCATCAATGACGGACATTGTGTTCCTATTGTTGGTGTTTTTTATGCTGACGTCCAATGCACCGAATGCACTGGATTTGCTATTGCCCAAGGCAAAGGGTAAATCCACCAATACACAAAATGTTTCGGTTACTATCGATAAGAACCTGAAATATTTTGTGAACAACGAGCAAATCAACAAGGAATACATTGAAATTGAATTAAAAAAGGCACTTGAAGGTCAAGAAAAGCCGACAATTATCCTCAGAGCAGAAGAAAACGTGGCCATTAAAGAAGCGGTCAACGTAATGGACATTGCTAACAGGAACAGTTACAAGGTTATCTTGGCAGTGCGTCCAAAATAATGTCCTTTTTAGATACGAGACACAAGAAAAAATCATTCACGCTTACAACACTTTTGTTAAGCGCATTCCTACTATTGCTTTTTTATATTGGTTTAACGTATCTCGACCCACCTATTGAAAATGGAATTGCCGTGAATTTCGGCACCATGGATTTTGGTAGCGGGGAAGTACAGCCTACAGAAAGGGTAAGGTCGGAACCAAGAGAAGTTGAAAGTCAACCCGAACCACAAGAAGTGGCAGAGCCTGCACAACCGGAAGAAACCGTTGTAGAAGAAGCTCCAGTTGAGGAGGTTTTGACGAGCAATGACGAGGAGACTATCAAACTAAGGCAACAAGAAGAAGCAAAACGTAAAGCGGAAGAAGAAGCGGAAAAAGCCAAAGCCGAAGCCGAGCGCATTGCCCGTGAAAAACGAGAAGCCGAAGAGCGCAAGAGACAAGAGCAAGAAGCCAAGAAAAAAAGCGTGGACGCTCTTATCGGTGGAATCGGCAAGTCAGATGGCACCACCACGGGCAGCGAAGGTGATGATGACCGTGCTGGCGACAAAGGCCAATCGGATGGAGACCCGTATGCCTCCTCTTATTATGGCGCTCCAGGGAGTGGTAGTGGCG
Source organism: Allomuricauda sp. NFXS6 (assembly GCF_040148835.1). Taxonomy (NCBI): domain Bacteria; kingdom Pseudomonadati; phylum Bacteroidota; class Flavobacteriia; order Flavobacteriales; family Flavobacteriaceae; genus Allomuricauda; species Allomuricauda sp. NFXS6. The sequence continues at coordinate 733,963 of NZ_JAGEMG010000001.1, read as the reverse complement.
GTGGAGGTTACGGATTAAATGGAAGGTCCTTGGCAAATAAAGGAAAGGTACAACAAGAATGTAACGAAGAGGGTAGAGTGGTTGTTAGGATTACTGTAGATAGGTCAGGTAATGTAATCAATGCCCAGCCCGGTGTAAAAGGGACCACTAACAATGCGCCTTGTCTTTTGGAACCGGCCCGTAAAACGGCGCTTCTTCACCGTTGGAATTCCGATGCCAATGCGCCGGCCCAACAAATCGGGTTTGTGGTCGTCAACTTTAAATTGGGGCAATAGTGACCTATAAAGAGACTTTGGACTGGATGTTCGGTCAACTTCCGATGTACCAGCAAAAGGGAGCTGCAGCCTTGAATGCAAAGCTGGATAACATTATCAGTTTTTGCAATGTACTGGGCAATCCCGAGAAAAAATTTAAAAGTATTCACGTAGCGGGGACCAACGGAAAAGGTTCCAGTAGCCATATGTTGGCTTCCATTCTTCAAGAAGCGGGCTACAAGGTTGGACTCTATACTTCACCACACCTAAAAGATTTTAGGGAGCGCATCAAAATAAATGGAGAGGTAGTAAGCAAGAAATTTGTAAGGGATTTTATTGAGGAGAACAAAACCTTTTTTGAGTACCATAAGCTTTCCTTTTTTGAAATGACCGTTGGCATGGCTTTTAGCTATTTCGCGAAAGAAAAAGTAGATGTTGCTGTAATAGAGGTCGGTTTGGGCGGACGGCTGGATTCTACCAACATCATAACTCCCGAAGTGTCCTTGATTACCAATATAGGGATGGATCATACCCAGTTTTTGGGCGATACCTTGGAAAAAATAGCGTTGGAAAAAGCGGGAATCATAAAACCAAAGGTTCCAGTGGTCATTAGTGAGACCCAACCGGAGACGAAAATGATTTTCAACTTGATAGCCCATCAGTTAAAATCCAACATAGTTTTTGCGGATGTTGAACCAGCTATTGGGTATAAGACTGATTTGTTGGGAGAATATCAGCAAAGAAACATTAATGGTGTGGTTGCAACCATCCACCAATTGAAGCATTTTAATGTCACGGATGAAGCAATTTCCGAAGGATTTAAGAAAGTAGTCGAAAATACGGGGCTTTTAGGTAGATGGCAGGTGTTACAAAACAACCCTCTTGTGGTGTGCGACACGGCGCATAATAAGGAAGGATTGCAATTGGTTTTACAGCAGCTAAAAAAACAGTCCTACGACCAACTCCATATTGTACTGGGTTTTGTAAAAGATAAAGATGTAAGGTCGGTACTTTCCCTTTTTCCTAAAGATGCCAAGTATTACTTTGTAAGGCCAAGTATTCCGAGAGGTATGGATGCTATTCAGCTTGGGGAACTGGCACAGGAACAAGGGCTTAGGGGTAAGGTTTTTAAGTCTGTTGAAAAAGGATTAAAAAACGCTTTGAAAAAAGCTGGTGAGGAGGACGTGATTTATGTTGGGGGAAGCACATTTGTTGTGGCCGAGGTAGTGTAATTTTTTTTCGTTTTTTGTTTTTTAAATCAAAAACAGTCTTATATTTGCACTCCCATTTAGGAAATTGAATGGGCGCTTAGCTCAGTTGGTTCAGAGCACCTCGTTTACACCGAGGGGGTCGGGGGTTCGAATCCCTCAGCGCCCACTTTTAGAGTTTAAATAAAAACAAAACCTTGCATATCTTATTGATTTGCAAGGTTTTGACGTTTTAGGACCTTCATTTGAATTGGTTTGATTTGATATGTTTTGGTTTGCAATTCGGTTAGTAAATTTTTTTCTGAAAAGTGTTAACCGAATAAGCCTGTAAATTACTATATTACAGCAACTTAGTATTTGACTTTCGTAGGTAGTTTTCGTTCAATTTAACACAAAACCTATGAGAACCCGGTCAACATTTTCAATCAGTTTCTGGATAAGCACTTCCCGGAGGAGCGATGGTACCGCAAAGATCTATGCCCGTATCACCGTTGATTCACAACGAGTTAACATGAGCCTCAAATATACCATTCCTGCCGAAAGTTGGGACCGAAAGGGATCGAGGGTTCTGGGGCGCACAGCGGAAGCGCAGGAAATCAACGCCTATTTAATGGAGGTTGAAACCGAACTTTTCCAATGCTATCGTGAATTAAGGTCCAAAGGAACCCATATTACACCGCAAATGGTCAAGGCGAAATATTTTGGGGAGGATGAGAACCAAATGACGTTAACGGCCCTATTTGAATACCATAACCTCCATGGCGCACATAATTTGGGTAAAGCGACCCTGAGCCATTATAAAACCACCCAGAAGTATTTATTGGGCTATCTAAAGAAGCACTATAAATGTAATGATTACAGATTGTCACAGCTCAACCATCAGTTTGTTGTGGGTTTCGAGACCTACTTGCGAAAGCTACACCCTATCCACCATCATGGTAGACTTTCTAACAACGGGGCAATGAAACATATCCAGCGTTTGAGAAAGATGGTCAGAATGGCTGTGAACAATGAATGGATAGAAAAATATCCCTTTCAAAAATTTAAGATTAGGATGGAAAAAAAAGAAAGGGATTTTTTGACCTTGGAAGAATTACGAAAAATTCAGGATTTCCAAACCAAGATTGAACGGTTACGAATTGTAAAAGACTTATTTGTTTTTAGTTGCTACACGGGCATTGCCTATTGTGATATAATGAACCTTAATGAGGACAATCTCGTATTGGGTATCGATGGAAAGCATTGGATAAGTACAAAAAGACAAAAGACCAAGAACAGCTTCAAGTTACCTTTACTGGAACCAGCATTGTCGATTGTTAAGCGATATCACTATCATCCGAAAAGGGGTACAGATAAATTATTCCCTAAGATTTCCAATCAAAAATTAAATAGCTATCTGAAGGAGATTGCGGATTCATGCCATATCAAAAAGCATATTACTTTCCATATGGCCAGACATACTTTTGCCACAACGATTACATTGAGCAACGGGGTTCCGATTGAGACGGTTTCCAAAATATTGGGACATTCAGAATTGGCCACTACCCAAATTTATGCACGAGTATTGGATAATAAGATCAGTGAGGATATGAGTGGTCTGGAAACGATTCTGGATTCGAAGTTTTCAGATTCAAGTGGGGCTGAGGAAAAGTTGGGAAATTCCAACTTCTAAGTGGGTATTCAGAAGTGAATTAGATAAAACGGTGGTTTTATAATTTTTTTTACCGGAGTTTGTATTAGATCAGCGATAAAAAATGAAGCCCCTGATTTTGAGTTGGCCTGTATTTATTCGGTCCCGCTTGCGGGACGAAGGAATAGCAAGAGGGTGATGCGCAAATTGCGCCATCACGATTGTTTTCGGGTCTTCAACAATTTGAAAACCAGTTATTTGAATTGATTTTGAAACATTATGCAAAATCAAGGGCTACAGTAGACTTTTCCGAAATCTACAGTAAACCCTTTGGGAAGCCCAATAAACACTGGAAATTTTTGACGAAAAAATTGACGTAATTTGACGAAAAAACAAAATTGGACCTATGGAAAAGCAATCTTAAGCTTTAAATAAACGGAAGGGAGGTTGGAACGATATAGACGTGAAGCAAACAAGCCTTTGGATTATCTCAAAGGTTTCCATTGACAGATAGAATTGCCTCGCTCAGTAAGGTTAGTTTGGCAAGATTTGGGGCTTGCAGCGCTAAACTTGGTTTCGCTCGCTTTAGTATCGATTTCAGATTTATGACCAGGGTTTTTAAAGGCACCGTTTTATTGAACTTTCACCTTGATACAACTCTACTGAACATCAATAGTTTACTTTTTCGGTACACTTAATTGGTTTACCATTTAGACCCTTTTTACCCCTAAAGCGAAGTTCGATTTCTCAAAAACCGATTGGCTGTTTTTCCCTCCTTTTACCGAAAACCCAATTTTTAACAACTAGAAAATTCCTACATTTATAAAAGTTCAAATAAACGATGACGTTTAAGGAAGATATTCAACAAAGGATAAAACTTGATTTCAAAGATTCAGCTGGTAAAGCAAATGAATTGCTTAGTATCGCCATTTCAAAGACAGAATATCTAAAAACTGACAGGGTAATTCGATGTATTATATTCTTAGCAAAGGGCGATTTAAACAAGTTGCAAAAATATATTGACGATGCAATATTTGACACTAGAGATGTAATGCTTTGGGCAGAGTATGAAGAGCAAGAAGGAGAGTCTAATTTTGAACGGATTCGTAATTTTAATAATACATTCGATAAATGTCAATTGATCTAAACCCAGTAAAGTTCAAATAAACGATGACTTAGCCAATGGTGATATTTGAATTTGTATTGTCACAAATAGCCCTGGTATTTGTAATCAGATACTACTACAGAAAATACAAAGGAAAGAAGGACTGGGCTTCTATATATTTGGCGGGAATGTTCGTTATAGGATTTGGACTGATCAACTTTTTCTTAATTCTATGTCTAATTGAAAAGCGTTCCATGACAATGGTTATTTGGAATCTGATCGTCTCTAAACTTTCATAAACTTACAAACTCCAGATCTATCGGAATTTGACCAAACAGGTATTTATGGGAAATTCCTACATTTATAAAGTTCAAATAAACTATGAAAAGAAAGAATTTGCCGTTATTGATAGTTATAGCTAGCGCCATTTTAATAGCTATAAATTTTATTTTCATCTCTGAAGATATGGGTCTGGGATTTTGGATGCGTATTTTATCAAGTTTAATGATAATATTGGCAATGTATGTAACTGTTAAAGGTCGGGACAATGAATCATAAAGAGTTGTTGGTCTTAAATAGTCAACCAAAATTAGACTTATAATTAACTCTGGAAAGTTCAAATAAACGATTGTGAAAGCATTCTAATGAATAAGTAGGCTAACCATTGAAAAGAATTGTATTCATATTAATAATTGTCAATTTGTTTTATAAGTGCGAAGCAAAAAAGGTGAAAGCGCAATTCAAAAAAACTGAATTCTATTATCCTCGAGTTTCATATTTTAAAGCGGATTCTTCTCTGAAAGAAATATATCTAGATTCAATAAAAAACTACGGCGAACTTATTAAAACAACAGAACAAATTGCTTGTGCTGGTAAAGCACCTTTACTAAAATTCAGCACCGACTCAACCGAATTTAATTTGATTGTTTACAAAGAATGCACAAATAGAATGGATATTGTTGATTATCATTTAAGTAATGTTATATCAATTCAAAAGGATTCAATAATTATAAACGACGAAATCGAAATGAGATTTGACAGTTTACAGCCAATATTGCGAAATCACATACTAAATCCAAATCAAGAATTTAACTATTCGAAAAGTGTAGATAAAGCATTAATCTTTTATTATCAAGACAGTTTAGTTTCCGCTAAAAAAATAAAATACCAACTCATTAAAATAACAAAGGCATTCAATGAGCTGAATAGACAAAATGGAGATAGTCTTCCTTTGAAAATTAAGTTGAGTGAACATCCATATATTAGAATTCTAAATCTACCGCCACCTGATGAAGAAGTTAAATAATAAAAGTTCAAATAAACGATAAATTGCGACTGAAAGTGTTTAAGCAAAAATAATTTCAAACCGAAGATATCAGTTCATAACACTATGAATACGGATAAGCAAATAGAGATTTACCAAGCTAATGATGGTTCCACTCAAATTAATGTTCAATTTGAGCAAGATACCGTTTGGTTGACACAGGCGCAAATGGGGCAACTATTTGAAAAAAACAAACGTACAATTTCTGAGCATATAAGAAACATTTTTAAAGAAGGTGAACTCGATGAAAAACTGGTTGTCCGGAAATCCCGGACAACCACTCAGCATGGTGCCATGGAAGGGAAGACACAAACCTCCAACGTGAATATTTACAATTTAGATGTAATAATTTCTGTAGGTTATAGGGTAAAATCTCAAAGAGGAACACAATTTAGAATATGGGCTTCCAATATTCTAAAGGAATATCTGATTCAAGGCTACGCTGTAAATGAAAAACGTTTGGCTCAAAAGGAGCAAGAAGTACAGCTTCTAAAAGGAGGCATACAAATATTAAGCAGGGCCATTGAAGAAAAAGTAGAAGATAATGAATGGCTTACAGTATATGCCAAAGGTTTAAGCTTATTAGATGATTACGACCATGAGCAATTAGATGCCAAAGGGTTAACTACGAGAGCAGCCAACTATCCAACTTTAGAGGCTTATTTTGAGGTAGTAAACCAAATGAAATCTGAATTTGATAGTGCCGTATTTGGGAAGGAAAAGGATAAAAGCTTTCAAAGCTCTTTAACCCAAATTGCAAAGGGTTTTGGAGAAAGTGATTTTTATCCCACATTGGAAGAAAAGGCTGCAATGCTATTATACTTGATTGTGAAAAACCATTCATTTGTAGATGGTAATAAACGAATTGCTGCAGCATGTTTTCTAAAATTCTTACAACAAAACAATATGCTTTTTAACAGCAAACAACAACCAATAATCAATAACGAAACACTGGCTAGCTTAACGCTGTTTATAGCATCTAGCAAACCTGAGGAAATGGAAACAGTAAAGCGATTGGTGATTAGCGTTTTAAATAGAAGCAATCAATAGTTCAAATAAACGATAATCAACCAAATGGAAAATTCAAAACATTGTGAAATATGCGATTTAAGTGAATTCAATCTCCATAAGAGTAAACGGAGAAACGATTGAAAAAGTAAGTCGCCATTAATTCGGTTTATTAGCGAAACATAACACAAAGTTCAATTAAACGATACCTAAAACATTCCTGATATAATTCCCTTTGACAAATTTTTAATAAATATGCGCCAATAATATGTTAGAATGCGTATATTGTATGTAAATACTATTATTATGGCAACAATCAGAAAATCATTAACTATAACTGCTGCCCAGGAAGAGTGGATAAAATTACAAATCGAGAATGGTGGCTTCGCAAACGATAGTGAATACATGCGACATCTAATACGATTAGATGAGGAGCGCAATAGGGAGTTTCTAATCACTAAGGCGGCCATACAAGATGGTTATGATAGTGGCGTAAGTACTAAAATCAGGTCTGTTGATGAAATTATTGAAGCTGCGATAGTTCGTAAAAAGAACAGAAATGCCTAGATATTATTTATCGTCCAAAGCGGATGACGATATCGATGATATAGTGGATTATACCTTGGAAACTTGGGGTGAATCACAGACGCATATCTATGTTACCGAATTATACCAATTTTTACAAACTCTGGCAGATAATCCCGATCTTGGTCGAAGTGCTTCAGAATTTGCAGCTCTACTTAGAAGATACAACTATAAGGCACACACAATTTTTTACGAACCAACTGAAAAGGGCATATTCGTTGTTCGCATTTTAGGACAAGTAAGAGATTTCAAAAGACATCATTAACAGATATTTATCTGATTAAAAAGTATAAATAAACGATTATTGTCTATACCAAATTATTTGCTTAAATTGAATCATTATTAATAATATTGGTTCAATATGGGGGTAATTAGAAAATCCATCACTTTTACGGAACAACAAGATGCCTTTGTCAAAAGTTTGATCGAGCAAGGGTTCTACACGAACGACAGCGAATATATCAGGGACATAATTCGAAAGGATCAAGAGCGTAGAAAACGTATCGTTGATTTGAACGAAGCGTTGATCGAAGGAATTGAAAGCGGTCCGACCGATGCTACTATCGATAGTATTTGGGAAGAAGCTATAAACGAGCACAATGCCGGAAAATAAATTTGTCATTAGTGCAAAGGCAAAGGCAGATTTGAAGGCCATTGCCAAATACACAATAAAAAAGTTCAGTGAGGGGCAATCTTTAAAATATGCCCAGGGACTCAAAACTATTATAGCTGATTTGGGCGACAACCCTGAACTCGGAAAGAGATATGTGGCAGTAAAGGACAAAATGTTGCTACGCTATAGGTACAAGGCACATGTCATATTCTATTTTGTGGAAAATGAGAAAATATTCATTGTAAGAGTTTTGGGCGGTCGGATGGATTTTCCAAAACACCTTAAGTAGAGTTCAAATAAACGATTGGTAAGATCAATTTTAAAAATAAAAAATGTGACCAGGATAATTAAAAATGATTGTATCTAACATTGGAATAGTAGTTTTTGTCGTCATTTTATTGTTTGGCCTTCCAATATTCTGGAGTGCCAAAAAGAAAGGTCTTTGGAGTTCGTTCAGTTTTATTGGGCTTTTAAGATCTATGAATAATTCACTTGTGATTCAAGGAATTATTGGCCTAATTTTAATATTCGTGACTTGGTTGTGGAGTTTATCAGATTTTGAAATCCCTAGTTTAGTAGGGGGAACAACATATACCTATTTGGTAATTGGTCTAATGTTTTATTTGCCAATATTGGTTGTGTTGAATTTATTTAAACTTATTACTGGAAAATATCTAAAATAAAACACAATGGATGTCTAAGCTTTTTTATGGTTCTTACAGTTCAGATAAAAGATTCAAAAAAATTGTTCAGAAAAATCTTATATTCAAGCAATAAATAACCTTTCATAAACATTAACATGCAACCTACCTATGCCACCTTGCCCGATAGGGTAAAAGCTGCTGTAATTGACGGCCTCCTGCTCATTGTAGCCATGTATGGCATATCAGAAATACTCAATTCGTTCAACAATGTGCCCAATTATGTCCGTATAATTTTGGCTGTCCTAATTTTTTTGATTTACGACCCCTTTTTTACAAGTTTTTATGGAGGAACAATTGGTCACTCCTATAGCAACATCGAAGTAAAAAAACTCTCTGATTATAACACTAAAATTTCCTTTCCGATAGCACTGGTTCTTTTTTTAGCCAAGGCAGGTTTGGGGTGGCTATCCTTGTTGACTGTTGCTGGGAATGAAAAGAAATTGGCCATTCATGATTACTTGGCTCAATCCGTTGTATTATCAAATGAGGATGGACAATTAGTCATAGAATTGAAATCTATAGTTCAAGTAAACGATAAAGACCGTTAAAGATTAAGATTTCCAATATTAATATCGTCTACGGAATTTACTCCCTTCTTTTTATCGGGGTTATTTGTATTTGGATTTGGGAATTCTATTCATTTGACAAATTGCTTGTAACTATCTTTCCCTGGGAGAATCGCTATGATCTCCCCAATATAATTTATGGATTTAGGATTTCAAACGTCTTCACGGCCTCCATTTTGTCTTTAGCCATTGCTGTTGGACTGTTTTTAAAAAGCAAAACTGGATGGTTATTGATAACAGGTTGGTTCTATTTTATCCTGATCAATTTATTTAAATCCTTGGCTGAAGATGGGTTGCCAGATATTTCAATGTCATTTCAATTGTTACTTCTTTTACTTATTCCTGTCGGATTTATATTTTTAATGAACAAATTAAATGGAATAAAGCAGTATCATAGAATTGAAAACAATAAACAAATGAGTTTAAATCTTTGGGCAATTGGAATAGGGGTTTTGTTAATTGGTCTAAGGCTGCTTAAAAAATACTTAGTCCAATCTTGGCTAACATAAAAAGACCCATTAATAAAAGTTCAAATAAACTATTGATGGGTTCAAGATTTTGGAGGCCAATATTTAATTTCGTGGGTGCTGGCACAAGATGGATTTGGGGTTCTATTTGGAGAACTCTTCTAAACAAGCCAAAATATAAATGGAAAGAATATCTATATGGCCCCGATAATCCAGATTACTTTGATGAGATGGGACATGGGTTTAACAATGTTTTAATAGGTATTTTGGTTTTGTTTTTCATATTAATCCCAATCATAGAAATACTGTTTAGATAACTCTATGTTTAAAATAAAGTTCAAATAAACGATTGGCAAGATCAATTTTAAAAATAAAAAATGTGACCAGGATAATTAAAAATGATTGTATCTAACATTGGAATAGTAGTTTTTGTCGTCATTTTATTATTTGGCCTTCCAATATTCTGGAGTGCCAAAAAGAAAGGTCTTTGGAGTTCGTTCAGTTTTATTGGGCTTTTAAGATCTATGAATAATTCACTTGTGATTCAAGGAATTATTGGCCTAATTTTAATATTCGTGACTCCTTGTAAAATGTGTTTCTCCTTTCCTTCCTTTTCCCAGGCCTTGACAAATTCAGCTTCCACATTTACCGTAAATAGGTACAGCTTGTCATCCACTACTCGAAAGCTCTTAGGGTTTGGCCGGGATTTATACCCTAAAGAAACGGCATAAGCACACCATCCACCATATTGAGGTATGTACTTTTTAGGATTGGTTTGAAACTTTTTTTGTTGGTCTTGGTTGACGAAAAAATAAGTCAACCCATCATATGTAGCCTTAAAGGCCTTCTTTCCTATTTGTGCCCATCTTGATGGCTATAGCCGTCCAGTGCAATCGTGCTTTCATCGGTGTTATAACTATTGGACTGTGCCGCTAGGAATCCCATACCTATTAGAATTAGTCCTATTGCAAAGGCCGTCCATTTTTTTGGAATTGAATTCATCTTTATTTTCATCTTCTTCAATTTTAATTGTTATATGAGCGTACAAAGTTCTACTATAGTAGATGATCGTACATAGGATAGGTTTCCTTGGTACTTGGCAGAATTTCCCTTTTTAATCCATCCATTGCATATGGCCTGTATGGAACATTTAAAATCTTCAAGGGCAATAAACCCGAGCTTGGGTCGGGTATTCATTGTTTTTTAAGAAAATTCACTAGAAGTACAGATTTATCGTATGGCAAGTGACCTTTATACGACCAAGGTTTTGAATTGTAAGAACGACCAAGTGAAAGATAAAAACGACATTTTTTCAAAGGTCTAATATAGAATGGTTTAAGGTGTTTTCAATTTCTGATTTGGTTTGATTGGAATTGGCAAAGGTTACTGCTCAGAAATTGTATATCCCTTACATGGCACATCCAAACAACAGATAATTTTAAAGATGAAATTGATTTTAAAATGATGAAAAAAGGATTTTGGAATATTGAAAAAATTGTAGGACTGACTGCCTTAATAGTTAGTCTATTAACATTGATTGTTTTTGTTTACCAAACCAATCTGCTCAGAAAACAGCAGTATATGTCTGCTTACCCACATTTGAGCCTAATGAATGAAAAATCAAGTACACTACAATATTCCTTTAGCCTATCCAATCACGGAGTTGGGCCAGCATTTATCGAATCAGTTAAGGTATCTGCATCGAACGATATGGTATATGACGATATCATACATTATGTTGAAAAAACAATGGGGAAACAAGATTCCATTAATTACGTCTATTCCAACCTTTGGGTTGGTCGATTGATACCTGCAAATGAGAAAATCAATTTGATTTAGCTTATAGATAAGACCATGATTAAAGATTGGGGGTTTGTTGTATCTGAAAACACTGCGAAAAACACATTGTATGCCGCGAATAAACTGTATCAGATTTTAAATGATAAAGAGATGGATATTGAGATTATCTATTCCTCTGTCTATGGCGAGAAATGGAGTATCGGGAACCACTCCAGTGTTCCTAAAAAGATAGAGTAATTATTCATGCTTTATAATTAACACCAAATTAAGTGAAACAAATTGTACTAAATGGCACTAATAGGTCAATCAAATTGAAAAGCGACATGAAAAAAACTTTCTACCTACTACTAGTGGTATTGGCAACATCGTTTCAAGTTATGGGACAAAAATCAATCCTGACCCCAGAAAATAATCCAGTTGACAAAAGCCTTATCGATGAGGAAACCTATGAAATGGCCTGGTACATGCTTAAGGATAGTTCAAAAATTGAAATTGGAAAAGTACGGAGCGAGATCAAAAAGAAGATGAAGGGAATTTACATCATAACAACGGTGGAAATGCCAAGCGCTCCAACAACTTGGGTAGACAGTACCATCGTTGGAAGAAGGAAGCTTGAACCCATGTATCATTCCTCTTTCAATCAACAAAGGGATATGGTACTCAATTTTTCAGAGCAGGTGACGGGATACTACAACGACAAAGGGTCAGGTAAAAAAACTGAGATTTCAGAATCGGTGGACGCCCCTTTTTTTGACAGTAATTTTTACCCCCAATTAATACGATGGCTACCCTTGAAGACAGGATACAATAGTACAATAGCCATTTTTGATTACAATCCAAAATCAGGGACAGGGATACTTACTGCAACCATTAAAAATACCGAACAGGCCACATTGGAACTCAAAGGAGCAATTAAGGAGGTGTGGAAAGTCACCGTTACCGATGATATTTCCAAGAATACAGCAATCAGTACATATTATATAGAAAAAGAATCCCGTAAGGTATTAAAACAAGAAATTGATATGGGTGGCCGTAAAATGGTCATGGAACTGGTTGATTGATAATTGTTGGTCAATACGTTTCAAAACAAACACTTACCAGAGCAATGAAAAGAATATTATTAAACTTAGCCCTTATTTTGACCATTTCCATGGTTTGGGTTCTAATCTGTTTTTTTGGCACCGTAAATGGATGGTGGTACACACCATTTACAAATGATATAGATCCACAATCTTTTGCTGTAGCAGTCGATGAGGAAATCCAAAAGGAGTTTGTAGGAAACTTTGCCATGGTCATTATTAAAAATGGGGAAGTAAAAGAGGAAGTGTTCTATTCGGTGGGAAGACCGGTGGATAGGAATACGATTTTCCAAGTGGCATCTTTGTCCAAATTTGTTTCTGCTACCGGTGTCATGAAACTACATGAAATGGAAAAAATTGATTTGGACGCCCCGGTTAGCAAATACTTGACAAGATGGCAATTGCCTCCAAGTGAATTTGACAATGAACGAGTAACGGTAAGGCGCTTGCTAAGTCATACGGCAGGACTTACGGACGGACTTGGTTATTCGGGATTTGAAACCCCCGATGCTGTACAGACCCTGGAAGCCTCTTTGACAAAAGCTGCTGATGCCGATGAAGGAAAAAGCGGAGAAACTAAAGTAGGTATAGAACCGAATTCGAGTTGGGTATATTCTGGGGGAGGGTTTACACTCTTGCAATTATTGGTCGAGGAAACAAGTGGACAGTCATTTGACGTCTTTATGAAGGAAAATGTATTTTCCCCGTTACAGATGACTCGGTCGACCTACAAATGGTCCGATTCTCTAAATAGTGATCTTTGTGAATTCTATAATGCAGATGGCACCGAGTCCCCTCACTTTTTTTACACCTCTTTGGCCGCAACATCACTGTATACCTCCTTAGCAGATTTGGAGAAATTTTTTATGCTGTTCGTAAAGGATAAAAAAGGTACTGCGGGCAGTCCGCTCGGTCAAAGTTCTTTGGATTTAATGCAGGAATCCCATTGGGATATGATGGGGGAGGCAATTTATGGTTTGGGCACATTTCTTTATGTGGATGTTGGGAACGATCAATATATCATCGGACATGATGGACAGAGTAACCCTCCAATTAATACAGCACTTCGTATTGACCCAGTATCAGGAGATGGAATAATTATATTGGAAACTGGAAATCCGGATTTGGCCACAAGATTGGCAAGTGATTGGGTCTTCCTGAAAACTGGAAAAGTAGATACCCTTTTGTTTACGATGTTGCAAGGAAAAATGTTCAATATGATGGGGGTAGGCGTCCTGTTGATCACTGTAATGGTAATTGTAATAGCATGGTGGCGAAAAAGGAAATCTAATTAAGTGACTAAACAGTATAGGAATTGAAAATTTGGAACTGACGATAGACAAAATAAATAAAATTGAATTTCCAGAAGTAGTAAATGTGTGGGAAGCTTCAGTAAGAGCTACCCATCATTTTCTAAAGGAAGAAGACATTGAATATTTTAAACCACTGATCTTGAACACCTACTTAAATGCGGTTGAGTTGAGGTGCATTAGGAATAGTGAAAACAATATAGTAGGCTTTCTAGGTGTTGCGGAACAGAATTTAGAAATGCTGTTTATTCATCCAGAATACAGAGGGAAAAAGATTGGAAAAACGTTACTGGATTACGCTATCACAAAGCTAAATGTCATTAAGGTTGATGTGAATGAACAGAATGAGCAAGCTGTTGGATTTTACATGCATTGCGGTTTTGAAGTAATTGGTCGCTCTGAATTGGATACTACGGGAAAACCTTATCCGATGCTACATATGGGATTAAAAGATAGGCCACTTCTAACAGTTAAATTAAATAGTTGAAAGCGACACCATTAAAAAATGATTAATTAACATGAAAGAAAGGAAGATTTCAGGAAAACAGACTTTTTTTGTTTTAACCACCCTAATTGTCACACTACTGATAAGTTGTACTAACTTGAAAAAGGAGCAAAAAAGTGTGGATGGACAACAAAATAAGTGGATTGGTTTTGATTGGGTCGGAGATTCCATAGGTAACAAATACATTGATAAATTGGCCATTACTATACCCTTTTCGATTGAAGGCATACCACATAAATTTAAAAGTCAATTTGACTTGGGCGCAGATTTAACAATGGTATATGGAAATACTCTAAGGCCTTATCTAGATAAGTATAAGAATGTGAAGCTTGACACTATTGCAAATGCAAATTTTGAAAATGGCAAGAAAAATTTTTTTAATTCCATTGCTTTTAGATTGGATACCGTTTTATTCAAAAATCGAGAATTGTTTTATTACGATGGATATGGAGAAGTATTGACAAAGGACTCGGTTGATACACAAACCGTAAAACATATTGGAACAATAGGCACGGATTTATTCAAGGAAAAATATTTGATCATTGATTTTCCAAATCAAAGAATAGCAAGTTTGGATTCTTTGAATACCTATTATAAAAACAAAACAACCTTTGTGAACGCCATACAGGATAGGCACGGGAGATTAAAAGTGCCTGTAACCATCAATGGAACTATCCATTATTTTTTATTTGATACTGGTGCATCCATGTTTCCTTTGGCTGTTGATAAAGATGATATCGAAAAAATTAGTAAAGAAAGCTCTGCAACGGATACATTGACCACTTCTTCTTGGGGCGAATACTACGATGTTCACGGTTACAAGATTACTTCTGATATCTATATTGGAAATTTTAAAATAGAAACAGAAAACCTAAAAGTCTATGATTCTAAAAAAGAGTTCAAACAATTCTATGAAAAAGAAGAAATCATGGGTCTAATGGGGAATTCCTTCTTCCTGGATAAACGAATCATTGTTGATTATAAAAATAAAAGATTCGGAATAGTTGATTGATGCCACCGTCATTTGTAATGCATATGTGAAAATATGTGGATATTGTATTTGTTAAAAGCCATAAACGAATCAGTAAATCAAAAGGGAAGTCACTGAAAATCCTTCATCCACCATAAGCAAATCGATAGTGCCATGGTCAATAAAATAACTCATAAAATTAAGATATAAACCGCAAAGACAATTAATTAAGAATGAAAAGAACACTTTTAATATTGACCTATCTATTCGGTATGCAGCTGGGTGCACAAGAAACGATTCCCAAACTTACAGGGAAGGTCGAAATCTCAATAGAACAAGGTACCATTGAAGCTGATTTGACTTTAAGTGACATTCCCCAAATCAAAGACTATTTCCTTAGATTAAATTCGGGTTTGAACATATTGCATTTTAAGACTACCGAGCCAAATGATTTCCTACTCGGTTTTTCAGTGGCCCATAACGACACCCTCTCTTATGGAGAAACAAAAGCATACTTTTTCCCCGATGATACGGGAAAAGGGAAATTCTTGCCAAACCAGGTTCAAGTTAAATATGTTGGTAAATACCCGGTGGTTAAAGATACACTTAACAATTACGCCAAGAAAGATTGGAGAGGAAACATTGCATTTAACCACAATTCCATTAGGGCAGATGGATTGCAATCCTCTTGGTATCCTGTACTTTATGATATAACAAATGACAAAACCTATGATAACCTCAAGTACGATGTGGAAATTGATTGTCATGATTGCACTACCCTTTACATCAATGGCAACAAGCCGGTAAGTGCACGAAATCATAGGTTCAAAAGTGATAATGCCCGCGAATTAACACTCTTTTGCGGAAATTTTGACTTTTCCACGGTTGGGGACACCTATATTTTGAACCCAAGTTTTACCAGTGAACAAATAAATGACTTTAGTAACCTTATCAATACATATAAGGATTTCTATACAAACAAACTGAACATACCATTTGACCAGGCGGTAACCTTTATTGAAACAACGCCAACTTCAAGAAAAGACGGTTGGATGTTCGTCTCCTATCCTTCAATTTTCAATATTGGCTGGGGGAAAATGGGATTGATTAGTCTATTTGACCCTAAAATTCAAAATTGGTACAGGCCTTTCATAGCGCACGAACTTGGACATTATTATTTCGGTACCTATAAGGTTCTCAACTCTGAACTTGGGGATATGATGACCGAGGGGTTTGCGGAGTTTTTGTCATTAGAATTGACCAAAGTAATGATGGGAGCTGAGGTTTATGACCAAAAGATATCGGATAAAATAGAGGAGCTCGAGGATTTTGACCCGATTCCAATGGGGAAAATAAAAGGTGAATCCCAGTATGGCAACAGGGAATTATATGTTTATTATTATGCCCCAATTGTTTTTACCGCCATCAAAAAGGAAATCGGTGAAGAGAAGATGTGGAATTGGTTGAATACAATCCTCACTACAGAAACCAATTTCACCAATTACAACTTCTTGATTCAAACTTTAGATACAATCGTAAATGACCAACAACTAACACGGTCGATAGAAAGGCAATATCTGACCAGTGATAATTCACTAAAGAATGCAATTGCCAAACTAATAAAGAAATAAAATTTCTATGTAACCATCTTTTGGCTATCCCATAGGATTTCACAATAAATTGATAAAAGTCATTTACATCAACATATCTATGGAAAGTGCTATAGCGGCATATATATGATCATAAAATAGTGAACTGTCCCAACCTTCGACTATATGGAGTATCATGTTTATAAGGAAATGCAACAAAGGGCTTTCAAAAAAGAAGAAGTAGATAGGCCCAAAGATTGGAGCGGGTTTTCAATTGACCCTGTGAGAATTGAGTTCATGGAATTCAAAGCAACAAGGTTCCATGACAGAAAGCTATTTGAACTTGAAAATGGGAAGTGGAAAGGAAAACAAATACAACCATAAAATGCCAAGTAAAAGTCCATGACATTAGATAGATTTGAGTTTATATAGCTCTTTGAGGAAATTGTTTGCTGAATTAAGTTAAATATTATAGTGTTTTATCTGGATTTCTGCTCTTTCTTATCAGGTAAAACAATCAATTGGCTATTTAGAGAGATTTAATATTTTATAAGTAAATTTGATGTCTACGAAGTAAGATAGCTAAAAGTGGTCTGTAATTCGGTTAGCAGTAAAAGCATTTGCAAGGATAAACTCAGTAAACATAGGCGTTAACAGGGAAGGTTCGAATCCCTCAGCGCCCACTTTTAGAGTTTTAAAAAACAAAGCCCTGCATATCTTAAGATATGCAGGGCTTTGTTTTTGTAGAGTAGTTTGTACATGGACTATGGTGTTTATGTATGGCGACACAAATGTCCGCAGCCCTATCTTTCGATCCAAAAAAAGTCTAGATTAACTCACTGTTACAGCTCCACCACCATTTTTTAATAACAATCCATTTTTAATTGCCCCTTTTCTTCTAAGAGTTCAAGATTCAGATCGGAACAATCCTTGACCATCGATTCTAAAGAGTCGAGCACTTGGTGTTGCATAGCAAGGGACCCACAAATCATGATAACACCATCTTCCTCCATAGTTTTTAAGATAATTTCCCTTTGGTCCAAAATGGATTCTTGAACATACTTTTTGTTTCCTTCTCTGGAGTGCGAAATATATAAGTTTATATTTTCATCGTTTTTTGTATAATCCTCGAGATAGTGATCGTATATCTTGGATGACGATTGATAACGAACACCCCAGTATAGCCTGATCTTGCTATTCCTGTTTTCGTTCAGCATCCCTAAAAAAGGAGCAATTCCCGTACCATTGGCAATAAGGACGGCTGATGTTGTTTTTTCAGGAAAATGAAAATGAGGGTTTTCATCAATCCAAGCAGTAATGATGTCACCATTATTTAGTTCAGAGAGATAGGTGGAACAACGACCGATTTTATGTTTTTTGATGCTCAAAACAATGTCCCCATCCATCTTGGCAATGGAATATTGTCTAGCTACATCGGAGCCCTTAGGAATTATGGACAGTAAATCTCCAGATGTAAACTTTTCCTTTTTCTTTGGTTTGAGCTTAAGCAGAAAAGTGTTGTCCGCGTTGAGTTCGGTACGTTCTATTACCTTAAAGGTTGATGGCTTTCTCCTCGTTTGTCTTTTTGATTCGGGTTGCAGGGAAAGCTTGATTTTTGAATGTTCACTCCATAGTTTCGCCCAGTCTTTAAAAGCCCTGAAGTCGGCATTGTTGATCTTATGTAAGGGAAGGAGGGGGGTCCAGTTTTCAAGCTTTTGCAATTGTCCGTCAACTTGGATTGCATATTTGCAATAATCAGGGTATTCCATTGAGCCAAATCCGACCACTGCATACGTTATATCGTTGGGTTGCCGTACCGATGCCAGAAGCTCGTGAAACTTTCTTGCATTTGTAGGAGCTTCGCCCTCTCCATAGGTGGAAGTTAATACAATGATATGTTCTGCCCTGGCAAACGTGGAATAATGGTTCAATTCGGTGAGAAGAACTTTTTTGTTAACAACGTTCAAAGCGTGGAATAAACGAGTCCCAAAATCATAGGTGGTACCGGTTTCCGAACCAACCAAGATGATGATTTCACACGCATCTTTGTCTGGCATAGCAGCAAGGGCAGCAGTTTTTTTAGCTCGCTTTATTCTTCTTAGCGCCATCACAAATCCGGAATAGATAAAAAAGAGGATGGATGCACTTGCCAAAAGTAAAATAATGGACCAAACAACACTTCCCTCCCCTGTATGCAATGCCATACTAAGCCTAGAGGCCAAGGTCGCCAAAGGATAAGAAGCGCTGCCAATGATTCCCCCTGTTTCTTGGTCGACCCTGATCTCTTTGTCCTTCAAAGCAATTTGATAGTACTCCCCCGGGTCATCGGAAAATGGAAATTCTATTTTTCGTACATGCTCCAAAGTGGTGTTTTGGAAAAAAGGAATTTCGCCCAAACTATTGTACTTCGCTGTTGGGATTGTATTAGTTTTTACCCAATCCATCACTGAATCATCTGGAAGCAAATTAAATTTTTCGGCGGACAGATATACGCCTGTGAGCGAAAGAACGATTATGGGAACAAAGAACCATCGACTCAAAACAACATGGTAGCGGAGTTCAAAATAGTCCTTTTGCACTTTGGAAAATAGCCGTTTTAGACCTCCTTGTCGTTTGGTTATTAAAATTAGGCCGGTGACAGTAATTAAAAAGAGTAAGAAGGAAATCAAACCAACAAAAAATCGCCCTATGCTTTTGAGGAAGAGGGAACGGTGCAAATTTGTGGCAAAACGGTACATATTAGGGCGTTCGGGCACTTTGCCCAATTGTTCCCCTGTTCTTGGATCGACATAGACATCGAGTGTTTCCAACTCCGTTGTCAATACCGATGCCTTAACAAAACCAGAAGATTCCACCTCGATGTGGAAGACTTCATCGTAATTTTGTTCGAGGTTGTTGATCGCAGTTGCCAGCGATACTTTTTCCAAGTCTTCAATAGCATAGCCTTGAGCTTGATGCTGGATAGGCTCAACCGCTAAAATGACACCCGTTATCGAGGCGATAAGAAGGAACAATGACGAAACGAGGGCCAGTAAAAAATGGCTATATCGCCAAATGGAAATGGTCATAAGCACTTTTTACTGCGAAAGCATCCGCACATAGCGAATAAATCCTTTTCCTTCCTTTTTGCTTTTTAGGTTCTCCGAAGTAAGCTCAAATTGGATATCGTCCATATAATACTCTTGGTCTTCGACGGAAGTTTCGAAACGTAGGCTGTATCCTTCGTCAATCTTATCTTCAGGTATTTGTAGAACCGTGACGGTACGTTCCCCACCGCTTATTGTTTCCCCGGAAATGCCATCGATTTTCGGACGGTATTTGCCGTAAAACTTCCACCACGCTGGAATTTCACTGTACCATTCACTGTCCTTGCCCTGCACGTACAGTGTTTCTTCGTATTCACCTGATGGATTTAAGAGGGAAACCACAAGATAAGCTCCTTCACCGGAGTAATTTGTCATTTGGATAAGACATTTTACGGTTTTGATTTCAGAAGGGGCATAAGAAGTAAGCATCAATAGCGTAAGCAATCCCAGTGGGATGATTTTGATCAATTTTTTCATCTTACCTTAAGAAGTTTAGTTGTGTGTTCTGTTTTTGCAAAAGTTCATTTTCATTGGCTAGATCGTAAACGCTTTCTTCGAAGCTGGTCTTGATCTTTACGTCCGCCCCTTTGGAAATGAGGTATTTCATCAATTTATCGTCATCAGCCTTCATTGCGGCCAAATGTAGTGCGGTAAGACCTTCGCTGTTTACTGCATTGATGTCAATATCCAAAGACTCCATATGTTTCGCCAATGCCAAATCATTGTTTTTGGCCGCCAAATGATATAGTGTATTTCCTTCTGCTTGTACTTTATTGAACTTAAGCCCTTTTTGATTTAGGAGCTTTCTTTTTTTGTCGAAAGTATCTATTTTTCGGCTATCGAAAGAAGCTGCCCAGTAATAAGCCAGTGAATTACCGGCTTTATCGGTCATCAAAGGATCGGCGTCTTTCTCTAGCAGGTAGCGGACCACTTCCGGACCATTGTTTTCAACAGCCAGCATTAAGGCCGTTTGTCCTTTATTATTGGTGGTATTGAAATTGTTGACGTCTTCGGATAACAATTTCACCATATCCAGTTGGTTTCGGGAAGCGGCGTTTAGAAAAGGCGTATTTCCATCAACATTTTTTTGGTTTACATCAGCTCCTGCCGAAAGGAACAAATCAAAAATGGCTGGGTCGGAATTGTTGTAAGCCAAACGGTGCAACGGGGTGTAACCTTCATGGGTCACCATGTTTGGATTTAATCCCAGTCCTTTCAAGTATCCATAAACCGATAAGGGATTGCTATATCCGCGTCCACCTTGGGCGGCAAAAAGAAAGGCATTGGCTCCATCCTTGTTGAGGCTTTTGTAATCCACACCTTTTTCGATGAGCAGTTTAAGAAAATCGACGTTACCTTTTTTTGCGGCGTAGTTAAAAATACCATTGCCCTCATCATCTTTACTGTCCAAAGCCAGTCCTTGATCAATAAAATAGTCCAGTTCATCTTGATTCTCCAAGGAGGGTGCGACCAGTAGAAGTAGGTTGGCGCCATGCTCATTTTTTTCTCTGGTAAGGTCTACGCCATACTTATCAAAAGCAGAGTAGAGTTCAGGTTTTTTTTGACCGGCATTGGCCGCGAAGGCAAGCGGGGTATATCCGTGGCTGTCAAGTTCGGTTACCGAAGAACCGGTTTTCAATAAATGGTCCACAATGCCTATTTTGCCGGCATAGGCGGCCCAATGCAAATAGATCCGGCTATCGTGCGTTTTTTTGTCAGCGGGGTTCCCTTCCAAAGCGAGCAAATATTTGATGACGTTGTCGTCAACATTTTCCAAAAGCGCATAAACGACTCCATCAAACGCATTGGAGTTTAATGCCGCAGGGTCGTTGCCCTCGCTGATCTTGTTTTTTACAGTTTCCAGATTTGGATTGCTCTTCCAGAAGGATCGATCTAGAAACACATTGTTTGTTTGGGCAATCGCGGAGTAGGTTGTAAAAAACAATGTGAGGAGTACAATTCTCTTTACTAGTTTCATTTTATTATTTTTTTACAAAAGATTCTATAACACCGTCAATTTTTGCCTTTTCTTCATACCCTTTATCAAAAAGATACTTGTAAAGCACTTTGTTATCTACCTTTTTTTCCAGTTGTAGGGTGGTGTTTCTACCGTAAATTTCATCCCATTTAGCGCGGACCAAGGCCCACTTTTCTTGGTTTTCCTTCCACCATTTTGAGGCACCTGCGCATCGACTGTCGTCTACTTTTACATAGGTGTTGTATCCTTTTTCTTTGGCGAGTACTATATCATCTTTACCTTCTTCACGGATAATCTTTGCATTGTCCTGATCATGTACCCATCCATAATCGGTTATTTCCTGGCGATTGCCGCGCATGGTAAGGTTATAGTCGCTCCGCGTAGTATATTCCCTTCGAGGCAAGGGAGCGGGAGTCGTATTTTCCCAATAGCTTTTTCCATCTACGTGCACCCACGAAGCGGAACCTTCATACCGCGGGCTATCATCTACTTGGTAGACTTTTTGCGTCCATTGTCCTTCAACTTCCGAGGGCTCCAATTGCTTATAGACCCATTCATTGTTCGCATTATAGGTGTAAAGATCGGTGTTCTCGTATAACCAGTCTTGACGCCAGTGCTTTACAATGTAAGGTTTGTTGGGGTCGCCAACTTGCAAAAGGTGCTGAATGGAAATTTTATCTTCCTCATCGGTAACCAGTTGTGCCCATTCCAATCCTTTGTCAACTTTGGTTTTAGAGGGTTTGTAAAGGGAATCGTTACTGTAATTAAAGGTCTCTGCAAAATTGAACGTGACCTCGTAACAACCACACATATTTTTGATGGCTTCGCGGTCTTTCTGTTTCTTTTCGGATTGTGATAGGGCATTGGCGGAAATAAAAAGTGCCAATATTGGGTAGACAAAAGTTTTCATCGGGTATGGTTTACATTTTTAAATTTCGAAGCCAAAAATAATTAATTATAATTAATCTAAATAAGAATAATCTATATATTTGTTCATTATTAAGAATGAGTCTAGATAAAAATAATGTTTTTTCGTATCCTTTTTATAGTATCATCATTTTGTTTTTTTGGTCAGGTCGTTTTCGGGCAAAGTGGGCAATCACCTTTATTGGATTCCATTCCTATTGAATCATTGGAAGAGGTTGTACTTACCGCTACCCGTACCGAGCGACAACTTTCTTCGCTGCCATTGCCCGTAACATTGGTGTCAAAAAAGAGGATTGTTCAATCGGGCGCTATTCGTTTGGACGAGATTCTCACTGAGCAGACTGGAATTGTCACGGTAGCGGATGAAAGTGGCTTTGAAGGTGTACAGATTCAGGGAATTGCCTCGGACTACATTTTAATTCTTATCGATGGAGTGCCCTTGGTAGGAAGAAGTGCTGGAAACTTTGATCTGAGCAGGCTTACCGTAGGGAACATCAAACAGATTGAGGTCGTAAAGGGGCCATCCAGCAGTTTGTATGGGACGGAGGCCCTGGGCGGTGTGATAAATATTATTACCGAAAAGCCCGAGACCGATGACCTTTCCGGAAATGTCTCTTATCGCATCGGGACTTTTAGTCAGCAGGATATGAACCTGGATGTGCAACAGCGATTGGATAAATTTCGATATGCTTTTTTTGCAAACCGTTTTTCTAGCAAAGGTTATGACCTGAATCCAAATGTGGAGGGACAGACGGTTAACCCCTTTGAAAACTATACCGTCAATGGTCGTTTCTACTACGATTTTAATGATAAGCTTACCCTTTTTGCTTCAACCAGATTTTATGACCAAGTACAAGATGCGAGCCTTTTTTTGGATGAGGTACAATTTGAAGGCGATTCCGAGGAGAAAGAATGGAACGCCCACACGAGGCTTGACCATAAATGGAACGAAAAGTTTACTGCCTCCTATGAGCTTTATTATACCAATTACATAGCCAACGAGAGGCTGGCCGACCCCATTTCGGACAATATACTGAGCGATAGCGATTTTGATCAAACCCTCTTTCGACCAGAATTAAGGGGAAGCTATACTTTTGGATCTAACAGTTCATCTAGAGGGTTTGATGGGGGAACATTGACCGCGGGATTTGGATTTCAATTTGATCAACTGGATAGGACATTTTTTGATGAGACAGTAAGGTTTGATTCACAATATGTTTATGCCCAATATGATTTCAATCCATTGGAAGGTGTAAATGTTATTGCGGGAGCACGGTTTGATAATCACTCGGAATATAACAACCAGTTTAGTCCCAAACTTGCCATGCGCTACAAATTGACGGATGCCATTGCCTTGAAGGGATCTATTGGTTATGGGTTTAAGGCACCAGATTTTAGACAGTTGTATTTTGATTTTACCAATTCGGCCGTTGGATATACGGTTTTAGGGTACAATGTGGCATTGGATAAATTACGAGAGCTTCAAGATCAAGGGCAAATCTCTAACGTAGTAGTTTCCGAAAGTGATCTAAACGACCCACTGCAGGCCGAAAGTTCTATTGGCTACAATCTAGGGCTTACCTACAAGAAAGGGAAATGGAACAGCGAAATCAATCTGTTCAGAAACGACTTTAAAAATCTTATTGATACGCGGATTATTGCCCGAAAGGTGAATGGTCAAAATGTATTCAGTTATGTGAATTTTGATGAAATATTCACCACTGGTTTTGAACTTAATACGGTTTATAGCATCAACAATGCCCTAAATATCAGCACGGGATATCAACTTTTATTTGCTTATGACAAAACAAAGCGGGACCAGATAGAAAAGGGGGAAGTGTTTGCCCGTGACCCAGAAACAAATCAAACTGTATTGATCGATCAATCCGATTATTTTGGGCTGGTAAACCGTTCCCGGCATAACGCCAACCTAAAGATCTTTTATGATATCCCATCTGCCCATACCAATATAAACTTGCGTTTGCTGTATCGAAGCAAATATGCATTGTTCGATACCAATGGAAATGGACTTATAGATACCTACGATACCAGTTTTGTGGACGGTTTTGTGACGACGAACATATCGGCCAGTAAAACCTTTTATCAAAATTTTTCTTTGCAAATAGGGGCAAACAACCTTTTGGACTACACGGACGGGAACATCCCGAACCTACCTGGAATTCAAGGATATATTAAACTCAATTATAAATTTTAATTTTTTAAACGATCAGGATGAACAAGAATATTGTATTAGCAGCAGCAATTGGAATGACTTTATTTTCTTGCAGCAACGATGATGGCGCTCCAGAACCCGACCCAATACAAACGGAGCAAGTAAGCAATTTGCATGCGCCCCAAACAGGAGGCCAAGGACAACCTGTAGGTGGCAACTTTACAAAATTTGATTTTGAAACGGGTGCGGTTACCTCAAGCGATACGGATTGGGACATTGCTTTTCGTGGAACTACGATTGCCGTCAATGGTGGAACAGCAACCGGTACAGATGATGAACCTGAGCGTACAGGTGATGCAGGGGCTACAATTGTGTCCGGCACGTTTGCCAGTGTGACTACAGCTGATGGATTAAACTTTTCCCAAGATGCCGAGGGTAACTTTGCTGTTCCAACAGGAAGCGACAACGGTTGGTACAATTATAACTTCCAAACCAATATAGTTTCGCCCATACCAGGAAAAGTATTGGTATTTAAAACTACAGATGGTAATTATGCCAAAGTAGAAATTTTAAGTTATTACGAGGATGCCCCTGCCAACCCAGATCCAAATACGAATGCTGGAAGGTACTATACATTTGATTATGTATTAAACCCCAATGGAGACACTTCTTTTGAGTAGAACAACATATGCTGATAGGATAGGGATTCTTTGTTTCTTTACCATTTGAATTGCTAACAGGAACATAAACCCTGTTGATTTTTAAATCAACAGGGTTTATTTTTTTAGATCTTAAAATTACTAGTGCCCACTCGTTAAAAATATCAAGTTTGCCTGTCTTTGGTCCGATATACAAATTTGAGGCCGCTCCAATCTTCATCAATTGCGGCAATTTTAACATCGACCAGTCCAAGGTCGAGGATATGTTCCCGTATCAAGTCTCTTTTTAAATCTGTTTGGATGTTGGACTGTCCCTTGGGCCAACTTATCCATAAAAGTCCATTTTTCTTTAATACGCGGATATATTTTGTTGCTTGGGTTTGTAGATCATCAAAGGAGGTAAAAAACAAATGGATGAAATCGACATTGTTTTCTTTGGATGGGTCAATGTCAACGATGTTAAGATTTGTGGGCAAGTCGGAAAATAATTCAAAATAATGTTCGGGTGGGTTGAACAAAAGAAGTTTTAATCCTTCCTTTAAACCTAGCTTTTTTGCCAAAGGGGTTCCTGAATATCCCGCTGTCATAACTTGCTTGTTTTCAAACTTTTTCAGTCTTAATTTACGTTATTTTATTCAAACCAACGGTTGACCTGATTTTTATAGGAAATAAAGAGGTCTAAAAAGCTTATTACCTGTCAGTTCGAACAAAGTCGAAGCCCATTGATTATCAAGATACTTTAGGTTCTCGACTGCGCTCAACCTGACAAAATCAAAATTTTGTTGCTTTTTAGACCTCTTGCATCGGTTTATACGGTGATGGACTCCCCAATATCGGGCAACATCAATTTTTTGCCTTTTTTCTCGAAATATTCTACAGCTTTTGTTTTGTCAATCTTAATAGGAGGAAAGGTGTCGTAGTGGCACCCGATTACTTGGTCGCATTCAATAAAGTCGCTTGCAATCGTCGCATCTTCATAGCCCATGGTAAAATTGTCCCCAATGGGCAGAACCGCAATATCCAATTTTGGACAGGTTTTTGGAATCAGTTCCATATCCTTGGTCAAAGCGGTATCCCCTGCAATATATATGCATTTGGAATCATTGTAGAGTACAAATCCACCTGGGTTTCCCCCATTGCTGCCATCGGGCAACATACTGGAGTGGATGGCAGTCACATATTTTGCAGTCCCAAAATCAAAGGTGTGCTTTCCGCCGTGGTTCATCCCGTGCCCCTCAATGCCCTTGTTGCCAAACCAGGTTACGACCTCGAAGTTAGAGACCAAAAGTGCTTCTGGATTGTTCTTTGCAACGGCTTCCACATCGAGGACATGATCTTGGTGCCCGTGGGTTACAAAAATGTAATCGACTTTAAGACTGTCAATGTCAACTTCCTTGGCCATTTCGTTACCTGTAATAAAGGGATCAAACAATATTTTCTTTCCATTCATCTCTACTAACAATGTGGCATGACCTAAATAGGTTATTTTCATAATATGTATTTTTTTAGATATGTTCTGAAGGCGTGTTTGCCTTTTGTATAAAGTTAGGAAGAACGCTTGTGAATTTCAATTCAAAAAAGAAACGAAAGAAACCCACCTAATTTTTTGAATCCTAAAATATAGATTGCGGAAAAGGGTTTACCTTTGTGGTATGATTGCCACGATTTGCAGAAAAGCCCATTTTAATGCTGCCCACAGACTGCATAACCCTAAATGGAGCAAGGAAAAGAATATCGAAGTGTTCGGTAAATGCAACAGCCCTAGTTTTCACGGGCATAACTTTGACCTTGAGGTGAGGATAAAGGGCGAAGTGGATCCTGACACCGGTTTTGTGATGGATCTTGCAGATTTGGGTGCATTGATCAAGGATGAGGTGGAAGAGCGATTCGACCACAAGAATTTGAATGAAGATTGCCCAGAGTTTGAAAACCTGCTGCCCACCACCGAAAATTTCGTAAAAGTGATTTACGATATTTTGAAACCTAAACTAAAAAAGGGTCAATTGCTGCATATTACCTTGCACGAGACATCAAAGAACGCTGCAGAGTATGGAGATTGGGATTAATTTCCGATATTGCAGCCCGTTTTACAAAGGGATATTAGCTCAGTTGGTTTAGAGCGCTGCCTTGACAGGGCAGAGGTCACTGGTTCGAATCCAGTATATCCCACTTTTTCTTTTCCAATTACAGTATTTCCAAAATCCGTTCCAGGGCCATTCCTCGTGAACCTTTAATGAGCAATGCTCCCTTTTTCAAAGGGTTTTTGATAAGATGTTCTTTCAAATCATCAAATGATTTGAACTGTGTGGCTGAGGTCTTGGTTCTGAAGAAATTTTCACCCACCAAATAGACCTCATCAAACTGGAGTTTATCAGCATAATCTGCAATGATTTGGTGTTCCTCGGCTGCCGTGTCCCCAAGTTCGAACATATCGCCAATGATCAAGGTCTTTCTTTTGGCATCCATTAAGACAAAATTTTCCAAAGCAGCTTGCATGCTAGTAGGGTTGGCGTTGTATGCATCAAGAACTATGTCGAAACCATTTTTGGATAGCATCTGCGACCGATTGTTTTGCGGTTGATAGGCCTCAATAGCCGATTTGATATCTTTCAGCGGTACATTAAAATATTTGCCCATCAATATGGCCGCGCAACAATTGGAAAAGTTGTATTTGCCTACGAGTTGAGTGGATATTTGTATCCCTTCCATTTCTACTAGAACAAAAGGGTCAACGCCAAGAAATTTAATGTTATAGTAGTGATGGTCATTTGTACTAAAGCCCATTTTTTTGGTGTAGTTCCCTAACTTTTGTTTTTGTATGTCATCATCCGCATTTAGGAAAATGTATTTGTTGTTTGCCATTAGGTAATCGTACAATTCACTTTTGCCTTTGATCACTCCCTCTACACCGCCAAAACCTTCTAAATGGGCTTTGCCAAAATTGGTGATATAGCCAAAATCGGGCTGGGCGATGCTGCACAGGAACTCAATTTCTTTTTTGTGATTGGCTCCCATTTCCACAATAGCAATTTCCGTATCCTCTTTTATGTCAAGCAAAGTCAAAGGAACACCAATATGATTATTGAGGTTACCGCGGGTGGCAATAGTGTTGTAACTTTTGGAGATAACGGCATTAATGAGTTCCTTGGTCGTGGTTTTGCCATTACTTCCGGTTAGCGAAATTATTTTGGCCTTGGAACGGTTTCTATGATATATTGCCAATTGTTGCAACGTGGCCAGCACATTATCGCAAAGCACAAACTTGTCGGAAGTTTTAAAATCTTCCTCATCGATAATGGCAAAGGCGGCGCCTTTGTCCAAGGCTTCCTGCGCAAATGCATTGCCATTAAAATTTGGTCCCTTAAGGGCAAAGAACAGACAGTTTTCGGTAATTTTCCGAGTGTCTGTACATATGGTGGGGTGCTCTAAAAACAGAGCGTGCAACTCTTCCATTGTCATAAATCTAAGATAAAAAAAAGCCCCGACTTTTGGCCGGAGCTTTTAAAATACTCAAGAAATTATTTTATCTCGCTTTTTTGTGGCGAACTGTCTTTTTAGATCTGGATTTTGATCCGACTCTGGACATGGCACATCTAAATCCAATATCGTCTGTTGCCATATATTGTGGCAAGTATCTACGTTGTGCTGGGTCTAACCAGTAGGCCCTGTCTCGCCAAGATCCACCTTTGTACACGCGAACTTCGTTGTTGATCAATGAGGTTCTAAAGTTTGACTCATCATATTGGCGAACCAATTCACCTTCTTCGTTTCGTTCTACCGAATGTTTAGGCGCATCATACATTTTTTGGTTATCCTCTTCATCACTGAAACGGCTAAAGAACCTTGAAGAGCCTGGGTCACCATCTCTGAAACCACGGTTGTCACTTTTATCAAAGTTTGTTCTTAAATACGTTTCTTCTTCGGTAACGGGAACTTCTTTAACTTCTCCTGGAAGATTGACAGCTACGATTTTTCCGTTTGGCAAGGTGTCATACACTATTTTATCTTTCAATACCTCAACTTTTCCATCTTCGCCAATGGCTTTTTTCATGAAAACGTTACCACGGTAATAATTAAAATCACTGATTTCATCGTCCACAATGGGGCGGTACACATCAGCAACCCATTCGTTTACATTTCCTGCCATATCATACAGGCCAAAATCGTTGGGTTTGTAGGACTTTACCTCTCCGGTAATATCGGCACCATCATCGGACCATCCGGCAATACCGCCATAATCACCTTTACCTTGTTTAAAATTGGCCAATTGGTCTCCACGACCTACACGTTGACCATTACGGGTGTAGTCACCTTCCCATGGATATTTTTTTCTACCTCTGTAGTTGTTGTACTCTCTGGTTCCAACAAGTGCTTGAGCCGCATATTCCCATTCGGTTTCTGTGGGCAATCTGTAAGCGGGCATAATAACCCCACTGCTTCTTTTGGCAAAAGTATTGATGGAATCCTTCTTTTGTTTTCCCTGAAGAGAATCAATTTCACCACCATAAACAGATTCTGGATTGTTAAGGTAAGCCTCGGTACTGAAGGTACCATCAATATCGCCGTTAAGTACTTTGTATTTTGAATCTTCAGCCAAATACCCTTCTCTTTCCAACATTACTTCGTTCACCCTGTCGGTTCTCCACTCTGCATATTGGGTAGCTTGAACCCAGTTAACACCTACAACAGGATATTCTGCATAAGCAGGGTGTCTCAGATAGTTGTTGGTCATTGTTTCGTTAAAGCCCAATCGGTTTCTCCAAACCAAGGTGTCGGGTAGTGCACCTTTATAGATGTTTGCGTAATTAGGATTGTCCGGCGGGTATACTTCCTTCAGGTAATCCAAATACTCTAGGTACATTACGTTGGTAACCTCTGTCTCATCCATATAAAAGGACTGGACGTGCTGTTGCGTTGGCGTGTTGTTCCAATCTTTCATGATGTCGTCCTGAACCTTACCTTTGGTAAAAGTTCCACCCTCTACAAATACGGTTCCTGGAGGAGTTTCTTGTTCTTTAAAATCCGAATTGTATTGAAATCCCCCCTCTTTGGCATTGATTTTCCAACCAGTGGCTCTGGAGACGTTCTTAGATGAGGAAGAGTTTTTGCAACTGGAAAAACTTCCCATCACTACGGCGCAAGAAAGTACAACTTTGATTAAGTGTTTTTTCATAATTTGGGCTTGAGTACTTTAAAACTCAGGGTTTTGTACCCTCAGTATCTTCGACTTGTTTTGATTTTTAAATACTTCGATGGCTTTAAAACGATGTTTTCACCATTATATTTTGTGCTCATCAAATATTTCCGAACATGAGGTAATTGCCACATGCTACACTTCAGTAACGGAGAAGGTGCCGAATTAGTATAGTGAGATTGGTTTTTAACGCTTGGTATAATATAAGGTATCCGATTTGCTGTATCAATGGAATAGTTATGTTTTGGACGATTAATATCAAAAAAATGAGTTGGGATATAAGATTTTTGTCAAAACGCCGTTTAATCTGTATTGCTTTCAAAAAGTTTTCTTGGAACGAGAAACTAGACTAAATGCTAAAATTTTAGAATGAAAAAGTTATTGATCGTGGTTGCCTTTCTAATAATTATGCCACAACTAAGCGCTCAACAAGAAAGAGCAATCACAACAGCTGTTCCATTTTTAACAATTGCAGCCGATGCGAGATCATCCGGTATGGGAGATATGGGCGTGGCCACTTCTTTTGATGTATATTCCCAACAATGGAACGCAGCAAAATACGCATTTGCCACACAAAAAATGGGTATTGGCATTAGTTACACCCCTTATTTGGAAAGCATTGTCAACGATGTATCCCTGTTGAATGCAAATTATTATAACAAATTGAACGATAGAAGTGCGTTCGCCTTTGGATTGCGTTACTTTGGTTTGGGGGAAATAGAGTTAAGGCAAACCTTTGACCAAGACGCTACTTTGGTCAAGCCCAATGAATTTGCTTTGGATGGCTCATACTCCTTAAAACTGAGTCAATCATTTTCTATGGCAGTAGCAGGAAGGTTTATCAGTTCCAACCTTAGATTTCAAGATGGGGTTCAGGATTCCCAAGCAGCCAATGCCTTTGCGGTAGATGTATCCGGGTTTTACCGATCTCCGGAAATAGCTTACAGCAATTATGATGGTCGTTGGAGAGCTGGATTCAATATCTCCAATTTGGGAGGATCCATACAATATGATGCAGGAGGGCAAGAAAACTTTCTTCCGACCAATCTAAAGTTTGGCGGAGGATTCGATTTCATTTTTGACCAGGACAACATTTTGGCCATCAATACGGAATTTAACAAATTGTTGGTTCCAACACCTAGGGACTTCGATGGAGATGGGGATATCGATTCTGAAGATAATAGCGAGTATCAAAATATAGGCTTTTTTCAAGGTGTTTTCGAATCTTTCGGTGATGCACCGGGGGGATTTAGTGAAGAATTAAAAGAGATAACTTGGGCTTTGGGAGCCGAATATAGGTTTAGGGAAGCTTTTATGTTGCGCAGCGGCTATTTTCACGAAAGTGAAGAAAAAGGCTCAAGACAATTTTTCACCTTGGGAGCTGGGTTTATGTTTAAGTCGGCACAAATAGACCTTTCTTATTTGTTCTCGACCTCACAGGTTAGGAACCCATTGGAGAACACATTGCGATTTTCGCTTACCTTTAATTTCGGTGAGGAATTTTATAATGATTAAGAAAACCTAAAATATATAAGCATAAGCCTGTCCCTTGGGGCAGGTTTTTTTATTTTTGGATTACACCCAATATTTGAATGGAAAAAAGGAAAATTGGTTTTGAACTGCTCATTTATGATGATGCATCCGAGTTGTCACAAAACGACCAAAAATTGTTACGGGACGCCGCGGCGGCCAGGGAAGATGCTTATGCGCCCTATTCCAAGTTCAAAGTAGGTGCGGCCGTATTGCTGGAAAACGGGGAAGTGGTGATAGGGAATAATCAGGAGAATGCATCGTACCCCTCAGGACTTTGTGCGGAACGGGTGGCCATTTTCCATGCAGGGGCCAAATATCCTGGGGTGGCCGTTAAATCCATTGCCATTTGTGCTTCGTCCTCTAAACATGAGGTAGGTGTTCCGGCAGCTCCCTGCGGCAATTGCAGACAGTCCATCATTGAATACGAACAAAGGCAGAAAGCCCCTATTTCTTTATTGCTAAGTTCGGAAACAGGCCCAATTTATAAATGTAATTCCATAGCCGATATTTTGCCTTTGGCATTCAATAGCTCATTTTTGGGCGATTCTTAATTCAATTCTTTTTCCAAAACAGATATATATGTATTTTTGCTTCTCCCTACTGCAAGGGAAATTCATTTAATACAACCGTAGATGAAAAAAATTACCAAAGAAGTTTACCTTAAATGGTACGAGGACATGTTTTTCTGGAGAAAGTTCGAGGATAAACTTGCCGCCGTATATATTCAGCAAAAAGTTAGAGGGTTTCTGCACTTGTACAATGGTCAGGAAGCGGTTCTGGCAGGAGCATTGCACGCAATGGACTTGGATAAAGATC
Source organism: Allomuricauda sp. NFXS6 (assembly GCF_040148835.1). NCBI lineage: Bacteria > Pseudomonadati > Bacteroidota > Flavobacteriia > Flavobacteriales > Flavobacteriaceae > Allomuricauda > Allomuricauda sp. NFXS6. The sequence goes on along the minus strand of NZ_JAGEMG010000001.1, from coordinate 700,880 downwards.
GTATGATCACCGCTTACCGAAACCACGTTCAGCCGATAGGTTTGGGAGTGGACCCAAGAAAAGTGATGGCAGAGCTTTACGGAAAGGTGACAGGAACCTCCAAAGGTATGGGCGGTTCTATGCACATTTTCTCCAAAGAACACCGTTTTTATGGTGGGCATGGTATCGTAGGAGGGCAAATCCCTTTGGGTGCCGGATTGGCATTTGCCGATAAGTATTTCAAAAGGGATTCCGTAACGCTTTGTTATATGGGGGATGGTGCCGTTCGGCAAGGTTCCCTTCACGAAGCCTTCAATTTGGCTATGCTTTGGCAATTGCCCGTAGTGTTTATCTGTGAGAACAATGGTTACGCCATGGGAACATCGGTAGCCCGTACATCACACTCCACGGATATCTGGAAATTGGGTCTTGGTTACGAAATGCCTTGTAGTCCCGTAGATGGAATGGATCCTGCCATTGTTGCCAAAGAAATGGACAAGGCCATTGAGCGTGCAAGAACGGGAGGAGGACCTACTTTCTTGGAGATGAAAACGTACAGATATCGCGGTCACTCCATGTCCGATGCACAGCACTACAGAACAAAAGATGAAGTTGAAGAGTATAAAAAGATAGATCCAATTACTCAGGTAAAAGACGTTATCCTAGAGAAAGGATATGCCTCTGAAGACGACCTAAAAAAGGTCGACAAAAAGGTGAAGGACTTGGTCAAAGAATGCGAGAAATTTGCTGAAGAATCAGATTTCCCGCCAAAAGAGCAAATGTACGATACCGTTTACGAGCAAGAAGACTATCCATTTTTACAACATAAATTATAATTAGATGGCAGAAGTAATCAATATGCCTAGATTGAGCGATACCATGGAAGAAGGAACCGTGGCAAAATGGCTCAAAAGCGTAGGGGACAAAGTCGAAGAAGGAGACATATTGGCGGAAATCGAAACGGACAAAGCCACCATGGAATTTGAATCTTTTCACGAAGGAACTTTGCTCCATATCGGAATTGAAGAAGGTGATGGCGCCCCGGTTGATTCACTTTTGGCCATAATTGGTGAAGAAGGGGAAGATATTTCCAGCCTATTGGATGGTTCTGGAAAACCATCCAAAGAATCCAAAGAAGAAGAATCCGAAGAGCCTGAAGCAGAAGAAGGTTCAGCTCCGGCAAATGAGCCGGTAGATATTCCCGAAGGGGTGGAGGTCATTTCCATGCCGCGATTGAGCGATACCATGGAAGAAGGAACCGTGGCCAGTTGGTTAAAAAAGGTAGGTGACGAAGTGGAAGAAGGAGACATCTTGGCTGAAATCGAAACGGATAAAGCTACGATGGAATTCGAATCTTTCTATTCCGGAACTTTGTTGCACATTGGCATTCAAGAAGGAGAAGGAGCCCCTGTTGATTCGTTATTGGCCATTATTGGCCCAAAGGGAACCGATGTTGATGCCGTGTTGAAGGCGCAAGCTTCGGGAGGTTCTTCCAAGAGTGCTTCAAAAGCTGAAGCAACCAAAGAAGAGGCGCCTAAAACCGAGTCATCCCCTAAAAAAGAAGAAACAGCGCCAGCTACCCAAGATGGACAGCGTATTTTTGCTTCGCCATTGGCCAAAAAGATTGCCGAAGAGAAAGGTATCAACTTGGCCGATGTAAAGGGAACTGGTGACAATGGAAGGATTGTCAAAAAGGATATAGAGAATTACACCCCATCTGCACAAGCAGCACCAGCTGCAGAAAAATCAGCAGAAAAATCAGCTCCTGCTGCACCGGTTGCCTTGCCTGTCGGTGAGGAAAGCGTGGAAGAGGTTAAAAATTCAACCATGCGCAAGGTGATTGCTAAGCGTTTGGGCGAATCAAAGTTCTCTGCACCCCACTATTATCTTACTATTGAGGTGGATATGGATAATGCGAAAGCTTCCCGTGCCCAAATCAACAATTTGCCAGACACTAAAGTGTCTTTCAACGATATGGTTTTGAAAGCTTGTGCGATGGCGCTTAAAAAGCACCCGCAAGTGAATACATCCTGGAATGGAGATACCATGCTTTACAAGCATCACGTTCATATGGGGGTGGCAGTAGCTGTAGACGAAGGTCTTGTGGTTCCCGTAATCAAATTTGCAGATCAGTTGAGTTTGACCCAATTGGGAACTGCCGTAAAAGATTTGGCTGGAAGAGCGAGAAACAAGAAAATTAAGCCAGACGAAATGGAGGGAAGCACCTTTACCGTATCCAACTTGGGAATGTTCGGTATTTTGGAGTTTACTTCCATCATCAATCAGCCGAATTCCGCAATTCTATCGGTAGGAGCCATTGTTGAGAAACCTGTGGTTAAAAATGGCGAGATTGTACCAGGAAGCACCATGAAGGTTACCTTGGCCTGTGACCATAGAACGGTTGATGGTGCCACAGGGGCTCAGTTCCTTCAAACGTTGAGGGCGTACTTGGAGAACCCTGTGACGATGTTGGCATAGATTTCAAACGTCACCTTGAGCGCAGTCGAAAGGGACATTCAATAACATAAATCAACAAGCATCCTTTTCGGGATGCTTTTTTTATCTTTAAAAAAATCAAAAACAATAATAATGAGAGCATTGTTTTATACACTGGCGGCAATTTTTGTTGTAGGCTGCGGTTCTTCGCAAGTACCTCAAAACACAACTGTTGACCCTGACGAACCATCAAATGGCAAGGTGTCAAACAACACATTTACCGATGGTGAACGCATTGGAGAGATGATGAATTATTTGGCTTCCAACGATATGAAAGGACGAGAAGCAGGTAGTGAAGGCATTGAGATGGCCGCTATGTATATCGAGAACTATTTTAAATCTTATGGGGTAAAACCCTATTTTGAAACCTATCGAGATACCTTATCAAACTTTAAAAAACCAGCCTATAATATTGTTGGTATGATTGATGGGAACGACCCCAACTTAAAAGATGAGTATATTTTGATCGGGGCACATTACGATCATATAGGAACCATAAAACCCGAAAATGGCGACTATATTGCCAATGGTGCCAACGATAATGCTTCCGGTACTACTTCCGTTTTGGAAATGGCCCGTTATTTTGGCACACAAAAAACTAATAAACGTAGCTTGATCTTTGCCTTGTTCAGTGCAGAGGAAAAGGGCTTGTTGGGGTCTAAGCATTTAGCCAAAAAATTAAAAGAGGAGGATTTGAACCTCTACACCATGCTCAACTTTGAAATGACAGGGGTTCCCTTAAAGGGAAAAGATTATTTTGTTTATATCACAGGATACGAGATGTCCAATTTGGCTGAGGTCAGCAATACGTACGCAGGAGAGAATTTGGTAGGTTTTCTGCCAACGGCAAAGGAGTTCAATTTGTATCAACGGTCCGATAATTATCCGTTTCATGAAGAATTTGGGGTGCCATCCCACACCTTTTGTACTTTTGATTTTACCAACTTCAATTACTATCACAAAGTGGGAGATGAGCCCGACCTTATGGATTTTGGCCATATGTCGACGTTGGTGAACAAAACTATCCCGGTAATAGAGAGTATTGCCAATGCACCGAACCAAGAAATCAAGTTAAATTAAGTCTAAAAATGTCATATCGAGCGCAGTCGAGATGTGAAAGTTTTTACAGATTCCTGCTGGAGTTTATGCTGAATAAAATGAAGTGCAGGAATGACAATCAATACAATTTATTATGGCGAATATTATTATCACAGGAACAAGTAGGGGAATTGGTTTTGAACTTGTCAAGCTCTTTGCTAGGGAAGGACATCAAGTTTTGGCCTTATCAAGGAATGAAGAGCCTGTGAAAAACCTTAATTTGCCTAATGTGTATTCCTTTTCTTTTGACTTGGGAAACCCAACAGATTTTGAAAAGTTAAATGATTTTTTGGAACAATGGCATGTGGTGGATGTTCTTATCAACAATGCAGGCAGCTTGCTCAACAAGCCTTTTTCAGAAACCACGGCGCAAGAGTTTGAAAATGTTTACAAAGTAAATGTGTTCGGTGTGGCTGAAATGACCAAGACCGTACTCCCTATGATGGGTCAAGAAGGACATGTGGTAACCGTCAGTTCAATGGGCGGGGTACAAGGCAGTATGAAGTTTCCCGGGCTGTCCGCCTATAGTTCCAGTAAGGGAGCCGTTATTACCCTTACCGAACTTTTGGCCGAAGAATACAAGGAAACCGGACCAAGCTTTAACGTACTGGCTTTGGGTGCGGTGCAAACAGAAATGCTGGAAGAAGCATTTCCTGGGTATAAAGCTCCGGTTACCGCCTTGGAAATGGCTGCATACATCAAGGATTTTGCCTTGACCGGACAAAAACTATACAATGGGAAGCTATTGCAAGTGAGTAATAGCACTCCGTAGATATGTTAGTTAAAATTTTAGGGATAAACTTGTAACTTTATCCAAGTGAACAATACCCTCCAAAAATACCTTCCCGAGCTTGCCGTGGCTCCCTGTTTTGAATTGATCAAAACCCATGGGGTGCACTTAAAAATTGTGAACCATCGGGTTACAAGGCATGGAGATTACCGCAGATTGCCCAATGGATTGCATCAAATTACCGTAAATGCTTCCCTGAACAAATACCGATTTCTGATTACGCTCGTCCACGAAATTGCGCATTTGGTGGCCTTTGAAACGTATGGTCGTCGAATAAAACCGCATGGCGTGGAATGGAAACGTACCTTTCAGCATTTAATGGTCCCATTTATTAGGCCAGAGGTGTTTCCCTCGCAATTGTTGCCCATTATTGCAAACCATTTTAAAAACCCAAAGGCAAGTAGCAGTACCGACGCCAGATTGTCCATTGCGCTAAAAGCTTTTGATCAAGAAGAAAGGCAACACAGCTATGTGTACGAATTGCCCCAGGGCAGTCTTTTTAGGTTGTACAATGGCAGGTTGTTCAAAAAAGGAAACAAAAAAGTAAAACGGTACGAATGTGTGGAATTATCCACTGGGAGACTATATTTGTTCCAGCCCAATGCAGAAGTGGAGTTGGTCCGAGACACCCCTATTGAACCACCATTTTAATTAGAAAAGATAGTAGGATGAACAAGAATTATTACGCAGTTTTAATGGCAGGAGGTGTAGGGTCCCGATTTTGGCCCGTAAGCACCTCATCCAATCCCAAACAGTTTCACGATATGTTGGGAACGGGCAAAACTTTGATTCAAAAAACGTTTGATCGCCTGAACAGGTTTATTCCCACCGAAAATATTTTAATCCTGACCAATGAGCGTTACAACGATTTGGTTTTGGAGCAATTACCAAAGGTAAAGCAAGATCAGGTTGTCCTGGAGCCAGCCATGCGAAACACGGCTCCCTGTATTTTGTACGCTTCCTTAAAAATTCAAAAAATGAATCCGAATGCAGTAATGATCGTTGCTCCTAGCGATCACTGGATTGAGGACGAAGCTGCGTTTGAAAAGGATGTCATAGCCTGTTTTGATAAATGTGAAAAGGAAAATGCGCTTTGTACATTGGGAATCCAGCCCACGTTTCCCAACACTGGCTTTGGTTACATTGAATTTGAAAAGGGAAGTGACAAAAACCTCAAACGGGTGTCTCAATTCAGGGAAAAACCAGATTATGAAACCGCGAAAGAATTTTTGGCACAAGGTAATTTTTTGTGGAACGCAGGTATATTTATGTGGAGTGTAGAGACCATTGTGAATGCCTTTAAAAAGTATCAGCCAAGTCAATATGATTTGTTTGGAGAAGGTATTTCTTGCTACAACACAAGTGATGAAAAAGCCTTTATTCAAGAAAATTATGCCAAAGCAGAAAACATATCCATCGATTATGCTATATTGGAGCAATCCAAATCCATTTACACTTTACCGGCAACTTTTGACTGGAACGATCTAGGAACTTGGGGTGCTCTGTATGATAAATTGGATAAAGACCAAGATCAAAATGCAGTAGTGAACGCCCAAGTACTTTTGGAAGATGCCAAAGGTAATATGATTCGCTCTCCAAAAGGGAAAGTGGTCGTGGTTGATGGTTTGGAAGATTATATTATTGTGGATAAGGAAGAAGTGCTTTTAATTTATCCCAAACACAAACAACAGGACATTAAAAAAGTACTGAACCAGGTAAAAGATAAATTTGGAGATCAGTTTGCGTAATAGATGAGCGAAGAACAAAAAAAAGATATTGACACCTCTCCTTCGAGTCAGGAAAGTGGAGATGAAGTAAAAAAGGACTTCAAAGGACTTTTGGGCAGTGTCCGCAAGTTCTTATTTGACCTGTTGGAAATCCGATCGAATACCGATGCTGCAGCGACAAAAGAGTCCATAATTGCGGATATTCCCTTTAAGAATCACACTTCGTGGATTTTGGTGTGCTCCATTTTTATAGCATCAATTGGGTTGAATGCTAACTCGACCGCAGTGGTAATCGGTGCCATGCTTATTTCCCCGCTAATGGGTCCCATTTTGGGTATGGGCATGTCTTTGGCCATAAACGATATTGATACGTTACGGCGATCGCTCAAGAATTTCACCGTAATGGTGGTTTTGAGTGTGATAACAGCGTTTTTGTTCTTTTATCTTTTTCCGCTTCGGGATGAATCTTCGGAATTACTGGCTCGAACCAAACCAGATATTAGGGATGTACTCATTGCCTTTTTTGGTGGGTTGGCTTTAGTGATTGCAAGGGCAAAAAAGGGAACCATTGCCAGTGTTATTTTTGGTGTGGCCATTGCAACGGCTTTGATGCCTCCGCTATGCACGGTAGGATTTGGTCTTGCCATAGGTAAACCTTGGTATGCAGCGGGAGCGATGTATCTTTTTACCATTAACACCATATTTATTGGTTTGGCCACTTTTTTGGTCATCAAGTTTTTGAGGTTTCCCATGGTACGCTATGCAAATTCCCAACGTAGAAGACTTATCGCACGTTTGGCCTCCATTACGGGTATTTTGGTGATGATTCCAGCTGGATTCACTTTTTATAATGTGTTTCAGGAATCTCTTTTTATGAAACAAGCACAAGAGTTTTTACAAAAAACCGTTGAGGTTTACCAATTTGACGGATCGGGAAGATACGTGGACAATCTTACCAAGCTGGATTATGTGGATGACGGAACATCGATTGTGGAAGTAGTTTTTATGGGTGATGAATTGGTGCCGGAAAATGTGATCAACACTTGGAGAATGCAAAAAAATGAATATAACCGACTTAAGGATGCTGAGTTGCATATTATTCAAGGTGGCAAGGATGATTCCGAGGAAAAATTCAACTATGTGAACGAGTTGTACGAGAAAAACAAAGCAGAATTGTTGAACAAGGATGAGCAAATTAGATTGTTGGAAGAAGAACTGGCCAGTTTAACCAGAAATGCTGGTAGGCAGATTCCTTTCCAAGACATTAGCGCAGAGGCCAAGGTAAACTATGAAAATATTGATGAACTAGGGTTTTCCTACCAGGTTCGAACCGATTTTAAAAAAATGGACACGGTTCCCGTTTTTGAGGTGAATTGGAAAAATGGCGTAAGCTCTGGTCGAAAAGAGGAAGATACCAAAAAAATGTTGGCTTGGTTAAAATTGAGGCTTCAGGACTCCACCTTGGTCATAAAAGAAGTAGAGTGATTTTTTGTTTCTCCAATGTCCGATGTTGGAATCAGTTCCTTTCTTCAATATACATTTGGCGAACCTTTTTGAACAGCTCGGAAGAATAGACAAAATCGGTTACGGCCTCGTTATCCGTTTTAAAGATTTCTTTGTTGGTTCCTTCCCACTCCTTAAACCCATTTTTAAGGAAAATGATTTTCTCCCCAATCTCCATTACAGAGTTCATATCGTGGGTGTTTATTACCGTGGTAATGTCGTACTCCTGGGTAATCTCGTGAATAAGGTTGTCAATCAAAATGGCCGTTTTGGGATCAAGCCCAGAGTTGGGCTCATCGCAAAACAAGTATTTAGGATTCATAACAATCGCTCTCGCAATGGCAACCCGTTTTTGCATCCCTCCAGAGATTTCTGCTGGATACCTTTTGTGAGCATCCACTAGGTTGACTCGCTTTAAAACAAAGTCAACACGATCCTGCTTCTCCGATTGTGATTGGGTGGTGAACATATCCAAAGGGAACATCACATTTTCTTCGACGGTCATGGAATCAAAGAGGGCGCTTCCTTGAAATACCATCCCCATTTCTTGACGTAAGTTTCTCTTCTCTTTTCCCGAAAGTTTGGAATAGAAACGTCCATTGTAGCAAATATTTCCTTCATCTGGTTCAAAAAGCCCCAATAGACATTTTAGGAAAACAGTTTTCCCGGAACCACTTTGCCCAATGATCAGGTTGGTCTTGCCCTTGTCAAAGATTGCGGAAATCCCTTTTAGAACGTGATTCTCCCCAAACGATTTATGTATGTTCTCTACCTCGATCATTAGCCCAATAACAATTGCGTTAAAATGTAATTCACAATAATAATGACAACACTCGTCCAAACAAATGATGTGGTACTGGCCTTACCTACATCCAAAGCCCCGCCAGTCATATAAAACCCATGGTAGGAGGGAACCGTGGCGATTACAAAGGCAAAAACTACCGATTTTATAAGGGCGTATGTTACGTGGTAAGCATCAAAATCCATTTGTAGTCCCTGAATAAAATCACCGCTTGGAGCAAACCCGCCGAAAACGGCGGCCACCCAACCGCCTAGAATACCCACAAACATAGAAATTGCAACTGCAAAAGGATACAACATGGTCGCCACTATCTTCGGAAAAACCAAATAGTTCAAGGAGTTGACCCCCATTACCTCAAGGGCGTCGATTTGTTCGGTAACCCTCATGGTACCAATACTCGAAGTAATATAGGACCCCACCTTTCCTGCCATAATAATGGAGGTAAAGGTTGGTGCAAACTCCAATATCACGGATTGCCGTGCTGCAAAACCAATAAGACTTTTTGGTAAAAGGGGATTGGTTAGGTTTAGTGCTGTTTGTATGGTGACCACGCCTCCAATAAAAAAGGAGATAAATATAATAATACCCATGGCGCCATAAATCAGCTCGTCAATTTCCTTGAAGATCAAGGTTTTCATGATTCGCCACTTGGTAGGTTTTTTAAATACTTCCCAAATCATGATAAAGTATTTCCCAATCGCTTCTAGGTATTTCATGCGTTTTTTGGACTTGAGATCATAAAAATAAGAATATTGTGCAGCATTTAACCTTCATTTAAATTTTTAAACAAGAGAAATCAATAGTTTTGTCATTATTTGATTAAAACCTAAGTATGAAAACAACCAATCTTATAGTTTCAATATTAGCATTGTGCATGATCAGTTTTACCTATGGTCAGCGTAGAAAAAAGAACAATGCGGAGTCAGAACCAGTACCCATTGCCCAGACACCTAAATTGGTTGTGGGTATAGTGGTGGATCAAATGCGGTACGATTACCTGACCCGTTTTTGGAATCAATACGGCGAAGACGGTTTTAAAAGATTGGTGAATGAAGGCTTTAATTGTAAAAATAATCATTTTAATTATGCGCCTACCAGTACAGGGCCTGGACATGCCTCGGTTTATTCAGGTACAACACCTTCCATGCACGGTATAATTGGTAATAATTGGTTCGATAAAGAGTCTGGTGAAGATGTATATTGTGCTGGAGATGATACTTATACTTCTGTAGGAACTACATCGGATGCTGGCCAAATGTCTCCACACCGTATGCTTACTACCACCATTACGGATCAGTTGCGTTTACATACCCAAAAAAGGGGAAAAGTAATCGGCGTGGCATTAAAAGATAGAGGGGCAGTGTTACCTGCAGGTCACGCGGCCAATGCCGCCTATTGGTTTGAGGGCGGTGAAACAGGGAACTGGATTACCAGTTCCTATTATATGGATGAATTGCCACAATGGGTAGCGGATTTTAATGCTTCGGATAAAGTTGAAGCCTATAAAAAAACATGGAACACCCTTAAACCAATAGAAACCTATGTGGAGAGTGGTTTGGATGTGAATAATTATGAAGGTTTACAAAAAGGAGAAAGCAGCAATACTTTCCCGCATGATTTACCCGCTATATGGGAGCAGAATGGTCAGTTCGATTTGATCAGAAGAAGCCCTTTTGGGAACAGTATTACAGCAGATTTTGCTTTGGCTGCTTTGGAAGGCGAGGATTTAGGAGCCGATATCATCACGGATTTCTTGGCCATTAGTTTTTCCAGCACCGATTATGTGGGCCACTTTTACGGGGTAAATTCCAAGGAAGTAGAAGATACTTACATAAGACTTGATCAAGATTTGGCCCGAATTTTTTCCACCTTGGATAATAAAGTGGGTGAGGGCGAATACACTGTTTTCTTAACTGCAGATCACGCAGCTATCCATGTACCTTCGTATTTGATGGACTCCAAAATTCCTGCAGGTTACTTGGATATGGGGGATATGCAAACAAAGTTTGCAGAGTTTCTTCAGTACAAATACGGTACAACCGATGTTGTTCGTGAGCTTTCCAATTACCAATTGTTTTTGGACCATAAAATCTTGGCCAACTTGGATATTGACCTTGATGATGCGCAAGAGGATATTGCCAAAGAACTATTGTCTTATGAAGGTATAGGCCAGGTTTACACCGGTTATCAAATGTGGGAGAACGAGTATTCCAAAGGAATCCCGTATATATTACAAAACGGCTATAACCAAAAGCGATCGGGGGACGTTTTGATTGTTCCCAACGTGGGATATATTTCTTATAGCCGAACTGGTTCTACGCATGGTTCTGCGCAAATTTACGATACACATGTACCCTTGTTGCTCTACGGAAAGGGCATTAAACAAGGTAGCACGGTAAACCGTACCGAAATTCCTGATATTGCCCCCACCATTGCAGCTTTGCTGGGCATTGCATTCCCAAATGGGGCAACAGGGCAGCCTATCGGGGAGGTCTTGGAGTTTGAATAGGAATCATTTTGAGACTATCCATTTTTTGACAACTTTTTTTCCAGTTTCCAAATCATGGTAAATTAAAAAATACATTCCGCTAGATAGGTGTGATACATCTAAAGTAGTTAAATCATGATTGCTTAGGACAAGCCGATTGTTCACATCAAAGATTTCAATTTTGAAGTTGTTTTTATCAGTTTTTTCAATGTGAATGACCTGATTGGCTGGATTTGGATATATTATCAAATAATCTTGCGTTTTTTGCTCAGGCTCAGGCTCAGGCTCAGGCTCAGGCTCAGGCTCAGGCTCAGGCTCCGATGAGGATGTGACCGCTATAGTGCCATCACAATTTTCATCGATTTGGTTATCTAAAATCTCTTCCGCATCCGGGTTGATACTTGCGTCGCTATCATCGCAGTCCTCTGCATTGTTGAACCCGTCGCCATCTAGGTCATCGTCCAGAGTGTCGGGGTCGCAGTCATCATCGATGCCATTGTACGGGATTTCCCCCGCATCCGGGTTGATGCTTGCTTCGCTGTCATCGCAGTCCTCCGCATTGTTGAACCCGTCGCCATCGAGGTCATCATCCAGATTGTCAGGGTCGCAGTCGTCATCGATGCCATTGTACGGAATTTCCCCCGCATCGGGGTTGATGCTTGCATTTGAGTCATCGCAGTCCTCCCCATTGTTGAACCCATCCTGGTCGAGGTCGTCGTCCAGAGTGTCGGGGTCGCAGTCATCGTCTATGCCGTTGTACGGAATCTCCTCCGCATCCGGGTTGATGCTTGCTTCGCTGTCATCGCAGTCCTCCGCACTGTTGAACCCGTCGCCATCTAGGTCATCGTCCAGAGTGTCGGGGTCGCAGTCATCATCGATGCCATTGTACGGGATTTCCCCCGCATCCGGGTTGATGTTCGGGTCGCTGTCATCGCAGTCCTCCGCATTGTTGAACCCATCCTGGTCGAGGTCGTCGTCCAGAGTGTCAGGGTCGCAGTCGTCATCGATGCCGTTGTACGGGATTTCCCCCGCATCCGGGTTGATGCTTGCTTCGCTGTCATCGCAGTCCTCCGCATTGTTGAACCCGTCGCCATCTAGGTCATCGTCCAGAGTGTCGGGGTCGCAGTCGTCGTCTATGCCATTGTACGGAATTTCCCCCGCATCCGGGTTGATGCTTGCATCGCTGTCATCGCAGTCCTCTGCACTGTTGAACCCGTCGCCATCTAGGTCATCGTCCAGAGTGTCGGGGTCGCAGTCATCATCGATGCCATTGTACGGGATTTCCTCCGCATCCGGTTTGATGCTGGCATTGCTATCATCGCAGTCCTCCGCATTGTTGAACCCATCCTGGTCGAGGTCGTCATCCAAAGTAGCTGGGTCGCAGTCATCGTCTATGCCGTTGTATGGGATTTCCTCCGCATCCGGGTTGATGTTCGGGTCGCTGTCATCACAGTCCTCCGCTTTGTTGAACCCGTCTTGGTCGAGGTCATCGTCCAAGGTTGCAGGATTGCAATCATCATCGATGCCGTTGTACGTAATTTCCCCCGCTTCCGGATTGATACTTGCTTCGCTGTCATCGCAATCCTCTGCGTCGTTGAACCCGTCGCCATCTAGGTCGTCGTCCAGAGTGTCGGGGTCGCAGTCATCATCGATGCCGTTGTGCGGGATTTCCCCCGCATCCGGGTTGATACTTGCATTTGAGTCATCGCAATCCTCCGCATTGTTGAACCCGTCCTGGTCAAGGTCATCGTCCAGAGTGTCGGGGTCGCAGTCATCATCGATGCCGTTGTACGGAATTTCTTCTACATTTGGATTAACGTCGGCATTGAGATCATCACAATCCACATCTGACATAGTTCCATCTTCATCAAAATCTATGATTCCAATGCCATAGTGAAGGGCCAGATATTCTTTAATAGTGATTGCGCATAGCTCTGAAAATTCTTCTCTTACGGACTCTCCTCCATTTATTCGAATATCTTGATTAGCTTCAATTTGGAAGGCGTCAAAATCATTACTGAAAAATGCTCCATGATCATATACAATTTGCCCTCCGTTAAAATAGGGGTCACCAAACTCTGGATACGGGTCGGCCGGACTTGGAACTGCTGGGTATCCCTTATTGTGGATGAGCGCACCAAAGCTTAAGGGACCCCGCACCAATTCGGCATGTGTAAGATTTAGGACGTTATCATTGACCAAATTTTTGGTACTGTTTCTATTAATATGAAACGGAGTGTTCAGTGTTTCATCGGTCTCATTTAGGTCGTTATGGGTTAAAATATACCCCAATTCAATGCGCTGAATTGGATGTCCATGACCATGAAGATCAATAAGAAGTCCTCTTCCAAAATCTTGGATAATTTTTGTTTTGGCATCTTCTATAAAATTATGGTAGTTTGTCCAAGCCTCTTCTCCAAGAGGGTCGCCATCAGCACCTTCCTCAATAGGACGATTAGGGTCCAGTTTGGTTCTATCCAATAAACTAATGATGACATGGGGATAATGTCCTGTTTCATTAAAAAAATATTGTGTAATGCTCCTTCCGATTTCTTGGGTAAAAGAGTCATGCGTGTAGACACAACCATCGCAGTCCCTATCGGCAATGTCATTGGGTATTTCATATCCTCCATGAGGTACAGAAATTATCAAAGGATAATCGCCTGCTATATATTCAATGTAACCCTTATCATCAAAATAACTTTCTCCAGGAATTTGTGCCAATAAGGTATTTACCCAAAAAGCAGCAAGAAGAGTGAGGAGCAATGTTGAATGGAATCGTAGGTAAGGTTTCATATTCTAATCTGATTTATGAATCCTTTTTGATGTTGGGGTTTTACACCGAGGGATTGTTCGTCCTATAAAGTTAACCACAGAGTTGTCTGTGAAAGTCTATGAATTGACGGATGGCTGTTTTGAATTGACGAAGAACCATCTATGATAGAAGCTGTAATTTAATTATCGGAAAGATGTAGGTGTATTCCTTTTTTTTTACAAAAAAGAACCTGATTATCCATTTAATGTCATAATGGGTGTTTTGGGCGTCATGTTGAACTTGTTTCAACATCTCATCCTGCTAAATATGAGCATCTTTATGTGACCCTGAATCAAGTTCAGGGTTAGTGATATTATGACCCATTACGGACATCCAATAAAAAGGACTTGTGAAAATATGATTCTCAGTTTTTTTGGAAAAAATTAAATCTTGGATAAAATCCCCTTCCAACGAAAAAATCGAATAAACTTCCCTTCTTTTTTGGTAACATATTTTGGTTGTTGCCGAAAAAATGCTTTTAGGTAGCCAAAAACGGCTTGGAGGTATAAGCTAATACTTTTGGCTTGCCAAGCCATCTTAAGGGCGGCTATTTTGGCAAGGATAATTCCATAGCGCATTTTGTACAATGCTTCACCTTTGGTTTGATAACTTTTAGAACTATACCCATGTCCGGTAGGGCGAAGGTGCTTCACTTGCAGCTCAGGGAGTGTTAAGTGGTCAAAATCGTGATATTTGGCCAAAAGGACATCCACGGTGTCCCAGCCCACTCCTGGGCGCAATCCCTCAATTTTATTGAAGCACGCCTTGTGGTATAGTTTTATAGGCCCACGGATATGGGATTTGTCCGCAATGTTTTCATACACCCAATCGTTTCCTTTTTTGATGAAGAGGAGCCCTGAGCACATCCCGAGTTTCCAATTGGCTTGAAATTTATTGACGATATCCTCAAAATAGTTGTTGGGTAAGATAATATCTGCATCAAACTTTCCAATGAGGTCATATTCCGTTGTATGTTTCAATCCATAATTAAAAGTATCCACTACTTTTTTCCCGGGAATATGCTCATCAATAGATTTACGTTGAAGCGCTTTGATCCAATCATACTTTTGGGCATAGCTTTTCGCAATTTTAAAAGTATCATCGGAAGAATTGTCATCCACCACTATAAGCTCGTTGGGCAAGTAGGTTTGTGCCACAAAAGAATCCAAGCAACCCTTTAAGTAGGATGCTTCATTGTGAGCAGGAATAACAATACTGATTCGCATGTGCTAAAATTCCAAAAATATGGTCACTTATCCCAAAGAAGTTTTGTTTAGTTTTAGGAGTCGGATGTCAGATGTCAGATGTTTGAGTTTGAACTTGGCTCTTGCACTTGAAATTGTTGGAAGTCAGATATCCGTAAGATGCACGAGGTCTTGTGTCTTGATTCATGGCTCTTGTTTCTCTTCTCTATGTTCTTGCACTTGAACTTGAAACTGAATTTGTGACCCTATGTTTCCCGTTCAGCGTAAACAATATAATACCTATTGGTAAAGTATCTGAGTATGGGGCGTATGCCTATTTTTTTAGTAGGATTTGTCCATTTGGCCGTATCTTTTATCGTCCAGCCCGCTTTTTCCAAAAGCCAATCGAATTGCCAATCCTCGAACTCGTGATAATGGCGGTCCCAAGGATCTGTTTTACTGCGGTATGCCGGTGAAAACCATAATCGCATGGGAATGCTAGCCACCAATTTTTCGGCTTTAATTTCCTTAAGTACGTTAAAGGGAGCCACCAAATGTTCAAATATTTCAAAAGCGGTCACTACATCAACATCCGTTTGGGCGGCATTTTGAAAATCTACGTCCAAATCCTCACCTGAAGTGTTTTTTACCTGGTACCCATTGGATTTCATAATTTCCGAAAAGGGATTTTCCACCCCTAGGTCCAAAATGGATTCCGAAGTATTGATATGTTTTTGCAGAAATGCTAAAGTATGCTTGTAGCGTTTGTTGGGAAAGTTGTTTTCGTACATGGGCTAAAATTCCAAAAAACAAACCACATATCCCAAATTAGTTTTAATGTTATTTTTTTAGTTGGGAGTTGGTGTGCAGTACGCAGTCAGCAGTATGTAGTAACTCCTGTTTTTGGTTTTTGGAATTTGGAACTTGATGCTTGAGTCTGATGCCCGATACTTGAACTTGTTTCCAAGCATTTTAATATCTGTAAACAATGGCATTGATGTTCATTCCGGCACCAACACTTGCAAATATAACAACGTCTCCCTTTTTTACTTCATGTCCCGGTAATTTTCCTTTAAGGACCATATCATACAAGGTAGGTACCGTAGCTACGGAACTATTTCCTAAATCCTGAATGCTCATGGGCATAATATTTTCAGGGACTGATTTACCGTAGATTTTATAGAAACGTTTGATGATGGCCTCGTCCATTTTTTCATTGGCTTGATGGATAAAAATCTTTTTTACATCATCGATACCAACACCACTGCCGTCCAAACAGGAAGCCATGGCCTTGGGCACGTTGATGCAGGCGAACTCATAGATTTTTCTGCCTTGCATTTTAATATAACGTGTGTCCTTGGAAGCTGAGGGACTGTTTGATTTGTCAAAGTAAAGATAGTACGCTTCTTCATTGGCGTAGGTTTCCGATGCATGGGACAATATTTCACCGTTTGATGTATTGGCCTCTACAACTGTGGCTCCAGCTCCATCAGAAAAGATCATACTGTCCCGATCATGGTGGTCTACCACTCTGGAAAGGGTTTCCCCTCCAATCACCAAACACTTTTTGGCCATTCCACTTTGGATAAATGCCTTGGCCTGAATCATGCCTTCAATCCATCCCGGGCAACCAAAAATAAGATCATAGGCCACGCACTTTGGGTTTTTAATCCGCAGCAAATGCTTTACCCGAGTAGCCAAACTCGGTAAGGTGTCACCTTGAATTTTTCCAGGTGTAAGGTCTCCAAAATTATGCGCGAATATGATGTAATCCAGTTCTTCTTTATCAATCCCCGCATTTGAAATGGCCTCTTCTGCCGCCAAAAAACCAATGTCGGATGTTTTAAGGTCGGGTTTGGCATATCTCCTATTGACTATACCGGTTATGGCCTCGAATTTTTCAATGATCACGTTGTTCTGCTGTTCAAAAACAGATCCATCGGTCTCCATGAACTTATGATTCAAAAAATCTTCGTTTTTGGTAATTATGGAAGGGATGTGGCTTCCGGTGCCTGTTATGCCAATTTTCATTTATCCAGAGGTTTTTGATCCATACAAGTTAAGGTATTCAATATCTTATACTATGCATGCATAGTATAATTTACAATATCCAAAAGATACCTTATATATTGCGGGATACGAAAAAAGCCTTGATATAATTTTGGAATCAAGGCTTTTCTTCAATGTTTATAGTGGTTCTTAGGCTTCTATATAATCTTCAATTGGTGCACAGGTGCACATCAAATTACGATCCCCAAACGCTTCATCAGTTCTTCTAATTGTTGGCCAAAACTTGTTTTCTGCCACATAAGGCAATGGGAACGCCGCTTTTTCCCTACTATAAGGGTGACTCCAAGTGTCGCTGGTAAGCATGCCCAATGTATGTGGAGCATTTTTCAGTACGTTGTCCGCTTCCTCTGCCGAAGCTTCATCAATTTCCTCACGAATGGATAACAGTGCATTGCAGAATCGGTCCAGCTCGGCAAGGCTTTCACTTTCCGTTGGCTCTATCATCATAGTGCCAGCCACCGGAAACGAAACCGTAGGTGCGTGGAAGCCATAATCAATAAGGCGTTTGGCTATATCCGTCACCTCGATACCATTAGCCTTAAAGGGTCTGCAATCAATGATCATTTCGTGGGCAGCTCGTCCGCGCTCCCCGGTATAAAGCACATCAAACTTGCCCTTTAAGCGGTCTTTGATGTAGTTGGCATTAAGAATAGCCGCTTCTGTGGCTTTGGTAAGTCCTCCCGTCCCCAACATTTTTATATATCCGTAAGAAATCAAACAAACCAAAGAACTTCCCCACGGTGCAGCTGAAATAGCGGTAATGGCTTCTTTGCCCCCTGTTTCGATGACAGGGTTTGTTGGCAAGAATGGTTTTAATTGTTCGGCGACACAAATGGGCCCAACTCCCGGGCCACCACCACCATGTGGAATGGCAAATGTTTTGTGAAGGTTCAAATGGCAAACATCTGCACCTATTGTTGCAGGGTTTGTTAGCCCAACTTGAGCGTTCATGTTGGCGCCATCCATATATACTTGACCACCATTATCGTGAATGAGTTTTGTGATTTGTTTTATGGATGATTCAAAAACGCCATGGGTCGAAGGGTAGGTAACCATCAATGCCGCTAAATTTTCTGCGTGCTTCTCCACTTTTTCTTGCAAATCGGCTATATCGATATTTCCATTGTCATCGGTTTTGGTCACGACTACCTTCATGCCCGCCATTACTGCCGAAGCTGGATTGGTTCCGTGTGCCGAAGCTGGAATCAAGCATATATTTCGATGCGATTCGCCCCGTGATTCGTGATAGGCCCGGATAACCATAAGTCCGGCATATTCTCCTTGTGCCCCTGAGTTGGGTTGTAGGGAAGTGGCGGAAAAACCAGTAATCACGTTTAATTGTTCTTCCAGTGATTTTAGGACCACGTGGTACCCCTCCGCTTGGTCAACCGGTGCAAATGGGTGAATGTTGCCCCATTCCGGCCAACTTAACGGCAGCATTTCCGAAGCAGCATTCAACTTCATGGTACAGCTGCCCAAGGAGATCATGGAGTGGTTCAATGCCAAATCTTTGCGCTCCAATTTTTTGATATAACGCATCAACTCCGTTTCTGAATGATAGGAATTGAATACCTCATGCTCCATAAATGGAGCTTTTCTTTGCAGGTTGAACGGAATAGCTTCATCTAATTCGACTTCTCCTGAGGATTTTGTGTCTAAGTCGTGCGATGTCAAGAAGCAGGAGACCAGTGTGTTTAAATCTGTTTCCGAAACTGCTTCGTTCAAGGAGATGGAAACCTTGGTGTCATCAATATAATACAGGTTGATGCTCTTGCTTTCTGCTACCTCCTTAAGTCGCTTGATATTTTTAACTTTTACCTGAATAGTATCAAAATAAGCATTGTTCAATTGTTCAAAACCATAAGCTTCCAATGTTTTGGCCAACTTTCTGGTGTTGTCATGAACTTTTCCGGCAATATATTTTAAACCATCAGGTCCGTGGTACACCGCGTACATTCCGGCCATAACGGCCAAAAGCACCTGTGCGGTACATATATTGGAAGTTGCTTTGTCCCTTTTTATATGCTGCTCCCTAGTTTGTAGCGCCATACGTAGGGCCGGATTGCCATCGGTATCCTTGGTGATTCCGATAATTCTGCCGGGAATATTTCTTTTATAGGCTTCTTTGGTGGCAAAAAATGCGGCATGTGGTCCGCCATACCCCAAGGGAATCCCAAAACGTTGGGTGGTTCCCACAACGGCATCCACACCCCACTCTCCGGGAGGGGTGAGCATAACCAAACTCAAGATATCAGCTGCAACAGCTACTTTAATTTCGTTTGCCTTGGCTTTTTCTACAAAGGAGGCATAATCGTTTACCTGCCCATGCTTTCCAGGGTACTGCAACAATGCCCCATAAAACTCATTGGAAAAGTCAAAGCTTTCGTGGTCGCCTACGACCAACGCTATACCTAAAGGAATAGCCCGCGTTTGCAATAAGCTCATGGTTTGTGAAAGTATTTCTTCAGAAACAAAGAATTTTACGACACCATCCTTTTTTTGTTGGCGGCTGCGCACCTCGAACAGCATGCTCATAGCTTCGGCGGCAGCGGTACTTTCATCCAAAAGGGATGCATTGGCAAGTTCCATTCCGGTAAGGTCGCTCACCATGGTTTGGAAATTTAAAAGTGCTTCCAATCTACCTTGGGCAATCTCTGCTTGGTAGGGGGTATAGGCCGTATACCATCCCGGGTTTTCCAAAATATTCCGCTTGATCACGGAAGGAGTCAGTGATTCGTGGTACCCCAAACCTATGTAGCTTTTGAATACCTTGTTTTTCTTGGCCAGCTCGTGGAGATGGTTCAGGAACTCGTGTTCGCTGATTCCCTCGGGAAGGTCCAGAGGATTCTTTAATTTGATATCGTCAGGAATGGTCTCATAAATGAGCTGTTCCATACTTTCCGCCCCAATGGTTTCGAGCATGTGGGGCAAGTCTCTTTCTGTGATGCCAATGTGTCTGGCGGCAAAAACCTCTGTGTTCATGTTCAATCCAATAAAGAGCACAAAATTAGGGATAAATTCAATGAAAATGGTCAATTTTGAAGGTCTATGATCCAAAGTTGTTAACCACAAGTTAACCTTTGAGAAAAGACCTAAGATTTTACCCTTATGCGAACCCTAAAAACCATTTTGGATTTTTACCTCGATGCCAGTATTCATGTGGCCATCGCGGTAATTTCCTTAACGGGAGTCACGTTTTACCTTTTGGATAGTTCGTTGAATATCAATCTTTTGGGCTTTATTTTTTTTAGTGTGATTGTTTGCTACAATTTCATCAAATATGGGGTAGAGGCATACAAATACTTGATTGTTTCAAATGCCTACCACAAAATCATACAGGCATTTAGTTTTCTGTCTTTTGTGTTCGCCATTTATTTTTTGTCGCAATTGAAGAAGGAAATTTGGGTGGCGACCCTTGTTTTGGGCGTTTTGTCCGCTTTGTATGCAGTTCCGTTATTGCCGAGGGCCAAAAACTTAAGGAATTTGGCGGGACTTAAAATATATATTGTGGCGTTTGTTTGGGCTGGTTTTTCGGTGCTGTTGCCCGTTTTGGATGCCAATATGCCTTTGAATTGGGACTTTGCTTTGACCTTTATTCAAAGAATGCTTCTGGTGTTGGTTTTGATTTTACCTTTTGAGATTAGGGATATGCAATGGGACGATAAAGGTTTGAGGACTTTGCCGCAGGTATTGGGAGTAAAAGTCACAAGACGATTGGGAATGGGACTCTCCGTAATTTTCTTTTTCTTGACTTTTTTAAAGGATGAGCTCCATCAACTGGAAATTGTGTTGCGGTTGTTCTTGTCGGTAGCATTGATTTTTGCACTTGGTTCCAAAAAGCGATTGCAATCCAGATATTTTGTAATGTTTTGGGTGGAGGCGATTCCTGTTTTCTGGTTTTGTTTGTTTTGGTGTGTGGAAAGTTATTTCTAGCGTTTTTCTTCGAGATCCCGTTTCATCTTTTTCTTGTCATCATCAGAAAGCATGGTAAGGCCAGCTTTATCGCACAATGAAGTGAGTTCTCCATTTTTTTTGGAATACCCCCGGCAAACTTTGCAATAGAGAAGATGAATGCGAAGTTTTATTATTTCCCACCAACTTGCTTCTTTATACTGGGATTTGTCACAAATGCCAGATGCTTCTTTACATGAAATCTTCATAACCTAAAACCAATTTTCATTTAAACAACCCATAAGTGAGGTCCTTGCTCTGTGTATCATTACCCAAAGATTGGACGGATTAATGTCCAGTTCATTACAGACATCTTCGGTGCTCATACCTTGAATTGTTTTCAATTTGAAAACCAAAGCCTGTTTTTGCGGCAATTTTGAAATACAATCTTGGATGGCCGAGCCCAACTCCTCGTTTTCTAGCGCATTGTCGCCATCACTGCTGTAAGGGTCGGCCACCTGCTGCTCCAACCAATCGCCTTCGGTGTCGGAATCGGAACTGTAGTTCATCCGTACTTCCGCTTTACCTTTTTTTGAATTTATTTTTCGGTAATGGTCGATTACCTTTCTTTTTAGGATGGATACCAACCAAGTGCGTTCCGCGGCATCACCTTTAAAATTTTTAGCTGATTTGAGACCGGCGAAAAAGGTTTCCTGTACCAAATCCTTTGCAATTTCGGCATCGCTAACCCGAGAAACGGCATAGTTGAACAGATAATCTGCATATTGGTCGACCCAATTGTTCGGTTGAAGTTTGTGTTTGGTCATATTCTTATCGAATTACCAAATGTAAAGGTTTTTGGGTATATACTTATATATGGTTGAAAAATGGATTAGACGTGTAAAATGTAATAGCCTGACAAAGAGCAGGGGTTTAGTCCAGATTGTTCAATTTTTATGCAAAAAAAACGCTCATGGAATGAGTATAATACCAAACATCATTTTAATGCTGAAATGCAAGTTGATGAAATTGTTGAACACATGTTCCTGTATTATGATATTTCTAACAGGATTTCCTTGATATGTGTGGATTTTAAAGGTTTTACCAAATAATCGGATATTTCCTCAATTCTGTCCGCCTTTTTGATGTCCTTGGGGTCCATGGAAGAGGAAACCATATATACTTTGGTGCTTTTGCTCAATTTAGGAAGTAGTTCGATAAACTCGTCCATAAACTGGAACCCATCCATTACGGGCATGTTAATATCCAAAAAGACGATGTCCGGGAGTTCACTTTCCACATTTTTATGGGTCAAAATATGCTCCAGAGCCTCTGCGCCATCACCAAACATCTGTATGGAATTCACGTTGGGAATACTTTTTAGGATTACTCCGATGGTAAATTGATAGATTTCATCATCATCAATAACAAATACATTGATTGGTTTCATAATCATCAATGGTTACAGATTTATAAAAAAAGAAGTTCCCTTGCCTTCTTCACTTTTGGCCCAAATTTTACCGCCCATGGCATCGACTTGTGCTTTCGTTAAAAACAAACCAACACCTTTGGCGTCCTTGTTTCTATGGAAAACCTTGCTAAATCCAAAAAGTTTGTGCCCATTTTTTTTCAGGTTGATTCCTGATCCATTGTCCCTAAACTCCAGTTGTACTATTCCCTCCTTTATTTTGGATTGCACAAAGATTTCAGGAGGCCTGCCCTCTACTTTGTATTTAAGGGAATTACTTACCAAATTAAGAAAAATACTCTCTAAATATACTTTATTGTACATAACGGTTGGAGCTTCGGAAAAATCATAGGTGATGGTCGCTTCTGTTTTTATAATTTCCGCCGCCAGCATTTCTTTTGTCCTAAGCAATACCTTGTCAAAATGATTTTTTTCCAGGGACTGTTGTGCGTTTTTTTTGATCAGCAAAGATTCCACCAAAGTGTCCAATGTCCAAGTGAGATGTTTGGTAACGGAACTTATTTTGTCAATAATCATTTCTTTCGTCCCGGAATCGGTTTCTGTTTTGTAAATGTCCAGCAATGCATTTAGATTGCTTACTGGAGACCTTAGATTATGTGATGTAATTTGATTGAACTCCTCCAGTTGTCGATTTTGGGCCTTCAGTCGCTTTGCGGATTCTTTTAAGCTTTTATTGGTTTCCAATATGCGGTGGGCCGCCTGTTTTTGAACGGTAATGTCCCTTAAGGCAATGGAAACAAGGAGGCCTTCGGTGGTTTCAAGCGGACTTAGGGTGACTTGAACAGGAATTTGGAAACCTGATTTGTTATGTACAAAAAAATCAAGGTCCGCAGGAAGCCCGGTATGTTTTGGGGCTTTAAAAAATGTCTCGGCATAATATTCCATAGTGTCCCAAAGTCGGTTTGGGACGAGAACGGTCACATGTTCGTCAACAAGTTCCGATGATTTATAGCCAAACATTTTTTCTGCTTGTTTGTTGATCAATTGGATAATGCCTTTTCGATCAACAATGACCATGGTGTCCGGTGCGGAATCCAATAAACCTCTAAACTTGATTTCGGACATCCGGTGTTCGGTAATATCCTGTGTGGTTCCGATCATTTTTACCACATCGCCATATTGATTCATGATGAGTTCCCCAATCAACTCAACTGTACGGACACTGCCATCTTCATGAGTTATGCGGTGCATAAATTTCCGAAACCGTTTCTCGTCAATAAACTTTTGGGCATTCTCACGAAAAGTTTTTCGGTCATCGGGATGTATCGCTTCGACAACGCGCTCAAAATGGATGGGAGTGCCCGCTTCCAGACCAAATATGCGATAAAGGTTGTCCGACCAAATAATATTGTCGGCCATAATATCCCATTCCCAATAGCCAATTTGGGACAATTGTTCGGCAAGATTGAGCTGCTGGATTTTTTTGGTAAGCTCAACTTTTGTCTGTTTCCTTTCGGTAATGTCTTGGAGGAAACCGAATAATTTTACACAAACCCCATTTTCCATTTTTGGATTCCCCACATTGCGGACATACCTTATATTTCCTTTCGCCGTTAAAACCTCTAAATCCAAATCATACGGTTCACCTTTTGTGATGGCATTGTTCATCGCATCTCGAGCAATGTCCCTATAATGCCCTTCATTAAAAAAGGAAGGAAGGTTTTCCAATGTTGGCACAAAGTCTTCGGCAACCTCGGTAATTTGCTTGGTCACATCGCTCCAATAGATTTCGTTCGATGCCACGTCAAGCTCATAGATACCGATTTTTGCAAGTTTGATGGTTTTTTTAAGCAAACTCTCGGGACCAAAATCCTCAATATCCCAATTTTTCATACGCTATGGGGTTGGTTATAAAAAATGGGAGCTTCTATCATTTATGGGAATTATTTAGCTTAATAGGAATGCGGTAAAGCAATTTGAATCAAAAAGATAGTAAATATTCCTCATTTTTTATGGGGTATGTCAAATTTTATGGGAATACCGATCACTTCTGCAATAAGCCAGCCCGCTCCAATAGGGCATCAATATTCGGTTCTGCTCCCCTGAAACGTTTGTACAGTTCCATAGGGTTTTCCGTACCACCTTTGGAAAGTACATGTTCCTTGAATTTGTCAGCCACCATTTTGCTAAATATGCCATTTTCCTTGAAATACGCAAAGGCATCCGCATCCAATACTTCGGCCCATTTATAGCTGTAATAACCGGATGAATACCCACCTTGGAAAATATGGGCGAACGAAGTGCTCATACAAGTTTCCAGTGTTTCAGGGTACAGGTTGGTGCTTTCAAAAGCTTTTGTCTCGTAGGCTTTTACATCCTTTATTTCTGATGGGTCTTTACCATGCCAAGCCATATCCAGCAATCCAAAACTTAATTGGCGCACCGTGGCCATACCTTCTTGAAAAGTGGCAGATTCCTTGATTTTTTCCACGAACTCCATTGGAATCAATTCGCCAGTTTCGTAATGATGGGCAAAAAGCTCCAAAGCCTCTTTCTCATAACACCAATTTTCCATTATTTGACTGGGAAGTTCTACAAAATCCCAATATACCGAAGCTCCCGATAGACTAGGGTAAGTGGTGTTTGCAAGCATCCCGTGCAAGGCATGTCCAAATTCATGGAAAAGTGTGGTGACCTCGTTGAACGTGAGCAAGGACGGCTTTGAACTTGTGGGTTTGGTAAAGTTGCATACATTGGAAATGTGTGGTCTGCTGTTTTTTTCGCCCAAGGTATATTGTGGTTTGT
Organism: Allomuricauda sp. NFXS6; assembly: GCF_040148835.1. Classification (NCBI taxonomy): domain Bacteria; kingdom Pseudomonadati; phylum Bacteroidota; class Flavobacteriia; order Flavobacteriales; family Flavobacteriaceae; genus Allomuricauda; species Allomuricauda sp. NFXS6. The sequence continues at coordinate 675,803 of NZ_JAGEMG010000001.1, read as the reverse complement.
AGGAGGTCATCCATGCACCACCACGTTTTCCGGGTCTGGGATGGAAATCGGCATAAAACAAGGAGATGAAATTGTCGTTTTCATAAACCTCAAAGGTTTTCACCTCTTCATGGTATTTGTCGATATGGTCAACTTCTTTAAAAGTGAGCCCAAACAATTTTTCTGCAACTTTGAATACCCCGTTTATTACATTTTCAAGTTTAAAGTAGGGTTTCAGCTTTTCATCATCCAAATTGAAGAGTTTTTGCTTCAATTTTTCGGAATAATAGGCACTGTCCCATTTTTCCAAACGGTCAATATTGTCAAGTTCCTTGGCATATGCCTCCAATTCGGCAAATTCCCTCTCGGCGGCAGGTTTTGCTTTCTCTAAAAGTTCGTGCAAGAAATCCAATACCTTTTTTGGAGTTTCTGCCATGCGCTCTTCAAGCACAAAATCAGCGTGCGTGTCATACCCCAAAAGATTCGCTCTTTCGTGACGAAGGTTCACAATGCGTATTACATTTTCTTGATTGTCCAATTCATCGTTATGAAACCCTTTGCTGCCAAAGGCCAGGGATAGTTCCTTGCGCAATTCCCTGTTTTTGGCGTATTTCATAAATGGGATGTAGCTCGGATAGTCCAGCGTAATCAACCAACCCCCCTTGCCCTTGGATTCGGCCAATTGGGCAGCCGCTTCTTTGGTGCCTTCGGGAAGACCTTCCACGTCTTTTTCATCAGTGAGGAACATTTCATATTTGTTGGTCTCCGCCAATACGTTTTCACCGAAGGTCAGTTTTAATTTGGAAAGCTCTGCATCTATCTCACGAAGACGCTTTTTGTTTTCTTCCTTCAAGTTGGCCCCGTTTCTGCTAAAGTTCTTGTATTTCTTTTCCAAAAGCGTCTGTTGCTCTTTGGTAAGATTCAAGGATTCACGTTGCTCAAAAACTGTTTTGATACGTGCAAAAAGCCCTTCGTTTAAAGTGATGTCATTGCTGAACTCTGACAATAGGGGAGATACTTCTTGGGCAATTTTCTGAATTTCTTCATTGGTCTCCGCGGAATTCAAATTGAAAAAAATGCTGGAGATGCGATCCAATTGCTGACCGGAAAAGTCCAAGGCCTCCAATGTATTCTCGAATGTTGGCGGTTCTGGATTGTTTACAATATCATCGATTTCCTTTTTAGTGTCCTCGATGGCTTTGAGAAAAGCAGGCTTGAAATGTTCGTTCTTTATTTTGGAAAATGGAGCTTCATTAAAAGGCTCCAAAAGTGGATTGCTCATATATTTTACTTCTGTTCTTTGTTTTTTAAACGTGTTACGGTCCAATCGCTTACTAAATAGGCAAAACCAATTATAGAGGAGAGTACTGCCATGGTCACCGGGGCATATCCACGAATAGTTGAACCATAGGTTTTTTTGTTCATCGCCTCAATGGCTGCATCGGAATATTCGTTAAGGTCCACAAAACCGTTTCCATTGACATCATATTTGCTGGCATAATCCGAAATAAATTGCCAATGAATTTCAATATAAATTAAGAGGACGGCATATATAGTGAAAACCAAAAGGCCACTCTTCCAGAGACCTTTTAGGTAAGGGTTGCTTACTTTCTTTAGTGAAAAACCAAAAAAGGCAATAGCGCAAATCCCCAACAATATGCCAATTTGATTATAGTTCATAATCAACCAAGGTTTGCTACTGGAATGTTTTCTTTACCTCTTCGGCACCTTTGATTACTTTTTCTTTGAGCCCTTCTTTATAAGAAATAATGTTGTCCATAATTTCATGGTTCGAACTTCCGATAATCTGTGCAGCGAGTATTCCAGCATTTTTTGCTCCGTTCAAAGCCACTGTGGCAACGGGAACGCCTCCGGGCATTTGTAAAATGGACAAAACTGAATCCCAACCATCAATGGAGTTGCTGCTTTTCACGGGAACTCCGATAACAGGTAATGGGGATAAGGATGCCACCATTCCCGGTAAATGGGCCGCGCCTCCTGCTCCAGCAATAATCACGGCATAGCCACTTGTGTGGGCACTTTTGCTAAAGCTGAACAATTTTTCTGGTGTTCTGTGGGCGGAAACAATATCCACGTCCACATCAACGCCCAATTCTTTCAATATATCAATGGCTTCTTGCATAACGGGAAGGTCGCTTGTACTTCCCATGATTACGGCTACTTTGCTCATATCTTACTTGCTTATCACTTTAATGGTTTCTTTTACCTGCTGAGCCACTTCCCGAGCTCTGGCCATATTTTCGTCCACAATGGTTACATGGCCCATTTTACGAAACGGACGGGTCTGTTTTTTGCCGTAAATGTGCGGTGTAACCCCATCCATCCCCAATATTTCTCCGATATTTTCGTAAACTACCTCTCCAGTATGGCCTTCAGCACCCACCAAGTTAACCATAATTCCGGCCACTTTGCTGTCCGTTTTTCCAAGTGGTAGACCTAAAATAGCACGAACATGTTGTTCAAATTGGTTGGTGTATGCTGCTTCGATGCTGTAATGCCCACTATTATGTGGTCTTGGGGCAGATTCGTTCACCAAAATTTGGTCGTCCTTGGTTTGGAACATTTCAACGGCCAGCAACCCTACGTGCTGCATGTGCTCCGAAACTTTCAAGGCAACTTCTTGGGCTTTTTGTGCCACGGCATCATCAATTCGTGCGGGGCAGATTACGTATTCCACCTGATTGGCCTCTGGGTGAAACTCCATTTCCACTACGGGGTACGTTTTTACTTCACCTTTGGTGTTCCGTGCAACAACGACTGCCAATTCATTTTTAAAATCAATCATTTTTTCAGCAATGCACTCCACATTGGGCAAGTCCTTAAGGTCCTCCATCTTGCGGACCACCTTTACGCCCTGTCCGTCGTACCCAAATTGGGCACTCTTCCAAACAAATGGGAGCGAAAGTCCCCCATTCTGAATACTGTCCTCGATTTCGGAAGTATAGGCAAATCGTGTAAAAGGAGCCGTTGGAATCCCGTGGTCGGTATAGAATAATTTTTGAACAGCTTTGTTCTGAATGGTTCTCAAGGTTTTGGTCGGAGGGTAGACTTTTACTCCCTCGTGCTCCAATTTTTCAAGGGCGTGGACGTTCACGTTTTCAATCTCAATGGTGAGCACGTCTACATCTTTGCCAAAAGCATAAACCGTGTCAAAATCCATCAAACTACCTTTTACAAACTCGTTGCAGGCTATTTTGCAGGGTGCTTCGTCAGAAGCATCCATTACCTTAGTTTGAATATCCCATTTTCTGGTTTCGTAGAGCATCATTTTGCCCAACTGTCCACCACCTAAAATTCCTAATTTAAAGTCGGAAGAGAAAAATTGCATTGATTTGTAAATTGAATGTGAGCAAAAATACGTGAAATCCACGAGGGTATAAAAGATGTGAAGGCTTAGCAGCTTTAAAAATATTATCTTTGCCAACCTGACCATAACTTGAGAACATTGATTAAGCTCCACGATAAGTTTTTTAAGCCCTATATAAAAGAAGAGGAAATCCTTTCGGCCATAGATAAAATGGCCAAGGAAATTGCCGCCGATTACAAAGATGAAACACCCTTGTTTGTTGGTGTGCTCAACGGTGCTTTTATGTTCGTGGCAGATTTTCTGAAAGCTTACCAGCACCCCTGCGAAGTCTCTTTTGTGAGATTGAGCTCGTATCAGGGATTAACGTCAACTGGTATTGTGGAGACTCTTTTGGATGTTCCGGAGGAAATAGAAGGCAAGAGTGTCATTATTTTGGAAGATGTGGTGGATACCGGTCGGACCTTAAAAGAGTTGGTTCATCTATTCTCCAATACCAATGTAAAAGAGTTTAAAATCGGGACACTTTTTTATAAGTCCGATATTTATAATGGGGAATATGCCATAGATTATGTAGGGCTGGAGATTCCCGACCATTTTATTGTGGGATATGGGCTGGACTATGACGAGCTTGGCCGAAACCTAAGAGAAGTTTACCAATTAAATCAAACAGATATGATCAACCTAGTGCTTTTTGGAAAGCCAGGAGCAGGAAAAGGCACCCAAGCAGGGTTCCTAAAGGAAAAGTATAATTTGAAGCATATTTCTACAGGAGATGTTTTTCGTTACAACATTAAAAATGGAACCGAACTTGGCAAGTTGGCCAAGTCTTACATTGATAAGGGCGATTTGGTTCCCGATGAGGTAACCATAGATATGTTGAAGGCCGAGGTAGAGAAAAGTCCGGATGCAGCAGGTTTCATTTTTGACGGATTTCCACGAACTGCAGCCCAAGCTGAAGCATTGGACAATTTCTTGGAATCCAAGGATATGAAAGTGAATGCAACCATAGCTCTGGAAGCTGAAGATGATATTTTGGTGGAACGTTTGTTGGAGCGTGGCAAAAGTAGTGGCCGTTCCGATGATCAGGACGAGAGCAAAATCCGTAACCGTTTTGATGAATACAATGAAAAAACGGCTCCCTTAAAAGCGTATTATGAAAAGCAGGGAAAATTCCATTCTGTAAACGGAATCGGAGAGATTGATGAGATTACCGAGCGCTTGAGCAAGGTAATCGACTCCCTGTAATTGATTCCAAACAAAGACTTTTTTATATTAGAATATGACCGAAGGAAATTTTGTCGATTATGTAAAAGTGCACATTTCTTCCGGAAACGGAGGTAAGGGTTCTGCGCATTTACGTCGCGAAAAATATGTGGCCAAAGGCGGCCCCGATGGAGGTGATGGTGGTCGAGGAGGTCATGTTATAGTCAAAGGGAACAAAAACTTGTGGACGTTGGTCCATTTCAAGTTCAAAAAGCATTTTAAAGCAGGGCATGGTGAGCACGGAAGTAAAAGCCGTAGCACAGGAGCCGATGGCGAAGACGTTTATATGGAAGTACCTCTGGGAACGGTGGTACGGGATACCGAAACCAACGAGATACTTTTTGAAATTACCGAAGATGGTGAAGAAAAAATCGTGTTGGAAGGTGGTATGGGCGGCCTTGGGAATTGGCATTTTAAAAGCGCCACCAACCAAACTCCTAGGTATGCCCAACCCGGCATAAAAGGGCAGGAGGGACACCTTACCTTGGAACTCAAGGTTTTGGCCGATGTGGGTCTGGTCGGTTTTCCGAATGCAGGGAAATCCACTTTACTTTCGGTAATGACATCTGCAAAACCAAAAATTGCCAACTACGAATTTACAACCCTAAAACCGAATTTGGGCATTGTGGAATATCGCGATTTTCAAAGTTTTGTAATGGCAGATATTCCAGGGATTATTGAGGGTGCCGCCGAAGGCAAGGGACTGGGACATTATTTTTTACGACACATAGAACGCAATGCTACACTTCTGTTTCTGATTCCTGCAGACAGTAAAGATGTAAGTCAGGAATATCAGATTCTTTTGGATGAGCTGAGACGGTATAATCCAGAATTGTTGGACAAAGAAAGATTGGTGGCCATCTCCAAGTGCGACATGTTAGATCAGGAACTTATTGATGAAATGGATGCGGACATGAAAGAAGATTTCAAGGATGTGCCTTATACCTTCATATCGTCAGTTAGTGGTCTGGGTATTCAGCAACTCAAGGATAGACTTTGGAAGTTGTTGAACGAATAAGAGGTGTTCTTCAGCAGGTTTAATCAATATATTGATTAAATTTAGGTGGACCCAAATGTTTGTCATGCGTTATTTAATTTCAATACTATTGGTGCTTATTGTTGTATCTTGTAGTTCGGTCAGGGTAAATTATGATTACGATAAGGACGTTGATTTTTCGAGTTATTCTACCTATAACTATTATGCCGATATGCAATCTGGCTTAAGCCAATTGGATGAAAGACGTTTGCTGCGTGCTTTGGATTCTACTTTAAAAACCCGTGGTTACCGTTTGGCCGAAGAACCGGAGATCTTCATCAATATTATCAGTGATGAATACCAAGGCGCTCCCAACAACAATGTTGGGGTGGGTATTGGCGGTACGGGCCGAAATGTAGGCGGAGGTATTTCTGTGGGGTTGCCGTTGGGCGGCCCAAACTTACAGCGCAGCATTCAGTTTGATTTGGTGGATGCACAGCGCGATGCTCTGGTTTGGCAGGCCGTTGCCGAAAGTGGTCTTAAAGAAAATGTATCCCCCAGTGTTAGGGAAGATAGGCTCAGGGCCTTGGTGAAAAAGGTATTTTCTAAATTCCCACCAAAGGTAAAATAGTGTTCATAACCAACGTATTACGTAATATTTGATGCCGAAACCCAATGGTTTTACCGTTCGGTGCTCCAAAATTACCACTTGTCATAAACCCCTTCATAGGACAAGGGTTGTCTTGTACTTTAGCTTCAGAAATAAATTCTAAATCAAAAAGGTCATGGTAGCATTAGCCAAATTTATCATCTCAATTTTAGTAAGCATTATTCTTTAACTCGCTTAGCCGATTAAAAATCATCAATATGAAAAAACTGAACACAACACAAAAGGTTGTTTTTACGCTAGGCTTACTAGGCGTTGTTGCATCAACATATGGAAAATTTCAAGGATGGGAGTACAACGAATACTTCCCGATTTTTTATTCAAGCCTTAGTATGATGTGGATTGTGTTTTTGCCCCATAGGAAATCGTGTAACAATCCGTTTAAAAGAAAAGCAGTTCAAAAACCGTAGTTTAGCTTATACCGTTTAATTTTAAAATAAATTTGGGCAATACGCGCTCAACAGTATGGAGTTAAGTTCAAGGAAAAGGAATATTGCATTTTGGGTTCTTCAAATAGTGGGCTGGGGCTTTATTAACTCCATAGGCGCATTGATCCCTCAGAACATCAGTTTCGAGATGGTCGTGTTTTCAATCATTGTCGGAACCTTTATTGGTGTACTTTCAACTTCTATTTTACGATGGTACCTCAAACGAAATGTGCACTTCGATTCCTTTGGGGTCAAAGAGGTCATCAAAATAATTGTTTCCACATTACTGGCAGCTACACTTTTTGGTCTGCTCAATGTTTTTTTTGGATACATCTATGTAGAATTTGGCCCAGATCTTACCGAGACCGAAATGCGTATGTTCGAGGGGTACGACAAAATTATGGTTCAGGTGCTGAACTCGATATTTTTGGTCGGGGCATGGGTAATCACTTATTTGGTGATCAAATTGCTATTGAAGCTGAATCAGAACAGAATTGAGCGGTTAGAACTTAACACCACTCTTAAGCAAGCCCAACTCAATACTTTAAAAGGACAGATCAACCCGCATTTTATGTTCAATAGCCTCAATAATATTCGTGGTTTGATGCTCGAAGATGTGGACAGGTCCCGGGAAATGCTGACCAAGCTATCCGAGATTCTTCGATATTCCCTAACCAAAAACAATATCAACGATATTCCTGTTCGTGAAGAATTGGAAGTAGTGGACAACTATATAGATTTATCAAAAATCCAGTTTGAGAATCGCTTGGAGTTTGTAAAAAAAGTGGATGACGACACCTTGGATTTGCGAATCCCACCTATGATCATTCAATTGCTGATAGAAAACGCGACCAAACATGGAATTTCTAATCTTAAAAGTGGTGGACGGATTGTATTGGCCATTTGCAAGAAAGGCGATGATCTTTATGTAGAAGTCAGGAATACGGGGAAATTGAACATTTCGAAGGATTCCACCAAATTGGGTTTGAATAATATTGAGCAACGATTGAAATTGTTGTATGCCGACCGGGCATCATTTAAATTGGAGGAAATATCCGAAGAGGTGGTGGCAGAAATCAAAATTCCATTGGTATGAAAATCAGGGCGGTGATAGTCGAAGACTCCAGATTGGCGAGGAATGAGCTCAAAGAGCTCATCAAATTGCACAAAGATATAGAACTGATAGGCGAGGCAGAAAACGTAGATGATGGTGCGGCGCTGATTGAGTCTGAATCCCCAGACCTTTTGTTTCTCGACATCAATATGCCCGAAAAAGATGGGTTTGACCTTTTGGAAATGTTGGATGATGTGCCAATCACCGTTTTTACCACCGCTTATGATGAGTATGCCATAAAGTCTTTTGAGTACAATGCTTTGGATTATTTGCTTAAACCTGTGAGCAATAAACGTTTTGATATGGCCTTGGAAAAGGTAAGGACCAAGATGAAGTCCAGGGAAGAAGCTTCTTCAAGTTCCAAAAAGTTGACCGAAAGCAGTCAAATATTTATCAAGGATGGTGAATCTTGCTGGTTGGTAAAAATCGGCGATATATCACTGTTTGAAATTGTGGGCAATTACACCCGGGTGTTTTTTGATGAGAAGAAACCGATGCTGTACAAATCACTCAACCAAGTAGAGGAAAAGTTGCCCGAAGACTCTTTTTTTAGGGCGAATCGGCAGCAAATCGTAAACATCAATTATATTCAAAATGTTGTGCCATGGTTCAACGGTAAGCTAAAGCTTACGATGAAAAACGGCGAGGAGGTCGAGGTTTCCCGAAGACAATCCTACATTTTTAAAGACCGTATGAGTTTGTAAAATGAAGAGGGTATCTAAAAAGTTTTCATAGCTTGATTTGTCAGGTTGAGCTTGTCGAAACCGATATTGATTATCAGTAAGTTGAAAATATTTCGACAAGCTCAATATAAAATCGCCTTACTTTTTAAACACCCTCTTCATTTTTCTATGCCCTGAGCAAATCTTTGTACCTATCCTTATATCCGATCAGTACTACAATATTCAGAATTAAGAGCCCTAAAGCCGGGCCAATGTTTGCCGAGTCCAATGTGGCATGGAATAAAACGGCGTTGACAGAAACACTCATTAAAATTATCGCCAGCAGGGCACCGAACTTATTGAAGATAAAGGCAAGCCCAGCCAAAATCTCAACAATGGCCACAAGCTGAATGGTGTTTGTGGATGAAAGTGAGCCAAAGTATGTCATAGCTCCTTCAGACATCTCACCTCCAGCAGGCATAAAATTTAAGAACTTGTTCAATCCAAATATGAGGACAAATACCCCTAAAAGGATTCGAACTACCATAAAAATCTTTGAATTCATAAGACTTTGTTTTTATTGATTACATACTAAAAGTATTCAAAAAACAAACACCTGATGATTTTTGTATGATTTAATTTACTGTTAATCAGTTTTTTATAGTGATTTCAACAGTCCGCCATCTATCGGAATATTGGTTCCGGTAATAAAAGCCGCTTTGTCCGAAGCCAAAAATGCCACCAAATATCCATATTCTTTAGGATCTCCAATACGTTTTACAGGTACTTGTTCTTTCATGGTGGAGCGGACTTCATCAACAGAAACACCTAATTTTTCTGCTTTTTTGGTATTTAATTGCGCTATGCGGTCGGTATCAAAATACCCCGTCAAGGTACTGTTCACGGTAATGCCATCTTGGGCGACATCGTAAGCCAAACTTTTGGCCCAAGTGACCACCGCAGCTCTTATGGTATTGGAGAGTGCCAAATAATTCAAAGGTTCTTTTACGGATATGGAAGCGATATTAATGATACGGCCCCACTGGTTTTTCTGCATATGTTTTAGGGCAAGTTCGGTAGTGAAAACAACCGATTTAAACAGCAAATCAAAGGCTTGCTGATAGTCCTCCACATTTTTCTCCAAAGCTCCACCACCTTCGGGACCTTGGGTGTTGTTTACCAAAATGTCTACGGTATTGGTTTTGAAAAATTCAGATATTTTTGTCATGTAGGCTTTAAAATCGTTGAAATCAACGACCAGGAACTGGTGTTTTTGTCCTTGGGAACTGTCCATTTTTTGGGTCAATTCTCGCAAACGTCCTTCACTTCTGGCCATTAGAGTTACATTAGCGCCACTTTCGGCCAATTGTCGTGCAATGGCCTCACCGATTCCTTTGCTGCTGCCGCCCACTAGGGCATTTTTTCCTTTTAGTGATATATGCATGTGTTATCTGTATTCTTCTCTTACAGGACTAAAAATATCCATCAATTTGCAGGGCGTCAGTGCTTTTCCGCTATGTGGTGCATTGGAAGGGATTACTACAACGTCTCCCGAGGTATAGGTGTCTTTGTTGCCGTTCAGGCTAAACTCAAATGTGCCTTCCACTACGTGCATAATTTGTTCGTGGTCGTGTTGATGCTCCGGTACTTCGGCATCTTGGTCAACATCCCAAAACACCCAGCTCATGCGTTCGCCGTGCACCAATTTTCCGTGGTAGCCTGGCATTATTTCCTTGGGTTCGATTTCTGATAGGTTCATTGTTCTCAAATTTAGAAGCAAGATATAAATTTATATAAAGCTTTGGGTTTGCAATAGCAACGGCTTTGGCTATTTTTGAGCCCTAAATTGAACAGATGCAGGTACATTTTATAGGTATTGGAGAAGTAAATATGTGCAATCTGGCCATTGCCCTGCGCAAAAAGGGCGAAAAGGTAACAGGTAGTGATGCCGTTTTTGATGAATCACTTAATGCCATAATGCAGGAACAGGGTTTGGAGTACAATGAAACAGGTTGGTCTTCCGATAAAATCAATGATCGATTGGATGCGGTGATTTTGGGAGCCTCCATTAAAAAGGATAACCCAGAGCTCGCCAAGGCACAAGAATTGGGCTTGCGGATTTTTTCCTGCCCTGAATTCTTATACGAACAATCCAAATACAAAACACGGGTGGTAGTTGCTGGTAGTAAACAGAAAAAAACTATTGCATCAATGATTTTGCACGTATTGGAATATAATGATGTTGAGGTGGATTATGCTTTGTCAGTGCAAAACGGACTCCAACTAACCGAGGAAAACGACTTTATTGTAATCGAGGGAATCGACCATCCTTCTTCGGTAATCGATAATACACCACAATTTCAAAAACATCGGCCAAACATTGCTTTGTTGAGCGATATTGAATTTGAAGAAGGCAGTTTTTATACCGATTTTGAAACCTATGCGAAACAGTATAGCATTTTTGTGGACAGCATTGTAAAGGGCGGAAGCATTACCTATAACGATGAGGATATGGAAGTGAGGAAGCTTGTGGAATCATCTGAAAATCCAATTAGAAAGTTTCCTTACGTAACTCCAGAATATCAAGAAGTAGATGGCGAGGTGTTTTTGGAAACGCCCGATGGTGAAATGCCTCTGGAAATTTCAGGGGAAACCAATTTAAGGAATATGGCAGGGGCCAAGTGGATATGCCAACAAATGGGCGTGGACGAAGTGGAGTTTTACGAAGCGATGGCAACTTTTAAATAGGTTTCACACTCCAAATTGCCTTAAATGATGATCCAAATGTTTGTATTGCATCTGTCCCCATTGTTCGCGTGTAAAGGAGCCAAATGTAGGGTGGGGGTCCCATTCTTTTCTGGTCTTTTCATTGTGAAAATCATTGATCAAACCAACTAGGACCTTCTTTTCCTCCTCAAAATTTTTATCGTCCACTACTTTTAATCCTTTGGCCGTGGGAAGTCCTTGTCGCCAGGGTTTATCGTTGTACAAGCTTTTTTTGAAAAATTTCCCCATCAGCTTCAACATAAGGCTCGGTTTGTTGTTCGGATTGTGCTTTCCTAAAGCTATTTTCAAGGGGTATTGACAGTGATGGATCATTTGACCCACTTCCATTTTGCCCCATTGCCTTTCCGAAGATTCCGAAAGTTGATTGACTCGTGATAAAATTTCTTCGTGTGCCTCGCTGTTGAAAAGGGATTTCATAATGAAGTATTTATATTGAAAATTACATAAAATTATTCTCCTATCTTTAGCCCATGCAAGAAAAACTAGCTTCCTTTTCCATAAAAAATTGGGCGGATGATGATCGGCCCAGGGAGAAACTGGTGCAAAAAGGCAGTTTTGTACTATCCGATGCAGAATTGATTGCCATTTTGATTGGTTCAGGGAGCCGGGAGGAGAGTGCCGTGGAACTTTCCAAGCGTATACTGGCTTCGGTAAACCATAATTTGAACGAACTTGGCAAGCTATCTGTAAACCAGTTAATGCGCTTTAAAGGTATTGGAGAGGCTAAAGCAGTCACCATAGCTGCAGCTTTGGAAGTAGGTAGGCGAAGGAGAATGGAGGATACTTCAAAAATCACCAAAATTAAAAGTAGCCACGATGTTTTTGAGCTGTTATACCCTTTGATAGGGGAATTGCCCCACGAAGAATTTTGGATTGTATATTTAAACAATTCCAACAAGGTGGTTCACAAGGCACAACTGAGCAAGGGCGGAATTACAGGGACCTTGGTTGATGTGCGTCTGGTGTTAAAACAAGCTTTGGAATTGGGGGCTGTGGGAATTATCCTTGCCCATAACCATCCATCGGGAACTCTGGAACCAAGCACAGCCGACAAACAGATAACTCAAAAATTAAAGATGGCTACAGAAGCATTGGATATTAAGATATTGGACCATTTGATTTTGACCCAGCGCGAGTATCTGAGTTTTGCGGACAAAGGAATACTATAGACCATGTTGTTGATTTTCACCCATAAAGTAACCAACCGATTGGCTTATACGGCCAAACAGATTTTTGAAAAAATCTTGGGAGTGGAAATGGGGTTTACCACAAAGGTCGAGGACTTCATTAAACACAATGGTCCAAAAATGACGTATTCCAAGCAACCCTTGCAAAACGAGTTTTTTATCAGGAGCAACGATCTTTTGTTCGAGCAGGGAATCAACGATTTTGAAATCAAGGTAGCCGATTGGGAAGGTCTTCCCTGTTTTTTTTCTTCAGGGGAGAAGAGCGCCATTCCCTTTGATATATTTTCCGCCAGTTTTTTTCTGTTGAGCAGATATGAGGAGTATTTGCCTCATGTTAAGGACAGTGTTGGTAGGTTCCCTGTAAAGGAAAGCATAGCTTATCAAAATAATTTTTTGGAACTGCCCGTGGTAGATCTTTGGGCATATAAGCTGTTGGAAGCTTTAAAAGAACGCTTTCCAGACATAGATGCCAAGGAAAAAAGTTACGGTTTCACCTCCATTATCAATGTAACCACATCGCACGCTTATGCCATGCGAGGAATTTCAAGAACCCTTGGCGGATTTTTGTTGGACTTGGTTAATTTAAGGTTTAGGGATGTTTGGGAAAGAATGTCCGTAATCTTGAGATTGAAAAAGGATCCGTACGATAACTTCTTCCAGTTGGTGGACATTCATAAAAAGTTCCCGATCAAAACCATGTTCTTTTTTCAATTTGCCAAACACTCGGCGCATGACAAGAACGTATCGACCAACAGCAACAAGTTTCGTTATTTGATCAAATCCGTGGCAGATTATAGCGTAGTATCATTGAGCACATCTTTTGTGTCCACCTCGGATAAAAATGTGCTTCGGGAAGAAAAAAAACAGCTCGGAAACTTGATCAACAGGCCCATAAGCTATGCCCGGTTGCGATACAACAAGGTCAATGTCCCCGCAACTTACAGAAATTTGGTGGAAACGGAATTTACGGACGATTTTTCCATGGGCTATACCCATGAGGTTGGTTTTAGGGCCGGTACGTGTACACCTTTTTATTTTTACGATATCAATACCGAAGTAAGACAACCGATAAAAATTCATCCCTTTGCCATGCACGATTACGCCTTGGTCAAGTATAAAAGCAAAGAAGAGGTTTTTGAAAAAATGGATAAAGTGTACCGTTTGGTAAAACAGGTGAAAGGGGACTTTATTCTTGTTTTTTCCAACGAGCTTTTTGGGGGGAAACAGCATTTGGACTGGATGGAGCTTTATCGATCAATTCTAAAGCGTTATTATGTTTGATCATGAAATAACCGATGTTTTTTTTGATTTGGACCATACCTTATGGGATTTTGAAAAGAACTCGGCCCTCACCTTTGCAAAAATTTTGGTTGATAACAAGGTAAAAGTGGATTTAGATGGTTTTTTGGAAGTTTATGCGCCGATCAATATGCAAATGTGGACTTTATACCGCGAAAATGGAATAAGTAAGTCGGAATTGCGATATCAACGTTTAAAACAAACTTTCGATACGCTCCGCGTCCCTATTTCGGATGAGGTGATCGATGTATTGGCTCACGATTATATTGCGCATCTTTCATCTTTTACCCATTTACTTCCAAATACGGTGCAGACATTGGAGTACCTTTTTCCAAAATATAAGTTGCACATTATTACCAACGGTTTTCAAGAGGTTCAGGAGAAAAAACTAAAAGGCAGCAGCATACACCACTATTTTCAAAAAATCGTGGATTCCGAAATGGCAGGCGTTAAAAAACCGGACCCATACATTTTTGAACTGGCATTGGACATGGCCAAGGTAAAACCTAAAAACTCTTTGATGGTGGGGGATAATCTCGAAGCCGATATTTTGGGAGCCAAAGCTATGGGCATGCAGGTACTTCATTACAATTTTCACAGGGAATCGAATCATGGCGAATGTACTATGATTAATGATTTAATTGAAATAAAAAGCATTTTGTAGAGTTATAGTAAGAGTAGTATATCCCATTAATTACACTGGAAAATGCTTTCTGCTATGAAAAGAGTATTCTATTCCGTTTTCTTGTTCACGGGATTTTTGTTTTTGGCACAATCCTGCACGGAGGAACAGGATTTTGATCAGATTGATGATTTGAGCATCACACCTACCTTGGCCTCTGGCCTTTTTTATTTTGAATCGGATGAAGCAACCATAAATTCAGCGGGAGGGCTAACTACATTTTATTCCCAAGAGGTCAATTTTGACGCTTTTAACGAACAGTATGTGGCAGAGCGTCTTATAGAAGGTGTCATTACCTACGAAATAGATAATACCACTAGCAAGGAATTGCGCATATTTATTGATTTTTTGGATGAAGCTGGGCAACCATTGGATAGGGAGGTTTTTACCATTGAAGCAGGTCCTTCGGACACAGTGGTTCGAGAGGTGGTCTATGGCCCGGATGGCAAGCCGATAGATATTCTTGCGAACACATCCAGTCTTCGGGTAACAGCAAACAATTTAGGGGACGGGTCCAGTGTATCTTCGGCTGAAGATCCCAAAATCATCTTTCGCTCAGGAGCACAATTTGTATTTCGATTAAAATGAGAATAGCCAACAAACTCACATACTTTGTCCTATTTTGTGGGTCAACCTTATTTGCCCAAAACAAGGAACTGTTGTACGATTTTTACGAGATACCCCAATCTTTGATGGTAAACCCGGGAGTAAGAACATCGCAAAAATGGCATGCGGGTATTCCGGTGATTTCTGGACTATCTGTACAGGGTGCAAGCAGTGGCGTTACCGTCAACGACCTCTTCGCCAATGACGGCATTGATTTTACCACCAAGGTACAGGAACGGTTATTGGATGTGATGGGGAGTAAGGACGATTTTAGCACCACAAGTCAGATTGAGGGGATTACCGTAGGTTTTAGAGGAAAGAACCGCCCAGATGATTATTATTCCTTTGGAATATACGGAGAAACGGACATCATAACCTATTGGCCCAAAGATTTGGCCATTTTGGCTTTTGAAGGCAATGGAGGGGACAATTTGGGTAGAAGTTTTGATCTTGGGGATTTAAACCTTCGCGGTGAAATGATCAATGTGTTTCATTTTGGAATCAATAGAAAAGTGAGTGAAGCACTTACTTTGGGGGCGAGAGCAAAATTGTATTCAAGCGTTTTTCAATTTCAATCCATAAATAATTCAGGCTCCTTTGTTACCCGGCAAGGGCAAAACAATGTTTACGAAAGTACGATCAATGCCGATATGCAGCTTCAAACTTCTGGAGTTAAGGGGTTTTACGATATCATCGAAGAAGATACGGGAACCACACAAAAGGACGTGACCAGTTTGTTTACTGAACGGGTTTTGTTTGGAGGCAATTTGGGTTTTGGTCTTGATTTTGGTTTCAGCTACAACCTAAGTCCGCAAACCACCGTAACAGGAAGTATTTTAGACTTGGGATTTATCAATAATTCCAAAGATGTGTGGAACTACACCTTTTCAGGAAGCACAACCACCGATGGAATCTCGATTATCCTCCCAGAGGACATAGATAATGTGAACAACGATTTATGGCAAGAGTTGATTGACGAAATTGATGAAGCCTTGCCCAGAGACGAAAATGAGTCAAGCTATATTTCTTGGCGACCGGTAAAAGTGTATGGCTCCATTAGATATGATTTTGGCCAGGGCGGAGGCTCTGTTTTGGACAATTGCGGGTGCGCTGTCAATGGTGGTAGTGGAATGGCAAGTAACCGTGATTATTACAGAAACAGTCTGGGAGGGCAATTGTTTATGATGAAAAGGCCAAGAGGAGTGCAAGCTGCTTTAACCGGTTTTTACCAAAGGCGGTTTGGGAGGATGGTATCCTTAAAAGGTACGTATACGGTCGATAAATATTCCTTTACAAATATTGGATTGGGTGCAAACGTTCAATTGGGTCCGGTCAATTTTTATGTTTTGGCGAACAATCTTCTAAGTTACTCCAATATTGCAGACAGTCACTACGCTTCTTTACTGTTCGGATTTAATATTATATCTTGGAACGGTAATTGATTATCCTTCTATATGAAATCTAAAATATTGTACATATTGCTTTTTGCGATAGGGTTCACTGGAGCTGTCAACGCACAATTGAACAACTATAAATATATTATTGTACCGAAGAAATTCGAGGCTTTCGATGCCATGAACAAGCATCAGACCAGTACTTTGACCAAATATTTTTTTACGGAAAACGGATTTGAAGCCGTTTATGATGATGCCCTACCGGCAGATTTGGTAAACCAAAGGTGTCTGGGTCTTGTTGCCGATATTATTGATGGTTCCAATCTTTTTACCACAAAGGTTGCTATTTCTCTGAAAGATTGTAACAATGTTGAAATATTCAAATCTGTTGAAGGTGTCAGCAAGATCAAAGAGTATAACGAGTCCTACAGGGAGGCTTTGCAAAAAGCATTTGTTTCCTTTGCGGGGATGAACTATACATACGATCCAAATAAAAATGACCTTGTGCAAAAAGAAGGACCAGTAACGGTAAGCTTTAAAAACGATGTAAAATCAGTTAAAGATCCAAAAGAGCATGTGGTAGAACAAAAGGCGACCACGGAAGAACAGGTATATAAAAGTGTAGAGCCGAAAACGACCACTATTGTTAAAGCTACGGAAGGCGTTACACTGATGGAGTCAATTCCAACCGGTCTTTTGTACGCGCAACCTATGGAAAATGGTTATCAACTGGTAGACAGAACTCCCAAGGTTATACTTAAATTGGAAGAAACCTCCATGGAAGATGTTTTTATGACTGATTTCCAGGGGAACAATGCGGTGGTCTTTAAAAAAGATGGCAAATGGTTGTTGGAGTATTCGGAGAACGGAAAAAAAGTACAGCAAGAACTTAATATCAAGTTCTAGAAATCGTATTTGTTTTTCCACCTTTTCTTCAAAAAGTCTTTCATTGCATTTTCTCTGGGATTGTTTCCCGGTCGGTAAAAGCTAGTTCCAGTAATTTCATCCGGTAGAAACTCAAAATCCACAAAATTATTTTCATGGTTATGGGCATAGTCATACCCTTTGCCATACCCTAAATCCTTCATTAATTTGGTAGGTGCATTCCTTAGCGGTATAGGCACGGAAAGGTCGCCTGTTTGACGCACTTTTTGCTGTGCCTCGTTAATGGCCATATAACTGGCATTGCTCTTTGGGGAACTTGCCAAATAGGTGGCGCATTGGCTCAATATTATCCGGGCTTCGGGATACCCAATGGTCGTAACGGACTGGAATGTGGTGTTGGCCAAAACAAGGGCTGTGGGATTGGCATTTCCGATATCTTCAGAAGCCAATATGATCATTCGTCGTGCGATGAATTTCACATCTTCGCCACCCTCGATCATACGTGCCAACCAATAAACAGCGGCATTGGGGTCACTTCCGCGTATACTTTTAATGAAAGCGGAAACAATGTCGTAGTGCTGCTCGCCGGTTTTATCGTATCGTACCGTATTTTTCTGAACCTTATTTTGAACCAAATCATTGGTTATGGTAATTTTGTCATCTGCTTCCGAGTTGATGATGAGCTCAAAAATATTGAGCAGTTTTCTACCATCTCCGCCAGATAAGCGTAACAATGCTTCCGTCTCTTTTAATGCTATTTGTTTCTTGGAAAGGTTGGTGTCTGTTTTTATGGCACGTTCCAAAAGTGCGATAAGATCTTCTTTTCCAAAGGGGTTCAGGGTGTAAACCTGGCATCTGGATAAAAGTGCTGGAATCACTTCAAAACTCGGGTTCTCCGTAGTGGCACCAATTAAGGTTACCCAACCTTTTTCCACGGCGGCAAGTAGCGAATCCTGTTGCGATTTGCTAAAACGGTGAATCTCATCAATAAAAAGAATAGGGTTTTTGGAAGTGAATAGGCCTCCACTTTGTTTGGCCTTTTCGATTACTTCCCGAACGTCTTTGACTCCACTGCTGATAGCGCTTAAGGTGTAAAAAGGTCTTTTACTTTCGGTCGCTATAATGTTGGCCAACGTAGTTTTTCCGGTTCCAGGTGGTCCCCAAAAAATCAAGGAAGGAATCACCCCATTTTTGATTTGGGTGGTCAGAGCACCTTGTTTGCCCACCAAATGCTGCTGACTTATGTAATCCTCCAAAGTTTTTGGACGTATGCGTTCTGCCAAAGGTTCGTTCATAGGTCAAAAATAAAATAAATTTGATGGTCTTTTGTTCTTGTTAAGGGAAAGGTTTATCAAGATAACCTGACAATTTGTATAAATTTAAGGTTATGGCCAGATGTTTGATTTTGTGACGATATGAGTTCGGATTCATTTAAGTTTTCAAATGCAGTAGTTGTAGCCCCTTTGTTGGCGATATTGTCCATTTGGATTGTGTTTTGGGTAGAGGTACAGTTTGGAATCAACCTGAACGATTATGGGGTATACCCAAGAAGATTGTCCGGATTAAAAGGAGTATTATTTAGTCCGTTTATTCACGGTTCTATTGAGCATTTGTACAACAATACCATCCCTTTGGCGGTATTGACCGCCTTTCTATTCTATTTTTATCACAGTGCGGCACTTCGGGTGTTGTTGTTCGGGACGCTTGCATCTGGCTTGCTCACATGGGCAATTGCCCGTCCGTCCTACCATATCGGGGCCAGTGGTGTAATTTATTTACTCGCCAGTTTTATTTTTTTTAAAGGGATTTTGGCCAAGAATTATCGCTTGGTCGCCCTGTCTTTGGTTGTTGTGTTTATTTACGGCAGCATGATCTGGTATATATTTCCAGTAAAGGACGGCATTTCATGGGAAGGCCACCTTGCGGGATTTGCTACGGGTCTTGTTTTTGCGTTCATTACCAAAGTGCGTGTGCCCGAAGTGCAAAAATACGATTGGGAGCATGAAGATTTCAACGAGGATGATGATCCATTTCTAAAGCATTTTGATGAGCAGGGTAACTTTATAGAAACAAGCTCTGAAGACAACGAGCAAAAAATCGAAATCAAATATCACTATCGGGAAAACAAAAAGGAATGATGCCCGTGGTGCATTATTGGAAAAAAATCGTCAATTCGAGTAGTTTTTCACTCTAAAAACACCTGTTCTCGATACGCTTCGCTCTCGAACTGACGCGTTTTTTGTGATAAATAAACATATAATGCACTACCGGTATGTAATGCTATTTTCTTCTTTGCCGAACCACCTCATAAAGGAAAACTCCACAGGCCACGGAAACATTCAACGAACCAATTTTTCCCATAAGGGGCAATTTAGCTTTATGGTCGATAATACTTAGGGTAGAAGGGGAGATGCCTTTATCTTCCGAGCCCATAATAATGGCCGTAGGTTTGTTGAAATCTACACTATAAATCTCTTCATCAGCTTTTTCAGTGGCTCCGGTAACTACAATTCCCGAAGATTGAAGATAAAAAACAGCGTCTTTTAAATGATCTACTTTGGCAATTGGCACATTAAAGGCGGCCCCCGCGGATGTTTTTACGGTATCGTCCGTAATGGGTGCGGCCCCATTTTTAGGGATAATGATTCCATGGACGCCAGAACATTCGGCGGTACGAATGATGGCTCCAAAATTCCGAACATCGGAAACACCGTCGAGCATCAAGAACAGCGGCTGCTTCTCCTCGGCAATCACTTTTTCCACCAATGCTTCAAAATTGTGGAATTCCACCGGGGATATTTGTGCAACTACGCCTTGGTGGTTGTTTCGGGTAAGGCGGTTGAGCTTTTCTACGGGAACGTAAGAAAGGCTGATGCCATTTTTGCGCACAGTGGATTCCAGTTCTTTGTACAGCTCGCCTTTAAGTCCTTTTTGAACAAATATTTTGTTGATGGGCTGGTTGGCGTTTATCGCTTCCAGCACGGCACGTATTCCGTAGACTGTTTCTTTTTTTTCCAATGATTTCAAAATAAAAAACCCACTGACCAAAGGTAGTGGGTTTTTGGTTAATTATAATTCCCTTAGGAATTTAAAAGTTCCACGATTTTCATCAAGTCTTCGACCGAGCGAATCTTCATTTTATTTTCCTTGATATAGGCTTTGATTTTTTCCTTATCCTCTCCTTTAAGCAGTTTTAGAACCTTTCTTTTGGAGGTTTCCATTTCATCGATTCGGTTGGCTCCCTCTTTTTCAAGATAATATTCGGTAAACTGTGAGAATCTGTTTGGGGTGGCCTTTACGAAGGAATTTGCCGCTGGTGCCCCCTCGGTATATTTCACCGTTATCCTCTTGTACAGATTGTACCGCTCTCCATCGATAAGCTCTGTAAGATACCCGTTCAAGGTATTGTTGTTTTTATCGATAAAGGTCTTGAAGCTGAGTTTTTTCCCATCTTCCAAAATGGCAATCGATTTGTCCCGGCTCAAACTGCCAATTTCTGAGTCCAAGGGCGAAGCCTTTATCTCTATTTCACCGTTGTACGCATTGTAACGGTAATAGATTTCACCCACTCTTTTGTCTTTGTCAAAAAGCACGGTGGGTTGGAACTCGTTTGAGGTGTATGGAGATCCTTGAAAATCGGTCACGTCCAGTTTGGTGTTTTTTTCGTCCATCATGGAACCGGTAACGTATCCTATGGCAGCAGAACTGGCTCCTCCCGGACCGCCTTTCCCAGCTACGACAGGAGATTGGCCTGCGAATTGGGCCACGGCAAAATGTGTGGTGATCAAGGAAAGAAAAAATGTTAAAAATTTAATGGATTTCATGGATAGAATTTTTTTGTTAAGTGATTGTAAACTAAAGCAAAACAATGGAAAACTACGTTAAATAGATTATAAAGTTTTAGTCTACCTGTATTATCGTTGCGAATATCTGGATTTTATGGTTTTACTCCAACTTTTAAGCTTGGTCAATTGATGTTTGAGGAATAATTAAATCATTATTTAACACCATAAAATAACGTAAAATTAAGTTTATTAAAAAATTAACCCCCGTGCGCGCACGGGGGTTAATAAATTTATTTTTAAAAACAAATCTTTGAAAAAGATTGTTCAATTAAAGCTTAGTAAATGTCAAAGAAGCTTCATAGGTTCCGCCACATCCGCCATCAGGATTAAAATCCTCGATTAGTATGGTAAATTCTGAATCATCTTCTACATCATATTCCACGTTGGCAACTGCGGTTTGTCCAATACTACTGCCATCACACCCTAAACTTCCAGAGTTAATGGTTCCTGAGAAGTTCTGGATTTCTCCACAAACAAGGTCAAAAGTGAAGGTATAGGCTGAATCAAATCCTCCCGGGTCATAGGTGAATCCAATGGACCTACCTGTCATTGAATTAGCTTCAACTGTTACACTCGGTTGGCTAAAACCATCAAAAATATCGAATGGTCCAGAGCCGCTGTTTTGGGTAATGGAATATTCTCCTTCAAAGTAGCCATCTGGAACAAAACAAACAACGTTTGCGGTATATAGGAAAGGCGAACTAAAGAAAGAACCTGTTATGGTACCCGTGTTGTCGTCAAAGGAGAACCTTCTGCCATCGGTAAGAACGAGTTCAAAACGCACGGTGAACTGATCACCTCCAAAGAAGGCATCACCCGGAAGGTCCAAAGCTTGTTGTAATTCCTCGTAACCGGCTGAATAAGTGAATCGTGGTAAACCAAATTCACCAGGTACACCCTCGGAAGCCGGTATTGTCTCCAACAACACCTCTGCTCTATCATCTACGCCATCGGAAGTGTTATCCCGAAAACCTCCGTAAACTTCAATTTCAGAGAGCAGGTCACCGCCTTCGGTATCCTGAACCTCAACAGTAGCTGAAAAACCACCCTCAACTAAGACACTGTTGTCCAAGTCGAAAATAACTTCGTTCTGGTCTATGGCTACGGTTCTCAGTATAGCTCCTCTTGTGGTCTCAGCGGTGACCTCGTCAATGACCGCGTCACCATCGTCACAGGATGTTGCCAATAGCGCAACTCCCGCGAAGAGTATCGTAATATGTTTAAACCAATTTTTCATATTGTATGTTTTAAATTTTTAGTTAGCAGGTGGAAAAGTTGGACTTGCCGGATTGGTGTCCCAGAATACCTGCTGCGTCATTGTTTGCTTCTGTGTCAACGAAGGGTTGGTCACCACCTCGTTCTGTGGATAAAGGAAGGTCCTAGGGAATGGCCCTGGATTTGGTTCCCAGTTCGGTAATACCGTGGTCGGATAACCCGTTTTCCTGTAATAATTGTAAGCTTCCGTTGCACCCCCGAACAATGTCGTAAAGTACTGCTCGGCAAAGATGTTCTCCTTGTCGTCTCCCGTTGCCGCATTGAAATCGGCAACGATGCCGTCGATATAAGCGGTTACTTCAGCTTCATCCGCTGCTACGGAAAGGTCCGCATCCGCATCCAAGGCTCCAAAGGATTGTACCTTGTCAATGGATTTTTGCAATGCACTTGCCATCAACGTGGCACGGTCGGCATCATTGCTCGCCATATCGGCTCTCCAGAAATCTACATAAGAGGATAGAATGATGGGCTCAATACCTGCTCCACCTCCACCTGCTCCGAGGCCAACTACACCGAAACTGCTATCGTCAAATCTACCGCCTGCTGGATAAACGCCAACTGCAGTCCTGAAGAAGTTGTCCGGAGGCGTACCTTCGTTGTTTCCATGTGATCTGCCCCAGTACCCATTGGGCACGCTGCAATAGGTGAATCCACCGTCAATGTAGTGCTGTGGTGGTACGGCCAGGGAACACGCCAAGGTTTCTTCGTTCGCGGGCTCACCATCCGCACCAGGAGTGGCATCGGTCTGCCTATAGAAATAGTAACGGATACGCGGATCCTCGTTGTTCAGCATCAACTCCATCATCCAGTTGGACTGGTAAATTCCTGCCCCGGAAGGTGTGTAGTCCAATGCGTAATCAGGATGACGGGTATCCGGTTGCAATTCACTTGTTCCGTACTGAAATTCAAAATCATCCTCTGCTGAGGAAATATAGTTTCCATCAGCGATAACAGCATTGAAACTGGCCGCATCATTTGTGGTCACATAGGCTTTCAACCTAACCGTATTTACGAGTTTCAACCATTTTTCAGTGTCTCCGGCATAAAACAGGTCATCGGCACCCAATGTCAATGGTTCTGTGGACAAAAGGCTTTCCGCTTCATCCAACAAGGCCAGCGCAGCTGCGTACACGGATGCACCATCGTCCAAAGTGGGCGCGGGGAATTCATCGGGATTCCCTGCTTGGCTAAAACCAGCTTCGCCCAAGTAATCCACCAACAACATCAGCATATGTGCCTGTAGCGTTTTGGCGACTCCAACATGGAACGAATAATCAACATCAGTTTCGTCGTTGATTCTCTCCAAGGTACTTACGTTGGTGAACATACCAACTTGAACAGTACCATCCCCCGGATCGTTGAACCCACTACTGTAGGTTCTGGACCAGATACCATTAAAAGTATCACCGGGATATTCGTTGAAATAGTTCCTACCGAACATATAGTCGATACGGGTGAGTTCTGCTCCCAAATCGCTGATGGCATCCATATTGGAGGCATAGGCCAACTGTATGGAGTTCAACAGGAGATTGGGGTCTGCCTGATCGGCAGCAAGATCGTTTGGACTTACTCTTAAGTCCAGTTCGGTCGTTTCGCAGGCATTGAAAGTGAGGCCTGCAAACAAAACCATCGAAATATATTTTAAATAATTTTTCATAATGCTATATCATTAACAATTTTTATTAGAACGATGCCCTTACACTGAATCCGTATCTACGTTGTGATGGCCCGTTTATAAAGTCGAAACCACGTCCGTTGCCGATACCGATACCTGCCACGTTGGGGTCAAAGTTGGCCCCATCGGGAGTGTTGTAGGCATCATACCATAAGTTGAAGCCCTGTGCGGTCAATGTCAAAGATCCGAAAGGTGTTTTGTCCAAGAACTTCTTTGGGAAGGAGTAGGACAGGGAAACTTCTTGCAAACGGAGGACCGATGCGTCATAAATCTTCAATTCAGCTGGACCGAACAAAACGTTGTTGAAGTAATAGGTCGAGTTGTTGATCTGTTTGTTGTTCGGCTCTCCTGTTGTTTGACTCACACCAGGCAGGATGTAGGTATTTTCCCTGTCAACTGTTTCTGTGATCAAACCTCTACCCAACAATGTCGCTATAGTACTGGACATGACGTCCCCACCTTTGACGTGCTGTATCTGGAAACCAAGGCTCCAGTTTTTGAAAGAGATGTTGTTGAACACGTTCATCGTGTAGTCAGGAATTGCATCCCCTATAATCGGCACGTTACCTTCGTTGTCTTGTTCCACGATCACGTAATCCCCTCCATTGTTCACTTGGAAATTTCCGTCATCGTCACGCCCAATGGCCGTACCTACGATGGTACCCAATGATTCTCCTTCGATGGCGGCGTTCGCCCCCACAAAAAGCGCTGTACTACCGGCGTAGAAGATGATGTCTTCTTCCTGCTCTTCCACTACCTCTTCGTTGGCAAAGAAGTTGGCCCTTACGTTCCAATTGAATCCGTCAGCGCCACCTCGGAAGATATCAACTCCCAAATTGGCCTCGATACCTTTGTTGCTGATCTGTCCAATGTTGGACTGGGTCAATGTAAATCCTGTAGATGGGGGAAGCGGCTGGCTCACGATCAAATCATCCGTCCTTCTATCATAATAGGTGAAATCAAAGGATATCCTGTTCTGCCAAAGACGGGACTCGATACCCACCTCAAACTCTTTCAAAAGCTCTGGTTTCAGGTCAGGATTGGCTCTAAAGTTGTCCACTTGGTTGTTGGTGATTTCACCACCTTCACCATATACCTGGGTGTTCTGCTCCACAACACTAACGGTCGGATAGCCTGTTGGGAAGTTGGCCGATGTGGCATAACCCGCACGTAGTTTTAGGTAGTTCAGCCCATTTTGGGACTGTAAATCCCTAAAGGCCGCCGTGGGCAAGAAGGAAACACTTACCCCAGGATAGGTCAAGCTTCTGTTTTCCGTTGCCAGGTTGGATACCCAGTCAGTTCTGCTGTTCAAGTTCAAGAACAACATGCTGTCATAATCAAAGGACACCTGACCCAATAGTCCAACGATGTTTCTCTTTTGAGAAGACTGGATGGGTAATTGGTTTTCATAGTTGAAATGTCTTTTAATACCGTACACGATTTGTCCGGTACTGGCAACACCTTGTTGGTCAAAGAAATCAGAACGTGCGTTGGCACCGGCGATGAAAGTCATACCGATTTTTTCCGAAAGATCGTAGTTTCCGTTAAGAGCCACATAGTGGTCCCAGATGGTATTATTATTGTCATAGGTGTTCAAGAAACCGAATATGGCCTGAGTGAACTCCACACCCCCTCTGTTGGAACCGTTGACGTTTCTTTCGTTGTAGTAATCAAGACCTGTTCTCCAGGTAAGCCCAAGGTTCTCATTTATTTCGTAATTCAATGAAGCATTGAAGTTGAACCTGTTTGTCAAGTTATTGTAGGTAACGTTCTTTGCGGTCCATCTCGGGTTGATGATATCGTTACCGTTACGGTAGTAAATACTGGAACCGTCTTCTGGTTGTTCAAAGGGAAGCCCCATCAAATCCACACTTCGAGGTGTAAACATGATGTTACCAAATACGGATAGTCCTAAAGTACCATTACCCCTACTCGCTGCAATGGGAGGGGTCTTAACGTCGCTCCTTGCATAGTTGGCCGTGGCCTGGATGGAGAACTTGTTGGAAAGCTGGGATTGACCACCCACTGAAAAATTGAAACGGTTCAACGAGTTTCCAGGTGTAAAGCCCTCTTCGTCCAAGTATCCAAGGTTAGCGTTGAACGTAGTTTTTCCATCTTCCGAACTACCTGCTATGTTTACGGAGGTGTTCAAGGTTCTACCTGGCCTCATGAACTCCTCAACGGAGTTGTACGGTTTCCAGTCATATCTTGCATTTGCAAACTGTTGCGCCAATGCACCTGTACCTGTATTAGCACCATCAGGGTTCAAGAAAGCAGAGGAAGCATAGGGGTGCAACAGAGTACCTTGATCGTCAATGGCCGGTTGGTTGCCCCACCCGGAAAGACCATCGCGGTCAAAGCTAGGTCCCCAGTTACTGAAGAACCATCCGAAGGCTTGGTCGAAACCGTTACCGAACTGATCTTGGTAATCCGGCAAAGAAGCGAACTCGTTCGTGAAGACCGATTGGCTCACGGTGATCTCGGTCTTCTTGGCGCCGCCTCCTTGTCCAGCTCCGGCCTTGGTGGTGATCAAGATCACACCGTTACGGCCCAAGGTTCCATAGAGCGTTGTTGCGGCCAGACCTTTTAACACCTCCACATTGGCGATGTTGTTCGGGTCAAGGTCCAAGAAACGTGATGGAGCTGGGTTACCGTCCAAAAAGTCCCCTGGTGCGTTGGTATCGTTACTAAAGGGTACGCCATCCACTATAAAAAGTGCCTGGTTGCTACCACTAAAGGAACTGAATCCCCTGATGGTAACGTTGGTACCGGAACCGGAAGTACCACCTCCAGAGGTGATTTGCACACCGGCTGCCTTACCATTAAGTACCCTGGCAACATCGCCCTCGGACTTTCCTTCAATTTGGTCCGAACCTACCGAGGTCACCGAATATCCAAGTGCTTTTTTCTCGCGCTTGATACCCTGTGCGGTAACGACTACCTCTTCAAGGGCTTGGGTGTCTTCCACCATTTGAACATTGATTACACTACTGGCACCGACAACTTTGGTCGAAGGTCTTTGTCCAATGTAAGTAAAAAGCAATGTTTGTCCTTCACTAGCGCTGATTGCATAGTTTCCGTCAAAATCTGTTTGGGTACCTGTCGAGGTCCCTTCAACGACAATGTTGACTCCAGGCAGCGGGAGGCCATTGGCATCCGTAACTGTACCTGTAATCGTCTTGTCTTGCGCATAGGATATATGCACTACAAACGCCAATAATAGCGTTAACAATCCATTAAGTTTTGTTCTCATTGTTAAATTATTTGAATTAGCTGATTGCTAAAATCCTAATTTCATGTTAATAATCCAAACTAATTTTACAAAATCTTTAAGAGTTCTGTGTTAAATGAAATAACCGCAAATTCATTAAAATACATTATCAACTATATAATTTAGAGGGGGTGGAATTGTTCTTAATGCAATTAATGGCGGTCAGGCCCAGTGAACAATGGGTTTTATTTTTTTTGACAAAACTTTAACCATATTTAAAGATGCTTTTTTTGATTGGCCATTTGGGTTGGTGCGGCGTTGAAAAGATTATTTTTTTTCGGACTTCATAGGTGATACCTTAATATATATACTTAAATAGGACTCGATTTTTTGGAGAAGACCTATCTGGCAGGATCGGTTGTATCGTGGATGCTACGACTCTTATGTATAGGTATTTTAACTTTTTTTGGATTCAGCTTAAATTTAATTGCTTGGGATTTGAATTATTGGGAAATATCACTACATTTGCAGCCCTCAAAATGAGGGTTATTTAGTTTTTAAAAGAAATTTAATGCCAACAATTTCACAATTAGTACGAAAAGGAAGGGCCACAATTACCAAGAAGAGTAAATCGGCTGCTTTGGATTCGTGTCCTCAAAGAAGAGGGGTTTGTACACGTGTTTACACTACCACGCCAAAGAAACCAAACTCTGCAATGCGTAAAGTTGCAAGGGTAAGGTTGACCAATGGTAAAGAGGTGAACGCATATATTCCCGGCGAAGGACACAACCTTCAAGAGCACTCGATAGTATTGGTAAGAGGCGGAAGAGTAAAGGATTTGCCTGGTGTGCGATATCATATCGTTCGTGGCGCTTTGGATACCGCAGGTGTTGCGGGAAGAACGCAACGACGATCTAAGTATGGTGCAAAGCGTCCTAAAAATTAATCATTTTTAAGAAGAAGCGATGAGAAAAAAGCAGGCAAAAAAGAGACCTTTATTACCGGATCCAAAATTTAACGATCAACTTGTTACGCGTTTCGTGAACATGATGATGTGGGACGGTAAAAAATCGGTTGCATTCAAGATTTTTTATGATGCGATCGAGATTGTTGATGAAAAGAACACTGACGAAGAAAAAACAGGATTGGAGCTGTGGAAAGATGCTCTTTCCAATGTTATGCCGCACGTAGAGGTTCGTAGTAGAAGAGTGGGTGGTGCAACATTCCAGATTCCGATGCAGATTCGTCCAGATAGAAAAATTTCCACTGCCATGAAGTGGCTGATCAGCTTTTCTAGAAAGCGTAATGAGAAATCCATGGCCCAAAGATTGGCAGCTGAAATATTAGCGGCAGCCAAAGAAGAAGGTGCGGCAGTGAAGAAAAGAGTAGATACACATAAAATGGCTGAGGCCAATAAAGCATTCTCACACTTTAGATTCTAATCAATACAATGGGAAGAGATTTAAAATATACAAGGAATATAGGTATTGCAGCTCACATTGATGCTGGAAAGACAACTACTACTGAACGTATTCTTTTCTATACAGGTGTGAGTCATAAAATTGGTGAAGTGCACGATGGTGCCGCAACCATGGACTGGATGGAGCAAGAGCAAGAGCGTGGTATTACCATTACCTCTGCTGCTACCACTTGTACATGGAAGTTTCCAATGGAGAATGCAAAAGACTTGCCTGACACAAAAGATTACCACTTTAATATTATTGACACTCCCGGACACGTTGACTTTACGGTTGAAGTAAACCGTTCTTTGCGTGTGTTGGATGGATTGGTGTTCTTGTTCAGTGCCGTGGACGGTGTTGAGCCACAATCCGAAACCAACTGGAGATTGGCCGATAACTATAAAGTTCCAAGAATAGGTTTTGTTAATAAAATGGACCGTCAAGGTTCCAACTTCTTGAACGTGTGCAAGCAAGTTCGTGAAATGTTGGGTTCCAATGCGGTGCCGATTGTATTGCCAATTGGTGACGAAGCAGATTTTAGAGGGATTGTTGACTTGGCTAAGAACAGGGCTGTTGTATGGCATGAGGATAACTTCGGTTCTACTTTTGATGTTGTGGATATTCCCGAAGAAATGAAAGCCGAGGTTAAGGAGTATAGAGCTGCCTTGATCGAAGCTGTTGCAGAATATGATGAGGAGTTGATGGAAAAATTCTTCGAAGATGAAGACTCCATCACTGAAGATGAAGTACACGCTGCTTTGCGTGCTGCCGTTATGGACAGGGCGATTATTCCAATGATCTGTGGTTCTTCATTTAAAAATAAAGGAGTTCAGTTCTTGTTGGATGCCGTTTGCCGTTACCTGCCATCACCTTTGGATAAAGATGATATTATAGGTATAAATCCAGATACGGAGAAGGAAGAAAGGAGAAAACCAGACCCAAAAGAGCCATTTGCCGCTCTTGCCTTTAAGATTGCTACCGATCCTTTCGTAGGTCGTTTGGCATTCTTTAGAGCATATTCCGGTCGTTTGGATGCGGGTTCTTACATTTTGAACAACCGTTCAGGTAATAAAGAGCGTATTTCTCGAATCTATCAAATGCACTCCAATAAGCAAAATGCAATCGACTTTATCGAAGCAGGAGATATTGGTGCGGCAGTAGGTTTTAAAGATATTAAGACTGGGGATACCCTTTCCGATGAAAAACATCCGATTGTTTTGGAAAGTATGCAGTTCCCAGAGCCGGTAATCGGTATCGCGGTAGAGCCAAAAACAAAAGCTGATGTTGATAAATTGGGCATGGCTTTGGCTAAATTGGCCGAAGAGGATCCAACCTTCCAGGTAAAAACGGATGAAGCATCCGGTCAAACCATTATTTCGGGGATGGGCGAGCTTCACTTGGATATTATTTGTGACCGTCTAAAACGAGAGTTTAAGGTGGATGTTAACCAAGGTCAGCCGCAGGTAGAGTACAAAGAAGCAATTACCGGAACAGCCGATCATAGGGAAACTTACAAGAAACAGACGGGTGGTCGTGGTAAATTTGCGGATATCGTATTTACTATGGAGCCTGCAGAAGAAGGTAAGTCCGGACTTGAGTTCGTGAACGTTATAAAAGGTGGTAACATTCCTAAGGAATTTGTTCCATCCGTTGAAAAAGGATTTAGAGAGGCTATGAAGAATGGTCCTTTGGCCGGATTCGAAATGGATTCCATGAAAATTACTCTTAAAGATGGTTCTTTCCACCCTGTGGATTCCGACCAGCTTTCTTTTGAGCTTGCTGCAAAACTTGGATACAAGGTAGCTGCCAAGAAAGCCAAAGCGGTAATTATGGAGCCCATTATGAAGTTGGAGGTGCTTACTCCAGAAGAAAACATGGGGGATATTGTTGGTGACTTGAACCGTAGAAGAGGTCAGGTGAACAGTATGTCAGATAGAGCAGGTGCCAAGGTGATCAAAGCTGAAGTGCCACTATCCGAGATGTTTGGTTATGTAACTTCTTTGAGGACTTTGTCTTCAGGTAGGGCAACATCGACAATGGAATTTTCACACTATGCAGATACTCCTTCCAATATTGCGGAGGAAGTAATTAAAGCAGCTAAAGGAGTAACCGCTTAATTTTCAGCAAGATGAGTCAAAAAATTAGAATAAAATTGAAATCTTACGATCACAATTTGGTGGACAAATCTGCTGAGAAGATCGTGAAGACAGTAAAGACAACAGGTGCTGTGGTAACTGGACCAATTCCATTGCCAACGCGCAAAAAGATATTTACGGTTTTGCGTTCGCCCCACGTGAACAAAAAATCAAGGGAGCAGTTCCAATTGAGCTCTTACAAGAGATTATTGGATATTTACAGCTCTTCATCAAAAACTATCGATGCCCTTATGAAGCTGGAGCTTCCAAGTGGTGTCGAGGTTGAGATCAAAGTTTGATGAGGACTGGACTTTCTGGTTAACAGAAAGTTTTAGCCGAACAAACACTGAGCGAAGCCGAAGTGTCTCAATGAAGAGGTGCTGAAACAAGTTCAGCATAAACATGTCCCGAACGACGGTTCGGGAAAAACGGAGAAAGAAAAAAATCTGGGTCAGAACAGAATATTTTCTTGACCCAATTTTTTTGCCAAGAAATTGGCTAGAGTTAGAAAAAGTAAATAATTGTTAATTAATTAAATATGTCTGGGTTAATAGGTAAGAAAATCGGTATGACCAGCATTTTCGACGAGAATGGAAAGAACGTTCCATGCACCGTATTGGAAGCTGGGCCATGCGTGGTTACCCAAGTCAGAACCGAAGAGGTAGACGGGTACAGTGCCCTTCAACTAGGTTTCGATGACAAGGCAGAAAAACGTGCTAACAAGGCCGAAACAGGTCACTACAAAAAAGCAGGTACTTCTCCAAAAAAGAAAGTCATTGAGTTCCAAGGGTTTGAAGGTGAATACAAATTGGGAGACACCGTAGGTGTTGATTTATTTGTAGAAGGAGAGTTTGTTGATGTAGTTGGTACATCAAAAGGAAAAGGATTCCAAGGTGTTGTAAAGCGTCATGGTTTCGGTGGAGTTGGACAAGCGACCCACGGTCAGCACAACAGATTGAGAGCTCCTGGTTCCATCGGTGCCGCGTCGTACCCTTCCAAAGTTGTGAAAGGTATGCGAATGGCCGGTAGAATGGGTGGTGACAGAGTTACCGTGCAAAACTTAAAAGTATTGAAAGTGGTTCCTGAGAAAAATCTTTTGGTAGTTAAAGGATGTGTTCCAGGTCATAAGAATGCTTACGTAACAATTCAAAGGTGGCAATAATGAAGGTAGCAGTTTTAGATATCAAAGGAAAAGAAACAGGACGGAAAGTAGAACTTTCTGACGATGTTTTCGCGATAGAGCCTAACGAGCACGCTATTTATTTGGATGTAAAGCAATACTTGGCCCATCAGAGACAAGGAACGCACAAAGCCAAAGAAAGAGCAGAGATTGCTGGTAGTACCAGAAAGATCAAAAAGCAAAAAGGTACGGGTACCGCAAGGGCCGGTAGTATCAAATCACCGATTTTTAGAGGTGGTGGTAGAATTTTTGGTCCCAGACCTAAGGATTATACCCAAAAGTTGAACAAGAACATGAAGCGTTTGGCCAGAAAATCGGCCTTGAGCATAAAGTCCAAAGAGCAATCAATAGTGGTTGTGGAAGATTTCAATTTTGAGGCTCCAAAAACCAAGGATTTCGTTAATTTCTTGTCTTCCTTGGGAATAGAAAAGAAAAAGTCCCTTATTGTGTTGGGCGATTCAAATAATAACGTATATTTGTCGTCGCGTAATTTGGAACGTTCCGAAGTTGTAACAGGCTCAGAATTAAATACTTACAAAATTGTTAACGCAACAAGTTTAGTATTGACGGAAAGCGCTTTGGAAGGAATTGAATCGAACCTAAAGAAATAAAAGTATCATGAGTGTGTTGATAAAACCGATCATTACGGAAAAAATGACCGCTGATAGCGAGCTTTTCAATCGCTACGGATTCTTTGTAAGCCCAGCTGCTAACAAGTTGGAAATCAAAGAAGCGGTAGAGGCTACTTATGGTGTTTCTGTTGAAAAGGTAAGAACCATGAACTATGGTCCATCGCGTAAGAGTCGTTATACAAAAACCGGAATTCAGCACGGTAAAACAAATGCTATCAAAAAGGCAATTGTTGATGTGGCTGAAGGTGATATTATTGATTTTTACAGTAATCTATAAAGACGAGAAATGTCAGTTAGAAAATTAAAACCGATAACCCCTGGTCAGCGTTTTAGAGTAGTAAACGGATTTGACGCGATTACTACTGATAAGCCGGAGAAAAGCTTGCTTGCTCCGATCAAAAAGACAGGTGGTAGGAACAGTCAAGGAAAAATGACCATGCGTCACAAAGGTGGCGGTCATAAAAGAAGATATCGAATCATCGATTTCAAAAGGGACAAACAAGATGTTGAAGCCACTGTGGTTTCCATTCAGTATGATCCCAATAGAACTGCATTTATCGCCTTGGTAGAGTACAAGGACGGTGAAAAAAGATATGTAGTTGCCCAAAACGGATTGCAGGTAGGTCAGACGATCAAGTCTGGCTCTGGTTCTGCTCCCGAGATTGGAAATGCACTTCCATTGAGTGAGGTTCCATTGGGTACTATTGTGTCTTGTATAGAATTAAGACCTGGTCAAGGTGCGATCATGGCGCGCAGTGCTGGAACTTTTGCCCAGTTGATGGCGAAGGACGGTAAGTTCGTGACCTTGAAGTTGCCTTCTGGTGAAACAAGGATGATTTTGGCCACATGTTTGGCCACTATCGGAGCAGTTTCCAACTCTGACCACCAGTTGCTGGTATCCGGTAAAGCGGGTAGAAGCAGATGGTTGGGCAGAAGACCAAGAACTAGACCAGTAGCTATGAACCCTGTTGATCACCCGATGGGTGGTGGTGAAGGTAGAGCTTCAGGAGGTCACCCAAGATCTAGAAACGGTATTCCTGCAAAAGGATTTAGAACCCGTTCTAGAACTAAGGACACCAATAGATATATCATAGAACGTAGAAAGAAATAAAAGAAAAGTAAATGGCACGTTCGTTAAAAAAAGGACCATACGTTCATTTTAGTCTGGAGAAAAAAGTCCAGGCCAATATAGAATCAGGTAAGAAATCAGTTATCAAAACATGGTCAAGAGCCTCAATGATAACGCCGGACTTTGTTGGGCAAACCATCGCAGTTCATAACGGTAGACAATTTGTTCCGGTATTTGTAACTGAAAACATGGTAGGTCACAAATTAGGGGAATTTTCACCTACAAGATCTTTTAGAGGTCATGCAGGAGCTAAAAACAAAGGTAAAAAGTAAGTAAGCTATGGGAGTTCGTAAAAGACAAATGGCCGAAAGGTTAAAAGAAGAGAAGAAGCAACTTGCTATTGCAAAGCTTAACAATTGCCCAACTTCCCCAAGAAAAATGCGTTTGGTCGCTGACTTGGTAAGGGGTAAGCAAATTGAGATGGCATTGGCTACCCTAAGGTTCAACCCAAAAGAAGCATCCAGAAAACTGGAAAAGCTATTGCTTTCTGCAATCGCCAACTGGGAAGCTAAAAATGAGGGTGCTGATATTGAAGCTGCCGATCTTTACATCAAGGAAATCCGTGTAGATGGAGGAAGTATGTTGAAGAGATTGAGACCAGCTCCACAAGGTAGAGCACATAGAATCAGAAAGCGTTCCAATCATGTTACTATGATTTTGGAGGCCAATAACAACGTTCAAAGCTAGAAGAATAATATGGGACAGAAGACCAATCCAATAGGAAATCGCTTAGGAATTATCAGAGGATGGGAATCCAACTGGTACGGAGGAAATGATTACGGCGATAAACTGGCTGAAGACGATAAAATCAGAAAATACCTTTATGCGCGTTTGGCGAAAGCTAGCGTATCTAGGGTAATTATAGAGAGAACCTTGAAATTGATCACCATTACCATTACCACGTCCAGGCCTGGTATCATTATCGGTAAAGGTGGGCAAGAGGTAGACAAACTTAAGGAAGAGCTTAAGAAAATTACCAACAAAGAGGTTCAGATCAATATTCACGAGATCAAGAGACCTGAGCTTGATGCCAATTTGGTTGCGGCAAGTGTTGCAAGACAGATTGAGAGTAGGATTTCATACAGAAGAGCCATCAAAATGGCGATTGCAGCAGCAATGCGTATGAATGCCGAAGGAATCAAGATTCAGATTTCCGGACGTTTGAACGGTGCTGAAATGGCACGTTCAGAATCTTACAAAGAAGGAAGGATTCCTTTGTCGACTTTCCGTGCAGATGTGGACTATGCCTTGCACGAAGCTCACACTACTTATGGTAGATTGGGCGTAAAGGTATGGATCATGAAAGGAGAGGTTTACGGTAAAAGAGAGCTTTCCCCATTGGTAGGATTGAGCAAGAGTCAAGGAAAAGGCGGCAAGGATAACAAGAAATCCCGTCGTAGAAAGTAATAAGATAAAGTAAGGTAAAATGTTACAGCCAAAAAGAACAAAATTTCGTAAGGCCCAGAAAGGGCGTATGAAGGGTAACTCCCAGAGAGGACACCAGCTTTCCAATGGAATGTTCGGTATCAAATCAATGGATTCTCACTTCATTACTTCCCGCCAAATAGAGGCTGCACGTATCGCTGCGACAAGATACATGAAAAGACAAGGTCAGTTGTGGATCAAAATATTCCCGGACAAGCCTATCACCAAAAAACCTCTTGAGGTTCGTATGGGTAAAGGTAAAGGTGCTCCAGAATATTGGGTAGCCGTGGTAAAGCCTGGAAGAATCATGTTCGAGGTCGGTGGTGTGCCAATGGATGTTGCTAAGGAAGCCTTGAGGCTAGCAGCGCAAAAACTGCCGGTTAAAACCAAGTTTATCGTGGCTAGGGATTATTCCGCCTAATTTTTAATTGAGAAGAAAGATGAGACAATCAGAAATAAAAGAACTTTCAATTGAAGAGCTAAAGGAGCGTTTGGCCGAGTTGAAAAAACAACACGCTGATCTTAAGATGGCGCACGCTGTTACTCCTTTGGAAAATCCTTTACAGATCAGAAAGACGAGAAGGACGGTAGCAAGACTTGCAACTGAATTAACTAAAAGGGAATTACAATAATCGGTTCTGCCTTATGGAAAACAGAAATTTAAGAAAAGAAAGAATAGGCGTTGTTACCAGCAACAAAATGGAGAAATCGATAGTGGTTTCTGAGGTAAAAAGGATGAAGCACCCCATGTACGGGAAATTCGTTCTGAAGACCAAGAAATATGTTGCCCACGACGAGAAGAACGATTGCAACGAAGGTGATACCGTTAAAATAATGGAAACCAGACCACTCAGCAAAACAAAATGCTGGAGGTTGGTAGAAATCCTAGAAAGAGCTAAATAATTATGGTACAGCAAGAATCAAGATTAAGGGTTGCGGACAATACCGGTGCAAAAGAAGTTTTGACCATCCGCGTACTAGGAGGAACAAAAAGAAGATACGCTTCCTTGGGTGACAAAATCGTTGTTACCGTTAAAGAAGCTACTCCAAACGGTACTGTAAAGAAAGGTTCTGTTTCTACAGCAGTTGTTGTAAGAACTAAGAAGGAAGTGAGAAGACCAGACGGTTCTTACATCCGTTTCGATGACAACGCATGTGTGTTGTTGAACCCAACCGGGGAGATGAGAGGAACTCGTGTATTTGGTCCTGTTGCCAGAGAGTTGAGGGACAGACAATTCATGAAGATTGTTTCATTGGCGCCTGAAGTGCTATAAAAGAAATATCAGAAAGATGAAGTTGAAAATAAAAACAGGGGACACGGTAAAAGTCATTGCGGGAGACCACAAAGGCAGCGAAGGTAAAGTACTTCAAGTAGACCGTGAAAAGAACAAAGCTATCGTGGAAGGCGTCAACGAGGTGTCCAAACACGAAAAGCCAAGTGCTAACAACCCTCAAGGAGGCATAACAAAAAAGGAAGCTCCGATGCACATTTCCAATCTTTCCTTGATCGATCCAAAATCTGGTGAAGCCACTAGAGTAGGGTACGAGGTAAGGGATGGTAAGAAAGTAAGGTTTTCCAAAAAATCCAATGAAGTAATTTAGTCATGAGTTACATTCCAAGATTAAAACAAGAATATAAGGAGCGCGTGATCAAGGCGCTAACGGAAGAATTTGGTTACAAAAATGTAATGCAGGTTCCTAAGTTGCAAAAAATAGTAGTCAGCCGTGGAGTCGGAGCTGCTGTTTCCGATAAAAAATTAATCGATCATGCCGTGGATGAGTTGACCAACATCACAGGTCAAAAAGCGGTGGCTACCCTTTCCAAGAAAGATGTTGCATCTTTTAAATTGAGAAAAGGAATGCCGATTGGTGCAAAAGTGACCCTTAGAGGAGAGCGCATGTACGAATTTTTGGATAGATTGATTACTAGTGCCCTTCCGAGGGTGCGTGATTTCTCTGGAGTTAAAGCTACAGGGTTCGATGGTAGAGGAAACTACAATTTGGGAGTTACCGAACAAATCATCTTTCCAGAAATCAATATAGATAGAATCAACAGAATCAATGGAATGGACATTACGTTTGTTACTTCTGCTGAAACTGATAAAGAAGCAAAATCATTGTTAACCGAACTGGGAGTACCCTTTAAAAAGAACTAGTATGGCCAAGGAATCAATGAAAGCCCGTGAAAGAAAAAGGGCTAAAATGGTAGAAAAATACGCCGAGAAAAGAAAAGCTCTTAAGGAAGCGGGAGATTATGAGGCTTTGCAGAAGTTGCCAAAGAATGCATCTCCTGTTCGAATGAGAAACCGTTGTAAACTTACAGGGAGGCCCCGTGGTTACATGAGAACTTTTGGTGTATCCAGGGTGATGTTCAGGGAAATGGCCAATAAAGGTTTGATTCCAGGAGTTAAAAAGGCAAGTTGGTAATTTAGATAAAGAAAAGAAATGCTTACAGATCCAATTTCAGATTATTTGACCAGATTGAGAAATGCCAGCAAGGCAGGTCATAGGGTTGTTGATATCCCTGGTTCCAATCTAAAGAGACAGATTACCAAAATATTGTTCGATCAAGGATATATTTTGAGCTATAAATTCGAGGAAGATAAAGTACAAGGCAATATTAAGATCGCCCTTAAGTACGATAAATTCACCAAGGAGCCTATCATAAAAAAATTGCAGCGGGTAAGTAAGCCCGGTCTGCGAAAGTATTCAAGCTCTAATGATTTGCCTAGAGTATTGAACGGATTGGGAATTGCAATTGTGTCTACTTCTCATGGAGTAATGACCAGTAAGCAGGCCCAACAAGATAACGTAGGTGGCGAGGTATTGTGCTACGTATATTAATTGAGAAAAGAGAAGAAAAATGTCTAGAATAGGTAACAGTCCAGTAAAAATTCCTGATGGGGTCACTATAGAAGTGAATGATTCCATCGTTACTGTAAAAGGTAAATTGGGAGAACTTACACAAGAGTTTTCAGGAATTGACATTAAAATCGAAGACGGAAGTGTAGTTTTGGAAAGGCCTTCCGATGACAATAAGCACAAATCAAAGCATGGGTTATACCGCGCTCTTATCAATAATATGGTAGAAGGGGTGACCAATGGATGGACCAAGGAATTGGAGCTTGTAGGAGTTGGTTACAGAGCCAGCAACCAAGGACAAAAATTGGATTTGGCCCTAGGATTCTCTCATAATATTGTTCTGGACATCGCTCCCGAAGTAAAAATTGAGACTATCTCGGAAAAAGGGAAAAACCCTATCGTAAAACTAACATCTCACGACAAACAATTGGTGGGTCAGGTAGCCGCTAAAATTAGAGGTTTCCGCAAGCCAGAACCTTACAAAGGAAAAGGTGTGAAGTTTGTAGGTGAGCAATTAAGAAGAAAAGCAGGTAAATCAGCTTAATAATTAAGACTATGGGATTATCTAAGACTGAAAGAAAATTACGCATCCGAAGAAGAATACGAAAAGTATCCTTCGGAACTGAAGCAAGACCAAGGTTGTCTGTGTTCAGAAGCAATAAAGAAATATACGCACAGTTGATTGACGACGATAAAGGTGTAACTTTGGCGGCGGCTTCATCTAGAGACAAGGATGTGGATGCCAAAGGATCAAAATCCGAGGTAGCGACCAACGTGGGTAAGGCCATAGCTGAAAAAGCGCTTAAGCTTGGTTTTGAAGCCGTAGCTTTTGATAGGGGAGGAAACCTATATCACGGAAGAATAAAATCATTGGCTGAAGGAGCTAGGGAAGCAGGACTAAAATTCTAAGAAACTATGTACCAGAATTACAAAAA
The DNA here is from genome assembly GCF_040148835.1 of Allomuricauda sp. NFXS6. Taxonomy (NCBI): domain Bacteria; kingdom Pseudomonadati; phylum Bacteroidota; class Flavobacteriia; order Flavobacteriales; family Flavobacteriaceae; genus Allomuricauda; species Allomuricauda sp. NFXS6. The sequence goes on along the minus strand of NZ_JAGEMG010000001.1, from coordinate 636,782 downwards.
CGTAGAGATAGTAAAGCCAGGTGGACTGGAATTGAAAGACCGTTTGGTTGGTGTACAACGTGTTACCAAGGTAACAAAAGGGGGTAGAGCCTTTGGTTTTTCGGCCATTGTCGTTGTTGGTGATGAAAACGGAGTTGTTGGACATGGTTTGGGAAAATCCAAAGAAGTGGCCACAGCGATCGCCAAAGCCATTGAGGATGCCAAGAAAAACTTGGTTCGCATTCCATTGAACAAAGGAACCCTTCCTCACGAGCAAAAAGGAAAATACGGTGGGGCACGAGTTTACATCAAGCCTGCATCCCACGGTACCGGGGTAATCGCCGGTGGAGCCGTAAGAGCCGTATTGGAAGCTGTAGGCGTTCAGGATGTATTGTCTAAATCACAAGGATCTTCCAACCCGCACAACGTGGTAAAAGCTACTTTCGATGCATTGTTGCAATTGAGAAGTGCGGATACCGTTGCAAAGCAAAGAGGAGTTTCTTTGGAAAAAGTCTTTAAAGGATAAATAGAGGATAACATGTCAAAGATTAAAGTTAAACAAGTAAAGAGCGGCATCAAAAAGCCACAGAACCAAAAAAGAACTTTGGAGGCTCTTGGATTGCATAAGATCGGACAGGTAGTTGAGCACGAAGCAACTCCTAGTATCCTTGGAATGGTAAATAAGGTAAAACACTTGGTTTCCACAGAGGAAGCTTAAAATAATAAAGGCACATGGATTTGAATAATCTAAAACCAGCGGATGGCGCTGTGCACAAAGAAGGAAAACGTGTAGGAAGAGGAGAAGGTTCCGGTAAAGGAGGCACTTCTACCCGTGGACACAAAGGAGCCAAGTCTAGGTCTGGATATTCCAAAAAGATTGGTTTTGAGGGTGGTCAGATGCCATTGCAAAGACGTGTACCCAAGTTCGGTTTCACCAATATAAATAGAAAAGAGTATGCCGTAGTCAATTTGGGCAAACTCCAAGAATTGGTGGACAAGGGTGCTGTTAAAAAAGAAGTGACCTTGGAAACACTTGTGGAAAACGGTTTGGCCCAGAAAAAAGATTTGGTAAAGATATTGGGAGACGGCGAATTGAAAGCTGCCCTTAAAGTATCTGTACATAAATTTACTGCTTCCGCTAAAGCTGCCATCGAGTCAGCAGGAGGTGAAGCAATAAGTTTATAAGAATTATAGCATGAAGAAATTTATTGAGACCATATCAAATATCTGGAAGATTGATGAACTGAGACAGCGTATCATCCTTACATTGGGACTATTATTGGTTTACCGATTTGGAGCTCAAGTTGTTCTTCCTGGTATTGATACCACCCAATTGGCGGAATTATCCTCGAATACCGAAAATGGTATCTTGGGTATTCTGAATGCTTTTACGGGAGGTGCTTTTGCGAACGCCTCAGTGTTCGCATTGGGTATTATGCCCTACATATCAGCATCCATTGTGGTACAGTTGATGGGAATCGCAATTCCATATCTTCAAAAACTACAAAAAGAGGGAGAAAGTGGTAGAAAAACCATCAATCAGATAACTCGTTGGTTAACCATAGGTATCTGTATTGTTCAAGCTCCAGCGTATTTGTACGGTTTGGGTGCCCTTGGTGTACCGGATAGTGCATTTGTTTTGGGCAAGGGGTTGGATTTTATCGCACCGGCTGTTGTCATATTGGTAACAGGATGTGTATTTGCAATGTGGTTGGGTGAGAAAATTACCGATAAGGGCATTGGAAACGGTATTTCTTTGTTGATTATGGTAGGTATCATCGCAACATTGCCACAAGCATTTGCACAGGAATTTGTATCAAGAACTACCAATAATACTGGAGGCATCATGTTTATGTTGATAGAGGTAATCATATGGTTCTTGGTAATCTTGGCAAGTGTTTACCTAACAATGGCCATAAGGCAAATTCCAGTTCAGTACGCAAGAAGAACGGCTTCTGGCGGATACGAAAAGAACGTTATGGGAGCACGTCAGTACATTCCACTTAAGTTGAATGCATCTGGTGTAATGCCCATTATTTTTGCACAGGCGATTATGTTTGCTCCGAGTTTGATCGGTAGAACATTTAACGATACAGCTGCAGGTCAGTGGATGGAAGTACAATTCGCCGACATTTTTGGATTGGCCTATAACATCCTATTTGCAGTATTGATTATAATATTTACCTACTTCTACACGGCAATTACCGTCCCTACCAACAAAATGGCGGATGATTTGAAGAGAAGTGGTGGTTTCATCCCGGGCATACGTCCAGGAAAGGAAACCGGAAATTATTTGGACAAGATAATGTCCTTGATTACATTACCGGGTTCCATCTTTTTGGCGCTGTTGGCCGTGTTGCCCGCAGTAGTTGTAAAATTGATGGATGTTCAGGCCGGTTGGGCATTGTTTTATGGAGGTACCTCGCTATTGATTATGGTGGGGGTTGCAATAGATACGGTACAGCAAGTAAATTCTTATTTGTTGAATAGACATTACGATGGTTTAATGAAAACCGGTAAAAATAGAAAAGTAGCATAATTCATGGCAAAGCAACCAGCAATAGAACAAGATGGGACTATTATTGAAGCATTGTCCAATGCAATGTTCAGGGTAGAATTAGAAAATGGGCACGTGGTAACGGCGCACATTTCCGGGAAAATGCGTATGCACTACATTAAGTTGCTTCCTGGGGATAAAGTAAAGTTGGAGATGAGTCCATACGATTTAACAAAAGCAAGAATTACTTATAGATACTAGTTACATGAAAGTAAGAGCATCAATAAAGAAGAGAAGTGCCGACTGCAAGATTGTTCGCAGAAAGGGCAGATTGTACGTAATCAACAAAAAGAATCCTAGATTTAAACAAAGACAAGGGTAATTATGGCAAGAATTGCAGGGGTAGATATACCTAAACAAAAGCGTGGCGTTATCTCGCTTACCTACATCTACGGGATAGGTAAAAGTAGGGCGCAAGAAATTTTGGCAGCAGCCCAAGTAAGTGAGGACACCAAGGTTTCCGATTGGACCGATGATGAAATCGGAAAAATTAGGGAAGCGGTGGGATCTTTCACAATTGAAGGTGAGCTTCGCTCCGAAACCTCAATGAACATCAAACGTTTGATGGACATTGGTTGTTACCGTGGAATTCGCCACAGATCTGGATTGCCGTTAAGAGGTCAACGTACCAAAAATAACTCTAGGACCAGAAAAGGAAAAAGAAAAACAGTTGCCAACAAGAAAAAAGCAACTAAATAATAAGTAGGTAGTATGGCAAAGGCAAGTACTAAAACAGCTAAGAAGCGCAAAGTAGTCGTAGAATCTACCGGAGAGGCGCACGTTGTTGCATCTTTCAACAACATCATTATTTCACTTACCAATAAGAAAGGTGATGTTATTTCATGGTCTTCCGCTGGAAAAATGGGATTCCGAGGCTCAAAAAAGAACACTCCTTATGCAGCCCAGATAGCAGCAGAGGATTGTGCCAAGGTGGCTCACGAAGCAGGATTGAGAAAAGTGAAGGTATATGTAAAAGGACCAGGTAACGGAAGGGAATCTGCTATCCGTTCCATTCACAACTCGGGTATTGAGGTGACGGAGATTGTAGACGTTACCCCACTTCCACACAACGGTTGTAGACCCCCTAAAAGAAGAAGAGTTTAATAATCATAAATAGATTAATGGCCCCCAAAAAGGGTCTTCACCCGAAGGTGCAGTTAGATTATCGAAGGATAAGCCTTAATTCATAATCGCACTTTCAAACTAAAAGAAGATGGCAAGATATACAGGACCAAAATCAAAGATCGCTAGGAAGTTTGGAGAAGCGATTTTCGGAGACGACAAAGCTTTCGAAAAGAAAAATTACCCTCCAGGACAACACGGTAACAACAGACGCCGTGGTAAAAAGTCTGAATATGCAATCCAGTTGATGGAGAAGCAAAAAGCAAAATACACTTACGGTATTTTGGAGAAGCAATTCCGTAACCTTTTTGGTGAAGCCAAAAGAAAAGAAGGTGTTACCGGTGAAATTTTGCTTCAATTGTGTGAATCCCGCTTGGACAATGTAGTGTACAGAATGGGAATTTCCCCTTCAAGAAGAGGAGCGCGTCAATTGGTATCGCACCGTCATATTACCGTAAATGGACAGGTAGTAAACATTCCATCCTATTCACTAAAAGCAGGCGATGTAGTTGGTGTTAGGGAAAAATCAAAATCCGTACAATCCATTGAAGACTCGTTGGCTAATAATAGCAGCGTTTATGAATGGATCACATGGAACTCTGAAAAGAAAGAAGGTACATTTGTTGCCGTTCCAGAAAGACTTCAGATCCCTGAGAACATCAAGGAGCAGCTGATCGTCGAATTATACTCTAAATAAGAATTCAACATTAATCCAATTATGGCATTACTTAATTTTCAGAAGCCCGATAAAGTTATAATGATCGATTCAACAGATTTCGAAGGGAAATTTGAATTTCGCCCTTTGGAACCTGGCTATGGATTAACAGTTGGGAATGCGCTGAGAAGGGTTTTACTTTCCTCTTTGGAAGGTTTTGCCATCACTTCTGTGCGCATAGATGGAGTTGAACATGAATTTTCTGTTATTCCTGGCGTTGTTGAAGACGTAACGGAAATTATCTTGAACCTAAAACAAGTTAGGTTCAAAAGACAGATTGATGATGTAGAGAGCGAAACTGTATCTGTTTCCGTAAGCGGCAAAGAACAAATGACCGCCGGTGATTTCCAAAAGTTTATTTCGGGATACCAAGTGTTGAACCCAGATTTGGTTATCTGCAATATGGATCCCAAAGTGAGCATTAACATGGAAATTGTTATCGAAAAAGGTCGTGGCTATGTTCCTGCTGAGGAAAACAAAAAATCCAATGCACCGTTGGGTAGCATTGCGGTTGATTCTGTTTACACTCCTGTAAAGAATGTAAAATACAGCATAGAAAACTTTAGGGTAGAGCAAAAGACCGATTATGAAAAGTTGGTTTTCGAAATCATCACCGATGGTTCCATTCACCCAAAAGACGCCTTGACCGAGGCTGCTAAAGTATTGATTCACCACTTTATGTTGTTCTCCGATGAGCGCATTACGTTGGAAGCCGACGAAATTGCCCAGACCGAGACCTACGACGAGGAATCATTGCATATGCGTCAGTTGTTAAAGACCAAGTTGGTCGACATGGACTTGTCCGTAAGGGCTTTGAATTGTCTTAAGGCTGCCGAAGTGGATACTTTGGGAGATTTGGTTTCCTTCAACAAAAATGATTTGATGAAGTTCAGAAACTTCGGTAAAAAATCTTTGACCGAATTGGAAGAATTGGTCATCAACAAAGGCCTACAATTTGGTATGGACCTTTCCAAATACAAATTAGATAAAGATTAATAATCATATTTTGCTCTCCTGATTAATTGGGATTTGGTAGCAAGATGATAACTGAGAAAAATGAGACACGGAAAGAAGTTTAATCACTTAGGAAGAACAGCCGCCCACAGAAAAGCCATGTTGGCCAATATGGGAAGTTCCCTGATTGAGCATAAAAGAATCAACACTACGGTTGCAAAAGCCAAGGCGTTGAAACAGTTTATCGAGCCTTTGATCACAAAAGCAAAAATCGAAAACAACCAAACTACCGAAAAAGGTACGCACAACAGGAGAGTTGTTTTCAGTAACTTGAGAAGTAAAGAGGCCGTAACAGAATTGTTCAGCACAGTTGCCGAAAAGGTAGGTGACAGACCAGGAGGTTACACAAGAATCATTAAATTGGGTAACCGTTTGGGTGATAACGCTGATATGGCGATGATCGAATTGGTGGATTTCAACGAGCTTTACAACGCAGGTAAGCCGAAGAAGAAATCGACCAGAAGAAGCAGAAGAGGAGGCGGAGGCGCCAAAAAAGCTGAAACACCTGCTCCAGCGGCAGCAGCCGAAACTAAAACTGACGATTCTGAAGAATAAGAGGAATGTTATTAACTATTATATTTTAGGAAAAAGGATAAGTGAAAGCTTATCCTTTTTTTATGTTTTTTTATCTTAACTGAAACTAGAGCACGAAATGAAGTATCACACAAAGAAAAAAGCGTTGATTTTGTTGGCGGATGGAACCATTTTTTATGGTAAGGCCGTCGGAGGAAGAGAAGGTACCGCAGTAGGGGAAGTTTGTTTCAATACAGGGATGACAGGTTACCAAGAAATTTTTACCGACCCATCTTATTATGGTCAGTTAATGGTGACGACCAATGCACACATTGGTAACTACGGTGCCCACGAAGATGAAGTGGAATCCGACTCTGTAAAGATTGCAGGTCTAATCTGTAAAAATTTCAGTTACGAATATTCAAGACCAGATGCCAAAATGAGCCTCTTGGAATTCTTGGACAAGAATAACCTATTGGCCATTTCCGATGTGGACACCCGTGCTTTGGTAAGCTACATTAGAGACAATGGAGCTATGAACGCATTGATCTCCACAAAAGTGGACGACATCGAAGCCTTAAAAGAAGAGTTGAGCAAAGTGCCGAGTATGGAAGGCTTGGAGCTTTCATCCAAGGTATCCACCAAAGAGCCCTATTTCTATGGGGATGAGGAAGCTGAAATCAAAATTTCTGCTTTGGATATCGGAATCAAAAAGAACATCTTGAGAAACTTGGCAAAAAGAGGGGCGTACATCAAAGTATTCCCATACAATGCTTCTTATAATGAAATGAAGGAATGGAATCCTGATGGCTTTTTTATATCCAATGGACCTGGTGATCCAGAACCTTTGACGGATGCTGTGGCAGCAACCAAAGAAATGATAGCTTCCGACAAGCCGTTGTTCGGGATTTGTTTGGGACATCAAGTTTTGGCTTTGGCCAATGGTGTTTCCACTTATAAAATGCACAACGGCCACAGAGGAATCAACCACCCGATTCTAAACTTGGTTACTGGGAAAGGAGAAATTACCTCTCAAAACCACGGATTCGCGGTGAATAGAGAGGAAACCGAAGCAAACGCTGAGCTGGAAATCACCCACACCCATTTGAACGATCAAACCGTAGCAGGAATCAAAATGAAGAACAAGGATGTATTCTCGGTACAATATCACCCAGAAGCAAGTCCAGGACCACACGATGCAGATTATCTGTTCGACCAATTCTTCGATTTGATCAAGGCAAGAAAAAACTAAGAGTTTGTTCAGGAATTTGTGATTGGAATTGGTACAGGCCATTTTTGATGCAGTTTGAGGCACAATTTTTAAGCATAGCCGTGGTTACGGTTCAAAAACGTAACCAAATAATGCGCAAAAAGGGGCATAAGAAAACAGTTGACAAATTTCTAAACAGTTTCTAAAACGTTATAGTTTTGTTTTTAAGCAATTAAGTGCGTTTTGTACGTAATATCATGAAGTTAAAAACGCTGCCTTTTGTATCTTAGCCCAAATAATCACAACTATAAACATTGAATTAAAATGAGCATCATTATCAACATTCATGCAAGACAGATATTGGATTCCAGAGGAAATCCAACAGTAGAAGTAGATGTAGTAACAGAAAATGGAATTATGGGGAGGGCAGCAGTACCTTCTGGAGCCTCTACTGGAGAGCATGAAGCCGTTGAGTTGCGAGATGGTGGCGATTCCTTTATGGGTAAGGGAGTTGGTAAAGCCGTGAACAACGTAAATACCATCATTGCGGAGGAATTGATCGGAACTTCTGTTTTTGAGCAGAATTACATCGACCAAGCCATGATTGAATTGGACGGTACACCAAACAAATCAAAATTGGGTGCCAACGCCATATTGGGAGTCTCCTTGGCAGCAGCGAAAGCAGCCGCCAACGAGTTGGGCATGCCATTGTACCGCTATGTAGGTGGTGTTAGTGCCAACACGCTTCCTGTACCGATGATGAACATTATTAATGGAGGCTCACACTCCGATGCACCGATTGCATTCCAAGAGTTTATGGTAATGCCGGTGAAGGCAAAGGACTTTAGCCATGCCATGCAAATGGGAACGGAGATTTTCCACAACCTTAAAAAAGTATTGCACGACCGTGGTTTGAGTACCGCTGTAGGCGATGAGGGTGGATTTGCACCAACTTTGGAAGGTGGTACCGAAGATGCTTTGGATACCATTGCAAAAGCCGTTGAAAAAGCAGGTTACAAATTGGGTGACGATATCATGATCGCATTGGATTGTGCTGCCGCTGAGTTCTATGTTGACGGTGCTTACGATTATACAAAGTTCGAAGGTAGCAAGGGTGTAGTTAGAACTTCCGAGGAGCAAGCACAGTATCTTGCCGACCTTTGTGATAAATATCCAATCATTTCCATTGAGGATGGTATGGATGAAAACGACTGGGACGGTTGGAAAGTGTTGACCGAAAAAATTGGCGATAAGGTACAATTGGTGGGGGATGACTTGTTCGTGACCAATGTTGAGCGTCTGTCTCGCGGTATCGAGAACGGAATCGCCAACTCCATTTTGATCAAGGTAAACCAAATCGGAACATTGACAGAGACCATCGCAGCCGTAAACATGGCAAAAAATGCTGGTTACACATCAGTAATGTCTCACAGGTCAGGTGAAACCGAGGACAACACCATTGCCGATTTGGCAGTGGCATTGAACACAGGTCAAATCAAAACCGGTTCCGCCTCAAGAAGTGACCGTATGGCCAAGTACAACCAATTATTGAGAATTGAGGAAGAGTTGGGCGATATTGCTTACTACCCTCAAGAAAAAGCCTTCAAGTTAAAATAAGGATATCCCGTTTTGCATTATGATTGAAATTGGTCAGTTCGAGTGATTTTTTTCGAAAAATCGTATCGAGAACTGGAATTTTAAGCCAAAAGCTGATTTTCGATATACAATTCCGTTGGAATTTCACTCGAATTGACAGCTTTTGATATACGGAAGCTTAAAAAGTGTACAACGAGTAATCATAATAATTATTTAGCATATGATAAGCCTTTTCCATTTGGAAAAGGCTTTTTTTTGTTTCAATAACAAAGTTTGGTTAACTTAATGGTTCACTAAACTACCTTAAAATTCTCCCGTATGAATAACTTTCTTTTTGTCGCCGCCGAAAATGATGCTTTGGAAAATTGTAAAGCTGGCGGTATGGGCGATGTTGTCCGCGATGTACCCAGACAAATTTCGGAGCGGGGAGACAAAGTACACGTTGTGGTACCGGCTTATTCCAGGCTTCATCACGGCGGATTGCCCAAGACCACTTTAAATTTTAACCTTCGTGGTATGGGGTACACCGCGGAATTGTATGAAGTAAAACCGAAAAAGGAATTTTCGAACATTTTTCATTATGTATTGCATCATCCGGAGATAGAAGCTGGGGACATTGCACACATTTATCACAACGATCCCGAAGAACCGTTCTATACCGATGCCATTAAATACTTTATATTTTGCGCTGCCGCGGCCGAAGCCATTAAACAGGGGGCCTTTGGGGATGTGGACACGATTCATTTACACGATTGGCATTCCAGCTTGTTGTTGTTTTTGAGGGAGTACCATCCAGAATACACCAATCTAAAAGACATCCGAATAGTTTACAGTATTCATAATTTGGCCATTCAGGGCATACGCCCGTTTGATGGGAACTACTCATCCTTAAAACATTGGTTTCCCAATGTGCCTATAGACTATCAAAAATTGATGGATTACAGGTATCAGGATTGTATCAACCTAATGGCCGTGGGCATACGCTTTGCCGATGCTGTGCATACGGTTTCACCCTCTTATAAAGATGATGTCCTACTCCCAAGTTCGCCTCCCGAGTTTATTGGTGGCGAAGGATTGGAAAAGGATTTACAGGTCGCTGACGAAGAAGGAAGGTTGTTCGGTATTTTGAACGGGTGCAACTACAAAAACATCAACAAAGAGAAGAAGGGTAATATTTACCGAAATACGGTGAAAGCATTGTTCGGATGGCTACAGCAAGAGGATAAAAAATACAAAGCTGATTTTTTAGCACACACGGGAGAGAAAATCATGGCCTTCGTGGATGAGCGACCTAAATTCATTGCGTCGAGTGTGGCGCGGTTAACGGAACAAAAGTTTTATTTCTTTATGCGTTCGCCCGAGGCCTTTGTCGAAATTCTGAAACGCTTGGAGAAGGTCGATGGTATTTTTATGCTGTTGGGCACGGGAGCGCCAGAGTATGAAGAGCTGTTCCGAAAACTGAGTTACGAGCATAGCAATTTTGTATTTACCAACGGTCAATCCGAAAAACTCATCGATTCCATGTATTTGGAATCCGACCTATATTTTATGCCCAGCCTTTTTGAACCCTGCGGCATTAGCCAAATGTTGGCTATGCGAAACGGGAATCCTTGTTTGGTACATCATACAGGAGGATTAAAAGATACCGTAGAGCATATGAAAACAGGTTTTGCCTTCGATGGGGACAGTTACGATGAGAAAATAAAGAATATGCTGGAAGCTTTTGATATAGCTTTGGATGTGTTTAAAAATGATAAGCCGACCTGGAAAAAAATACAAGCCGCAGCAAGGAAAAAGCGTTTCACCTGGGAGAAATCCGTTGATCAATATTACAAACTGCTCTACAAATTGGATTAAGGAAATGTTCCCTGTCAGTTAAGCGTTAATATCAACACAAATAGTGGCTGGAAATTGTTAATGGCCACGCTTTTTCGTAATTTTCGCAATCATTTTTTACTAATCTATTAAAATATAAAATGTCGGATAAAGCTATACTCGAATATGGGGGAGAAAGATATGAATTCCCCGTTATCAAAGGTACTGAAGATGAATTGGCCATAGATATTAAAACCTTGAGGGCCACAACAGGAATGGTGACAATAGATCCCGGTTATAAAAATACGGGCTCTTGCGAGAGTGCCATCACATTCTTGGACGGTGAGCAGGGAATCTTGAGATATCGTGGGTATTCCATTGAAGATTTAGCGGAGAAAGCCGACTTTTTGGAAGTAGCCTATCTTTTGATTTTTGGTGAACTGCCAAACAAAGAGCAGCTGGAAAAATTCCACAACGATATTAAGGAAGAGTCCCAAGTAGATGAAGAAATGAAGAAAATCTTGGATGGCTTTCCAAAATCGGCGCATCCAATGGGTGTACTTTCTTCGTTGACTAGTGCCTTGGTGGCCTTTAACCCATCTTGTGTGGATGTTTCATCAGAATCGGCCATGTACAATTCCATTGTGCGTATTCTGGCCAAATTTCCAGTTTTGGTAGCATGGACCTTACGCAAGAAAAAAGGTTTGCCATTGGATTATGGAGACGATACCCTTGGGTACGTAGAGAACATTCATAAAATGATGTTCAAGAGACCAAACCAAGAATACAAAAAAGACCGTATCGCCATAGATGCCTTGGATAAACTATTGATCTTGCACGCAGACCACGAACAAAACTGTTCCACTTCCACAGTGCGTATCGTTGGTTCTTCGCATGCGGGTCTTTTTGCATCCCTTTCTGCCGGTATTTCTGCACTTTGGGGACCATTGCACGGAGGTGCCAATCAGGCCGTTTTGGAAATGTTGGAGGCCATTGAAGCTGATGGTGGGGATACCAAAAAATATATGGCCAAGGCCAAGGATAAAAAAGACCCTTTCAGGTTAATGGGCTTTGGACACCGTGTGTACAAGAATTTTGACCCTAGGGCTAAAATCATTAAAAAATCCGCGGACGAAGTATTGGGCAACCTCGGCATTGAAGATCCAATTTTGGACATAGCCAAAGGATTGGAGAAAGAAGCCTTGGAAGACAGCTACTTTGTTGATAGAAAACTTTATCCCAACGTGGATTTCTACTCAGGAATTATCTACCGGGCCTTGGGTATACCAACAGAAATGTTCACCGTAATGTTCGCATTGGGTAGGTTACCCGGATGGATTGCTCAATGGAGAGAAATGAGACTCAGAAAAGAACCCATTGGAAGACCAAGGCAAGTCTATATTGGGAAGAACCATAGAGCGTTTGTTCCAGTAGAAAAAAGATAAGATTTTAGGACGAAAAGGAGAAAGGGGCGGTACCGCCCCTTTTTTTTATGGGACAAGGGGAACTAAAGAACACCTACGGTGTTTTGGCTAAGTAATTTGTCTCTGGTATAACAGAGCTTCATCATTTCGGCATGGTAATGCTTTTTGATATCAGAAATGGAATCAGTTGCTAGAGCGCTTTTCGCTTTGTTAAAAGTATGATGGATAAATTCATGTGCATCCACAGTACTTAGGTTCTTTATGGTGGAGTCCAACGATTTACCGTATTTTTGGACGGATTCGTTCACTTTTTCGATATCCCAATTCGCATGTGGATTCGTTAGCTCATGGGTATAAAGTAAAAAACCGTCAGGAAGGTCATCCTTCGTAATGCAATCTTCATATTTGGCAGATTGAAATGAAGTTGTTTGATTGTTGATCTTATCGTTAGAGGCCTCGTAAATTCCTTGTATTTTATTAAGGGCATTCATTCCGCCAATAACGATGAATACGGTGGACAACAAAACAGATGTAAGCAATAATTTTTTCATATGTAAGAAAAATCTTAATGCAAATGTAGTGATAAAAACAAGTTGGCAAACTGACATTTATCAGTTTTTTGCGTTTTCATGGAGATTTTAACTATTTGATAAACAACTTTTTGTTTATCAAGACGTACCCTAGTTTTTAAACTTAATTCCCTACAATATTTAAATGATTTTATCATTTTGCTTGGCAATTAAATACAACTAAAACACTAGATTTGCCACAGAATTTTTAAGGATTTTCCATAGCGCTATCATTGGCCTAATTTTTTGGTTATTAAACAACCTTATTATGATTGCATTGAACGTCGTTGATGAGACCAGTACACTAAAGGCTGTAATTCTCGGTACCGCGCAAAGCAGTGGTCCCACTCCTACCATTGAGGAAGCCTATGACCCTAAATCCATTGAGCATATCAAGGCAGGTACCTACCCCAAAGAAGCGGATATGATCAAGGAAATTGAAGCTTTTGCCCAAGTGTTCCATAAATATGGAGTAAAAGTGTACCGACCAGAGATTCTCAAGGACTGCAACCAGATATTTGCTCGAGATATAGCTTTTGTGATCGAAGATAAATTGTTCCATGCAAACATTTTACCCGATAGGGAGCGTGAATTTGTCGCAATCCATCAAGTATTGGACCAGATAGACCCCAAAAAAATCATCCGTCCACCGGAAGAAGTCCATATTGAAGGAGGGGATGTAATGCCCTGGCACGACCATATTTTTATCGGAACCTACTCGGGAGCAGACTACGCGAGTTATATTACCGCACGGACAAATATGGAGGCCGTGGAATTTATCCGGGATATGTTTCCGCATAAGACCGTAAAATCCTTCGAACTCAGAAAATCCAATACCGACCCCAAGGAGAATGCATTGCACTTGGATTGTTGTTTTCAGCCTGTAGGAAAGAACAAAGCGATACTTCATAAAAATGGATTCTTGGTCGAAGAGGAATACCAATACTTGGTCGACTTCTTTGGGCCGGAAAATATTTTTGAAATCAATAAGGAAGAAATGTACCAAATGTTCAGTAATGTGTTCTCCATATCACCTGAAGTGGTGGTGTCGGAGAAAAGCTTTACCCGATTGAACCATTGGCTTCGTGACCAAGGGTTCACCGTAGAGGAGATTCCCTATGCCGAAATAGCCAAACAAGAAGGCTTGTTGCGTTGTAGCACCATGCCTTTGATCAGAACATAATTTTTAACTCAACCTCCTGCTGCCACAGGTTGATCAAAACAGTCAACGTATTGAAAAAACAGATTACCAACACCATTTTAATGGTGCGTCCCGTAAACTTTAGAATGAACGAGCAAACTGCGGTCAACAATTACTTTCAGGAAGACCCGCATCTCAAAAATGTCGAAATCAACAAAAAGGCACAGCAAGAGTTCGACCAATTTGTAAAGGTGCTTCGGGAACATGGCGTTAATGTAATTACCATCAATGACGATATGGAACAGGACACGCCAGATTCCATTTTTCCGAACAATTGGGTCTCTTTTCACGATAACGGAATTGTTGGTGTGTACCCTATGTTTGCCAAAAACCGAAGAAGGGAGCGTAGAGAGGATATTTTTGAATTGCTGGAAGATAACGGCTTTGTAATCCAGAACTTTATGGATTATACCGCAGCTGAACAAGAAGAAGTTTTTTTGGAAGGGACAGGCAGTATTCTACTGGATAGGGTAAACCAAAAGGCCTATTGTGCGCTTTCCGAGCGCGCCCACGAAGCGCTTTTTATAGAATTTTGTGAAGATTTTGATTGTTTTCCGGTAATTTTTCACGCGAACCAAACGGTTGACGGTAAACGATTGCCCATTTACCATACCAACGTAATGATGGCCATGGCCGAAACCTTTGCGGTGATTTGTTTGGACGCCATTGATGACAAAAAGGAAAGAAAGAATGTAGTGGAGCACATTAAGATGGACGGCAAAGAAGTTATCCGTATTTCCGAAGAGCAAATGTGCCATTTTGCGGGCAATATGCTGCAAGTGATTGGTGCTGACGACCAACGCTATATGGTGATGAGTACCCAAGCCTACAATAGTTTGACCAAGGAACAAATCCAAGCCATCGAAAAGCATTGCCCCATTATCCACAGTCCTTTGGACACCATTGAGACCTGTGGCGGCGGTAGTGCCCGCTGTATGATGGCCGAAGTGTTTTTACCAAAGGCATAATTTTTTTGTCATTCCGTGCTTGACACGGAATCTCATCTATTATTAGAAAATTCTCTATTAAACAATGAATGATAATTGATTTGTTATTTGGTGCTGTATCCTGAGCGGAGCGGAAGGAGCAGTCGAGAAATCTTTATTTTTTATTTGACACGAATTCCACGAATTTTCTTGAAGTATCAAGATGTCACATCGAGCGCAGTCGAGATGTTTTAAGTACGAAGGGATTTTTCAATCGTTGCTTTTATGAATTAAGCCTTAGAAGTCCTCTTATCTCAAATTTGCGACATGGAAACCCAGTCCATAGCAAAAAACAATAATTAGAGTTGGGAATGCAGAAAATTGGCGGTATCTGTTAAGCCATGTTTTCTAGGTATGTCAAGCACTTCGTACTCATCCAAATCGGGATTGCGGCGGTTGAATACCATTTCTTGAAATGCTTTTACGGCCTCTTCGGGATTAAGGTCAATAATATCGGTCAGGAAATCATCTGCAGTTTTTGCTGACAATCCAAACGAAGAAAGATAATCTTTTGGAAAATCCTTTATGTTGTTCGTCACTATTACGTTGGCATTGGTCTTGATGGCCGCAGCCAAAACATGGCAGTCCTTTGGGTCTGGTAAATTCAACCCGGAAATCAAACCTGAGTAATTGTTGACCAGAGCATCGGGGAAAGCCAAATTGGCCTTTTCCAACCTTTTCTTCGCTTCGAACGGTACCACTCCCTTACGCTCCATGACACTTGCCCACTCATCAAAAATATGTTCGCTCCACTTTGGGGTGTAAAGATCGTAATGGGCGAACCAAAAAAGCAGATCGCGAATTTCAATAGGGTAGATGACATTCGTGTCCAAAACACAGATGAAACGCACGCTATGAATCATACAATCCGGTTTCTTCGTCAGATCGTATCATATCGATAAGATGCTTTTTCTGGGCAGCTTTCATTTTTATCTTGTATTTCAGTACATCTTCAAACTTAACCCTTCGATGTTTACCTATTTTAGTGAACGCTATTTCGCCGCTCTCCAACAACTTGACAAAGTGTGGTCTTGAACAACCCAATATTTCGGCAGCTTTTTGGGTCGTTACCTCGGTAGCAATAGGTACAAGGGAAAACGGCTTTCCTTTACTCATCGCCTCAAGTATATCGCCTAAGAGCTTTAAGGCGCTCAAAGGAATTTTAATCCGCTCTTGGGTTTCCTCAATTTCAATTTCTGGGTTGTCAGATGTTAATTGCTTGATTATCGGTGCCAAAGCATCATAGGATTTGAGTGCAATTTTTTGCTCATCTTTTGAGGGCTTATTAATGTTTTTGAAGGTTTCCATCGTGTTTTACAATTATTTGACAACACAAAATAAACGAAATAAACGAAATAAACATATTCAAAAGATGTTAAAGTTGATTAATGTGTGTTAAAGTAGCTACGGTTAAGGTCTTTAATCAGGTTTAACAACTTTTAATCATCTTGATGATAAAAGGAAGATAGGGCTGCTACTCTTCCTCAACCGTAAACCCACGAATGGCTTGGTTGGGTTCCATAATGGTGTAGCCTTTCCAAAACTCGGGATTGTAGCGTGGCATGTACGTGGCACGGATGGTTTTGTCTTCTTCGAAAGTTTTAAACTCGTTCTCTGCAATTTCGTCTTGGTTAAATACCACCAGTTCCCATTTGGCGGTGATGTTCATCCGAAAGTCTATGTTGAGTTTTAGTTCATTCTGTTTGCGACGTCCCTTTACGTGTTTGTTCTTTTCCACCACTTTTAGCGGGCGGTCCACCGCAAAGTATTTACCATCGGAAAAATCCATAAACTGAAGGTCGTACCTGCCGTTGGGCAATTTGGCAAAGCGCATCGTTCCATTGTACACCGTTTCGCGGTAGGTAATGCCCAATAGCCTAAAGTTGCGTAAGCGTTGCGTATTGGTGAAATCCAGTCGCATTACGGCGAAGTCCTCTATGTTTATATAGAGACGCCCCTTAAAGTCAGCACTGCTGCGCTTGGGCCAAAAATCCACTACGTACACTCCTGCATCGCCAATATCAGCATAGCCGGCCAGTTGAAACTCGTAACGACGGGTTTTGTCCACAAGGTCGAGTTTGGTGTCTTCTTTATAATAGAGTTGACTCAGCATTTCTTTGAATTCCCAGCGTTGACTATCCGTTAATCCCGATATGCTATCCTTTTCCACTTGGGCCTTCACCTTTTTTACTTGTTCCACACGTTCATCGTCCATAGTGTCCAAAATGGAATCCACTTGAATTTTTTCACTGAAGATGCCCGATTTGATCTTAAGATAAGAGCCAGGTTTTACATTCTCCTTAAAAATATCTTCCATATGCTCGGCAAGGTCCTCAAAGGAACCCACATCTCGTTTGTCGTAAAGGTCCGCTGCTTTTATGATGTTGAGCTTGTAATCGGTATTGTTTTTATAGAGGTCACCAAAACTTTCGGTGTAGTGCGATGCATTTCTGGGAATGGATTGGGCAATACTGTCCATTAGTTCTTTGTTCAACTCTTTTATGGATGATTTTTCAAAACCAAAATCCACCTTCTGCATATTGGCCAATTCAGACTTCCGAAGGAAAAATCGTTGTTTTACGGGGCTTTTGTTCACATTCTGAGGAATGTTCTCTATCATTTTTTCGATGATGTCATCCACTTCCAGTTCCTTGTCGAACACATAAACGCCACTCAGTTCAATTGCTTTGGAATTCAAGGGAACCAAGCTGTCCTGCATTTGTTCCAAAGTGAAACCTTTTTTCTCATACCCCATTGAGGTGACAAAAATGGAGTCGGGGAGGCTAATGCCTTCTTCCAGCACAAAACTGAAGCGGCCCTCCTCATTGGTGATTACTCCTTGATTTTCCCCATATTGAACAGTAGCATATGGAATGCCTTTTTGTGTCTTGGCATCCACCAATCGGGAACTAACAGTTTGGGCAAGAAGCGGAAATCCAAGCAACAGTGTGAAAATGGTAATACAAAAATTTTTTTTGAGAAGCATATTTTTATCTAAGGTTACAATACTAAGACACTTTTTAAACGGTAAAGGTTGCCTGTGGGTTAGACGACTGTTAAGGGAATTTGTGACAATGTGCGAAGAAAAACGGAATCCCCGATACGGGTTAATAGGAATTTAACAGCTTAGGAGTTAGGAGTTAGGAGTTAGGAGTTGGGAGTTAGGAGTTGGGAGTTAGGAGTTGGGAGTTGGGAGTTGGGAGTTGGGAGTTGGGTCAATGGTGAAGCGCAAATGGTTTTAACACGAATTACTCTAATTAGCACTAACAGCCATCTTTGTCATTCCGATTGGAGTGAAGAATCTTTTGCTCTCGAAATTGAAACCTGTACTTGAGCTTTAAAAATGTATTCATCGGTTGCAAAGCTTCTTCAGAATGACAGCACTACGCTCAATTATTGGTATGATTGTAATTTTGAGCTGTCACCCTGAGCGCAGTCGTAGGGGACAGTCGAGAAATCTTATGTCAAGAAATGATGACCAACAAATGAAAACATCTCGACTGCGCTCGATGTGACAAAGGTTCTTACTTTGAGTACTTACACTTTTGCAATATTCCTGATCATGTTTCCAAAAATGAAAAGATGGAACGGGAGAACCGAATACCAATACAACCTTCCCAATAAACCCCTTGGTCTAAACGTGGCGGTTTGATAAAGCACCCTATCCTCGATCTTAAACTCCAGCCAAGCCTCTCCGGGGGTTCTCATTTCGGCAAAGAGCAGTAGACGCTTATTCTTTTTATCTGCCAAGAGCACGCGCCAAAAATCCAATGCATCTCCCGGGAAAAGTCGGTAGGGATGGGTGCGTCCGCGCCGGAGTCCTGGGCCACCCACCAATTTATCCAGAAACCCACGAAATCTCCATAGCCAATTGCCATAGTACCAACCGTTTTCCCCACCTATGCGCCAAACGTTTTCCAGAACGGCATCTTCATCTTTTATCGGGATGGATTTTTTATCCTGAAGCACACCATACTTGGGCACTTGAATGTAATTTTCGAGGTCTTCTTGGATTTGTCCGCTGGCAATGCTGTCTTTCCAACTACTGATCACCAAATTTTGTTCAATTTTTTTGAAAGCCAAATCAATAGCTTCTTCGTAGGTGTGCGTTTCAATCCCCAACATTTCTTGCAAGCGATTGTCTTGCGCCACGACTTCCATTTTCATACTGTCCACCAAGTTCATCGCAAGTTTGTAAGAGGTAGAGGTAACAAAATAGAGCCAGTACGAAGATAGTTTGGGCGTCATTACGGGAACTGTGAAAATCCAGTTTTTAAAGCCACGGACCTTTGCATAGCCATGTAGCATATCCTTGTAGGTGAGTATGTCGGGTCCGCCAATATCAAAAGACTGGTCGTAGGTGTCTTTGTTACCCAAAACTTCGGTAAGGAACTGAATCACATCGCGTATGGCGATGGGCTGAGTTTTGGTGAGCACCCATTTGGGTGTGATCATTACGGGTAGCTTTTCGCAGAGATCACGGATTATTTCAAACGAAGAACTACCAGAACCCACAATGATCCCAGCGCGAAGCACCGTAACATCAAAAGGGCCTTTGTAGAGTATCTCTTCTACATTTTTTCTGGAGCTCAGGTGCTTGGATAGTTTTTTGTCATTGACAATCCCACTGAGATAAATCACCTGTTTGCATTGGGTGTGCTCCAAAATAATATTGAAGTTTTTTGCGGCTTGGGCTTCCTTTTCATCAAAATCCGTGACCGAAGAGGTCATGGAATGTATCAAGTAGTAGGCAGCATCAATATCTGCGGGAACTTGTTGCTTTTCCGGATCATCCAAAAAATCAATTTCTACCACATCAATTTTGGAACGCGTCTTGGCGTCGACTGAAAGTCGTTTTTCATCGCGAACGGCACAGACTACCTGATGGCCCATATCCAAAAGTTTGGGCAACAATCGCATCCCGATGTAGCCATTGGCTCCTGTAAGCAGTATTTTCATAGATCTTCAAGATTGGTGGGAAGGTTATCGGCGCGATGGTCCAGTAATTTCCGAAAGAATTTTTGAATGGCTTTGGTATCCGAGCGTACTTTAATGAAATAATGGTCCATATAAATGGAATAAATGCCTATATCACCCTTGTACACATTCAATTTATAGTAGGGGATGATTAGACCATAGGTTTCCAAGCGGGAACGGAACCGAACAATGATGCCGTTGGGACGGATTTCAACATTGCAGGTATTGGTGCTGCTGTCCAAAATAAGCAGGTTGTAGATGTCGATACTGGCCTCGGTAATCTGCAATTTTGGTGAACCGATACCGCCCAGTGCAAAACGCTCTTTTATGGAGAGGGGTTTGCCCACGGCTTCGTCAATTTTTTTGGTGATTTTTTTGTCGTTGTAGGAGACGTTCAATAGCATATCTAAAAATAGTCAAATTAAGGCGGACCATTTGATAATGGTGTGGTAAAAGACCAAAAAATGCGTAGTTTTGCGCCCTGAAAAGCCTTTTAGATGAGTTTGCAAAACGATTTGAGCCAAAAAGTGATCGAGGCGGTAAAACAACTGTACGAAGTTGAGCTGCCTACGGTGGAATTTCAACCTACCCGAAAGGATTTTGAGGGTGATATTACCGTAGTGGTATTTCCGATGTTGCGTCAAATTAAAGGGAATCCTGTTCAGATTGGCACCAAAATCGGAGAGTATCTGGTTGCAAACGTTGAGGAGGTAGCCAAATGCAATGTGGTGCAAGGCTTTTTGAACATTGTTGTTGAGGATAGTTATTACCTCAATTTTTTCAATAGTATTTCTAGTGAAACCAATTTTGGTTATGTAAAATCCCAATCGGATGATGCGGTAATGGTGGAGTATTCTTCACCTAACACCAACAAACCTTTACACTTGGGACATATCCGAAACAACCTTTTGGGATACTCGGTTGCCAAAATTTTGAAGGCATCGGGCAAGAAAGTGTACAAAACCCAAATTATCAATGACCGAGGTATCCACATATGCAAAAGTATGCTGGCCTGGCAGAAATTTGGAGAGGGTGAAACTCCCGAATCTTCTGGATTAAAAGGGGATCACTTGGTCGGTAAATACTACGTGGCTTTTGATAAAGCATACAAAGCACAGATTTCTGAACTGGTTGAGGCTGGAACACCAAAAGAAAAAGCTGAAAAAGAGGCTCCAATTTTGTTGGAAGCACAGGATATGCTCCGTAAGTGGGAGGCCGGTGATGAGGAAGTGGTAGCACTTTGGAAGAAAATGAATGGTTGGGTGTATGATGGTTTTGCTACTACCTACAAAAACCTAGGTGTCGATTTTGATACATTGTATTACGAGAGCGATACCTATTTGTTGGGTCGTGATGTGGTGAAAGATGGTCTGGAACGCGGTGTTTTCTTTAAAAAAGAGGATGGCAGCGTTTGGATTGATCTTACCGAAGAAGGATTGGATGAAAAAATTGTCCTTCGTTCCGATGGAACCGCGGTGTATATGACACAGGATATTGGTACCGCCATTCAACGGGTAACTGATTTCCCGGATATCAATGGAATGGTGTACACGGTAGGGAACGAACAGGATTACCATTTTAAGGTGTTGTTCCTTATCCTGAAGAAATTGGGTTATGCTTGGGCGGAGCAATTGTATCACTTGAGCTACGGAATGGTAGATTTGCCCAGTGGAAAAATGAAGAGTAGGGAAGGTACCGTGGTGGATGCAGATGACCTTATTAAAAATATGGAGGATACGGCCGAATCCATTTCACAAGAATTGGGCAAGTTGGAAGGGTATTTCGAAGAAGAGAAAAAACAATTGTATCGAACCATAGGCTTGGGTGCACTTAAATACTACATTTTAAAGGTTGACCCCAAAAAACGCATCTTGTTCAATCCTGAGGAGTCAGTAGATTTCCAGGGAAACACAGGGCCGTTTATTCAGTATACCTACGCTAGGATTCAATCTATTTTACGAAAGGCAGAGAATGTGAGTTCGAGCGCAGTCGATACCTCTTTGCATCTACACGAAAAGGAAAAAGAATTATTGAAGCAGATTCAGCTGTTCCCGGAAACGGTTCAGTTGGCTGCTGAGAATTTTAGTCCTGCCTTAATTGCCAATTATACTTATGATTTGGTCAAGGAGTTCAATTCTTTTTACCAGCAGGTATCCATTTTGGGTGAAACGGATGAGCAGAAGAAAAACCTTAGAGTACAGTTATCGCAAAAAGTGGGCGAAGTCATTCAATCCGCGTTCCGTTTGTTGGGTATTGATGTTCCTGATCGGATGTAAAAAAAAATGGCCATGTTTTGCATGACCATTTCTTCTAAGTTTAAGTAAAATGATATCAGATTAGGCCTTCTCATTGGCGATTACCGCCAAATTATAAACCACAAGGCCAAATCCAATTTTGTTAATGGCATCCCCGATGTTGTATATGACGTCCATGGATAGTCCATTGAAAATTCCATCGTACCATCCTGGGGTTCCTGCCATATACCCAATAGGATAAATGGCCCAACCTACCAATACAAACCAGCATAGCGTTCGGTGTGCAGAAAGTACGGCACCTCCGGCTTCTCTGGCAAGCTTGTTGGCGCCTCCTAACCATATTTCGTAAACGATTACGAAATAAGCGATTCCAGAAATGAGCCCCCAAATCTGGGCTTGGTCACGATATACGGTTTCTCCGAGATAACCGGTGACCAGCATGATTACGGAGAGGGCAATTAACTTCCACATTAGCGCTTTTTTTGCGCCAGCCACCTTTAGAATCAAATAAAACTCAACACACATTAAGGGAACCGTTAGAATCCAGTCCACATAACGGAAAAAGGTGGGTGATTCACCATTGGCAGCCCAATAATCGCGCATATACCAATAGTGCACAGCGGCAATGAATGTAATTAATCCTGATACCAGAATGGATGTTCTCCATTTTCTATCAAAATTGTTCATTGATAAAAAGAAGAAGGCCGATGCGGCCATCATGGCCATGCACCCTACAAAAAAGGTGAAGCCAACGTAATCGTTGGTGGCTATTTTGGCCACCGTGGGTAACATAGTAATTAAACTTTCCATAGTACAATTGTTTTTTTGTTTAACTAAATGTATAAAAAACTAAACAATAAATCCCTATTTTTGTATAACTTATTTTATTAATATTTAAACAAAACATATTGAAAATTGTTAGAACAACAAGTTTTTTGCTGGTGGCCACTTTTTTTGGGTTGTGGTTGTCGGTTTATTTGCCCTTGGAATTCGAGTTGTTCTTGTCCTATGTGTTGATCATCAGTTTTGGGATATTACATGGCGCAAACGACGTTGAAGTACTCACGTCTTACTTTCATAAAAGGGAAATTAGTATGTCAAAGGTTAGCTTGACTTTACTTTATATCTTATTGATTGCCACTATATATGCCATATTTTATGTTTTCCCTGCTATTGCCTTGCTATTGTTTGTAGTCTTTAGCGGTTATCATTTTGGGGAGCAACATTGGAGCGGTACCTTGAAAAGGCAATTGAAGGGGAAAAGCCTTTTTTACACACTTTATGGCGCTTTAATATTGTTTATGCTGTTTTATTCGCATATACCCCAAGTGGGGGGGATTGTTAAGGATATTACAGGAAACAGTGTACCTACTTATATTTTTGGTCAAATTTTCCTGGGGCTGGGCATATCCGTGGGATTGTTTTTGCTGTATTTCGGTTGTTCTGGTAGCAAGGGGAGTTCTATTTTGTTGGAGTTGTTTCTTTTGGGAGTGTTTTATGTAATCTTTAATACAGCTTCATTATTGTGGGCTTTCTGTATCTATTTTGTCATTTGGCACAGCATCCCGTCATTATTGGATCAAATGCGGTTTCTTTATGGAGAGGTCAGTTGGAAAACATTTTATCGCTATTTCAGGAGCAGCTTTGTTTATTGGTTGGTTTCCGTACTTGGTACTTTGGGGTTGTACCTATTTTTAAAGATTAATGAGGAGTTTTTGCTTTCAAGCCTTATTTGTTTCCTTGCTTCAATTACGGTTCCCCATGTTTTGGTTATGACAAAGATTGAAGAATATTTAAAAACTCACCCTAAAGCTAACATTGGGGGTGATGCCCAATGAAAAGTTTTCTATGGTCTCGATTTCATCATTCTCATTGACGCGATAATATTTGTTAAGGGTATTTTTTCTGTCCGTGAAGTTTAAGATGGACAATCCGGCGTTGGCCCGAATATTTCTACTGAGCTGGAAATTATATATTGCAGAGGCATCTGCCCTAAAATAGTCGGGCAAACGGCTATTGTTCGGGGACTGGAAATTGATACGGGGCGGTACAAAGTCATCATCCAAGCCTTCATCTCCATCAACTGGCTCGGTAAATGGTTTACCGGTCCTGTAGTTTAGTCCGATACTTAATTTCAAATCTTTGTAGGTGTAGGTGCTTGCGAAGGTAACCGTGTGCCTTATGTCCAAATTGTTGGGAAAGGACTGGGGAACAATGGAATCAAATGTATAATCGTTTTTGTTATAAGCATAGCTTAACCATGTACTATAATTGTCTCCTTTTTTGTTGATGAGCAGTTCAATACCCTTAACATCGTAGCTGCCTATTTCACCCGAAAATTGATAGGGATTTTGAAAACCCTGTGTGCTGGTACTTATACCATCCACTTTTTTGTAAAAACCTTCGACTCCAACGTAGAAATTGTTCTTTTCATAATTGATGCCCACGGAACCTTGTTTACTTTTGGTGACAGGCAGGCTTTTGTCGTTAGATAGAATCCATCTGCGTTTTTCAATACCCAAAAAGTTCTGTTCCAAATCTATAACCTGATTGGTGGTCTGACTTTTGAACTCACCCAACACTTCCGCTCTAATATAATTGGCCAATTTAAAATTAAGGTTGATTCGGGGTTCAATGAGTACTTTCTGAAATGTGTCCAAATTCTCAATCAAATTGACACGTGCCCCAATTTTTCCAATGAATTTGTTCCTTGGAGAATTATAATTGACCTGTGAATAGGGGGCGTGGGTCCGGATGACTCCTTTGATCTCACTAATAAAGTTTGGCTGGTTGATTTTAGTTGCGTTAATAATACCTGTTTCAATGTATTGATACCCATTGCTCCAGTTTAATTCATCCGTTAGTACATAATTTGAATTCAGTTTTAATGCATTTTCCGTCACTTGGTTGTTCTGGAACAGTTGCTGCACTTGGTTTGCAAAAACGTTTTGAGCATCCAAATTGTACTTGGAGTAATATATATTAAGATTAGTAGAGAACCTATTCGTCCAATTACTCTGCAATTGCCCACCCACCGAAATATTGTCCTGTTTTAATAAACTGATATTGGTCTGATCAGCAGATACATTGGTCTCTTCAAATTTTAAATTATTTTTAATGTGAATTGCACTCAGTCTAATTTTATGGTCATCGTTGAGGTCGTACAAGATTTTACCCGAAAAATCATAAAAGAAAAAGTCTTCATCCCGGATGAATTCATCATTTACGGTACTATTGTTTTGAAGGGTGATCTCACTATCCTGAAAAGCCCTGTTGATAAACTGTTTGTAGGTGGGAGTGCTTAAAAAATCGGTAGCTGAACGTCTGGCTGAAAATTGAACTCCCAATTTATTGGATACAGGAATTTCTGCGTAAACATCACCACTTATCAAATTAAAACCACCACCACCTTTAAAGGATTCAGGAATGGAATTTCCTGTTTCCATTTGGATGACACTGCTCACGCCATCCCCAAAATTGGTGGGTGTACCGTTCTTGTAAACGGTTACTTTATCGGTTTGGTAAGGGTTAAATGCAGAGATGAGTCCAAAAAAATGGCCGGATTGATACATTTTAATACCGTTCCATAGGATAAGGTTTTGGTCGTTGGTTCCACCGCGCACGTTAATATCGGAAACAGTTTCATCTATACTTTTAATACCTGGCAGGGCCTGTACGGTTTGGAGTATGTCAGGTTCAATCAATCCTGGAAGGATACCAAACGTGGCAGTGTTCAATGTGATGCTCGCATCTTTTTCTTTAATGATTCCCGAAGTAAGGTATTTATAAACGAATACTTCATCCAACTGCTCATAATATTGTGCCAATAGAATTTTAGGGCAACCTCTCTGCTGTAAAAGTGTTTCAATTTTTACATATTTGGTGACGTATCCCAAATATCGAATTTGCAAAGATGCGTTGCGAGGAACGTTCTCCAATGAAAAAGAGCCATTGTTGTCAGTGATTTTGGCTACGTCAGTCCCCAATACCTCCACGGTGGCACCTGTGACAGTGTTGTCCGCAAAATTATCCAAAACTATTCCGCAGATGTTCACCCTACTGTTTTTGGAAAGAGTGTAATACCGGTCGTTAAGTTTTTCTGCTTCAATGCGAAAAGTACCCTCTATGTATTGTATAATTTCTTCTATGGCGTTGAGGTTTTCAGGAACAACAATGGTAAGTCCATCCAAATCTTTATCGATATATGAAAATTTGATGTCGTATCGGGTCTCCAATAATTTTAAGTAGGAAACAAGGTCAATGGAAGTCCTTTGCTTTTCCTGTGCATTGATATTGCAAAACATGAAAAACAAAAAAACCAAGGCGAGGCCCAAATGCTTATTGTAGTGTGTTCCCAGCATAAAAAAGTACGTTGTCTCCGTCTATTTTGTAATGTGTTTGGGAGGGGGTACTTATACTTTTTAACGCCATATTTAGGTCTGTGTTGTTAAAAGACCCGGTAAATAAGAGGTTTGTGTCGATATTTTCTGTGGTTACTTTGATATTGAACTGTCTTTCGAGTTCAGCAAAGACATATTTTAATGGAATACTTTCGAAACTACTTTCGTTGTTCATCCAAGAGGGTAATTTGCCATCAGGAGTTGCGGTAGAGATAATTTTTCCATTGATTACCAAGAAGGAATTTCCCGCGGGCAATTTTAGCTCTTCGTTCTTGTGGGTTACGCTAACCAGACCCTCGTAGCAGGTCACCTCAAAAAAACCTTTTCTGTTTTCTACGTTGAATTGGGTTCCCAACACGGTTACGGTGCCTTGATCGGTAGAGACCGTGAATTTTTTTCCTTTGGCCACTTTAAAGAAGGCCTCACCTTTTAAATCAACGTTTCTTTTTTTGTCCCATTTTTTTTCACTGAAAGATATTTGAGAATCGGCATTCAAAAATATTTCGGAATCATCAGGAAGCACAACTTCGGAACGTTCGGCGAACTCGGTAGTCACTTTTTCGTTCAAAGTGTCGATGTAGAAGTAAGAACCGGCAAGGAGCACGGCAATAACGGCAGCAACCCTAAGGAATTTCTTGAACGGGTTCAAGGAAATTACCTTTGGCGCATTTTTAATATGCTCGTTTTTCAAGCGCTGCAAGGCTTTGTCCGAATCAAACTCGGGCGCCATCAAACTGCTTGAAACATCTTTGAGCTTTTGGTAGGAAGCAAACTCCTCGGAATTTTTAAATTCCCGAAGTTCTTCTTCCGAAAGCTCATTACTAAGCCATTTTGCCAAATAATTTTCTTGCATGGGTTCTATGCTTTACGTTATAATAACAACTACCTTTTAAAATACCCTACTTTTCCAAATTCCAAATTCCAAATTCCAAATTCAAGAACTTAGATTCATGAATCAGGACCAAACGACAAAGGCTGGAGCTATTACCGACTTCTTACTGTCTACTGCGAGCTGACATCAGACGTTTTGACTGTGCTCAACTCAGGCTTAAAATCAAACATCTAGTTCAAACTCAAGCTTCGTGCTTCCAACATCAAGTTCAAGGTCTCCTGTCTTTTTTTTGTGTCCCATTCTTAAATTCCATCAATCTGTTCCCGTAAGCTTTTGAGTGCCAAATGCATCCGTTTTTCGATAGCTTTTACACTTACACCCTCAATTTCTGCAATTTCTGCGTACTTTTTTCCATCGATCCTGTTGAGCAAAAAAGTGGTTCTTTGGTTTTCGGGCAGGGCATTTAGGGCATTGTCTAATTTTATCTTGTATTCTTTCTCCTCCATTAAAAACTCTGGAGACTCATTGGTTCTGTCCCTTATAAGGCTGTCAGCATGCTTTAACCTTACCTTTTCTGCTTTTATTACATTTAAATAAAGGTTGTTGGCTATGGTGTACACATAAGATTTGGCCTTTTCAGGGCTCACTTTGGCACAGTTCTGCCACAACTTCACAAAGGCTTCCTGTACCGCATCATTCGCTTTTTCCTCATTCCCGAATTTGTAGAAAATATAATTAAAGACCGTTTTGGAGTGGGCCTTAAATACTTCACTGAAAATATGGTCTTCGCAGACGTTGCTCATAGCGGGAAAATTGTTTGTAGGTCAAATATATTTGAAAATTTTAAAGAAAAAGTAGGGTTTTTTTAGATAGGGTTGTTTTAAGGTTGAATATAACCCCAAAATTCAATTGTTATGAAAAAGTTGATAAACAACTTGATGCGTACATTACTTGTAGTACTTGTTCTTGGTTTTACTGCCTGCCAAGAAGAGTTTGAAAGAATTGGAGATGATCCAGAAAATCAAACTATTTCCGCTAGTTCCTCTACGGCCGATTTGATCCAGAAGACCTCTTCCAATGATGGTTCTTATGACAACATTGTGGATGGTGCCAGTTGCTTCGCCGTACAGTTTCCATATACCGTAAATGTGAACGGAGTGGAAATAACCATCGATTCCAAGGAGGATTTGGATTTGGTTGAAGAAATTTTTGACGAACTGGATGATGATGATGATATCCTCGATATATTTTTCCCCATTACCATCACGCTTTCCGATTTCAGTGAAATCACCATAGAAAATCAAGATCAACTGGAGCAGTATGCAAGGGAGTGTTTTGAAGAAGGTGACGATGACGATATTGAATGTATCGATTTTGTTTATCCCATTACGCTATTCACCTTTGGTGTGGACAATCAACAGTCCGGTCAAGTGATTATTGAGAGCGACCGAGAAATGAGGCGATTCTTTGACGAACTGGATGATGACGATTTGATCAGTATCGAATTTCCAATTACTCTTATCAAATTTGATGGCACCCAAGTGGTGATCGAGAATAACGCAGCCTTGGCCGCAGCGCTCGAAATGGCCAAAAACCAATGTGACGAAGATGACGATGATGATTACAATGATGACGACTTTACCGAATCCGAGTTGGACGAGCTGTTATTGGAATGCCCATTGCAGGTAAGGCAGGTCATCCGAAACAGTGTGGACAATACAGAACAGTACATTGAGCGTCTGTTGACTTTTTCTGCTGATGGTACGGTCTACTTTACCACCTTTACTGCCGATGAAATCATGGGAACTTGGAGCACCAGCATGTCAGATAACGGTGTCATGCTGAGCCTTGACTTTGAAAACTTCCCGGATTTTACAATAGATGCACGAGTGTATGAACTGGATGATGACAAGATCAAACTCTACAAGGACGATGGTAACAAAATCATATTGAAAGAGAGATGTGATTTAGACGATTCCAATCCAATAGACAGGGAGGCTTTTATAGCTTTGCTCAAAGAATGTAAATGGATTATCAAAGAAGTGGAAAACCAAGGTGAGGAAATAGAAAGACTTTTGGGCTACGAATTTGAATTTGCCGCTGGCGGCACTGTTACCTTGAGCAATGGTGTGAATACCAAACAAGGTACTTGGGAAACAGGTTTGAACAGTCAGTTGCAACTTTCTCTAATGATAACTATTGGAGATGAACCCGGAGTTAGCTTTGAATGGCCCATTCGCAAAATGCTACAGTCACGATTGGAGTTTGAAATCGATGATGCCGATCACGAAATGACTTTGCTGCGTGAATGCGATAACAGTGCTAACGACGGAGATGTGGTAGAAATAAGAGGAATCGCCTTGGACGGACCTTGGAATGTGTCCCTTTACCAAGAAGGCAGTACCGATTTGACAACTTCTTTCGCTGGAATGGACTTTAATTTTGGCGAGATGCATCAAGTGGAGGTGTCCATAAATGCAGACCCACAGGCTACAGGTCTTTGGAGAGTGCTGCGGGATTCCGAAGAAGGACTAAAGTTTTTTATCAATTTTGACACCATGGATGTCCTATCAGAATTGACTGAGGATTGGAAAGTAGTTTCCATTACTTCCACTCGAATCGAGCTATCCGATGAAAGCGATGATGGCTCAGTGGATACGCTGGTATTCGAAAAACCATAACCCCCGATATAAAACGAGAACACTAAACTTTTATTCAATTATTATATATGAAAACCTCAATTTTAAGACTTACAGCGGTTCTATTGTTTATTATATCCGTAGGCTGCGAGAACAATAACGATGATGATATGCTTAACGATATATCTGGAGCCGAGGTCACCGAACTTACGGGAATAGCCGCAAGTGGCTCATGGACCATTACTTACTACTTTGATGATAAGGAAGAGACCGACCATTTTAATGGTTATACATTTACCTTTAATACCGATGGGACTCTGCTTGCCTCCAATGGTACCACGGATGTAAACGGTACTTGGTCCATTTCTGATTTGGACGATGATGGTGATGACGACAGCCCAGATGACGATAGCGATGTGGATTTCAACATTGCCTTTAGCACTCCTGCCGATTTTGCTGACTTGACAGATGATTGGGATATTGTGAAGTATACCTCTGTTAGAATTGAATTGATCGATGAAAGCGGAGGTAATGGTGGAACCGATAAACTGGTTTTCGAAAAGAATTAAATATTTTCCCCAATCTTTTTTCCAAAAGAAGGACGGCTCTCCCCAAAGCCGTCCTTTTTCTTTTATATTATTCTTAAATTTGTCCCTCTTTAAAACATAGAACCTATGTTCGATAATTTAAGCGAAAAGTTAGATAAGGCATTCCACGTTCTTAAAGGACATGGACAGATTACGGAAATTAATGTAGCAGAGACCCTTAAGGAGGTTCGCAGAGCCTTGTTGGATGCCGATGTTAACTTTAAGATAGCCAAGGAATTTACCAATACGGTAAAGGAAAAAGCGTTGGGCCAAAACGTGTTGACCACCCTTCAGCCAGGTCAGCTCATGGTAAAATTGGTAAAGGATGAGCTTACCGAGCTCATGGGAGGCGAGGCAGAAGGTATCGACCTTTCGGGCGATCCATCTGTAATCTTGATGTCAGGTTTGCAAGGTTCTGGTAAAACCACCTTTTCAGGTAAACTGGCCAACTTCCTAAAGAATAAGAAAACAAAGAAACCACTTTTGGTAGCCTGTGATGTATATCGTCCAGCGGCGATAGATCAGTTGCACGTGGTAGGTGATCAAATAGGGGTGGAGGTCTATTCCGATCGGGACAACAACGATCCTGTTGCCATTGCCAAGGCAGGTATTGCCCATGCAAAAAGTACAGGGTGCAATGTAGTGATCATTGATACCGCGGGTCGTTTGGCTATGGATGAGCAGATGATGAATGAAATCTCCAACATCCACAAAGCCGTAAAGCCACAGGAAACCTTGTTTGTGGTAGACTCCATGACGGGGCAAGATGCGGTAAACACTGCAAAGGCATTTAACGATGTACTGAATTTTGACGGGGTTATATTGACCAAACTTGACGGTGATACCAGAGGTGGTGCCGCCATTTCCATTAAATCCGTGGTGGACAAACCAATCAAGTTTATTGGTACAGGAGAAAAAATGGAAGCCATTGATGTGTTCCATCCTTCCAGAATGGCCGATCGTATCCTTGGAATGGGAGACGTGGTATCCTTGGTGGAACGTGCCCAAGAGCAGTTCGATGAAGAACAGGCACGCAAGATTCAAAAGAAAATTGCCAAAAATAAGTTTGGGTTTGATGATTTCTTGAGCCAGATTCAGCAAATCAAGAAAATGGGGAACATGAAGGATCTCATGGGAATGATCCCGGGCGCAGGAAAGGCCTTGAAAGGATTGGATATTGATGATGACGCCTTCAAACACATTGAAGCCATTATTCACTCCATGACACCGGAAGAACGGGCCACACCATCCACTTTGAACGCAAGCCGCAAAAAACGTATTGCTGCGGGTAGCGGAACATCCATTCAAGAAGTGAACCAGTTGCTAAAGCAATTCAATCAAATGAGCAAGATGATGAAGATGATGCAGGGCGGCGGAGGCAAAAAGATGATGCAGATGATGCAGAATATGAGGTAACTTAGTCAGAAGTCAGAAGTCAGAAGTCAGAAGTCAGAAGTCAGAAGTCAGAAGTCAGAACCAAAAGCCAGCATAATCCATGGAAATCCTTAACGGAAAAAAAGTATCGAACCAGATAAAAGAAGAAATCACCGTTGAGGTGGCCCAAATGAAAGAACGGGGCGAAAAAGTTCCTCATTTGGCAGCTGTATTGGTGGGTAATGATGGAGCAAGTCTTACCTACGTGGGCAGTAAGGTGCGTTCCTGTAAAAAAATAGGGTTTGAGTCCACCCTAATCCATCTTCCAGAAGAAACCACAGAGGAGGAACTGCTAAAGCAGGTGGCTGAACTTAACGCCAATGCGGATATTGACGGTTATATTGTTCAACTTCCCTTGCCAAAACATATTGATGAGGAAAAAGTGCTGATGGCCGTAGACCCTGATAAGGACGTGGACGGCTTCCATCCGACCAATTTTGGGAAAATGGCCTTGGATATGGAGACCTTTATTTCCGCCACTCCATTTGGAATTATGGAATTGTTGAAGCGTTACAAGGTGGAAACCGAAGGGAAACACACCGTGGTTATCGGTAGGAGCCATATTGTTGGAAGGCCTATTAGCATTTTAATGAGCCAAAAGGGAAATCCAGGAAATTCCACTGTTACCCTGGCACATAGTAGAACCAAAAATTTAAAGGAATTGACACTTCAAGCGGATATAGTGATATCTGCTTTAGGGGTTCCAAAATTCCTAAAAGCCGATATGGTCAAGGATGGTGTGACGATTATTGATGTTGGTATTACCCGTGTTCCCGATGAATCCCGCGAAAAAGGATACTACATTACAGGAGACGTGGATTTTGAAAATGTGAGTAAAAAAGCATCTTTTATCACCCCTGTGCCTGGGGGAGTAGGGCCCATGACCATTGCCATGCTGCTCAAGAACACCTTGTTGGCACGTGAGCGCCATAACGCTTAGCAAACTTTAGTTTACATTTTCCTGATCTGCTTTTAAAGCCATTTGTTGCTCCTCTTCGGGGTTTAGATGTTCAAACTCAGTATCACCTTCGTCATTGGTGCAACTGGATACGGCCATAGCAGAAAAAATAAGGGTGACCAAAAGTAGAATTGTCTTCATAACAGTAGGATTTGGGTTCGAATTAATTGTACATATTATATACTTATAACGAAATACCGTCCAAATTCTTGCTTTTGTTGTCGAAATATCGATAACTTACCTCTTGCTAAACAAGGCATTATGGCTCAAACGGTAAGAAACAAAGTAGCTTGGGTGGTTTTCGTCTTTCTGGCCATTGGGATAGGTTTGTACCCTCTGGTCTATGTATTTGCTTCGGATGATTTTGGTGTATTGTTAAGCAAGTCCGCCGATGTGCTGTCCAGTCCGGTATGGAAGATTGCCTTTTATGGACATATTGTTTTTGGAGGGGTGGCGTTATTGGTGGGCTGGTCTCAGTTCAGTAAAAAGCTTCGGTCAAAACGTTTAAAACTACATAGAAACCTTGGCAAAGTTTATGTAGCTTCTGCTTTGATCAGTGGACTGTGCGGAGTATATCTTGGATTTTTTGCCACAGGAGGTATGGTGTCATCTATTGGTTTTATAAGCCTTGGTGTCATTTGGCTCTTTACAACCAGTAGGGCATATATCGCCATAAAAAACAAGGACCTTTCATTGCATCAAGGTATGATGATTTATAGCTATGCCGCTTGTTTTGCCGCGGTAACCTTGCGTATATGGTTGCCGGTCCTCACCATGGTATTCGGAGAATTCTTATTGGCCTATAAAATAGTGGCTTGGCTCTGTTGGGTGCCCAATATCATATTTGCCCAGATCTGGGTAAAGAGAAAAGGAATCAACTTGGTTTGAACTATTTGGCAAACAACTGTCCCATATCCTTAAAAGCTTTGAATTCCAGCGCATTGCCTGCTGGATCTAAAAAGAACATAGTGGCCTGTTCACCGGGTTCACCTTTAAATCGAATATAAGGTTCAATTACAAAATCAATTCCTTTTTCAATCAAATCCTTGGAAAATGTTTGAAAGGTTTCCCACGGCAAAACAACACCATAATGGGGTACAGGCACATTTTTGCCATCAACAGGGTTGGTGTGCGTGTCTTCTTCGGATTTTGGTTTGTAGTGAATCACAAATTGATGCCCAAAAAAGTTAAAATCTACCCATTGTTCGGCACTCCTACCTTCTTTACAACCGAGCATATCGCGGTAAAAGGTTCGACATTGTTCCAAATTATGTACGGGTACGGCAACGTGAAAAGGTGTTATTTTTTGCATGGTCTATTTTTTCTGAAATTTAGGATAACTTTATTAAGCTTCCAAAAATGAGACAATCTGATCGTTGACATCAGCTTGATGCATAGAATGTCCCAAACCTTCGGTACTGATCAGTTTGCTGCCTTTCCAGTTCTTGTTTATTGCCACAGAAGCATGATAGGGAGTGATTTTGTCATACTTATCATGAAACAATAGTCCCTTTTTACTAATGGTTTGGGCAAACTTGGAAGTTGAGAATTCGTCAATCTTGAATCCAAAACGATTGTAAATATAGTTATCCAAGTGTTTCATCACCCGATTATTGAACTTTAGAATATGTTGAAACTGGCCCACAATCTCATGGAATTCCGAAGGGGATCCAATAGTGACCATTTTTTCCACATCATCACTTGGGTTTTTATACTGATTGTAAATAATGGTCATGCCGCCTACCGAATGTCCAATAAGGTGCTTGGGGTTGTACTTTTTTACCATATGATTAACGGCCTCCTCGTACAAGGGAACATACAAATGTTTACCAGAAGAGTAACCGTGGGATGGAGCGTCAAACGCAATGATGTTAAAGTCCGCTTCTCTGAGTTTTTTGATGAGATTACGCCACCTAAAGGTGTTGCTTTCCCATCCATGGACCAGTAATACGGTTTCTTTGTTTCCTGGCCATTGGTAAGACTGTATTTTGTGTCCTGCAACTTCTTCAACAGTGAGCTTAAAATTGTCCAGATATGCAGCCTGCTCGGGCTTTACCCTTCCTTTTCGGACGGTACAAAAAACGTGAAATGCACTGTCAGCTGCTTTTGTGGGCGCAATAAGGCTGTAAGCATTGAAGTATTGCCCGTAAGCCAAGGGCATAACTTTATGAAATAGTTTCTTCATCAGGTTACTTTTTGTAACTTACTCTTAATTTGATACTAAAAGTACATATTACTTTTAGAACAGAAAAGAAGTGACGGATTGAAAACCAAGTGTATTTATGGAAACTATTGCTGATTATCAGAAAGTTAGAATGGTGAAAAAACTAGAAAAAATGTTTGGCCACATTGACCATAAGAACCCGCCCGAGCTTTGCCCGGTCAGAGACGTAATGTCCGTAGCTTCCGATCAATGGAGTATTTTGATTCTTCTTTGGTTGGGGTATTTTCCCGTACTCAGGTTCAACAAGCTCCAAAAATACGTTTATGGAATCTCCAATAAAGTATTGAGCCAGCGTTTAAAAGTACTGGAAGCTGACGGTTACATTGCAAGAAAGGCTTTTCCAGAAGTACCTATCCGTGTGGAGTACAGCCTTACCGAATTTGGACAATCGTATGTGGAAAAATTGTTGGAACTGGCCGAGTGGATGCACGACAACAGTCCGAAGGTTTTGGCCAATCGAGAAAAATATGGACTGGTTTAGTTCCCTTTCCGCTACTCCCAACCCAACATTAAATATTTGATTTTTGCATCATCGGGAATTTGCACTGCTTCAATATCCGATGTGGAAAACCGTAAATTTTCGGGCAGCTGTTCCTTGTCAATGGTAAAATAGAGATTGCTTCCCTTAGGAAATACCACAATACTGTTCAAAGTGGTCACAATTTTTTTAATGTCATATTTGTTTTGGATGTCTTTAAAGGTGCTTTTTAACCCTATCCCTTTTTCGGTGACATATCGTGGGTCCATAACCCTTACATTCTCAACGGTAGGAATACTGTCAGAGTTTGCGGTAAGCGTTAAAAGGTGTTTGCCCCCTTTTTCATAAATTTCGATTTTCTTGGGGGAAACACCTAAATTGATTCGAACGGTATCTCCCACTACGGAATCATTTATAAAGGTAGACTCCATTTCCCTGACTGCGGTTGATTTGGTCAGTGGACCAACGCTTGTTTCCGTAATTAAAAATGTAGTATCCTTTTGGCAAGAATGAATCAATACAAATCCTAAAACTAGGGCAATAACTCTGCTTATCTTTTTCATATAAATTATCGAATCACTTTTTTTAACACTCCCAAAACTCCTCTTATAAACGTAGCACTGGTCAGTACCTTTACAACTGGATTCATTCGAGTACTTCTTCTACCGGAGGATCTGTGGGAGGTTGATTTTTCTTCTTCTTTTTCAGCTTCTTTCTCGGCCCTTTCAATTTTTTCGGTGAGGATTTCGTAAGCGCTTTCCCGGTCTATCTCCTCATTGTATTTTTCCATGAGTTTGGATTTGCCCAACACATCTTTGATTTCGGAATCGCTTAAGATATCCATGCGGCTCATGGGTGCACGCATCATGGTGGCTGCCAAAGGCGTTGGTCGTCCTTTTTCATCCAGGGCAGATATCAAGGCTTCCCCCGTTCCCAATGAAGTCAATACTTGAGCAGTATCGTAATAATCGGAAATAGGATAGTTTTGTGCCGTGAGCTTTATGGCTTTTCTGTCCTTGGCCGTAAATGCGCGTAGGGCATGTTGCACCTTCAATCCCAATTGTGCCAATACATCGTCGGGCACATCGGTAGGGTTTTGGGTCACAAAATAAAGCCCTATCCCCTTGGAGCGTATCAGTTTTACGATACTTTCAATCTGATCTAAAAGTGCCTTGCTGGCATTGTCAAAAATCAAATGGGCCTCATCTATAAACAACACCAGTTCCGGTCTGTCGCTGTCCCCCTGTTCGGGAAAAGTAGAGTAAATCTCGGCCAATAGGCTCAACATAAATGTTGAGAAAAGTTTGGGGCGGTCCTGAATATCGGTCAAACGGATAATGTTTACATAACCGCGTCCATTTTCATCAATCCGAACCAAATCTTCTACATCAAACGATTTTTCTCCAAAAAAAAGGTCGGCACCCTGCTGTTCCAATTCGATGATTTTTCTCAAAATGGTTCCCGTGGAACTTGTGGAGATGCGTCCATATTCTTTTCGGAACTCTTCTTTGCCTTCCCCAGTGGCATATTGCAATACCTTTTTAAAATCTTTCAAATCCAAAAGAGGCATTTTATGGTCATCGCAATATTTGAAAATCACGGCAACTATTCCTTCTTGCGTAACAGAAAGGTCTAGAATTCTGGAAAGTAAAACCGGTCCGAATTCGGAAACGGTCGCCCGCAAGCGAACGCCATCTTGTTCCGAGAGCGACATGATTTCCACGGGGAATCCTTTGGCTTCAAACGGAAGACCGATTTTTTCTTGGCGCTCATCAATTTTCGGATGTCCAGGGCTGGGTTGGGCAATACCGCTGAGGTCACCTTTGAGGTCCATCAACAATACAGGAATACCTTTGTCGGAAAGGTTTTCGGCCAACACTTGCAATGTTTTGGTTTTCCCAGTACCGGTGGCACCGGCAATCAGCCCGTGACGGTTCATGGTTTTTAATGGAATCTTGATATAAGCGTTGGTCAAGGTTTCACCATCCAACATTCCGGCACCTACAGTAATATACTCGCCCTTTGTGGTGTATCCTTGTTCTATATGCTCAAAGAATTTTTCTTTGCGGCCCATACGGTTCAATTTCCGATAAAAATAGGGTAATTTTAGGCAAAACTAAAAACGAGATTATGAAACCTTTCCACTATGCCCTGCTTGCTATTTTGATGAGTGGGGCAATGAGCACTTGCCACGCACAAAAGAACACAGAAATAATTTTCCATAAATCGCACGAGCCCAAAAAGCAAAATGCTCCTTTCAGTGATGCTGTACAGGCTGGCAATATGTATTTTTTGGCAGGGCAAATAGGGATGGACCACACGACTCGGACACTTGTCGAAGGAGGGGTTCAAGCTGAGACGGAACAAGCCATAAAAAACATTCAGGCGGTTTTGGCACAACACGAGATGACTTTGGCCAATGTGGTGAAGTGTACCGTAATCTTGGCTGAAATTGAAGATTTCGCCGCTTTCAATGAAATTTACACCCAATATTTTACAAAGAAACCCGCTAGAACCACTTTTGCCGCCAAGGGACTTGCTGCCAATGGTAGCATAGAAATTGATGTTATTGCTGTAAAATAAATGGTTGCCTATCGAGGATATGCAACGATGAACAGATATAATTGGAAACCATCTCCAGCTTCATCATTTTCAATAATTAAGGACGCTATAGCATGAACTCAACAAAGGAGATTGGTTTTTTTTGCTTTGGAAGAGTGGGGCTGCTCACCATTCTTATGTTTTTTTTACCATTGAATTTTTATGTTCAAGCACAAAACAATTTGGCTCCCGAGGTAATGGCCGAGGGAGATCAGGTGTATTGCCCACAAACTTCAATATCAATAACAACCTCATTTAACATAATCGACCCAGACGACACTGAGATTGATGCATTTTATATTCAAATTTCCACCGGGTATCAAAGAGGGGCTGATATTTTGAGACTGGAAAACAATCATCCTATGGTGGCCACCAGCTGGGATAATCAGGAGGGAAAACTTACCTTAACGGGACCAGGAGGCACTCCTGTGGCCTATACCAATTTAATAGCAGCGGTGGAAGATGTGGTATTTGAAAGCTCATCAGAATCCCCTTCACAAGAAAAATATTTTTCATTTACTATAGGAAGCGCTAACTATTTGCCCGAAACGGGACATTACTATGAATATATTCCTGCTCTTGGAATTAGATGGGATGATGCCAAAGTTGCTGCAGAAAACAGAACCTATTTTGGATTGCAAGGGTACCTGACAACAATATCTTCTGATGCCGAAGCTCAACTTACAGGCGAACAAGCTGCAGGTACCGGTTGGATTGGGGGTACGGACGAAGAGGTCGAAGGCGTATGGAAATGGGCAACAGGTCCTGAAGCAGGAACAGTGTTTTGGAACGGACTATCGACGGGCAGTTCACCAAATTTTGCTTTTTGGAACACCAATGAGCCCAATAACCTGATAGATGAGGACTATGCCCATATTACAGCTCCAGGTGTGGGAATTATAGGTTCTTGGAATGATTTGCCCATAGCGGGTGATGCAGTGGGAGATTACCAGCCCAAAGGATATATTGTGGAGTATGGCGGAATGCCGGGAGACCCAACACTTACACTTTCGGCCAGTACCAAACTTACTACGCCACAAATTTTGCAAGTAAGCCCGGGAACTATCTGTGGGCCGGGTATGGTAACGTTGCAAGCGGAGTCGAGCATGGGCGATATTTTATGGTTCGATACAGAAACAGGAGGCAGCCCCGTGGCAATTGGAGATACGTTTCAAACAACATGGCTGACCGATAATACCACGTATTATGCCTTGGCATCCTACAATGGATGCTTAACCGGAGAAAGGAGACCGGTGGAGGCTGTTGTAAAGCTTAAACCTTTTATTAATGATGGATTTACCATTTCCAACTGTGATGCTGATGGTGTGCTTGATGGGTTTACAGATTTTGACCTGACCCAGTATCTGTATCTCATCAGGGAGGATTATGTCAATTTGGACATCACGTTTCATTTATCAGAAAGTGATGCGGAAAATAATGTGAATCCACAATCAACCACGCTTTTTAATAATAGCGTTGCCGATGAACTCTTTTTTAGAGCTGAGGGCACTGGGGAATATTGTTATTCGGTGGGCCACTTGTTTTTGAATGTGACTACGACCTCTTTGCCTCAGAATTATCAATTTGAACAACAAGCCTGTGATCAGTTGGACTCGGATGGGCTATCTTCCTTTAATTTGGGTGAGGCTGCAGATACTATACTTTCGGAGTTTCCGAGTGGTCAAAATTTATCCGTTTATTTTTATCAAAATGAAGATGATGCTTACCTCAACCGAAA
The DNA here is from genome assembly GCF_040148835.1 of Allomuricauda sp. NFXS6. Classification (NCBI taxonomy): domain Bacteria; kingdom Pseudomonadati; phylum Bacteroidota; class Flavobacteriia; order Flavobacteriales; family Flavobacteriaceae; genus Allomuricauda; species Allomuricauda sp. NFXS6. Next base: position 596,958 of record NZ_JAGEMG010000001.1, on the reverse strand, counting down.
TGCAATCACTGATCCAAACAATTATACCAACTCAACGCCGTTTAGCCAAACCCTATTTGTTCGAGTGGAAGATGAGCAATCGGGCACTTGCTATGGCGTAGGGCCACATCTATTACTTACCGTAAATCCCATTCCAGCTTTTCAAATGGAAGAGGAATATACGTATTGTACAGGCCAAAATGTATTGGTGCTGCCATTTTCTTCAAACGGGAACTATCAATATGAATGGTATGATGATAGCAATCAAATGATAGGAAACGATATAACCATCAGTTTATCCCAGCAAGGGGTGTACAGTGTTGTGGCAATTTCGGAATACGGTTGTGTTTCGGAGCCCATATTCTTCCGGGTAAATGAGTCTAGTCCCCCAGCTTTATTGCCCCAATTTATAAAGGTTGATGATGATGGTGAAACAGGTACAATTACCGTAACACACCAAAATGGAGAACTGGGCCTTGGAAACTATGTGTTTTCTTTGGATGATACATTCAACAGCCAACCTGAAGGTGTTTTTACAGCTGTGGAACCCGGGCTGCACACTTTATATGTCACCGATGTTAATGGTTGTGGATCGGACAAAATCAGTATAGGTGTCATAGGTGTGTCCAAGTTTTTTACGCCAAACAGTGATGGTGTCAATGATGAAGTTGCAATTTTAGGGGTTACGGAAGAATATTATCAGCAAGGAACCTTTCACATATTTGATCGCTATGGAAGGTTGCTTGCCCAAAAAAATCCAATGATTGAGGGCTGGGACGGAATGTTCAATGGTGCGGTTTTGCCACCATCAGATTATTGGTATGTTTTGGAGTTGGTAGATGTAAATGGTAATCTGCATCGAAAAAAGGGGCATTTTACCTTAAAGCAATAATGAGACCAAGTAGCACGGTTATGCAATTTCTTCGCATTATCTTTGCACCATGGCAGAAGAAAACGTGATGGATTTGGTGGAAAAGGGCTTAATGCTGCCCCTGATGGAAGAATTTTATACCATTCAAGGGGAAGGATTCCACAAAGGTACGGCGGCCTATTTTATACGGGTGGGCGGTTGCGATGTGGGTTGCCATTGGTGCGATGTGAAAGAGAGCTGGAATGCCGAAACACATCCCCCGACAGCGATAGACAGCATTGTTGCCAATGCCGAAAAATACTCGGACACTATCGTAATTACAGGCGGTGAACCGCTTACTTGGGACATGGGGCCGTTGACCCGAGGGCTAAAGGACAAAAATATGTCGATTCATATCGAAACTTCAGGTGCCTATCCTTTGACCGGAGTATGGGACTGGATTTGCCTTTCGCCCAAGAAGATTAAACTTCCCGTAGGTGATATTTATGAAAAAGCGCACGAACTCAAGGTAATCGTATTTAATAAACACGATTTTATTTTCGCGGAAGAACAGGCAGCAAAGGTAGGCGAGGATTGCATTCTATATTTGCAGCCAGAATGGAGTGTTCGCGACAAAATGGTTCCGCTAATTGTGGACTATGTGATGAAACACCCAAAATGGAAAGTTTCCCTACAGACCCATAAGTATTTGAACATTCCTTAGATCTAAAGATTAACGTCCACCATATTTTTGCAAATCCAAAATACATTCTGCATCCAAACTGGGGATAGCAGCAAGTCCCTTAGATGCATTTTTCTCCATCTGTTTTAATAATGAACTTCCAAATTCCAACTCTGAACGCATTAAACAGCCATTCACATTGCAGTGGTTGTTTCCTTCTTCCTCTCCATTATCGTTGATGCTGGTTTCTTCGTGATCGTTCACGGATTGGGTTGACAAATTGACCAGACCGAATAAATGCCCGAACTCATGCAACAAAGTGGCTGTTTCAACATCGGCAATGTTTACAGAAGAGCTTCTGCTTGCAATGTCTTCTACGGTAGATTGGTAAATAACCATGGACGTGTTGCGATATACGGCACCAAGGGTAACAAGCCCTTCGTCTTTATCGTCGCTATCCGCCGGAGCATCCGCAAAATAAATATATACGGCCAAGGTGTTTCCGTTGTTGTATTGGGTCCTGTTCTCTTGTTCTAGGTCTATAACTTCTTCCAAAGTCAATGTTTCTTCCGAAGGTGTAGAAAGTGAGGTGAACTTAAACTCAATATTTTCCTTGTACGTTCTCGCTAGTAAAAAATCTTCAAAATTGGATATGGCTTCAAAAGTGGGTTCAAAACCTGCAACATAGGCGATTTCTATCAGGAGTTGGTCATAATTTTCATTGGAGAGCAAATCTCTGGCAGATGCGCCTGTGGATAAACGGTTTCCCGCCTTAAGGCTGGCATTGGAATCTGTAGATGAGTTGTCTAAATCCTTGGAACAGCTTAGCAGTAATCCAAAACAGACTAAAACGTAGAGAGCAATTTTTTTCATAACAAGGCAATATTAACTAAAACGTTTCACATTGGAATCTATTATGCTTTTAATGTGAGCTTGGCTAAATAGTCGTAATGCTCACCGGATTTTAAAAGTTCACAGTCAAAACCATTGGAATCACAAGCGTTTTGCAAGGTATTGAAATCGACATAAACCCAGTCAAAAGCATTACTTTTTTGTCCTTTGTATTCCAATTCAAAAGTAACTTCTCCATAATAGTTTCCATCATTGGGAATCCAATACCCACCATCTTCATCCTGTTCAAACATATAGATAATATCGCTAGAATCCATCAAAATCTGACCATTGGGCAGCAATAATGAGGCCAAATGTTGTAAAAAACGGCTCAAATTGTTGAGTTTGCCCGACAAACCGATGCCGTTCATCAACAATAATAGGGTGTCATATTTTTCGTCAGAATAATCCAAAATAGGACTGCATACGGTTGATTTTACCCCACGTTCTCGGCAGACTTCGATGCAACCTTCGGAACTGTCCAAGGCAGTTATGTCCAATCCTTTGTTTTGAAGGTAAAGTGCGTGGCTGCCAGCCCCCGCACCTATGTCCAGTACCTTTCCGTGCGCCAACTGGAGTGCCTTTTGCTCAATTTTGGGCATTTCATCAAACTCTCGAAATAGGTAAGGAATAGGGATGACATCTTCTTCATCTAAAGATGAATAGGTTTTTATGTCCTCTGTATAATCCCCTTTTTGGTAATCCAGTAGGGCCATTCCAAAAACATCTGCCATAGTTCGGGTTTGTTTCTGCAAAGGTGGGACTTTAATTGTATTGAAAGGTTTAAAATAGATAAGTTTGTGCTTGAATCCTTTGCATTGCACATAAAGATGTACGTCACCCTTAGCCCGTCTCAGGGTCTCATCCAAATGCGTTAGTTGTATCAAGGTGATGAGATGCTGAAACAAGTTCAGCAGGACGTTTAAAATGGATAAGTTTGTGTGCTATGGATAAAACACTCAGGGATTTACCACAAAAGGCTAGGGAGAAACATTCCGAAAACAAAAAATTCTTTGCCAAGTTAAAAAAGCGCCCTCCCAAGGACTTGGATTACACTATGCAGAAATTGCACGAAGATGAGTTTGAACGGACGGACTGCCTTACTTGTGCCAATTGTTGCAAAACCACCGGGCCCCTGTTCACCAATGCGGATATTGAACGAATTGCCAAACATTTTAGAATGAAACCTTCCCAGTTTATCGATGACTTTTTAAGGGTCGATGAAGAGAATGACTACGTGCTTCAGTCTGTGCCCTGCACGTTTTTGGGAGAGGATAACTACTGTTCCATTTACGATGTACGCCCCAAGGCCTGCCGAGAGTTTCCACATACAGATAGAAAGAAGTTCCAACAAATTGCCAATCTTACCTTAAAAAATGTGGCGATTTGCCCAGCCGCCTTTAACATTGTCGAGGAAATGAAAAAGGCGATAAAAATTTGACGATTTCATATATTTGATAGTATGGAGCAGCTTATTTCATATTTCGAGACCATTCCCTCTTGGCACCGTAGTTTGATATTGGTGGGCGGAATAACTTTTTTCTGGATTTTGGAAGGGATTGTGCCCTTGTTCAACATACCTTACAAAAAATGGAAACATTCTGTTCCCAACTTCTTTTTTACTATGACCACGATTATCGTGAACTTTCCGCTGGCTTTTTTGCTGCTCAAATCTTCGGATTGGGCGATTGAGAACCAGTTTGGTATTATTAACTGGTTACCAGAAATGCCCTTGTGGCTTTATGTGGTTCTTGGCGTAATGTTGTTGGACTTTATAGGAGCTTACACGGCGCATTGGGTAGAGCATAAGGTAAAACCGTTGTGGATGGTACATTTGGTGCACCATTCCGACCATAATGTGGACACCACAACCGCCAATCGCCACCATCCCTTGGAAAGTTTGATTCGTTATTTCTTTACCTTGGTCGGGGTGCTCGTAGTAGGTGCGCCCATAGGAATCATCATGCTGTACCAGAGTCTTTCGGTAGTGTTTTCACAATTCAACCATGCTAATATCCGTTTGCCAAGAAAGGTGGATACCGCGCTAAGCTGGATTATCGTGAGCCCGGATATGCACAAAGTGCACCATCATTATCAATTGCCCTATACCGATTCCAATTATGGGAATATTTTCTCTATTTGGGATCGATTGTTCGGCACGTATATGTCCATGGATCCCAAGAATATCGTTTATGGCGTTGATACGTTTCCTGATGAAAAAGAGAACAGTAGTATCAAAGGGCTGCTAAAACAACCTTTTCACAAATATCGTAGGCCTACTACGGAGGTGTGAAAAGTCATTTCGAGATGAGGTGCTTTGCATAGATTGAGAAATCTCTTTTAAAACCAAAAGTCCAAGCATCAATTGCAAAACAAAAGATGCTCCGCTCAGAATGACAAAAAAATCGAGTTAGTAGTGTATTCGCGTCAAATACTATCGACCGTCATTCCGAACTTGTTTCGGAATCCCATTGGAGTGAGTCCCTGAAACTAGTTCAGGATGACGTAAAGATTTTTGGTCAGACTCAAAATGACATCCAAAGGTAGTCGTGCTAGACCTCTGAATCAATCATAAATCAAGTACTTCTCTCGAATTTTTTTGAAACACTCCAAATCCGCTTGCCAAGTGGCCTTGATTTCATCGTTCGTCATCCCATTCTCAATCTGATGTTGTAAAAGTGGTGTTCCAGCATGTTTGGTAAATCCGTCGGTTAAAAAGAATTTGGATTTGTCCAAGGTATTCTTGTACGCGTCGATGATCCATTCCATGGAAACTTCGTTCATTCGTGGCACGTGGGACAAATCACGGCCATAACATGTTTTTCCTTCTTCCTTTGGGTATTTGGACCCAAAGTTGGGTTCGGGAACATAGCTATAATCATACTTTGTGCTATCCATAAATGAAGCCCCATAACGTTGAAACTGGAATTCGGTACCGCGCCCGGCATTTACATTGGTACCCTCGAACAATCCCAAACTGGGATATAGGTTGATGGAGATATCGTTGGGCAAATTGGGGGAAGGCCGAATAGGAAGATGGTATTCCGATTCGTGCGTGTAGTTCTCCAACTCAATTACAGTTAAGTCAGCTTTGTTGCCATTCTCTAACCAACCTTCGCCGTTGAGCATTTGTGCGTATTCGCCCATGGTCATCCCATATACCAACGGAATGGGGTTCATGCCCAAATAGCTGGTGTGCTCTTCTAGCATGGTGGGGCCGTCCACATAATGTCCGTTTGGGTTGGGTCGGTCCAAAACGATTATCGGTTTGTTGTTTTCGGCGCAGGCCTCCATCACCAATTGCAAAGTGGCAATATAGGTGTAAAAGCGTACCCCTACATCTTGAATATCGAAGACAATAACATCTACATCGCTCAATTGCTCAGGCGCAGGTTTACGGTTTTTGCCGTAGAGTGAAATAATGGGCAAGTTGGTTTGGGTATCTACACCATCTTTAACATGTTCTCCGGCATCCGCCGTACCTCGAAATCCGTGTTCCGGAGCAAAGACTTTCTGGACCTCAATCATAGAGGAGAGCAAGGAGTCCACCAAATGAGTACATCCACTTTTGTGGAAGACAACCGAAGTCGGGTTGGCCACAACACCCACTTTTTTTCCTTGCAGCAGCGGCAGGTAAGCCTCAGTGCGATTGGCCGCCACTATTATAGGTGCCGGGGCATTGGTTGTCACCGCCGAAGTGGCATCGGCATCTTTTTGTTGTCCCTTGCAGGCGGAAAACACCAAAAACAACAATAAAACTGTACTTTTGAACTTAGATAAAATGGGCATTCGTTGAATTTAGAATTATTTATAGCCAAACGCCTGATTACAGGGAAGGAACATAAAATTAGTATTTCCGCCCCGATAATAAAAATTGCCATCGCCGCAATCGCGATTGGTGTGGTGATGATGCTCATTGCCATCGCCACAGGTGTTGGCCTCAAGAACAAAATTCGCGAAAAAGTCGCTGCCTTTAACGGCCATATCCAAATTTCCAATTTCGATAACAATAATTCCGAAGTCTCCTTGACCCCGGTTTTAATTAACCAAGATTTCTATCCTGAGTTTAAAAATGTAGAAGGGGTGAGGCATGTGCAAGCGGTGGCCACCAAAGGTGGGATTATCCGAACTGCGGATACGTTTGAGGGCATGCTCGCCAAAGGAGTGGGTACCGATTACGATTGGAGCACTTTTAAGGAATATTTGGTGGATGGCCGACTACCCGATTATAGCGGTGAACTCAACGAGGAAGTGCTCATATCCAGTTTAATGGCCAACAGGCTGCGGTTGAAGGTGGGCGATAGTTTTTTTTCCTTTTTTCTGAGGGATGGGGATGCTTCCAAGCCGCCGAACAATCGTAGGTTTGAAATCGTGGGGGTTTATGATAGCGGTTTTGAGGAGTTTGATGAAACCTATGTGTTCGTGGATATCCGCCATATCCAACTGATGAACCGTTGGGAGGAACATCAAATTGGGAATTTTGAGGTTTTTATTGATGATTTTGACCAGTTGGAGGAAAAGAGCAATGAGATTTATGGGAAGACGGTTTCCGTTCTGGATACCCAAAACATCAAAAACAAGTACTTCCGCATTTTTGAATGGATCGGTCTTTTCGATTTCAATATTGCCCTAATTATTGGCATTATGATTATCGTAGGCGGCATCAATATGATTACAGCATTACTGGTCTTGATTTTGGAACGTACCCAAATGATCGGAATCCTTAAGGCTCTGGGGTCTGCGAATTGGAGCATCAGAAAGGTTTTTTTATACAACGCTGCCTATTTGATAGCCATTGGGTTGTTTTGGGGCAACCTGATCGGGTTGGGCGTCATCTTTCTTCAGGATAAGTACCGCATGTTCAAATTCCCGAACCCGGAAGAATATTATATCGATTACATTCCCGTGCATTTGGATTTACCGACCATCTTACTATTGAATCTAGGGGTGATGCTACTTTGTTTGTTAATGCTGCTGATTCCGTCCTATATCATTACTAAAATAACACCGGTAAAAGCCATTCAATTTGAGTAGAGGCTATTTTCTCGTGTGGGCTTTTCAATCTAAATTGATAACTTGTCAAACAAAATAACCCACCATGACATTTAAATATTATTCCACATTATTTGCTTTACTTTTAACTGCATCTATATCTGCACAAAAGCTTTCAAGAACCGAAAAAAGGATTGTTTCCACTATTGAAAAGAACAATGTCGGAGCCATCGATTTTTTGGAAAAGGTGGTCAACATCAATAGTGGTACCCTCAATGCCAAAGGGGTTAAAGAAGTGGGAATGGTGTTTAAGGATGCTTTTGATAACATTGGATTCGAGACCAAATGGATCGAAATGCCGTCTGAAATGAATCGTGCAGGTCACCTTTTTGCCGAAACAAAAGGAAAGAAAGGAAAGAAGTTATTGCTCATTGGTCATTTGGATACTGTTTTTGAAGAAGATAGTCCATTCCAGACCTTTGAAATGGTAAACGACAGCGTTGCCCATGCTCCTGGCGGAAATGACATGAAAGGAGGGGATGTCATCGTGCTTTACGCCCTAAAGGCACTTTCGGATAACGGACTGTTGGATGATGCACAAATCATTGTGGCGTTTACAGGGGATGAGGAAAGTACGGGTAAACCCTTGTCGATAAGTAGAAAAGACTTGATCGATGCCGCTAAGCGAAGCGATATTGCCTTGGGCTTTGAAACATCAACAGGGTTCAATTATGCAACTGTAGCCAGAAGAGGAGCTTCGGGCTGGGCGGTGGAAGTGGAAGGAAAACGGGCTCATTCCTCAGGTGTTTTCAGCGAGCGTACCGGTGCTGGTGCCATTTTTGAAATGTCCAGAATCCTACATCAATTTTATACCGATGTGAAGGGAGAAGATCTATTGACCTTTAATCCGGGGGTACTGCTTGGAGGAACCTTTGTTAATTTTGATGAAAAAACCAGCAAGGGCGACGCCTTTGGGAAAACCAATGTTGTGGCCCAAAAAGCGGTGGTAAAGGGAGGACTTCGATTTATTTCGGAAGAACAAAAAGAACGGGCTAGAGCCAAAATGAGAGAGATTGTGGCCAATAATTTACCGCAGACCTCGGCTACTGTCAGTTTTACGGATAGCTATCCTGCCATGCAGCCTACGGAAGGAAACCTTGCCCTATTGGGCACTTTGAACCAAGTGAGTTTGGACCTTGATCAAGGTGAGGTCTTGGCTTATGACCCAGGTAGAAGAGGGGCGGCTGACGTGTCCTTTGTAGCTGAATATGTTGATGGTTTGGATGGGTTGGGAACCATGGGCTCCGGTGCACATACGCCGCAGGAGACCGTTAACCTGAATACCATCGAAGCTTTGACCAAACGAACGGCAATTTTAATTTATCGATTGATCAACAGTAAGTAATGGTAACACTGCAAAACAAAAACGCAGCTGTAAGGATTGAAGCCGGCGAACTAGTGGGCTATCAAGTGGACGGGCATGAGTTTATCCACCAAAAAGGGAGCCCGGGTTGGGGGAGTGCCGATACCGAAATGTTTCCTATCATTGGCCCGGTCAATGAATCTGGTTTTCGGGTAAAAACCCCGAAAGGCGAAGCGGTTCAAGACCAACATGGACATTTACGCCAACTTGAATACGAATTGGAAGGACAAACCGAAACCTCTGCCGTTTTTGTGAAGCAATACCAATCGGACACTGAGGTGCGCAATTCCAAGTTTCCAGAAAAATCTACCGAAGAAGCTCTTACCTGGCCTTACAACTTTCGGTTTGAGAAGACTTTTTTATTGACCGATTCCAGTCTGGAAATCAATTTTAAGATTACAGGCGAAGATGGAATGCCGTTTATGCTTGGGTACCATCCTGCCTTTAAACTCCATACGGAATCTCCTGTTATTTTGGCCAAAGGCAAAAGGATTTCGCTGGATGAGGTATTGGCGGTGGGCAGTAGGGCACTCCAAATTTCAGATTGTACCTCCGTTATCTTGAAAGACGAAAAGGAAATCACCATCGAAACAGAAGGTTTCGGTAATTTTATGTGTTGGACCGAGGTGCGGAATATGGTCTGTATCGAACCTATATCATTCTATCCCTATGCTGTAAAACAAACAGAGTTGCACCAAGGCTTTGAAAAGCTCACAGATACGGCCGAATTTAAAGTAGTCTTAAAATCAGGAGTATAAACTGCTTTTAGGGTTACACGAGCATCTTGCTCTTATTTTGCTTGAGAAAATACTGCGTCAGAATACTTTCCGTTTCCAAGGTATGCTTTTGTGGGGTGATAAAAGCCTCCACATCTTCAAGGTTGGATAACTGCGTCTCGGTATCGACAAAACCAAAACCCTTGTAAATACCATCCGCAATCAAGATGACCGCATGTTCATTTTCGTTTCTGCCTTTTTCTTGAATGACCCTGATTTCCGAGGAGAGCATTTTCATGTGGGTGATGGCCTCTTCAACTTTTTGGTTGTACGCGTCTATTTCCTCTTGACCGCTGCAGATACCTTCGCAGGTGTTTATTTCGTGATGGGAACAAGCTGATGCAGTCTGTTGCAAATGACAGTATCTAGGACACAGCGAGAATGCTTTGCATACTTGCTCCAAATATGCCCGACATTCCGTTTGGTTATGCAATATTTTTAATGGGTTCGGTACACCTTTAATGGTGTTATAGGCCAGATGGGTAATCCCATTTCTGTCTTCGTAGGCAAAAATGGCGTATTGTTTTCCCATTCTTTTTTGGGCACGGTTATAGGGTGGGAAAAGCCGTTTAATTTCCGCAGATTCCATCAAAAGAGCGACCAATTCACTGCCTGCCAGTTTAAAATCAATGTTGGTCGTCTCGCTGCACATTTGGATTTCCTTTCGGCTCTTATCGTAAAAATGGCCCAATACCCGTTTCTTTAGGTTGATGGCCTTTCCCACGTAAATAATCTCCTCTTTATGATTCATAAAATAATAGATGCCCGGTTTTTGGGGAATACGGTCAAAAACTGATTTGGGCAAATGGGGCGGGAGGGTGGCTTCCTGACTTCGGGCATTCAAAAACTTTTTGAATATGGAATCAGCATCGGGTTGCTCCAACAACTGCTCAAACAGAAGCACCGTTGCATGGGCATCCCCTCGGGCACGGTGCCTGTCCACCAAAGGAATTTGTATGGCCGAGCAAAGTTTTCCCAAGCTATACGAACGCAGTCCGGGAATCAATTTTCGGGACAGCCGAACCGTGCACAACTTTTTTCGGTTAAAATCAATCCCGATCTGCCGGAATTCCTCCTTGATCACACCATAATCAAAATTGACGGAGTGGGCCACAAAAATGCAACCCTCCGTGATGCTTTGCACCGTATTGGCAATCTCATGGAATACCGGAGCATTTTGCACCATTTGGTCATCGATGCCGGTTAGTCCCGTAATGAAATACGGAATGGGACATTGTGGGTTGACAAGCGATGTAAATTCATCCACAATTTGATTGCCATCATACTTAAAAATGGAAATTTCGGTAATCTTGTTGCCCTTGATGCCGTTCCCCGTAGTTTCTATGTCGATGATGGTGTACAAACGATGTGTTGCTTATATAGTTTGAAATTATGGATAAACGTCCCAGCATCCAAGTGCTATGCCCATTTATATTAAAATTGATGACGGTATTGGGTTGGCGTGCAGTGCTTGAATTCCTTGAACTTGCGGTTAAAGTTGGCAATATTGTTGAAACCGCACTGCTCAGAGATGGAAGCAATGGAAAGCTCAGGGTTTTTTAAAAGGAGCTTGCATGCATTTTCAATGCGTATTTCAATCAAAAATTGGAAAAATGTCTTGTTGGTCCTCTTTTTAAAGTATCTGCAGAAAGCATTCTTCGTCATGTTGGCCTTTTCTGCAATCTCATCCAAAGTAATGGGTTCTCTGTAGTGTTCCATGGCATAGTCGTAGACCTTGCTCATCCGTTTGCCCTCATCATCCGTGAACGATTTGCGATACACAAAGGCCGAAAGTGGCGCCGTCTTGGATTTATTGATTTGGTTGATGATGAGCAGTAGCGATGCAATTTGCTCCACCTTATCCTGTTCCTGCAGGTCAAGGAACAAAGGGATTATATTACCTTGTCTTGAGGTTACCCGCATTCCAAACTCCGCTTTTTTAAAGAAGTGTTGGATGGAAGAAAGATCCGCCAATTGAAAAAAACTTTTTCCAAAGGAATCTTGGTCAAAAAACAAGGTGTGCATCAATGATTCTTCATTGATTCGGGTATCGCTTCGGAACACATGAGGGACAAAACTACCAATGACCAGAATGTCACCAGCTTTGTATTCATTGATGCTGTCACCCACGATGAGAGAACCTGCCCCTTTTTCCACATAACTGATCTGAATTTCACCATGTTGGTGCAATTGGTCATAAAATACCTGCTCTCGATCAATTTGATAGACCAATGCCTCATCTTGTGGCTTTGGTATTTTAAAGGGAAGCACCTTCATGGATACGCCTAAATTATTTGAAAAATTGATTTTGTCGCTAATTTAGGGTAATATACTATCATAATAAGCTAATAATCGAACAAAAGAAAGAGTAGGTCTCTTCGTAATTTTAAAAAGGAAAAAATTAAGCTTACATTATGGTAAAATGGGAAGGCGTAATGCCAGCGGTAACTACAAAGTTTACTAGCGACGATACCTTGGACCTTGAAATGTTCGAAAAGAACATACAAGCACAAATCGATGCAGGGGTACACGGGATTATTTTAGGAGGTACCTTGGGAGAGGCGAGCACCTTGGAGCAAGATGAAAAGGAAATCTTGATCAAAAAGTCGGTAGAACTTGCCGACGGAAAAATTCCAGTAATCATGAATGTGGCGGAACAAAGTACCAAAGGCGCCATTGAAGCTGCCCAGAAAGCCGAAAAAGTAGGTGCAGAGGGATTAATGTTGTTGCCACCCATGCGTTATAAGGCTACCGATTATGAAACGGTCGCTTATTTTAAGGCCGTGGCAGAAAACACCACTTTGCCCATCATGCTGTACAATAATCCAGTAGATTACAAGATTGAGGTAAGTCTGGATATGTTAGAGGAATTGATGGCGTGCGATAATATCCAAGCCATAAAGGAATCCACTCGGGACATTACCAACGTTATCCGGATCCAGAACAGGTTTGGCGATCGTGTAAAGGTTTTTACAGGAGTGGATACCTTGGGATTGGAAAGTTTGATTATCGGGGCCGTGGGTTGGGTGGCCGGATTGGTTTGTGCCTACCCCGCCGAAACCGTAGCCATTTATGAGTTGGTGAAAGCAGGCAGGATTGAGGAAGCCCTGAAGATATATCGATGGTTCATGCCCTTATTGGAGTTGGACATCAGCCCACAGTTGGTGCAAAACATCAAACTGGCCGAAGTAGCCACGGGAATTGGCACCGAACATGTGCGGGCACCCCGATTGCCCTTGCAAGGCGCTGAACGGGAACGCGTTTTACAAGTGATTGAAACCGCAATGAAACATAGACCGGAGCTCCCGGACTATAAAAACATAAATAACGAAGTATGATTACAGGTAAAAACTGTATTGGAGGACAATTTAAGGCAGACGGTTCCGTCGAGTTTAGAACAACGGAACCCAAAAGGAACGTTCCGAACCCAACGGTATTCGTAGAAGCCACCAAAGATGAAATAGATACGGCCGTAGACTTGGCTTGGGAGGCTTTTAAGGTATTCCGAAGTATGCCGGGCAAACAACGAGCAGCGTTTTTAAATACCATTGCTGACGAAATGTTGGCGCTGGACCAAGAATTGATTGACACCTATATGTTGGAGTCGGGCTTGCCAGAAGGTAGGGCCATTGGCGAACGGGGACGCACCATTTTTCAGTTGCGTTCGTTTGCCGAACTGGTTGCCAACGACGATTGGCGCGAAAATACATTTGATGCAGCCCAGCCCGATAGACAACCGCAACCAAAACCAGATCTGCGAAAAACCATGATTCCCTTGGGACCAGTGGCCGTTTTTGGGGCCAGTAATTTTCCGTTGGCGTATTCCACGGCAGGAGGCGATACGGCAAGCGCCTTGGCCGCAGGCTGCCCAGTGATTGTAAAGTCTCACCCCATGCATGCGGGAACCAATGAGTTGGTTGCTTCTGCCATTGTAAAAGCGGCCAACAAAACAGGTATGCCCAAAGGCGTTTTTTCAAGCATCAATGGTTCGGTACAGGCCGGAATTGATTTGGTGAACCATCCAAAAGTAAAAGCTGTTGGTTTTACCGGAAGTATCGGAGGGGGCAGGGCACTGTTCGATTTGGCAGCCAAAAGAGAAGAGCCCATCCCTGTTTTTGCAGAAATGGGAAGTATCAACCCGGTAATCATGACCGCAAGTGCCATTTCAAAACGGGGCAGCGAACTCGCCAAAACCTATGCAGGGTCGATTACCTTGGGTACGGGTCAATTTTGCACCAATCCAGGACTTTTGTTGACTTTGAAGAGTGATGATACCCAGAGTTTTATTCAAGCGTTGGCCAAAGAAACCGTTGCCATAGCCCCACAAACCATGTTACATCCTAACATCAAAAAAGGGTTTATCTCCAAAGGAGATACCGTAACCGCTCAAGAGGGTGTTGAAGTGGTAGCAACCTACGATGGGGATTTGGATACCAATGAAGCCGCGGCCACCATAGCTACCGTTTCTGGTAGGGCATTTTTGGATAACCCGAAGATGCACCAAGAAGTCTTTGGTCCCTTTTCCTTGGTAGTGCAATGTGAGGACGAAGCGGAATTGATTCAGATTATCGAAGGCTTGGAAGGGCAATTGACCGGGACGCTCATCGCAGAAAAGGATGATACTTTGAATTTACCAAAAATCGTCGATGCATTGCAGCATCGCGTAGGACGAATTATTTACAATGGTGTGCCCACAGGAGTTGAGGTGTGTGCGTCCATGCAACATGGTGGACCTTACCCAGCGTCCACCGATTCAAGGTTTACGGCTGTTGGTGTGCATTCCATCAAGCGTTGGGTGCGCCCCATCAGTTATCAATCATTTCCTATGGAATTGTTGCCAGACCATTTAAAAAAATAGCGAGTGGCCAGAAAAACATTTTTTTGTGTAGACGCCCACACCTGTGGAAATCCGGTAAGAGTCGTGGCAGGTGGAGGCCCTAATTTGATGGGCAAGGACATGAGCGAGAAGCGCCAGCATTTTTTACGGGAGTACGATTGGATTCGTAGGGGTTTAATGTTTGAACCACGGGGACATGATATGATGAGCGGAAGTATTTTGATGGCGCCACACAATCCAGAAAATGATTTTGCCGTACTCTTTATAGAAACATCAGGCTGTTTGCCCATGTGCGGTCATGGGACCATCGGAACCATAACAGTGGCCATTGAAGAAGGTTTGATAGTACCCAAAACTCCTGGAAAAATGCGGATGGAGGCACCTGCGGGCTTGGTTGAAATTGAATATCAGTTAACAGGTAAAAAGGTAGAATGGGTAAAACTTGTGAACGTAAAATCGTATTTGGCGTCAGAAAATTTGTCCATTGACTGTCCGGGCCTTGGTGAAATCCATTTTGATGTGGCCTATGGTGGAAATTATTATGCCATTGTGGACCCTCAGGAAAATTTCACAGGATTGGAGGACTATACCGCAGGACAGATTATCCGGTTTTCACGAGTGGTTCGAAAGGCCATAAACGAGAAATATCCAGATAGGTTCGTGCATCCGGAGAACCCAACCATTCGGGATGTGAGCCATATGATGTGGACAGGAAAACCTTTGGATGCCACTTCATCAGGTCGAAATGCGGTGTTCTATGGGGACAAGGCCATTGACCGTTCGCCCTGCGGCACGGGAACTTCTGCCCGTATGGCCCAGTTATATGCGAAAGGAACTTTGAAGGTAGGAGAACCTTTTGTGCACGAAAGCATTATTGGGAGCAAATTCGTAGGGAAAGTTGAAAAGGAAACTACCTTGGACGGAAAACAAGCCATTATCCCCAGTATTCAGGGGTGGGCACAGGTAACGGGCTATAATAATATTATAATTGATGACGATGATCCCTATGCGCACGGGTTTCAGGTCCTTTAGGGTACATCGAAATTAAGATGTGGAAGGTGCATCAAAAACATGAAAATAATCAATCATTACCTTTAGGTATTGATCAACTAAATAGAGCGATATGAGCTTAAAGAAAATAACCATTGCATTGGTCGCCTTTGTGGGTACCTGGGGCACAGCACAAAATAGTCGATTGGCGGATTTGGTCACCGAGTTTGAAATGGATACTTGGGCCTTGGAACGAACATACATCGTTGACGAATCCGAGGAATATTATCAACGTTTCACCTCATTCTACGCAGATTGGCAAAAAAGAATGTCCAATATTGACTTTTCATCCCTATCGCAACAGGGAAAGGTGGATTATGTGTTGTTGAAGAATCTGGTGACCAAGGGCAACTACTTTTTGAATCAAGACTACAGCGCTTATAAAGGGGTGAAAGAGGTGGGCGATTTTGTAAATCCCATTTTCCCGTTCATCCAAGAGCGGAGAAGAGGCAAAAAACCCGATGCAAAACAATTGGCACAACTGTTCCAGGATGCCACCGAAGCGATTGATGCCGATATGGAAACCTGGAAGTCCAAACCATTTAAGGATTGGCAAACTGCCGATAAGGCATCGGACGTAGTTACCTCATTCCAAAAAGCGTTAAAGGAGGCCTATGAATTTTACTATGGCTACGACCCCGATTTTACTTGGTGGATGGAGAAACCATATCAAAAACTAAACGAACAAATCACCGCCTATGCCGAATTCCTAAAGGAAAATTATTCCGAGGATAGTGTAAAGGACGACGGTAGCGGGATTGTTGGAAAACCTATCGGTGAAGAGGCGCTAAAAGAAAGCTTGGCGTTGGAATTTATTCCCTACACCCCAGCGGAACTCATCAAAACAGCAGAGGAGCAATTTGAATGGTGCAAAAATGAAATGATTAAGGCTTCTAGGGAGCTTGGGTACGGAAACGACTGGAAAAAGGCCTTGGAGCATGTAAAAAACACCTATGTTCCAGCAGGTCAGCAGCCACAGGCCATTATGGATTTATATTCACATTCCGTGGATTTTATAGAGGAAAGGGATTTGATCACCTTACCCGAATTGGCCAAGGAAACCTGGGGCATGAAAATGATGAGCCCCGAAAGGCAAAAGGTAAGCCCCTTCTTTTTGGGAGGCAGGGATATTATTATTTCATATCCAACCATGGAGATGGACCATAACGACAAGTTGATGAGCATGCGTGGGAACAACCCTAACTTTTCCTTTCCTACAGTGCAACACGAATTGCTACCAGGGCATAACCTGCAATATTTTATGACGAGCCGCCATAAAAGCTACCGCAGACCATTTTCTACGCCTTTTTGGACCGAAGGCTGGGCCTTGTATTGGGAAATTATTCTTTGGAACAAGGGATTTCCGCAGACCCCTGAACAGAAAATGGGAATGCTTTTTTGGAGGATTCACCGATGTGCCCGGATTATTTTTTCCTTAAAGTTCCATTTAGGGGAAATGACCCCACAGGAATGTATAGATCTCTTGGTAGATGAGGTCGGGCACGAATATGCGAATGCCGAGGCAGAGGTCAGAAGGTCCTTCACTACAAGTTACCCTCCGCTGTACCAGCTGGCCTATATGATGGGCGGACTACAGTTTTATGCCTTAAGAAATGAAATGATCGAAAAGGGTTGGACAGAGAAACAATTCCATGATCGGGTGATGGTTGAGGGACGAATGCCGGTGGAACTGTTGCGAAGCCTGCTTCAAGAGTTGCCACTCACCAAAAACCATAAAACGACTTGGAAGTTTTCTACCGATTTTAAGGATTGAGGTAGTTTCTAAATCACAAGCGGTGAAAGTAGGGGGGTATGGGTTTAGATTTTGAAGATAAACCCGTCTTCCTCCACTTTTTTTCGATATTTCTCCTTGTCGAAAACATAGAGGTATGCCCCCTTTCGGGAAACGCTCATGTCCTTTTCGTCCAATTTGATGAGTACGTCAAGGGAGTTGATTTTGTTGATGAAGTTCCGTTTATCCAGCTCTTTGTCCAGAATCGACTCGTACAAATTTTGTAATTGTCTCATCGTGAATTTTTCGGGAAGCAGTTCAAATCCAATAGGTTTGGTCAAAGCTCTTCTTCTTAAACGAGCCTTTGCCTTTTCCACCATTTCATTATGGTCAAATATCAAGTCGGGGGCCTCCTTAATATCAAACCATTGTGCGGCATCTATCTGGATCCCATCAAAATGGTGGCTGTCCACATCAATCAAGGCGTAATAAGCAACAGAGATAGTGCGTTGTCCTGGATCCCTATCTATTTTACTATAAGTATGGATTTGCTCCAGATATATATCGTTCAAACCGGTCAATGTTTCCAAAACTCTTACCGCAGCTTGGTCAAGGTTTTCATTTTTTTTGAGGAATCCACCGATCAATGACCACTTTCCTTTTTCAGGCTCAAAGTTTCTCTTGATCAGCAATATTTTTAGGTTTTCTTTATCAAACCCAAAGATGATGCAGTCCACCGCCAGTAAAACCTGATCTTCTTTCTGATAATAATTGAGATGCATGTTCGGGTTTTCTGGTACCTCAAAGTTTTCTTCAAACATTTCTTAACATATAAATTCCAAATGCTAAAATATAAACAATTCTTTATAGTAATCTTTTGGATACTTTTTTCAATTGAGGTGTTATCTTTTTTGTTTTAACCAAAAAACTTTCGTTAATTTATTAAATGTAAATACAACACTTGTAAAAGATTGGTTTTAACGCGTTCTTTTACAGGCTAACTGTGTCGGAATTTTGTTGTTTTTGACATAGAACTAAAAACATATTAAATCAAATGCACATGAAAATTTTAAAGTATGTCACAATTACAACCGCCTTTTTTTTCATTACTTTTTCCAATGCACAAAGCTCAATTAAGGTCAGTTTGATGGAAGATGCTGAAGCTCCCATAGTCAGTAAACATATTTATGGTCATTTTGCCGAGCATCTGGGGCGTTGCATTTATGAAGGGTTGTATGTTGGAGAGGAAAACAAGCTCATTCCAAACACCGCAGGCGTGCGAAACGATATTATTGAAGCCCTTAAGGAGCTTGATATACCCAATTTAAGGTGGCCGGGAGGCTGCTTTGCGGATACCTACCATTGGAAAGATGGAGTAGGCCCCAAGGAAGATCGTCCTACCATGGTAAATCGATGGTGGGGAGGAACTACAGAGGACAACAGTTTTGGTACCCATAACTTTTTAAATCTGTGTGAAGTATTGGGTGCGGAACCTTATCTATCGGCAAACGTTGGAAGCGGAACGGTACAAGAGTTGATCGATTGGGTGCAGTATACCAACCACGACGGTATAAGTCCCATGGCTGATTGGCGCCGTGAAAATGGACGGGAAGAACCCTGGAAGGTTAAATATTGGGGCGTTGGAAATGAAACCTGGGGCTGCGGTGGAAATATGACCGCAGAGTACTACGCAGACATCTACCGGCAATATGCAACCTTTATGCCAGGATGGTCGGGCGAAACTGAAGTGTATCGAATTGCATCGGGTGCATCTGAAGATGATTACCACTGGACGGAAACC
Source organism: Allomuricauda sp. NFXS6 (assembly GCF_040148835.1). Taxonomy (NCBI): domain Bacteria; kingdom Pseudomonadati; phylum Bacteroidota; class Flavobacteriia; order Flavobacteriales; family Flavobacteriaceae; genus Allomuricauda; species Allomuricauda sp. NFXS6. The sequence continues at coordinate 577,945 of NZ_JAGEMG010000001.1, read as the reverse complement.
CTAATGAAAAATGTACCCCATGAATTGATGGAGGCGGTTGCGCTTCACGATTACGCAGTTTTTGATTGGTCCGATAAAGGCCCATCCGTCAATTTCGACAAAGAGGTCTATTTTAAATCGATGGAACAAGCGCTGAAAATGGAGGAGTATGTTACCAAGCATATCGAAATTATGGACAAGTATGACCCTGAAGGCAATGTGGACCTTTTTGTAGACGAGTGGGGCGGTTGGTACGATGCTGAAGAGGAAGTGAAAAATGGAGTATTGTTCCAGCAAAACACCATCCGGGATGTCATGATTGCCGGCACCGTACTCAATACGTTCAATAATCACGCTCGCAGGGTGAAAATGGCCAATTTGGCACAAATGGTCAATGTGTTGCAAGCGGTTATACTCACGGATGAGGAAAAAATGATCAAAACCCCTACTTACCATGTAATGCACATGTACAAAGTGCACCATGATGCAAAATTGGTGCCCTCAACAATTAAAGAAAACCCTCAATATAGAGGACTTCCTGTCCTATCGGTGTCTGCGTCAAAGGACGAAACCGGTAAGATTCATATTTCCCTTGTAAATATCGACCCAGAGAAAGATATGCCTGTGGAGTTTGATATAGCTGGATTGGGCATCAAAAACATCAAAGGGCAACTATTGACATCGGACAAGCTGCAAGACCACAATTCCTTTGATGAACCCGAAAAAGTGACCCCAAAGGAATTTAAAGGGGCCAAATTGAAAAAGGACAAAATTTCCCTGACCATTCCGGCACATTCCCTGATTGTTTTGCAAGGGGAATACAAGTAGCAGGACATATTTTTAGGAAGATCTATTAAAAAATGAAAAACTATGTAATAGGACTCGATTATGGTTCCGACTCGGTAAGAGCGGTAATGATCGATGCCCAAAATGGGGCGGAGTTGGCCTCAGAAGTATTCTGGTATCCCAGATGGAAAGCACAAAAATATTGTAAACCGTCCATCAACCAGTTTCGTCAGCATCCTTTAGACCACATCGAAGGATTGGAACATACCATAACCTCCGTGATAAAGCAAAGCGAGGTGTCACCAGAAACCGTCAAAGGAATCTGTATCGATACCACAGGGTCTTCGCCAATGCCAGTGACAAAAGATGGTACAGCATTAGCATGCACGCAAGGTTTTGAAGAAAACCCGAACGCCATGATGGTACTTTGGAAAGACCATACCGCGGTGAAAGAAGCCAATGAAATCAATGAATTGGCCAGAAATTGGGGCGACGAGGACTATACCAAGTATGAAGGAGGTATTTATTCTTCTGAATGGTTTTGGGCCAAAATACTTCATGTGGCCAGAGCAGACAAAAACGTAATCGATGCTACACATACCTGGATGGAACACTGTGATTTTATGACGTATTTGTTGGCCGATGAAAAAGATTTGAAAAAATTCAAGCGTAGCAGATGTGCCGCAGGACATAAGGCCATGTGGCACGAAAGCTGGGGCGGACTTCCCGATAAGGAGTTTTTGTCCCAATTGGACCCTTATCTAGCATCACTTCGTGACAATCTGTACGAAGAAACCTTTACTTCCAACGAAATTGCAGGCCATTTAAATAAAGAATGGGCAGAGAAGTTGGGCTTAACGACAGACACGGTAATCGCTGTAGGAACTTTTGATGCCCATGCAGGTGCGGTTGGTGCCAAAGTGGACCATCATGCACTTGTGAGGGTCATGGGAACATCGACCTGTGACATTATGGTGTCTTCCAACGAAGCTTTGGGCGATAAGACTGTAAAGGGAATCTGTGGTCAGGTTGACGGGTCTGTAATCCCGGGAATGGTTGGTCTCGAAGCTGGGCAATCCGCTTTTGGCGATGTGCTCGCATGGTTCAAGAGCGTTTTGGAATGGCCCATCGACAATTTGGTCATGGAATCAAAAATCCTATCTGACCAACAAAAGAAAGAGCTTAAGGAGGAATTGGAATCAAAATTCATGCGTACTTTGACGGAACAAGCTGAAAACATTCCCTTGTCGGAAGTGGTCCCGGTAGCTTTGGATTGGGTGAACGGAAGGAGAACGCCCGATGCCGACCAAGAGTTGAAAAGTGCGATTACGGGTATTTCCTTGGGAACCAAAGCACCACATATTTTTAAGGCGTTGGTCAATGCCATTTGCTTTGGAGCCAAAATGATCGTGGACCGTTTTGAAGAAGAAGGCGTTAAAATCGAGACCGTAATCGGTATCGGAGGTGTGGCCCGAAAGTCACCTTTTATCATGCAGACTTTGGCCAATGTGCTCAACATGCCCATTAAAGTGGCAGAGTCAGACCAAGCGCCTGCCCTTGGGGCCGCAATCTATGCAGCCGTTGCTTCCGGCATTTATGAAAACGTCATCGAGGCAAGTAAAGTGATGGGAAGTGACTTTGAAGCAGAATATTTTCCACAGTCCTCCCAAGTGGAAGTATATGCCAAATTACTGTTAGAATATAAACAGCTTGGAAACTTTGTGGAAGAACAAACCAACAAAAATAAATAAGCCATGGGTTCAAAATACAAATCGCTTAAAGAAGAATGCTACGAGGCGAACATGGAACTTAATGCCCTTGGACTTGTAATTTACACCTTTGGCAATGTAAGCGCCGTGGACAGGGACAATGCGGTTTTTGCCATTAAACCCAGTGGTGTGCCCTATGAGACTTTAAAGCCCGAGGATATTGTCATTATGGATTACGATAACAATGTAGTAGAGGGCAGTTTAAGGCCATCATCGGACACCAAGACCCATAGTTACCTGTATACGAATTGGGAAAACATCGGTGGAGTGGCCCATACGCATGCCATGTATTCTGTTTCTTGGGCACAGGCCCAAAAGGATATTCCAATCTTTGGAACAACACACGCCGATCATTTAACCCAAGATATTCCTTGTGCACCGCCCATGGCCGACGAACTTATCAAAGGTGATTATGAGCATAATACAGGCATCCAGATTTTGGATTGCTTCAAAGAAAGAAAATTGGATTATCAGCAAGTGGAGATGATACTGATCGGAAATCACGGGCCATTTGCTTGGGGCAAAAACGCTGCCAAAGCGGTTTACAATACCAAAGTACTGGAAACGGTGGCCCAAATGGCCTACTTGACTTTGCAGATTAATCCGCAGGCACCAAGATTAAAGGATTCACTAATAAAAAAACACTACGGGCGTAAGCATGGTAAAAACGCCTATTACGGTCAGTAAAAAAATACGTAAATGAAAAAAGCTGCAAAAGAAATCTGGTTTGTAACAGGAAGTCAACATTTGTACGGGCCTGAGACTTTAAAACAAGTGGCAAGCAATTCAAAAGATATTGTTGATGGTTTGAACGCAGCAGAGAAATTGCCTGTTAGCTTGGTTTTTAAACCTATTGTCACCACGCCGCAAGAAATCACCGCTCTTTGTCGTGAAGCAAGTAACTCCACATCATGTATAGGGGTCGTGACTTGGATGCACACCTTTTCTCCGGCTAAAATGTGGATTGCGGGACTCAAGATATTGAGCAAGCCTTTGTGCCATTTACATACCCAATTCAATGCGAAAATACCTTGGGACAGCATTGATATGGATTTTATGAATCTGAATCAATCGGCACACGGTGACCGGGAGTTTGGATTTATGATGTCCAGAATGCGCAAAAACCGTAAAGTAGTGGTGGGGCATTGGAAAGATGAGCGAGTTCAAAAAAAACTAGCCATTTGGGCTCGAGTTGCTTTGGGAGCTGATGAATTACAACACATGAAGGTGGCCAGAATTGGGGACAATATGCGAGAAGTTGCTGTTACCGAAGGCGATAAAGTTGCTGCTCAATTACGTTTTGGTGTGGCTGTGAACGGTTATGATTCATCAGACATTACCAATATTATTGATGGATTGGATCAAAAAGCCGTTGATCAACTAGTGGAGGAGTATGAGGCTAGTTACACTATATCGGAGTCCCTTCAAAAAAATGGAGCGCAAAGACAATCGTTGATTGATTCAGCTAAAATTGAATTGGGACTTAGAACCTTTTTGGATGATGGTGGTTTTAAAGCATTTACTGATACTTTCGAGAATCTGGGCGCTCTAAAACAACTACCGGGTCTTGCTGTACAGCGTTTAATGGCCGATGGTTATGGTTTTGGTGCAGAAGGCGATTGGAAAACCGCCGCATTGACCCGAACCATGAAAGTGATGGCCGAAGGATTGGAAGGGGGAACCTCGTTTATGGAGGATTACACCTATCACTTTACACCACAAAAAGATTATGTACTGGGCTCTCACATGTTGGAGATTTGTCCTTCCATTGCAAGTGCAAAACCATCTTGCGAAGTGCATCCTTTGGGTATTGGGGGTAAAGAAGATCCTGTACGATTGGTTTTTGACTCTCCAGCAGGGGAAGCGTTGAACGCTTCTTTGGTTGATATGGGCAACAGATTCCGTTTGATCGTGAACGAAGTGGAGGCCGTGGAACCCATGGCCGATTTGCCAAAACTACCTGTGGCACGAGTGCTTTGGGACGCAAAACCGAATCTGGAAGTTGCAGCAACCGCTTGGATTCATGCCGGCGGAGCCCACCATACCGTATATACACAAGCGCTGACCACCGAATACATGGAAGATTTAGCCGATATTTTTGGGATAGAACTTTTAGTTATAGATTCGGACACGAAACTTAGAGCATTTAAAGATCAACTCCACGCCAATGAAGCTTACTATCATTTGTTTCAGCATGGAATGTAATCAAACTAACATAAAACTATAATGATGAGGATAGCCAAACCTTATATATTTTACGGTGTTTTACTTTTGGTCTTTACAACTATAGGCTGTAAGCAAAACAAAAAAGAAAGCCAGTCAGAAATGGAAACTGTAAAAACCGAAAGTAATCAAAACCCCATTGAAGAAACCATCTTCGGGGAAATGCCGGACGGCACAAAAGTGAAGAAATTCACTTTGAAAAATGAAGCAGGAATGGAAGTGGATATCATCAACTATGGTGGTATCATGACTCGTTGGACGGCCCCCGATAAAAAAGGAAACTATGAGGATGTAGTCCTAGGTTTTGATAGTTTGGAACAATATCTTGATGGTAGCCCATACTTTGGAGCGCTTATTGGCCGTTATGGGAACCGTATTGCCAACGGAAAATTTTCTTTGGATGGAGAGACCTACACTCTGGCCACAAACGATGGGGACAATCACCTTCACGGAGGAGAAAAAGGGTTCGATAAAGTGGTATGGGACGGAGTTGCCAAAACTACTGAGGAAGGCGCTACGGTCGAGCTCACCTACACCAGTGAAGATGGGGAGGAAGGATACCCCGGGAAATTGGATGTAAAAGTTACGTACACCCTTACCAATAATAATGAATTGGATATTCAGTATGAGGCTGTTACGGACAAACCAACCGTTGTCAACTTGACACAACACAGTTATTTTAATCTTTCCGGCCAACTTTCCGAACCTGTTTTGGATCACGAAATTTATTTGAACGCAGACACTTACATGCCCGTTGATGGTGGTTTGATTCCAACAGGAGAATTTAGGGAGGTTGCTGGAACCCCCTTCAATTTTAAGGAGCCAAAACCAATCGGCGAAGAGATAGAGGCTGCCAATGAACAACTAAGCCTTGGTGGAGGTTATGACCACTGTTGGGTGCTCAACGAAGGAGAAAAGGATTTCCGATTGGCAGCCTCGGCCCATCATGGAGAAACAGGGCGTTTATTGGAGGTTTATACGAATGAGCCCGGCATACAATTTTACAGTGGAAATTTTTTGGATGGCACATTGCCTGCAAAAGATGGAGGTACCTATGCGAAGCGTTCTGGTTTCTGTTTGGAAACACAACACTATCCTGATAGCCCCAACCAGGCCGATTTTCCTTCCGTTAGGTTAAATCCCGGGGAAATGTATTCTTCTAGGACCATGTACAAACTATCAACAAAATAGATAAGCTGTTATGCAGACACTGGATTCTTTTGATTGGATTGCTATATCCATTTATTTTCTGGTCCTTCTGGGAATCGCTTTATGGGTAATTCGAAAAAAGGAAAACAACACCGAAGATTATTTTTTGGCGGGCAGAAATGTAGGGTGGTTTGTGGTCGGTGCTTCCATTTTTGCATCGAACATTGGTTCTGAGCACGTTGTGGGACTTGCAGGAGCGGGTGCGGGAGACCGCTTGCCCATGTTGATCTATGAAATACAAGCTTGGATTGTACTGATCTTAGGTTGGGTGTTCTTGCCCTTTTATGCAAGAGCGGGAGTGTTTACCATGCCCGAATTTTTGGAAAAGCGTTTTGATGCAAGAGCCAGGTGGATTCTTTCCGTATTTTCCATCGTGGCCTATGTGCTCACCAAAATTTCCGTGACCATTTACGCAGGGGGAGTTGTGGTTTCCGCACTTCTTGGAATTGATTTTTGGACAGGAGCCATAGCTACCGTTGTGCTTACAGGAATTTACACTGTGCTTGGAGGTATGCGTGCCGTGGTGTATACCGAAACCTTGCAGGCCATCATTTTGGTGATTGGAGCTGCTGCGCTTACGTTTATTGGTTTAGATCACGTAGGCGGATGGGAAAGCATGAAAGAAACCGTTACCCCGGAATACCTAAATATGTGGAGGTCGGCCTCAGACCCTGATTTCCCTTGGCCTTCATTGCTTATTGCCAGTACTATAACTGGAATCTGGTATTGGTGTACGGACCAGTACATCGTGCAACGAGCATTGACCGCAAAAAATATCAAAGAGGGTAGGAGAGGTACCATTTTCGGTGCGTTATTAAAACTTTTCCCGGTATTCTTGTTCTTGATTCCGGGTGTGATTGCCCTCACCTTAAAAATGAGAGGAGAATTACATTGGGACAGTCCAGATGAAGCATTCCCTGTTTTGATGAGCAACTTGTTGCCATCGGGACTTCGAGGGTTGGTAGCAGCAGGACTTTTGGCTGCTTTGATGAGTTCTTTGGCTTCCGTATTTAATTCGTGCTCTACCTTGTTTACGGTGGACATCTATAAAAAAATAAGACCCAATGCGCCAGAGAAAAAATTGGTGAGGACAGGTCAGATTGCAACCATAATAGTTGTGATCATTGGTATTATTTGGATTCCGATCATGGCCAATATCTCCGGGGTGCTCTACGAGTACCTACAAAGTGTTCAATCTTATATCGCACCACCCATTACAGCAGTTTTCCTTTTGGGTATTTTCCACAAACGAATTAATTCCCAAGGGGCATTTGTGACTATGGTGGTTGGATTTATCGTCGGGGCATTGAGAATTGTTCTTGAATTGGTCAAGGATTCATTGGACCCGGACAGTTTCTGGTATCTTTTGGGAGATATGAACTTCTTGTCCTTTGCATCATGGTTCTTCCTTTTTTGTATTATATTGATTGTGGTCGTGAGTTATGCTACTCCGGCACCATCAGATGAAAAGCTAAAGAACCTTACCTATGCTACAATTTCTGATGAAGAAAGAAAGAAGAACAAAAACAGCTACAATTGGAAAGATATTGCCATTTCCGTCATTATTATAGCTATCGTTGCCTATGTGATGATATGGTTTAATGGTAAATAATAATATTTGAATATATAATTGAGGCTGTCTGAAAGGTAGGTTTTCGTCAACCTGAACTTGTCTCAGACTCTCATAACAATTGGTTTATCAGTATGATGAGATTCTGAAATGAATTCAGAATGACGCATTTCAATATTTTTTAGACAACCACTATTGTTTTATGGGAGTCCTTCAAAATAAAGGGTATGTAAGATATTTTCTATCAATATCGTGACCTACGTCATTTTTTATACGTTTTCATCGATTTATCTTTGGTAAAAGCGAGATACCCATGAAAACCGTATTGATCCCTACCGATTTTTCCAAAAATGCTTTACATGCTTTGCAATATGCAAAAGAGCTTTTTAAATGTGAACGCGCCTGTTTTTTTGTGTTGCATGCCTATGGGGAAGAGGTTTACGGCGCCTATAAAACAGCAACAAAGGAGGAGGTTGATAAACTCAAAAATGAAAAAAAGGAGCAAACCGAAAAGAAATTGGACAAATTGGTCAACTCCGTAATCGGTGAACCACCGAACCCGCTACATAATTTTGAGACCGTTGCAAGTTTTGATAATTTGGTTGATGGGGTGAACGATTTTGTAGATGAAATGAACATTGATCTGGTGGTGATGGGCACAAAAGGGGAAACAAGTAACCATAGCACCACATTTGGAAGCTATACCATTGAAATATTTAAATATGTAAAGTGCCCCGTATTGGCCGTTCCTGAGGATTTTGAGTACAGGCAACCCAAGGCTATTCTTTTTCCAACGGACTATCTGCTGCCCTACAAACGAAGGGAACTAAAACTTCTAGGTGATTTGGCAGGTAAATTTAAATCTAAGGTACATTGCCTGTACATTACGGATTTTGACGAACTAAGCCCAAGACAAGAGGACAATAGGATGTTTTTGGAAGGTACCTTGAGCAAAGCCTATTTATATTTTGAAACCGCACCCGTAAAGAACAAGGCTGAGTTGATTTTGGAACAGATTGAGCAGAAAGAAGCTGGTATGCTGGTGATGATAAATTCCCGTCACTCTTTTTTTGAAGATATGCTCTACAGATCCACCGTGGATTTACTGGGATTAAAAATTAAAATACCATTTATGGTCATGCAGAACTTAAAACGGTAGTGCGATGAGAAAGAAACGGATTGTATTGCCCACGGACTTTTCCAAAAATGCATGGAATGCCATTGCATACGCCCTAACGATATTCAAAGAGGTTCCCTGCGATTTTTTTGTATTGAACTCCTATCAGGTGGGGGCGTCGGGCCTATCAACCAAAATGGCAGGTGCCAACGATACACGACTGTACAATTTGATCAAAGAGCAATCTAAACGCGATCTGCAAATAGAGCTGGAAAAAATCAAAAGCTTTGATATTAATCCAGAGCATACGTTTAAAACAAGGTCTATAATGGATACGTTGGTCAATGCCATAGGCAAGACCGTTTATAAAGAGGAAATCGATTATATCATTATGGGGACCAAAGGGGCTTCCGGTTTAAAAGAGGTTTTTATGGGCAGCAACACCTACAAGGTAATCAAGGAAATCGATTTTTGCCCGGTAATAGCGGTTCCAGATGATTATAAACAAGATGGTAAATTGGATGCCATGCTTTTGGCAACAGGTTATGAGCATCTTTTTGAGAATTACGAGCTTAAGCCTCTATTGAACCTTGTTAAACATTTTAATACCAAGCTTTGGATTGCCCATGTAGGTAGTTTGGATGCCCTTACTTCCGAACAAAAGGCTTCCAAGAAAACATTGGAGAGACGGTTAGAATCCATCAATTATGAATTCGTGGAGGTAGAAAAAGAAATTTCCGTAAACCATACGATTCAGCAGTTGATCGATGAAGATAGGGATATTGACATGGTGATCATGATAAATCAGGACCATTCTTTCTTTGAAAGATTAACCCGTGAGCCCGTGATTAAAAAAGTGACCTTTAATTCCAAGGTTCCCTTTTTGGTCATTCATCTATTCGAGTAGGGCTATAAAAATGATTTGGCCAACTGTACAATTTCCCCTTTTTGAAGTACACCCGATTTTCTCCAAAGTTGTTCGCCATTTTTAAAGAATATTAAAGTAGGAACTCCTCTTACCTGATACGTATTGGCAAGGTTCTGGTTTTTGTCGACATCTATTTTTACAACTTTTAAAGAATCACCCATTTCATCCTTCACTTGTTTTAAAATAGGAGCGAGCATCTTACAGGGCCCGCACCATTCCGCGGAAAAATCTACAAGTGTCAATTGGTCGTTGTTGATCAAATTTGCAAAATTTCCTTTCATCGTTCTCAAAAATTAGTGCCCGCAATTTATAAAAACCGACAATTTCTTAAAGTGACTTAGGTCACCCAGCCAAGAAAAGAACCTTAAACATGCAGGGTCGGATACTTTTTCTATCTTTAATCGCTGCACATCTAAACAAATTACATTTCATATGCACACAAAAATAACTGGATGCATTCTTGCCCTTTTGATTATGGCATCCTGTAAAACCGAGAAAAAAAGTGAGGAAACGGATACTTGGCGAACCAAAAAGGTGGCAGTGGAGAACGCGACCCATAATCAATTGTTGGAGGTTGAAAAAGAAGAAGGATGGGAATTGCTTTTTGATGGAGAGACGATGGAGGGCTGGCACCTTTACAACGATTCGGAAACTGAATCGGTTTGGGAAGTAGTGGATGGTGAGCTGCATAGCAACGTTAATGACGAATCCTTGAAGGCGGGAGATTTGGTTACCGACCAACCTTATGAAAATTACGAGTTAACATTGGATTGGAAAGTCTCCGGGAATGGAAATAGCGGTATTTTTATAAACGTACAGGAATTGCCAAATGTTCCAACTGCTTGGCAAAGTGGCCCCGAATATCAAATTTTGGGTGCGGACCATATGGATTACGACCTACCGGAAAAGCGACCGGGTTGTCTGTATGTTTTTCAGCCACAACAAAATAAAGTTGAGATTAAACAGGGCAATTGGAACAAAACCAGAATAAAACAAGTAGATGGAAAAGTAGAGTTTTATCTTAATGGAGTCTTAACGGCCAAAGAAGACTTTAGCTCACCGGAATGGAAAAGTAAAATTGCCGAGACCCATTTCTCCAAATACCCCGAATTTGGCAAGACAACCGAAGGTAAAATTGCATTGCAATACTGGTATTTTGAAACCTGGTTCCGAAATATAAAAATCAGGGAGTTGTAAAAGGGCAATGGCCCTTTTCGCCAAAAAGACAGGAATGGGAAAAGCAACCTAATCATTTGATCGTATTTTTTGCAAAAGCCCCTCCAATATCTCATCCTCTTCGTCCAACAAATGGTCTTTGATATAAATATCGGGAATTACACCTGCTTCTACGGTGCTTCCATTGACACGTACTATTTTTCCTTTGGAAACATTGACAGGGATTTGGGTATTAGGCAACTTAAATTGAAAGATAGACGCATAGAGTGAAGGATACTCTCCAGTTTCTTCGCCAACAATGGTGGCAAAACCGTAATCTTGAATTTGGGCTGCCGTAACCGTTGCTTGCGAGTGCGATTGTCTGTTGACCAAGACATAGACTTTTCCCAAGAACCTTTTAGTTTTGGGTTGAGGTTGGTAAGGTTCGAATTCATAATCGTAAACTTCACCATTTTTATGATTGAGCACACTTTGCCAAAATGCATTCGTTGTATCATAATTTTTTCGGGTATGTTCCTTTAAAAACTTACTGGTTTTTAGCTTAAAGCTTGAGTTCCATTTAAAAGGCCTGTCCGAAAAATAGGATACCAAATAATTGCTGTAGGAATCGTCTCCACCTCCATTGTTTCTTAAGTCTATGATGAGATTTTTGCTTTTTCTCTCTTTTATTTGAGTGAAAGCAGAATCAATAAATTGTTGGTATTTTTCTTCATCCCCGCCAAAATTACCAGATTTGATGTAGGCGGATTCCCCAATAAATTCCAACTTTCGTTCAGAATTGATCAACTCCTTTCTTTTCATTTCATAGCCCTGGATCAAATCTACGGCATCGACCACGTAGGTTTTTGTAACCCCATCCGATTTGATCTCAACCTCAAAACTGTCTTCTTTACCATAAACCTGCCAGTAATATCTTGGGAAAGAATACAGTTCTAGTTTGGCATTTTTAAAATAGCGACGTTCTGCGGAAATCAAAGGATATATTTCTGATAAAATCGCTGTCATCGAAACGCTATTAATGCTAAGGATTTCAGCACCAACTTTAATGGCATCGTTGTTGGACCAATTTTTTCGGACTAGGGATTTCCCATCTTCAAAGGCTATTTCCAAAGGAAAAAGAGTACCACCAGCATTGGCATAAGCGCCATAAGAGTTGCCTGGAAATCCTATTTCGGTATGACCGTTGTTTGCTTTTGAAATTACTTTTTGGAAAAGCGAGGTCACCTCCAATAAATTGAAGTTATCCTTGCTTATTTCATTTTTGACTTGGTTGTAGTTTTCATCAAACTCTTGTTTTGGGGTATAGGCGTAGAGGTTGTAATGTGTCTCTTCAAGGGATCCCTTTAAAAACGCCAAATCTTGCAAAACGTCATTTCTGGAAAAAAGATTTTGTGAATGTAGGTTTACACCAAAGAATAAACCTAGAACAAGGAAGAGCTTACAAAAAGAGGTCGAGGATAAAAAAGTGGGTTTCATCAAATTTAAATTTTCCGCAAAACTAGTTTCATTGTATTTACGAAGCGACCGACTGCTTCTTTTCGGACTCTTTTTTGAGCTGATTTACATATTGACTAGGTGTTTTTCCAGTTGTTTTTTTAAAGACATCATTAAAAGTGGATTTGGATTTAAAACCACAATCAAATGCAAGGCCTAGCAGGGTCAATTTTTTGTTTTTGGGTTCAGCTGCCAATTGTTTAAATGCTTCCACGCGATAGCTGTTTACGTACTCGTAAAAGTTTTTGGAAAAACTACGATTGATGGTGTGGGAAACTTGTTTCGGATTCAAGTTCACGAGTTCCGACAATTTACTCAAATCCAGTTCAGGATTCAAATAAGGTTTTTGGCTTTCCATCACTTTGGTGATTTCTTTTGCCCACGCCAAATTGTGTGTATTATCTTCTAATAGTGCCTTTTTTGAGGAGTAACCCGAAGTTTCTGTGCGGGCTTTTAAGTAACCCTTAAAACCAATCCAGTAGGTTATTAAGGCCAATCCAACAAAAGTGGGCAGGAAGTAGGCGTCCCTTAAACCCCTATCAAAAACAAAACGGTCAATCTCGGTCAAAACCATCCAGCCTATCCAAAATACAGCATAAATGATTATGGGAAGTTTTAACCAATTCAATGATTTGTTTTCCAAGTTGGAAAATTGCTGTTTTAACCAATTTTGATATCGGAACAGTACCAATAGTGATATGATACTATAAATGGTAATGGATAAAATACCCAGCCACTGTTCCGCCAAGTAGAATTTAGTATAGGGATGTGAAGGTGTTTGGTAAAGGCCGTCGGCACCCAATCTATAAAAAGCGGTTCGGTAAAAAATAAATTCCAATGCCAATGGGACAAAATGAATCAGGTCTTTTTTTGAAATTTTGAAGTCATTGTCCGTAATGCTTTTGGTGTAAAAGTACAGTGCCGGGCCAATGCCATAAAGTAGTTCTAGTTGTACATACCTAAAGGTATCCATCATATCATAACTGCTAAGTACATTTACCAAGGCGATATTCAATGCCATTAGGGCAAAGAAGAAAATAAGAAGCGATAAAAATATGTTGGACTGGCTCCGTGGGCGCTTGGTAAGCAATAGAACGCCCAAAACAATGGCCTGCACGGAAAATACAAATATGATTGTGGTTAAAATTGGATTTGGCGAACTCATCAGGTCGCTAAGTTAGCTAATTTCTATGGGCAACAATGTCGTGTTTGATTTCACGGCGCCATCATTTTCTCTGTCTAACGATTATAGTTTCAACGAAAAATGGTCATTGGGCCTACACAAACTATTATTATCACTATTAACTGTATTGGTACAATTACATTTATGTGCAGGTGAATAGTTTGACCTAATCCTAAATGGCTACATTTATCTTTTTAATTAAGAACTTCAATTAAAATATCTAGGTGAACCTAATGAAAATGAAAAGTTTCAAAATCATCACCTTCCTGTTTTGTATTCCTGTTCTTGTAATGTGCAAGCCAAAGGAAAAACAAGCAGACACGGAAACTGAAATAGTATCGGCGAATCACTATTGTTATATACCCTCCGATTCCTTGATTGGAAAACAATACCTTGATATGAATGCTTTGGCGGACATTGGAAGCATAGCTCCAGAAGAGGAAAGGTTGACAGACACTTCGGGTATGGTGCTGATACAAGGAGGGACGTTTGATATGGGAGGAGATATGCCCACGAATACGGAAGGAATGCCTCCTACGGCATTGCCCCAACCGGATGAATTTCCCAAACACGCTGTTCAGGTTTCGGATTTTTATATGGATGAACACGAAGTTACCGTAAAGCAATTTTTGGAGTTTGTTGAAGCAACAGGTTACAAAACGGTTGCGGAGTATGATGTGGACTGGGAGGAATTGAAAAAACAATTGCCCCCAGGAACGCCCAAACCCGATGAAGAGATGCTGAAAGCTGGTGCTTTGGTGTTTCAATATGTTCCGGAAGGCACTCCAAAAGATAACTTGGCCAATTGGTGGTCTTTTCAAAAAGGGGTTGATTGGAAAAACCCCGATGGCAGTAATCCAGCGTTGGAAGAGATCTTGAACATGCCGGTAACCCAGGTTTCCTGGTACGATGCAATGGCCTATGCAAAATGGGCCAATAAACGTTTGCCCACAGAGGCGGAATATGAATATGCCATGCGGGCTGGCAGTAATAACACCATGTACCCATGGGGCAACGAAATTGTAGGCGACACCGACCAAAGAGGTAATTTTTTACAAGGAAACTTTCCTTATGAAAATACGGTAGAAGATGGTTTTGAAGCTCTGGCGCCCGTAAAGTCCTTCCCCCCCAATGCTTATGGTTTGTATGATATTTCGGGGAACGTTTGGGAGTGGACCTTGGACTGGTATGGAGCCGATTACTATCAAATTTTGAAAAATGAAGGTGGAACGGCTTTAAACCCACAGGGACCAGAGAAGACCAGTGAGGTCTATAACCAACAAGCGACCAATAAAGTGGTCCGTGGCGGGTCATTTTTATGTAATGACGATTGGTGCTCAGGATTCAGAAATTCGCGAAGAATGCGTTTAAGCCCTGATTCCGGTATGCAACATGTTGGATTTAGATGTGTGAGAGAGGTGCGATAATCATAGCTAAGAAATAACTTGAAATCAGCAACCTACTGGTTTTAAGTTTTGTTTTGAAGACCTTTAAGTGGAATCTAAAGGAATTGTACATTCTATGACATAAAAAGCTGCATTAGCAGGATAGGACTGGACCTACGGAAAATCAAGAAGGTCTAATCCCTATTTGGAATAAATTATTCCTTAGCTATTTGTAGAACCAAGGTTCTTATAATTGCCTGCTTGGCACACTGCTTTTCTATAAGGTTTAGCTCATTTTTTGCCAAATGGCCATTTACATCGGTTCCGGGAATGAACACATTAAATCTCTGTATTCCTTTTAACCTCTTTCCTGGGTCGCATCGAGCACTATTGGATTTGGTGTTTGATCCAAGGCGGCAATTGTAAAGCGCAGAAAAAAGTTGGTTCCTTTATCGACCTCGCTTTCGCAAATCAGTTCACCCCCGTTCATTGCTACAAAGTCCTTGGCTATCAACAAACCAAAACCGGTACCTTTTTCTCCTTTTGTGCCTTTTCTGGTTTGGGGTCTGCCATCTTTTTCCAGGTCCTCGAACCAATCGGTGTTCATGCCCACACCAAAATCTTTCACCCCGACATCAATATATCCGCCGCTACGCTTTGACCAAAGGACTATTTTTTGACCACTTGGACTGAATTTAATAGCATTGGAAATCAAATTGCGGAGAATTACATTTAACATGTTCTCGTCGATCAAAAGTTTAGCGTGCGATATCTGTAGCTCTAATGTAACCCCTTTATCATTGGCCAATCGTTCAAATTCATTGGCAATGGTGCCAAAAACCTGTTCCAGGTCACAAACTTTTTTATCCACGGTCATTCCATCCAGCTGTTTATAGGACCATTGTAGTAAGCCATTGACCATGGAAATCTTATCGGCAATTTCACTTTTCAACTGTTCCGTTACCGCTTTTAGTTCACTGTCCGCCAGTTCGGCCTGGATCAATTCGATGATTACAATGAAGTTGTTGAGTGGTGCCCTAACATCATGGGTTAGCAATGAGAACAATTTGTTCTTAAGTTGGTTGACTTTTTCGAGTTCCTTGTTTTGATCCTCCAACACTCCCTTTGCAAGCTGAAGTTTTTTGGTCTGTCTGTCCACTTCGCTTTGAAGCATTGTGTTCGCATCCAGCTGTATTTTCATGGCCTCATATTCGATAGCCTTGAACTTGAAACTTATCAACAATGAAAAAAGAATCAACTGAAGGGTCACTAAGATGGAGGTTATCAGGACTATGGTGCCGGCATCAAAATCAAAACCTCTTTTTAAAAACCATGTCCCCGTATATAGTAGGGCGGCCAGCAGGATTGGGGTATAGGAATACAGGTAATATCGGTTTAATTGATGTTTGCGGAACAATTGAAAGCCGGAAAATATATTGAGGAATATGGAAAGCATGGCCAAAAGGGCTGCCAACAAAACAAAAGAATCATTTAGCCAACCTATTCCAAATATCAGATTGTTAGTGATATGAAAGAGCGGAAGACTGGCTACAAGGCTAATAAACACCTTATAGGTCTTCGATAATTTTGGATGGTCGTTTCCATTGATGTCAAGATAGTTTTTTGTGAAAAGCAACAACCCCAAAGTTGTGATCATGGCGGTACTGAGAGAGGCTTTGTCGGCAATCTTGGAAATTGCATCTCCAAAAGCACCGCCAATAAAGAAATAAAGACTCCAATGTAGCGTCAACCCCAAAATGACAATAAAATAATAGAATAATACTTTGTGCTTCAAAACCAAGAAAGAGAGCAGGTGGTATATCCCAAAAATGCCGAAAATGGATGTGAATACAATGGTTTCCAGGTTTCCAGTATCAATCAAGTCCATGGTGGAAAGTTTGTAGGTTAGGCGAGTACATTTCTAGTGAATAAATGTTAAGGTTGTAAGATAATTTATTTTTGGACAAGCCGCAACGACCATGCTCATATATTGTTTTTTGGTTATGATAACACCTTGTATACCATGCTTTATAACGGGCAAGTAATAGAGAATATTTGATGTTGCGTAATTTGTCCACTTACATGATGTCAAGTGAAAGGTGTGGGGTTTTTGGAACGAAGAACCAAGTGAGCCTAATGGATAATCCTCCAAATGTTTTTGATATGGGCGATCTAAGCTAAGTGGACAATATTCATAAAGTAAAAAAAGAGCATCAAAATTTAACAATTTAGTAGTACGACCCAAAACTGATTCGCTCAGTCCAAAAGGTGACTTTGTTGTGTTACATTTTTCTTAGGAAAGGTTTAGCACTTTGATTTTCCCATCGGAGCAAATTATTTTTGAGGGTATATTTTGTGTGAAGCACTCAGTACATTGCTTTGGCCATTTGCCGTCTGCAACCTTAAGGCCTTTTATTTAAGATAAACGAACTGCGATTCGGAATGGTGTCTTGGTCATGTCTGATATGAGATAAAACAAAGGCTTTCCAGACTTTTGAAAAAATAGGTCACCAAGTAGGGATTGAAAATGTAGTTTATCCGCAGTTTCCCTTTACTGTGGCCGTTTCTGATTGACTATGTGATTTATCTAATTCTTTTTCTGATTGCCCGTTTAATGTCATAATGGGTGTTTTGGTGTCATGTTGAACTTGTTTCAACATCTCATTTTGTTGAATATAAGCCTCTTTATGTGACCCTGAATCAAGTTCAGAGTGACGTTCGTGATATTATGACACATTATGGACATTCAATTTCTTTTTTGTTGGAATTCTTCTTCGAAAAAGACAATTTTGCGAATGTCCTAAAAGATAGGAATACATAGTGGTTTGATTTTTTTAGGCCCTTTTTGTAAAAAAAACATGCAGAAATCTTTCATAGCGAGCATTTTCAATGCTTTGACATTATGGCGAATACCACCAATGATATCTGAACATAATTTGTAAGAAAAAACTTGTTTTTTGGATACTATTCCATTGAAATCATCGTTAAGATTTGGGAAAGTGTACTTTCTGTAAAGACCCCTTATTCGACTGTTTTAAATAAATAATGATTCATGAGGAAAGATGATGTAGACCGCATTAAAATAGAGTATAATCGGATTAGAAAATTAAGTGAATTTGACTTGGATTATGGTAATCTTCAGGAAGAATTCAAGAGTTTGGTCGAGTTAGCGGCCCATGTCGCGGGTACAGAAGTATCCTTAATAAATTTGATCGATAATCATTCCCAATGGAGCGTATCACGTTATAATGCGGACATCTTCCAAATGGATCGTGAAGCCTCTATTTGCCAATACACTATTCAGACGGAAAACTTGATGGAAGTACCACATCTTGACCAAGATGAACGGTTCAGCGAACATCCTTTTGTGAAAGGCGAAGATGGATTCCGATTCTATCTAGGTATTCCGTTAAAGGTACAGACAGGGGAGAATATCGGAGCACTTTGTGTCTTGGACCAAGAGGAAAAGAAAGTCTCTGCAGAAAGTAAAAGGCTCCTTGAACTTATTGCTGATGAAATCGTGAAAAAATTGGAGTGTAAAATAAAAATGGATTCGCTCCAAGATGAATTTGACAAAGCCATTGTTCAGCGTAATCAATTGGCTCATGATGTAAGGGGACCCGTGGGCGGCATTCTTGGCTTGGCCATGAGTACAGAAAATGTAACGGTTGATAAAGAGGAGTTTAAGTCATACATGGAAATGATCAAGGGTTCCGCTTCCAAGCTGTTGGACTTGACGGATGATATATTGGAAAGAGAGAAAGCCCTGCAAAAGGATAATTATTTTACGCTCTCTGAATTCAAGGCTCATCTAGAAGATCTTTATGCACTTTCTGCCCACAATAAGGAGGTCAATCTCCAAGTTGCATTCAACCAAACAAAAGACCATCAAAGATTCTCCAGAAGAAAATTACTGCCCATTGTGGGCAACCTTATTGCCAATGCCGTAAAGTTCACTCCATCAAAAGGGGAAATAAAGGTGAATCTTGATATAGTGCAAGATGAAGAAATGACAGCTCTTCGTATTGAAGTGAGCGATAATGGAAAAGGAATCCCAAAAGAAAAATTACAAAATATAACGGACATTGGTCTAGAAGATGACCGTGGCACAGCTGATGAAAAAGGATATGGGATGGGACTATCCCTTGTGGCTGAAATGGTCGAGAGTATCCATGGAATCCTGAACATTGAATCCGAAGAGGGTAGGGGGACAAACATCAAAATTGCCATACCTCTAAACTTGAATTGATCAGCTTCACACTTTCCATTGATATTGATAAGAGTTCGAATACTTTTACCATGTGCTTTCGTGCTTTTTCCTGTGAGAAGTAAAGAGAAACAATTAACATCAACTATTTTTTGGAATCGTTACGATATACATTGATTCCGTATAAAGTCCATTGATACTTTATAGTGTTACCCTTCTTACAATGGATTGATTTGCAAATGATACCATTTCCATTCAGTTTTTCGGAGGATAAAGAGAGTGTATCTGCTCTTCTTCGGATGAATGGAATATGGATTGCCATGGTGGAATACCTGCCGACTTCAAATTTAGCGAGTAATAAGAACTAAAAAGAAGGAATCTTTCAATGGTGACCACATCCAAACACTTAGGTTTAAATACTTGAGAAAAATCGGGATGGCTCAATTTTTAGAAAATTCAAACAATCATTCGTCTAAAAATAATAGTAATACTATTATTTAAGTTAGTTTAACTATTATTTATGAATAGTAATAGTATTAATTTCAATATTTGATAATACTTTTATCCTGCTAAATAAAACCTTGCATACTATGAGAAATAATTTGAATACGTTCGTCTTTGTCCTAGCTATTTTAAGTGCCTTCACTCTTACCGCTCAAATGGAGCAGGGAACCATAGAAATAGATAGAAGTGCTATTCTAATCGAGGATGTTCTAACCGCCGAAGAACAGGCCGCCTTGACTCCGGGGGACGTATTGCTACAACTACGGGCGGGCAATGAAAGATTTGTGAGAAGCGATTTGACTGCCCGTGATCATTCGTTCCAAATTCGTGAGACGGTGGAAGCTCAGTTTCCCAAGGCTATTGTGTTGTCCTGTGTGGATAGTCGCGTCCCTGTAGAGGATGTGTTTGATAAGGGAATCGGTGATATTTTCGTTGCCCGTGTGGCCGGTAATTTTGTCAACCCTGATATCCTTGGCAGTATGGAGTTCGCCACTAAGGTTTCAGGGGCCAAATTGATTTTGGTAATGGGACACGAAAATTGCGGTGCCATCCATGCGGCGATTGATGGTGTAGAACTTGGGAACATTACGACCATGTTGGAAAATATAAAACCGGCAGTGGAAATGTCCACGAAATCGACTGGAGAGAGGACCTCTAAAAATAGGCTGTTCGTGCATGAAGTAGTGGAAAACAATGTGTACCGGAACATAAATAGAATAAAAGAAGATAGCATTATCCTTAAAGAAATGTTCGATAAAGGAGAAATCGATATCAAGGGTGCAGTGTATGATATGGATACCGGAGTAGTCATTTTTTTGGATTGATACAATAGGGTCAAAATTTTTTCTACACTCCCCTATAAAATGAGAGGCTGCCTTTTTTTGGCAGCCTCTTTTGTTCATCTTAGATCTGGAATTTCCTAGTGGGTTACATTTTCAACCGCATAAAAAGTTCATGGGTATTGTTGTCCAGGCCATCAATAGGGTTTTGGATGGAGGTCTCATAGGCATAACCCAAATTGAACCCGTTGCTGATATTGAACAGGAACAGTCCACTGATGCTCTCGTCATACCTATAGCTGGCACCGAACTCAAAGCGCTCGCCGAAGTCCAGGATTCCCGTTACTTCGACGGATATGGGCGATGCGTCCACATAACGAAACATTCCCATGGTCTTCAAATCCAATGTTTTCCCCAAAAGAAAGGTATAGCCGCCACTTAGGTAAGCATGCATTCTATCTGTACCCAGATAGGCATTTCCATCACGTTCCTGTAAGCGGTCGGGTGTCAATAGTTTGGGTACGGACAAAGATGCAAAGTATCTATCATGTTTAAGAAACACCCCGGCACCAACGTTCGGCGTAAAACGACTGTCATAATCGACCAGTGCACCATCTTGTCCCACACCGTAAGTTACCAATCCCTGAGTATTGGCATCGTAAGAGTTTGCACTTCCTTTGATTCCAAAATATAGGGTGTGTTCCTCATCGAGTTGTATGTTGTAAGACACATCGATGGCCATCCATGTTTGCTGTTCTATAAAAGTTTTATCGTTGAGAATGGAAACCCCCAGACCGACATTTTTTCCGACCGGCATCCCAAATATGGCACTTTGGCTTTCTGGGGCTCCTTCTATTCCGGCCCATTGGCTGCGAATTCCCAAGGAGAATTCGGCAGCCTCTGAACTTCCCGCAAAAGCAGGGTTGTAAATATTCATGTTATAGCGGTAAAAGGTATAGTTGGGGTCCTGTTGAGCGCTTGCTTTAAAGGAAAGCAGAAGAAACAGGGCCACTAATTGTATATAATTAAAAAGTCTCATCGTTTTTGTATGGTGTTTTTTGTTCTGTTGGTATTAATAATTGATGAAAATCCATCCCTGAAGCGGCGCACTGCCGTCCCCTAGGTCTATGATGTATAGGTATGATCCCGCAGGAAGCTTTTCACTTCTGTTTTTATAGAAGCCCTCCCAGTTGTTTCGGTAGGATCTGGTACCGAACACTTCGTGTCCCCATCGGTTGTAAACTTTCACTACATTGTTGGGGTAGTTGTCGATTCCGGGAATGATCCAAGCATCGTTGTTGCCATCAGCATTAGGAGTAAAAGCTTGAGCGGGTACCAATGAAGGTTCTTCACTTGTGGGGAACGCATCATCCACATCCGCAACACCATCATTGTCGTCGTCATCGTCCATACTGTCGGGAATGCCATCGCCATCGGTATCCAAAGGAGTGCTGGATGCATCCCAAGGATCGGTTCCTTCGGCCAATTCCACTTCGTCGGAATAGCCATCACCATCATCATCGGTATCGGCGTTGTCACCAGTTCCATCTCCATCCGTATCAATAGTCTCGGATGCATCATTAGGGAAATCGTCTTGATCATCCGGTATCCCGTCGTTGTCATCATCGTTGTCAACGTTGTCACCTAGGCCGTCTCCGTCCGTATCGATGTCTGTAACTCCGTCATTGTCGTCGTCGGTATCAGCATTGTCACCAACACCATCGCCATCTATATCGGAATCTTCGTTAGGGTCATTCGGGAAAGCGTCCTCAGAATCCGGAGTACCATCGTTGTCGGCATCATCATCGGCATTGTCCCCGGTTCCGTCACCATCGGTATCGGTATCCTCGGAAGGATCTTTAGGGAATGCATCTTCGGTATCAGGGGTTCCGTCATTGTCGTCGTCCTCGTCGGCATTGTCCCCGGTTCCATCTCCGTCAGTGTCGGTGTCTTCCGAATCATCCTTAGGGAATGCATCCTCGGCATCGGGAGTACCGTCGTTGTCATCGTCCTCATCGGCATTGTCGCCGGTTCCATCTCCGTCCGTGTCGGTATCCTCAGAATCATCCTTCGGGAATGCATCCTCGGCATCAGGAGTGCCGTCGTTGTCATCGTCGTCATCGGCATTGTCGCCAGTTCCGTCACCATCGGTATCGGTATCCTCAGAATCATCCTTTGGGAATGCATCTTCGGTATCGGGAGTACCGTCGTTGTCATCGTCCTCGTCGGCATTGTCACCGGTTCCATCTCCGTCCGTGTCGGTATCCTCAGAATCATCCTTCGGGAATGCATCCTCGGCATCAGGAGTGCCGTCGTTGTCATCGTCGTCATCGGCATTGTCGCCGGTTCCGTCACCATCGGTATCGGTGTCTTCCGAATCATCCTTAGGGAATGCATCTTCGGCATCGGGACTACCGTCGTTGTCATCGTCGTCATCGGCATTGTCGCCCGTTCCGTCACCATCGGTGTCGGTATCCTCCGAATCATCCTTCGGGAAGGCGTCCTCAGAATCAGGGGTACCGTCGTTGTCATCGTCGTCATCGGCATTGTCGCCAGTTCCGTCACCATCGGTATCGGTATCCTCAGAATCATCCTTCGGGAAGGCGTCCTCAGAATCAGGGGTACCGTCGTTGTCATCGTCGTCATCGGCATTGTCGCCAGTTCCGTCACCATCGGTATCGGTATCCTCAGAATCATCTTTTGGGAAATCGTCCTCGGAATCAGGGGTACCGTCGTTGTCGTCGTCCTCGTCGGCATTGTCGCCGGTTCCGTCACCATCGGTATCGGTGTCTTCGGAAGGGTCCAATGGGAAATCATCCTCGGCATCGGGTGTGCCGTCGTTGTCATCGTCCTCGTCGGCATTGTCGCCGGTTCCGTCACCATCGGTATCGGTGTCCTCGGAAGGGTCCAATGGGAAATCATCCTCAGCGTCAGGTGTACCATCCCCATCATCGTCTTCATCATCTTCGTTGGGCACTCCGTCACCATCGGTATCTTGGGCAGCATTGATGTCTGCTGTATGGGTAGCGGCACTTAAGACATCATCACCATCCTTTACCTTGAAGGAGAAAGATGTATAGGATGCGCCGTATTCCCCATCTGCCGTTGTGAAGACAAGTAGGGTTACGTCATCGATCATATCATTTAACTGTACGGGAGAGCCATTGTATTCCAGAGTACCTTTTGTCGGAAGGGAGATTACTTGTATGCCATTAAAAGTGTCGCCTGGATCAGCATCGGAGAAGTTAAAATCATCTGTTTTAAAGGTATAGCCAGAATCCTGAACCACTTCCAAGGTAACATCTCCACCTTCTGGGGCATCGTTCACATTGGTGATGTTCAAAGTGACGGTCACTGTCTCCGAAAAAGAAACAGCATCCTCGAAATTGTAAGTAAAACTATCCGTTGCAGCTTCATCGCCATTATGCTCATAAGTAAAAGTACCATCAACATTAAAGGTAAAAGAGGTTGCGCTGGATGGGTTTGAGATGATGTGGTAAATTCTATCATCACCGTCCACTTCAACATCGTTGGTGGAGACATCATCGTTCAAGGTGGCGTTTTCATCCAGATTGAAACTGTCATCGTTCGCCAAGGGCTCGTCATCGACAGGTAAAATGGAAAGCGTAATGTTTGCGGTTACCTTTTGGCCTTGGTCATCCAATTCATAGGTAACAGTGTCCGTTCCATTTTCATTTTCACTTGGTGTATATACTACTTGGTTGCTACTATTCACCACGGCGTTACCCTTGGTTCCTTGAGCCGTAATTGTCACGGTTGGGGTGGCACCGGTATCATATACATCGTTGTACAGTACATCAATTGGATCTGATGTAGTATCCTCATCCAAAATGGCCAAGTCATTATCGGCACTTACCACAAGGGTAATATCATAAGGACCGAAAGAAGCTGTGCCAATATTGCCAGCATTATCTTTTACTTCGGCATGGATGTACCATCCGGAACCTCCAGAGTTGAAAGAAGTGGTCTTGGATTGGCTATTGCTCCACGAAGTCCACGAAGCGTGGTCGGTTGCAGGTGCAGAGGCACTCTGGACTTTAGCAAAGCGCTGTACATCAAAGCCACTTCCGCCATTCTCATCTTGGAACACCAGTTGAATGTCCGTATTGGTATCCAGATTTCCGTTGGCAGGTGTTGCGGTAATGGTAGGACTGGTATTATCGTCCACAATGGTCAGGGTACGATAAAAGGGTTCGGACCAAACACCTGTATTGGTCTGTGTCCGTAGGCTTATGATATAATCTGCTGACAGATTGTTGTAGGCCGAAAAATCGGTCATAGGTGTGCCAGCATTATAAATTTGCGTGTCGGATGGGTTTCCGTCGGTATCGTAGGTACGCTGGGTAACGATCCATTCCTGTACGGATAGGGTTCTTCCGTAGGGGTCGACAGAGTTATCCACAATACCAATGGTCATGTTGCCCGTGTAGGTATTGATCAAATCGGGTTGGATGTTGAACTGTGCAATGGGTAAATCCGTTGCCCCTCCCGAACTGGCTGTTTTTTCAACATAGATACTGGTTGGACTACTCCAAGTACCTTGATGGTCCTGAACTCTTAGCATCACCAAGTATTCTCCATCCGGAACGGAGTTTTTATCAAACTGTCCAATGGTCCAATCGTTCGTGGAGCCGGCATCTACTGCCTTCCATTTCCATTCGGATTGGTTGATACCGTTATTGGCGCCGCCATCCAAATCGTAAGAGGTGTTGTTGATGAATCCTGTATCCGCACTATAGGTAAAACTGGCCACGGGTTTTCTATGAAAGAATAGGGTAGTGGGCGCTGTTGGCAAATCCTCGAAAGTGAAGGAGTATTTACCTGGTTTTTCGTAGAATTCCGGTACATCTTCCAAATAGAGTCCGTCCCAAGATACTTTTCCAGTATTGTTGGCAAAATAGGTCTCGTCATGAGTAATCTTCCATCGCCCCGAGGGATAACTGGCATTGGCTGTGTTCGACTTCAATTGTGCAGGGTCCACATCTATCTCTACCGAGGTGCCCGCTATGAAAAATTCTCCCGCCGTAACGGTTCCAAATTGATATTGGTCATAAATGTATTGTGACATATCGTCCATCCAAGTTGACCAGCTCCCGGCATCCCGGTTGATAAAGGTTCCTTGAGTGTTGTTCTGTTGGATAAAACGTTCAAACTGTGCTTGGTTGGCATTGGTTCCCCATCCGATGTAGTGGATATCCTCGTTGATGGTCCGCATCAAGATTTCGGAAAGGTCTTGATCGCTATCAAAATCAGCAACTTCGATATCATCCAAGTTTACATTAAAACGCAGTGCACTGTTTCTCCATTGTGGTTCGCGAAGGACATCCTTGAAGGCACGCAGTTCCAGTTTTTCAATGCTAATATCCTGAAAATAGGCATTTTGTTGTTCGTGCACATAAAACCCGTAACTGCCCGAAGGGAATGAGGTATCGGTAATGTCAAAGGATTGGATCCAGTCCGTTCCAGCATTGCCGCCACCACCTCTACGGGAAATTTTGATATCGTTCCCTGACATTTCTATTTTGAAATCGATTTTTTGTCCATTGTAAAAGGCAGCAAACATATCGGCCCTATTCGCATCCCATCCGTAGGGGGCCGAGCCAGAGCGTGTGCTATTGGTGTTTACGGCCAAAATGGTGGTAACCCCGTTTTCTCTTTTTAAGATCGCCTCAGCAGGGAATCCGTCACCGTTGGCATAGTTCATCAGGTTACCGCAGGCGGTATGGTTATCGATGATGTATGCATAAAAATTTTGATTGTCCTTCTTTCTAAAAATAAACCCAACTTCTGCGTGGGTGTATGGGGAACCGGAAAGTCCAAAGGTGGCCGATATGGTTCCATCCGCAACATCTCCTGTAGGATCGTACATGGCAACCCCATAATTTCCGGAATTTCGGCGAACAAAATCGGCTAAAATTTGGTTGGTGTTCGTATCAAAACTGAAATAGTTACCGGTATAGTTATTGTAATTAAGGTCAGTATGGGTATTTGGTGGTTCTGTCCCATTGAAGTCCATAATGTTCCAACTGTTAAAAATGTCGCCGGCATCAGCCTGATCGGAAGAGATTGAACTCCGTTGAAAGGCTTCCACCCTTAGTTTGCCCAATGGGATTCCTTTGGCGTACATAGCTTGCTCCAAGTCGTTCTCAAAAGTTGAAAGATCCACATTTGCCGATCCCACGGTGACCATTACGTCTACATTTGGGCCCTGCTGTACTGTCATATCCACCGTTTGGGCCTGTAGGGCATTGCACAGCAGAAAAAGTGTGAAAAGTGTTAGTGAGGTTTGAAAAATTTGTTTCATGGTTGGTTGTTCTAGTTAAATATTGAACTGTTGATTGGCTGGTCCATAGTGGTATGGTCAAAATCAAGGTCGCCATCCAAAACTGAATTACAGTTGGTGGGAATCCCGATATTGAAGTATGACCGTTCACTGATTCGTTTTAAAAGTGCAAGTCCTTCTTCATTGGATCCGAGGTTGCAATCGTACACCAAAAGTTGGATGTTGGTACCTTGGTAAAGTCCTTCGAGCATCGAAAACTCAAACTCTTGGTTAACTTGTTCGGAATTATAGGTTATTCCGCCAAGTTCAAATGCGTTATAACTGGCATTGGCGAAGAGGTGAATGTTCTGGACCGAAGTGTTCGCCAGTAAATATTCACGTATAGTTTTCCATGGATTGTTTTCCCTATTGATTTCCAATATGGCTATGTTGGATGGAAGTTGGTTTATGATTTCCTGTTTTTGGGAATATCCGGAATCCATAATCACAACATCATCCGTTTGGGCCATGGAGACGCTCAAGGTCAATGAAAATAAGAGCAGGAAGCTCAGTGCTGTTTTTTGGTTGAAAATGGTTTTCATTTGCGAATTTAGTTTAGGTTTTTAATAATGATTTATAAGGTTCAATTTTGTCTCTAAAAAGGCATAAGTTGCCCGGGCCGACTTTATCGGCAATTTTTTTTAGCAACCGTTTTTCTAGCAGTACTAGATCAGGTCAGCGATAATTACATGTGGAACGATTGATTGAAACAGTAGTGCTATGTCATATATTATGGGAACATTTTTAAAGGGTCTTTTTTCTTACAAAGACCTCCAATTGTGTAATCTATTTCTTATTTGTTGTATGGGAAACGGGGGTATACTCTCCTTATTTTAAAAAATCGCTCACTAAATTGACAAATATCAATTTAGAGCTATATTCTTACAAAAATTGAAAGTATATAAGGAAGTGAGCAACACTGAAAGGACCGTTAGGAACCCTTTCAAGAAGCGTTGTAGTAATCTAGATCAGGGATGGTAGCCTTAATTTATTTCTTTCATAAGCCTGGATAAAGTCTCAGGTCTTATGGCCAAATAAGAAGCTAGATGTTTTCGTGGGATTCGCTCCACAATCTGGGGTTTTATGTTTCCCATGAAATAGGCCAATCTTTTTCGGGCATTGGGAATTCTTGCTAAATATACCCGATGTTCTGCCAAAATATAATACTCCTCGAGTAATATCCGGTTAATGTGCCGCATTTCTGGAAAATGATTCAAACAATATTTGTAGTCTTCATATTCCAAGTAATCACAATAAGTGTTTTCCAGACTTTGTATGTTTTCTTGACTGGGTTCATTTCTGAAAAAACCGGTAATAGAGGTAAAAACTTCATTTTCGGAATCCAACCAAGTTGTTATTTCCAATCCTTCACTTACAAAGTATCCGCGAACCAACCCTTTCTTAATAAGATAGAGACGATTGCAAATTTCGCCGGCTTTGCTAATGAGTTGATTTTTTTCGAAAGAACAACTTTTTATATGCTGAACAAGGTAATTTTTTAAGCTAGGGCTTAAAGGATAAATTGCATTGAGAAATAAAATGATAAAAAGATTTTTATCTGAATGCTTATTGGTGACCATTTAAAGAATCAATTTGGTTGGGTTGGTTTTTTTGGATACACAAAAGTAACATTTTCATGCCTAACAAGGAGATTTTATACCAATACCTACGCAGACACCCTAGTTCTAAAGAAACAGATAAAACGTTCAAGATGCTACCCCGCCATAAAGCATTAATACCTATTCACATCATCGTCACAAAAGCACAATGATTGATAAAGAATACATGACAAATAGAAAAAAAAGGAGGAACTGTTTTTGCAAAAGTAAGACTCAAGATAGTATTTTGACTTTATATCCGGTCAAATGTAATAAGTCCAGTTTGTGCAGTTGTCAGGTTGGCATGGAACAGTAAAAATACTGATAGAATGGTCCATCTCACAATTAATCGGATAATGTTCATTTTCAAAGGGTTGATAGTCCATTGATTAGGGCGGTTTTCTTTTAGTATAACCCTAAGGCGATTTCAAGTTGGGTGCTTCCTCTCAATGTTGGGCTACTTCCAGGTTATGAGAAATTAACAAACTGCCCTGTGCGTGAACTGCATGGCACGGTCCTAGCCTTTTAAAGACTGGTGTGTGGGGTGCCCAGTTCCCAGGCAGTACAAAGCCGTATATTGTGCAGGCTGGCCCTTATTTGTCGCTCACGGAATCATTTTGTGCTCAGGGCAGTCCAAACGAATTTCAGATTCAGTAAGTTTTGTTTTCAGTAGATTACAATAATGATTTCCGTTTTCACCATTGTAAAAAGAGCAGGTAAAACACATGCGTTGAATGGTAATGATACCAGACTTGTTTAGGTCATAAATCAATTTCAGCAATCCGTTGAGCATTGTTGTTTTTTGTTCTTCGGTCAATCTTTCAATTGGTTGTTCGATTGAAGAAGCGAAGAACGATGCTTTTTTAGCAATTTTTTTTCCTTCGTCAGTAAGTAAAAGCGAATAGCTTCTTGTGTCGCTAGGGTCCATTTCCTTGGTAACCAATGCTTTGGAAAGCAGCACCCGGACACTGTCGCTTATTGTGGCTTTGGTCATATTGAACTCGTCTGCTAAATACCCCACTTTACATTTTTCCGAGGAATGGAAAGAGATGAATATCAAAATTTGAATTTGTATCGGACTTAATGAGTTTTCTTTGCTTTCGTTCCAAAGCAATACCCTAAATGCTTCCGAAATACGTTCCAAAGCAACTACGATCCGGCTTTCTACTTTTTGGTTTTGTTCGTTTAAATTGAACGATGGATATTTCATAGTTTCATATTTTTGGCCACATAGACCCAAGCCTTTTTTCCTGACTCAAACGTTTCAAGTATTCTATGGTATTCACTGACTTCATAGTTGTCGGTTTCCCTAAGTTCAGTGTCCGTGATTTCAAATAGGATTCCTTCCAAAAAATCGGATTCATTGCCGGATTTAAGGGCAATAGGGTGATGATCAAGCTGACTTTTGGCAAGGACCGTGGTATCTGTGATTTTTGTTTTTTCAATTTTATATCCGATCAATCTATCTCGCTCTCCTCTTAAGGTTCGACCGTAATTTTCAAGCTGTACGTTCTCCAACTGTAAGGTGCCGTATGAGAATAGTAAATGTATGCCCTCTTTCATCTGCAATTTTCCATTTCAATGATAAAAAAGCCTTTTTGCTCGATTTCCGCTTCCCATTCGGGCCGTACTGTTTCCATATGGCAGAATCTACATTCTTTTGAGGTTAAAGCTTGTCCTTCTTGAGCTTTGGTTTTTAAATATTCTTTACCATAACCGAAGATCACGGCTATATCTCTAATTTCTTTGGGAGCGATAATGTCAAAGTGCATTATGCTACCGTCTTTTTTGGTTACATAGGTGTCCCAAACTGCTACTTTCATTTTTGTTTTTCTTTAATAAAAAGGAAAGCCCCGTAAAGATAGGAATCCTAACTTTACGGGGCAAAAAATATTACTTTACACTATAGGGCAATGACAAATCGCCACTTGCCACAGAATATACTTTATAAACGCCGAGCATTGGCTTGTCTCCACCTCCGTGGTTACCTTCTCCACCTGTATACACTTCCATATAAGCTGCTACTCCGTCATAAGAAAAATCTGTTTTGTTGTTCATTCGATAATCTGGAACAATTACGCGAATGGTATTTCCTTTTGTGATGACTTGAAAACCCGGTGAGTCCATGTACATGGGCATTCCTGGATTGGTTGGGGGTAAAACCACACTTGTGTCCTTTGTGTCAAATTGTTTTACGGCCAAACCGCCTTCCACACGTTTGTCATCGGTCAAGACCACCCAATGTGGATGCCAAACAATCCCATCATTGGTAAAATTGCGGTCTGCGTTTTCATCCCAAAGTGGCGTATCGTCAAAGTCGGGGTGTGAAGTCAGGGCAAGCGCCACTATGCCCTCGGTATCGCCAAAGCCAACATCGGTAGGTTTCAACGTAGTTGGGAATACGTAGCCCAGAACAGGTGCTCCATTCAGCTGACCTGCTGGTGTTGGCGTTGTTGTCCCTGCGGTTCCTTTTACACTAATTTTCCAAATGGTCGCTGCAATGTCATCCGAATGTTTTACGTTGACACTGTTAATTTGAAAATCGTCATTGTTGTAGTCTTTGCATTTGTCGCAGGCATTACCCTTAACTGCGAAAAGGGAAACTCCAAGAAGGAAGAATAATTGTTTCATTGTTTGTTGAATTTAAATGGTTAAAAGTTAGGAGTCTTTCATTAAATTAGGATTCCTAACTTTATGAAATAATTTTTTTTTAGCCCTTTACGTCGGCCATGGACGCACCATAATTGATGTGCAATACGTTCCCGTTTGGTGTAAGCAATGCTGGAACAGAGTTTACTCCTGCTTTTTCAGCTTCGGCAATTCGGTTACGGTCTTCGCCAAGGTGTACGAGTTCTACATTGTTTTCACCAACTAAATTAATGATGTCGTGCTCTGCACTAACACATACGGGACATCCGGCGTGAAAGAAAATTGATTTTGCCATTTGATTAAGGTTTAATTTGTGTTTTGGCATTATTGCCGAGGTAAATATAGTAAGGAATCCTAACAAATAAAATTATTTTTTGAGAATTTATTTCTGAATATGTATGTAGATGCCTCCTTTAGCCTTTCCCAAGATGGGTTTTTGACAAAATACATATAGCTGGCATGCAGCTTCCTTGGTAGATCAACCGGTCTTTCATGTTGATTGGATTCAAAAGTAATTTCATACTTGTTCTGATGGAAATACGTTTCCAAAAATGATTTTCGTTGGTTTTGTATATTCAATGTTTAGAAAGACCTTTATCGGACAAACATAGCAGTATGCTTTTTAGGCTTTTTACATTGGTTTTGTTGTTGACTTGTTGGTGGGTAAGTGGTCAACAATTGTTGCCTCCCATCCAGAATTATCAATTATTGGATTATAAGGGGGGAAGCAAAAACTGGGACCTTTCCGTAAATGAAAAAGGAGAGCTTTTTGTGGCAAACAACAAGGGCTTGCTTCACTTCAACGGTGAGGAATGGAGCTTGAACAAATTGCCGAACAATACCATTATCCGTTCTGTGGAAAGCATTGGAGACAGGGTATATACGGGATCCTACGAAGAGTTTGGGTACTGGGCCAAGAATGAATTCGGGGAACTGGACTATACTTCATTGACCCACTTGATTGAGGAGCACACTTTTACCAGCGAGGAATTCTGGGAGATTTTTCCATCCAAGAACGGAAAGGTCATGTTCCGATCTTTTTCTGCAATCTATGCCTATGGGAATGATGAAATCTCCGTTGTAGATCCGACCGAAGTCGTCTCTGATTTTATAGAGTTTAAAGACCATTTGGTGGTGGCGGGCGGTTCATTGGGTTTATTTGAGGTGAAGGGAGAAGCATTGGAGCCTTTGCCTGATCAAGGCCTGCTTATCGGCAAAACCGTTAATGATATGGCCCTTTTTGAGGGGGAGCTGTTGATCGGAACCAAACTGCATGGTTGTTTTTTATACGACGGAAAAACGCTGGCGCCATGGTCCGCACCCCTTAACAAGGAACTGAAACAGCATCAATTAAACAAGATAACGCCATTGGGAGGTGGGCTTTTGGGTTTTGGAACAATCAAGAATGGAATGTACCTGTATGACTCGGCTTCAAAGCAATATCGCGTATTGAACAGGGAGTCTGGGCTTCAAAACAACACGGTTCTTTCTTCCTTGTTGTTCAATGACCAGTTGTGGCTTGGTCTGGACAACGGAATTGCACGTGTGCGACTTAATAATTCAATATCCTACTATACCGATTATACAGGAAGCTTGGGGATGGTTTACGATATCGCCTGGTTCAACAACACCTTGTTTTTGGGCAGCAATACAGGTGTGTTTTATTTTGAGGGAAACCAGCTGAAGTTCGTTGAAGGCTCTCAAGGACATGTCTGGGACTTGGAAGTGCTCGAGGGCGAATTGCTTTGTGGCCACAATACGGGAACCTATAAGGTGTCCAAGGACAGCTTTGAGATCTTGAGCGAGATATCGGGCGGTTATCAATTGATTAAGGTGCCCGATCAAAACAACACCTATGTACAGGGGACCTATAATGGATTGGCCATGTTCCATAAACTGGAAAACGGTGAATGGGAGGTCAAACGCATAGAAGGGTTTGGTGCCCCGGTAAAACAACTGTGTTTTGAGACTCCAGATATACTTTGGGTGGCGCATCCCTATAAAGGATTCTTTAGAATACACTTTGAAGAAGGGGCATATGATAGAATCGATAGGGTACAATCCTTTGGGCACGAGGATGCCCCGAGCGAATACAACGTAAAGCTCTATAACATTAAAAACAAAATTGTACTGAACAGTGAGGGCACCTGGTATGGTTATAATCCCATTGGTGACCACATCGAAAAGTTTGACGAGTTTGCCGAATACCGGAATAAGGAGCTGTTGTTTTATGATGAAGCGTATTTTTGGTTTGTTGATGATGAGGAACAAAAAACCATAATCCACACCAATTTAAGGGGGGACAGTCTTATAGTTACCGATCTGCCCTTACGAGAGCGATTGGCACCGGATTCTCAAAAAATGGTCGAGTTCAACGATAGTATATCCTACATAACATTAAACGACGGTTTCGCCGAGATCAACGACCTTCACCTAAAAAGTAATTCGGAGCTCCAAGAGATACCGGTACCGGGCTTTATGATGATGCGGGATCAGAAACAGAAACACTCGATTTCGGGAGGAGCTGTGGAAGTTCCATTTAGGCATTCGAAATCCATCACCGTGGAGATAGCCTCGCCGGAATATATATCGCCCCACTATTATTACGAA
Organism: Allomuricauda sp. NFXS6; assembly: GCF_040148835.1. Classification (NCBI taxonomy): domain Bacteria; kingdom Pseudomonadati; phylum Bacteroidota; class Flavobacteriia; order Flavobacteriales; family Flavobacteriaceae; genus Allomuricauda; species Allomuricauda sp. NFXS6. The sequence goes on along the minus strand of NZ_JAGEMG010000001.1, from coordinate 544,436 downwards.
CTGCATGGGCCGCAGGAATATTCCGAATATTCGGAAAATGGATTCATCAATTTTCAAAACCTTCCCTTTGGGGATTACAGCCTTAAGGTTGCCACCGTGGGAGTGGGCAACGCCATTTCCGATTTCAATACATTTAATTTTCAAATAGCACCACCGTGGTACTTTTCTTGGTGGAGCCTTTTTATCTATGCCGCTTTGGCCTTGTTGACCGGTTATTTGGTGAGAAGGCACAATAGGCGAAAGTTGGACAGGAAACATCGTGAATTGGAGGAGAGGATGTATCACGAGCAACAAGAGCGTATGGCAAAAATGGAAAAAGAAGAATTGGCCAAGGAGGTTAAGTTGAAACAGAATGAATTGGCCAGTACGACCTTGAATATTGCCAGAAAAAATGAAGTGATTTTGGAGCTTAAGAACATGTTGGTAATGAACAAGGATAAGTTTTCCAACTCCCAAAGGTATCGAACATTCATCAAAAAATTGAACAGCTCCATTGAAGACACGGAGGACTGGAAACGTTTTGAGGTGAACTTTAAAGAACTGCACGAAGATTTCTTCGAAAGACTGCTCAAATCATATCCTTCGCTAACCCCAAAGGATTTAAAACTCTGCGCCTACCTGAAGATGAATCTCTCCACCAAAGAGATTGCACCTCTTATGGGGATAACAGTAAGGGGAGTGGAAATACATCGCTATCGGCTTCGCAAGAAGCTTGATATGGACAGCTCTGAAAACCTTTCCAATTTTCTTATCACTTTCTAGGAATGATGTATCAGCTTGTTGAAGAGGTCTAGCATCCTATTTTGACACTACATCAATACTACATCACTATGTTAATTCTTTTTACATCAAGATCTATGCATACTACTGCAAGTGTGCTGCAATAGGGGTTTACGGCGATTGTTGGGATGATGTATTTTTTATGTATCCTATCGGAGCTTTTAATCACTAAGCTCTTGTTAATTTAGTAGAAAACAAACTATATTTTTGCATAATTATGAAAATTAAAAGCAAACTTTTGCTAATATCGTTTTTGCTGTTTCAGGTCGTACTTTGGGCACAAAGCAATATAACGATTTCAGGAACGGTCTTGGATGATCAAGGGCAACCATTGCCCGGGGCAAGCGTAGTGCTTCAGGGCACTACTACAGGAATTCAAACTGACTTTGATGGAAATTATCGTTTGGAGGACGTTCCAAGTGATGGAACTTTAGTGTTCAGTTATGTTGGATTCACTACTCAAAACGTACCTATCAATGGTAGGACTACAATTGACTTAACCCTTCAAGAAGACACCCAAACTTTGGATGAAGTTGTAGTGGTTGGTTATGGTACCCAAAAGAAGGCCGACCTAACAGGTTCCATTGCTACAGTGGATGCTGAAGAAATTGAGAAAACACCGTCTGCTAACCCGGTTCAATCCTTACAGGGCAAAGTGGCCGGAGTGCAGATTGTCACCCCTGGTTCTCCTGGGGCATCTCCGACCGTACGTATTCGTGGGCTGGGAACTTATTCGGATGCGACAAGCCTCTTATATGTTGTTGATGGTATGTTCTATAGCAATATTGATTTCTTGAACCCGAATGACATTAAGTCCATGAACGTACTTAAGGATGCATCTTCTTCCGCTATTTATGGGGTAAGGGCTGCCAACGGGGTTATTATTATAGAAACCAAATCCGGAGGTAAAAACAGAAAACCGACCATAGAGTATAATGGTTACACTGGGATTCAGCGGGCTCAGAACGTTTTACAAATGGCCAACGCGGAGCAATTTGTTACCATGGCGGTGGAGTCTGGTTCGGATGCAGATGTCCAATTCATCCTAAATGCTATGCAGCGCTATGGAAGAAGTCGAATCAACCCCAATGTACCGGATGTTAATACGGATTGGTATGATGAAATCATCAGGGATGGACTCATTCAAAACCACAGTATAAGTGTTACCGGAGGCACGGACAATGTTTCCTATTCCCTCGGCACAAACTACTTTTCCCAAGAAGGGTTGTTGGATATGAAGAACGACTACGAACGATTCAATATCCGTTCCAAACTGGACGTGGACATCTTGGATAATCTAAGAATGGGGGTCAACACTGTTTTCAGTAACGCTACACAGCAGACCCCAGAAAACTCGGCGTGGTTTAAAGCCTATTTTGCGGTACCCATTCTTCCCGTGTTCGATGATTTGAACACGGAGGCTACACCCACACGCTATGCCAATGCCCAAGCTTTGGGGTATAGAGGTACTCAAAACCCTTTCCCGGATATGGATTACAACGACAATAGATTGAAGATACGCAAGTTGTTGGCCAATATTTATTTGGAAACAGATTTGATCAAAGATAAACTCACCTTCAAAACCGCCTATAACATTGATTTTTCGGCATTGGAGGAACGCTATGTGAACCTACCTTACAATATGGGATTTGGCGATCAGCGAATATCATCCATAAATAGACGTCAAAACAACTACTATAATCAAATATGGGACAATGTCTTAACTTATACGGACACCTATGCGGATGATCATAATGTAACCGTTATGGCCGGTACTTCCTATCGGGACGAGGCATCCAATCAGTTCCAGGCAACAGGCAGCGACATTGCTGGAATCGATTTTGAAACCTCATGGTATCTGAACTTTGCAGATCCCTTGTCCTTTAACAACAATGTTGCAGAGAACAATCGCAGGATTTACGGACAATCATATTTCGGAAGGGTATCCTATAACTACAAGAGCCGTTACTTGCTATACGGAACCTTTAGGGCGGATAGGTCCTCCAAGTTTACCAAAGAGCAATGGGGTTATTTCCCCTCCGTGGGTGCTGGATGGGTAATTTCCCAAGAACCTTTTATGGAAAACGTCGGTTTCTTCGATTTTTTGAAGTTAAGGGCTGCATGGGGCCGATTGGGCAACGATAATGTTCCGGCAAGTTCAGGAGCAAATACTATTTCCAATCAAACCGTGGATTTGGGCGATACGCCAAATACAGGGATTACCGCTACAAGTACTTTTACCGATTTGACCTGGGAGGTTGTGGAAGAATTGGATTTTGGGTTTAATATGAACATCTTGAACAACCGCATGTCCGTTGAGGCCGATTATTATATCAGGGATACAGAGGATGCCATTATGCCGGTATACATCCCTATTGCGAACCAGACCGTATTAAGAAACTCAGGGGTTATTCGAAACTCAGGGGTAGAGGTCGCCTTGAACTGGAGCGATGAGATTACGCCTGACTTTAGCTATACCGTAGGTGCCAATTTTACCACAGTAAAAAACGAAGCCATAGAGATTGAGGACGAAAGCGGTTATATCGATTCAGGTTCGGCCGAGTTTAGGCAGCGAACCTTGGTCGGGGAGCCATTGTATGCCTTTTACGGTTACCAAGCTACCGGTGTTTATCAGAACCAAGCTCAGATTGATGCCGATCCCGTGGCACAGAATGCAATAGCTGATGGCCAAAACGTACAACCTGGTTACCTCATATTCAATGATAGGGACGGTGATGGAGCTATCACAGATCAGGATAGAATGGTGTTGGGGTCCTTCCTTCCCAAGTTTACCTATGGTGGCAATATTGGATTGAACTATAAAGATTTTGGTTTTTCCATGAACTTCTACGGACAATCAGGCAACAAGATTCTGAACCGAAAACGTGGTGAAGTCATCTTTACCAACGATACAAATATGGACGCGGATTTGGCCAAGAATCGTTGGCATGGCGAAGGAACCAGTAACAGTTACCCTTCATCGGCCGGGCTTCGGGACAGTTGGAACCAAAGATTGAGCAATTTTTGGGTAGAGGATGGGGATTTCTTTAGAATCCAAAACATTCAGTTGGCGTACACCATACGTGGCGACAAGCTTAAGGGGAATGCACCCGACATTAAATTCACCTTGACTGCCGAAAGACCTTTGACCCTCTTTAACTACAACGGATTTAACCCCGAGGTATCGGATGGGGTCGACCGTCAAACATATCCTGTTCCCGCAATTTACACCGTAGGTGTTAATGTTAAACTATAAAAAGAAAATTGAGATGAAGAATAACAACCTTTTATATCGAATAATAGTTGTCCTGATCGCGATACTCACTATCCAAGCATGCTCGGACAAGTTTGATAACATTGAAGGACAGCTTAATGCTGACGATCTGGATTATTCGGCTACCGAGGATATGGTTCAAGCCTTGATAGGATCTTATTATATCATTGCTACAAGAGGATGGGAGGAACCATTGTTGCTTTCCGTTCGCGGGGATGATGTAAATGCAGGAGGTCTTGGCGATCAACAGCCTTTTGCGGACACCGACAACTATATCTATGCCCAAGGGTATTGGATGTACAACTCCTTGTGGAACGTGCACTATGGAGACATTGTCCAATTGAATACGGAAATCGAATTGATCGAAAACTTCAAGGATTTTGCTGACGAGAGCGAAAAAGCGACCGCAGACCAGTACATAGCTGAAATCAAGGTGATGCGAGCTTGGTTGCACTTTAACTTGGCAAGGGTGTGGAGCGATGTATTTATTATCGAATCCACACAGCCCGATGCCGAGATAGCCAGTGGGCCAGCGACCAAGCAAGAGATCATGCAGTATATCTCCGATCAAATGGATGAGGCCATTCCGCTCTTGCCCAATATGAGGCCCAATGAAAGAACCGACATTCCAGGCGGTGTCACAAGTTACACCGCGTATGCGCTAAAAGCGATGGCACATATGGAAATGGAGGATTATCAAGGTATGGCTGACGCCTGTGCGGCGATAATAAACTCCAATAAGTTTTCGTTGTACCCCGATTTTTATAGCCTGTTCAAAAAGCCTGGGGAGTTGAGCGATGAAAGTTTGTTCGAACTACAATTTTCCGATTATGGCTCAAGTACCGGGGATACCTTTTATCACTTGTACGCACCGTTTGGTCCTCAGGGATGGACCCCTGCCAGGGAAAATGCCTCTGGTGGATGGGGCTTCTATGAGCCAAGTATGAAGTTCATCAAATTTATGTTGGACAGGGAAGAAGCCGTTCGTTTGGAAACCAGTGTGCTTTGGACAGACCGCGGTATTGCCGAATTGCAGACCGATCCCAATTATGCCACGCTCCCTGCTTTTGTGAGCAACACTACACGCGATGGGGATGTGATCAACGACTATGCAAGGGCTTTGTTTTCTAGCGGTAAACATTACTTGCCCTCCGTTCAGCTTACCGATCAACGAAATGATTACGGCGGAGGTAAAAATATGATCGTTATACGCTATGCCGAAATATTGTTGATGTATGCCGAGGCCCTCACAAGAGGGGCCAGTGGATCCGGAATGACAGCGGACCAAGCTGTAAACCTGGTTCGCAGTAGGGCAGGGATGCCATCGTTGTCAGGAGTGACATCCAGTGACGTAATGGATGAGAAATTTGCAGAATTGGGCATGGAGTGGGGTATTCGTTATTATGATATGATCCGCTTGGACAACTATTCTGAACTGAGTTACGACGGACGAACTTTTACATCCGACAAAGAACTATTGCCCTATCCGCAAGCCCAGCTGGATGCACTTCCATCATTGGGTGGCGGTGGCAGCGATGACTAAAATTAACTAAATAAACAGCACAAGATGAAACATATAGTTAAATCCATAATGATACTACTGGGCCTTCTGGTGGTTTCATGTAATGAGGGAATCGATCCCATCACGGCAATAGATGCAGGAGTGGATGAAACGGCACCTCAGGTTAACATAACCTATCCGACCGAAGGCGTGGAACTCATGCCATTTGAAGAAGAAACATCAATTGACATAGCGTTTGAGGTAACCGACGATATCGAAGTGGTCAGCATAACTGTATCCATGGATGGGTCACAGATAGCAGCATTCAGTTCCTTTAAAGATTATAGAATTGTATTGGAAGAAGTAACCTACGACGGATTGGGCAATGGGGAGCATACCGTTGCCGTATCGGCTACGGACGCCGAAGGCAAAACGACCACCCAAGAAGTTAGCTTTGCCAAACTGGCTCCATATAGCGCTCAATTTGATGGCGAAGTACTCTATATGCCCTTTAATGCGGACTTTATGGACTTTATCAGTTTTCAGGAAGCGGGAGAAGTCGGCAATCCCGGTTTTGCGGGAGATGCTTTCTTGGGTGCTGACGCCTTTCAAGGTGCTGCTGATTCATATCTGACTTTTCCAATGGATAACTTAAAGAGCACGGAATTCGGTGCCGCTTTTTGGTACAAGGTCAATCCAACGCCGGATAGGGCTGGAATTTTGGTGGTGGGCGATGATGCAGAAGACCGAAACCAAGGATTCCGTTTGTTTCGAGAAGGCAATGCCGATGAACAACGCATCAAGCTCAATGTGGGCACTGGTGCCGCAGAGAGTTGGAACGATGGTGGGGTAATTGACGTAACCGTAGGCGAATGGGTGCATGTGGCCGTATCCATTTCACAGACCCAGAGTACCATCTATTTTAACGGGGTAGAAATGTTGACAGCTGATTTACCCGCACCAATCGATTGGACAGGTTGCGAGGAATTGCATATTGGTGCAGGAGGGCCAACTTTTGATTACTGGGACCATGGTTACGACGCCAGTCAAATGGACGAGCTACGCATATTTAACAAGGCGCTGACACAGAGCGACATACAAATTATGATGAATGCAGCCAACCCGTATATTCCCCAATATGATGGTGAATCATTCTATATGCCTTTTGAAGGGGATTATATAGATTTAATAGGGAGTAAGGCGGCCACAACCGTGGGCTCGCCAAGCTTTACCGACGAAAGTCAGGTAGGGGGGCAAGCCTATTTGGGTGCGACAGATTCTTATATCAATTATCCAGCGGAAGGATTGATGACTGCTGAATTCAGTGGGTCCTTTTGGTACAAAGTGGATGCCAACCCTGATAGGGCGGGCATTATTACCATAGGTGATGATGCTGCGGATCGTTTTCAAGGTTTCCGTCTTTTCCGTGAAGGAAGTGTGGATGAACAGCGCATCAAGTTGAACGTTGGAACCGGTAGTGGAGAAAGCTGGAACGATGGTGACGTGATCGACGTTACCGCAGGAGAATGGGTACACGTAGCCTTCACCATATCAAACACTGAAAATGTTATCTATTTGAATGGTGCTGAAGTCTTGTCTTCGGCTATGTCCGCACCAATCGATTGGACTGGCTGTGATACCTTCACCATAGGTGCGGGTGGACCAACCTTCGATTATTGGGGTCATACCTCCGATAATAGTATCATCGATGATTTAAGGTTCTACAGCAAAGCACTATCTCCGGAAGAAGTGGCCGAAGTATTTGGAGGAGAAGTCACGCCACAAAACTATGGCTCCACATTGTACATGCCCTTTGATGGGTCCAATGTGGATGACAACTCGGGCGAAGAGGCCACGGTGGTAGGTTCTCCCGGTTTTGCAGGGGAGAGTGCCGTGGGTAGCAATGCCTATGCAGGTGCCACGGATTCGTATCTCACCTTCCCGATGGATGGATTGTTCAATAATCAATTCAGTGGCGCTTTCTGGTACAAGGTCAATGCTGACCCTGACAGGGCAGGTATTTTAACGGTAAGCCCTCCAATGAATGGAACGGATAACGATCTTTCCGCAGGCTTTAGGTTGATCAGGGAAGGAAGTGCCGATGAGCAGCGTATCAAACTGCATTTGGGCACCGATGCCGGAGATGTTTGGAACGATGGGGATGTTATCGATGCCACGCTCGACGAATGGGTGCACGTGGCCTTTACCGTTACGGAAACGGAAACCTTGATTTATCTGAACGGTGAACCGGCGGTGAATACCGGGGACATGGACGGAAAGACTATAAGCTGGGACAACTGTTCCATTTTGTCGATCGGTTCTGGAGCCCCCAACTTCATCGGTTGGAACCACCTATCCGACCTCAGTTATATCGATGACCTCTATCTTTTTGATAGAGTATTGACGCAAGAGGAGATTCAGGAAATCATGAGCAATTAATGTGCTTCCATAGCAGCATTTTTTAATATTAGAGTTAGTTTAGTTATATGAGGTTGATTATGTTACCATTGGCCGTTGTCACCCTAATTTTAGGGTGCAATGGCCATAATGCTAATAAAAAAGAAGTAACGGCCCAAAAAGCAGTTGAACGCCCAACAGTATCCGATGAGGAATTGATGGATTCCATACAATTTCAGACTTTCAATTATTTTTGGGAAGGTGCGGAACCGATTTCAGGCTTGGCCAGGGAGCGTATACATTTGGATGGGGTGTATCCCAACCACGATAAGGACATCATAACCACAGGTGGTTCCGGGTTTGGACTCATGGCCATTTTGGTTGGTGTGGAAAGAGGTTTTATTTCTCGTGAGCAGGCTTTGGAGCGCTACCAACGCATTGTCAATTTTTTGGAGAATGCAGACCGTTTTCATGGAGCATGGCCACATTGGTTGTTGCCATCAGGGAAAGTGACCCCTTTCAGCAAAAAGGATAATGGAGGGGATTTGGTGGAGACCGCCTTTTTGGTGCAAGGATTGTTAACGGTTCAAGCTTATTTCAAAAATGGAAATGAGCGCGAACAGCAATTGGCGGAAAAAATCCAAGAACTGTGGGAAGGCGTAGAATGGGACTGGTACACCAAAAATGGTGAAGATGTGTTGTACTGGCATTGGAGCCCAGAGTATGAATGGGAAATGAACTTTCCCGTAGGGGGCTACAACGAAGCACTCATTATGTACATTCTTGCTGCTGCTTCCCCAACACATTCCATTGATAGGTCCGTCTATGAAATTGGTTGGGCCGGTTCAGGTGAAATTTCACAGGACACCACTTACTACGGTTTGGAAACGGAGCTCAATCATTATGAGCATAGCGATGCGCCCGTAGGACCTTTATTTTGGGCCCATTATTCCTATTTGGGCTTGAATCCAAAAGGATTGAAGGATCAGTTCGGTGATTACTGGAAATTGAACCAGAACCATGCAATGATTCATTATAAGTATGCTGTGGACAATCCAAAGGATTACGAAGGATATGGAAAAGACTTATGGGGCTTGACCTCTAGTTATTCCATCAACGGCTATGCAGGGCATCGTCCAGAAGCGGATTTAGGAGTGATTTCACCTACGGCGGCACTCTCTTCCATGCCCTATACCCCAGAGGAGAGCAAACAGTTTTTGAGGTTTATGTACAACGAACAGGATAGCCTAATAGGGAAGTACGGACCTTACGATGCCTTTAGTTTGGAAGACGATTGGTACCTGCCAAGGTATTTGGCTATAGACCAAGGCCCCATTCCCGTAATGATTGAAAATTACCGAAGCGGGCTGTTTTGGAAGTTGTTCATGGCCAATACAGAAGTACAAGAAGGTCTAATAAAATTGGGTTTTGAAAGCCCTAATTTGAAAACAGCCGATGATTAAAAAGGCAATCTATCTTTTTATTGTTTCCATAGTTATGGTATCCTGTGGAGGAGGGGATGATTACACCTATATTCCCACGGAACCTGAACTTCCCGGTAACGGTTCTGGTGATGATGATGAGGTTCCTGTCATTTCAGATGAAGCGTTGTTGAACCTGACCCAAGAAGAAACCTTTAAATATTTTTGGGATTTTGCCGATTCCAGCTCAGGCGGGGCAAGAGAGAGGTACCACCCGAATGACCCGGGTAATAGTGAAGGAGTTGTTACCGCTGGGGGCACAGGGTTTGGACTTATGGCCATTTTGGTGGGCATCGAAAGGGGGTTCGTTTCAAGAGCGGAAGGTGTTGAACGCTTGAATACCTTATTGGATTTTTTGGAAAATGCCGATCGCTTTCACGGTGCATGGTCGCATTGGATCAATGGTTCCACAGGTGATGTGATTCCATTTAGCGATTTGGATGATGGGGGCGATTTGGTAGAAACTGCTTTTTTGGCCCAAGGTCTTGTTTGTGTCAAAGAATATTTTAAAAACGGTACCGATGCAGAGCAAAATTTGGCGCAACAGGCCGATGACCTCTGGAAAGGGGTGGAGTGGGATTGGTACACCCAAAATCAAAATGTATTGTATTGGCATTGGAGCCCCAACCACGGCTTTGATATCAATCTTCAACTAAAAGGATACAATGAGGTGTTGATTACCTACGTGATGGCCGCGGCATCACCCGATTTTGGCATAGAAAAAGAAGTGTATACCAATGGTTGGGCCTCAGGGGGAGGTATCCAATCAGGGAACACCCAATATGGTTATCCGATTTTGGTTAAACATAATGGCTCCGAACAGTTTGGTGGACCATTGTTTTGGGCACATTATTCTTACTTGGGATTAGATCCACATAACCTGTCCGACGAATATGTGGACTTTTGGGATGTAAACGTCAACCATACTATGATTAATTACGAATACTGTGTGAACAATCCGGACCAATACCAAGATTATGGTGAAGAGTGTTGGGGTTTAACGGCCAGTTATTCCCGTAACAATGATGGCAGTATCGGGTACAATGCCCACAGTCCCAACAATGACACCGGTGTCATATCACCTACTGCAGCAATTAGTTCCATTCCGTATGCACCGGAGGAATCCTTGGCCGCCCTGCACTATTTTTATAGGAACAAGGATGATTTGTTGGGTCCTGCAGGTTTTTACGATGCCTTTAGCCCCGAATACGATTGGGTAGCCGAGGCTTATTTGGCTATTGATCAAGGACCCCAGATTATCATGATTGAAAACTATCGGACCGGATTGCTTTGGAACCTGTTTATGGGTAATGAAGACGTTCAAGCTGGTCTGACCAAACTTGGATTTTAATATGAAAAAACAATTATCATTTTTTCTTTTGTTTCTCACGTGTACTATGTTATCCGCACAATGGCAATCCAAATACGAGGCCAAAATGCTTATTGATGGGAACGATACCTTAAGGTATCGCATTATGTATCCCAAAAATTTCAAGGCGAATGGAAACTATCCCTTGGTACTTTTTCTCCATGGAGCAGGAGAGCGTGGAAATGACAACGAAAAACAACTGTGGCACGGTGCTAAATTGTTTGCTACTGATTATTTGCAAGAACGATACCCGGCCATTGTAATTTTTCCACAATGTCCCAAAGATAGTTATTGGTCCAATGTAGATGTGGATAGAAGTTCATATCCTATCAATTTAGACTTTACATACAGTGAGGGACCGACAAAGCCGCTGAAAATGGTCATGGATTTGCTTGAAACCACCATAGCCGAACCTTACACCAAAGATGATCAAGTCTATTTGATGGGGCTTTCCATGGGAGGCATGGGAACTTTTGAACTATTGAGCAGAAAACCAGATACGTTTGCGGCCGCTGTGCCAATATGCGGAGGTGGCGAACCCGAATCCGTTTCCGTTTATGCAAAAAATACACCTTTATGGGTGTTTCATGGAGCGCAGGATAATGTAGTGCATCCCTTGCAATCCATTGAAATGGTTGCTGCATTGCTAAAAGCAGGAGCCCATCCAAAATTCACGATCTACGATTTTGCCAATCACAATAGCTGGGACCCGGCATTTGCCGAACCGGACCTGTTGCCTTGGCTGTTTTCCAAGCTGAAAGCAACAACTGCCGACACGAACGATTAATACGGAAATTAAAAAACATCTTGTCATGAACCCTAAAAACATAGCTTTGGCCTTAATGGGCTTGGTGCTTTTCACTTCCCATGCCCAAAAACGGATCCCTGAAGTTGAGCAGCTTTTACAAAAAATGACCCTTGAGGAAAAAATAGGTCAATTGAACTTGTTGACCCCTGGTGGGGGAGTGGCCACAGGTGCTGTGGTCAGTGAAAATGTGGAAGCTAAGATCAGAGCAGGGAAAGTGGGAGGCCTCTTTGGTGTGGCGGGCCCAGAAAAAGTAAGGGTGGCTCAAGAACTGGCTGTAAAAAAGAGCCGATTGGGAATACCGTTGTTGATAGGTTCCGATGTAATCCATGGATATAGGACTACCTACCCCATTCCGTTGGGACTTTCGTCCAGTTGGGATATGGATTTGGTAGAACAGGCAGCCCAAATGGCAGCAAAGGAGGCTACGGCCGATGGTATCAACTGGAACTTTTCCCCTATGGTGGACATTGCCCGGGACCCACGTTGGGGACGTATATCCGAAGGGGCGGGTGAGGACCCGTATCTAGGTTCTAAAATAGCCAAGGCAATGGTGAAAGGTTACCAAGGTGAAGACCTGTCCGCATCCCATACCATGTTGGCCTGTGTAAAACACTTTGCGCTCTATGGAGCAGTTGAGGCGGGCCGTGATTACCATTCTGTGGATATGAGCAAAATCAAAATGTTCAACCAATATCTACCGCCCTACAAAGCGGCCATAGATGCTGGTGCTGCCAGTGTGATGACATCGTTCAATGATGTGGATGGAGTCCCTGCCACGGGAAACAAGTGGTTACTTACGGATTTGTTGCGAGACCGATGGGGTTTTGATGGTTTTGTGGTCTCGGACTATACATCCCTGAACGAAATGATAGCACATGGTTTAGGGGACTTGCAAGCAGTATCTGCCTTGGCATTGAAAGCCGGACTGGATATGGATATGGTGGGAGAAGGTTTTTTGACCAGTCTGAAGAAATCCTTTGAAGAAGGAAAGGTGACCGAAGCTGCCATCACCAATGCTTGCAGAAGAGTATTGGAGGCCAAATATAATACCGGACTTTTTGATGACCCTTACCGATATTTGAATACCAAGCGACCTGAAAAAGATATTTTGACGGATTACAACAGGGAACTGTCAAGAAAATTGGCGAGCCGTTCCTTTGTGTTGCTCAAAAATCATAACAGTGTACTTCCTTTGGAAAAAAAGGGAAAGATAGCCTTGGTCGGTCCTTTGGCCGATAGTAAGGAGAATATGTTGGGGACCTGGGCACCTACGGGGGATTTTAGATTGGCGGTTAGCATTTTGGAAGGATTTAAAAATATAGCGCCCACTACCGAGATTGCATATGCAAAAGGGGCCAACATATCGGATGATGCGGATTTTGCCAAACGCGTTAACGTATTTGGTCCTAGAATAAGCATAAATGAGCGTAGTTCGAAAGACATGCTGCAAGAGGCTGTTGCTCTGGCCAAAACTTCGGATGTTGTGGTGGCAGTTGTGGGGGAGGCTACGGAAATGAGCGGGGAATCCTCAAGTAGAACCGATATTTCAATTCCGGAAAGTCAAAAGAGATTGATACGAGCCTTGGTAGAGACTGGAAAACCTGTAGCCTTGGTGTTGATGAGCGGTAGGCCATTGACCATTGCAGAGGAGTATGAAATGCCCGTATCAATACTACAAGTGTGGCATCCTGGTATTGAGGCAGGAAATGCCATAGCTGATGTGGTATTCGGGGATTACAATCCAGCTGGAAAATTAACCGCGACCTGGCCTGTGAATGTTGGACAGATTCCGGTGTACCATAGCGCAAAGGTTACAGGGAGACCTCCTTCAGAAAGCGATGCCTTCCAAAAATTTAAATCCAACTATTTGGATGCGCCCAATGCCCCATTGTTGCCTTTTGGCCATGGGTTGAGCTATACCACATTTGAATACTCCAATTTAAAATTGGACAAGAAACAGGTCCGTCAAGGAGAGGGAATTACCGCTACCGTGACCCTTACGAACACGGGGGATTATGATGGGGAAGAAGTGGTGCAATTGTACCTTCGAGACGTAGTAAGGAGCATTACGCCTCCCAAGCGTCAATTAAAGGGGTTTCAAAAAATCATGCTAAGGAAAGGGGAAAGAAAAGAGGTTTCCATCACTTTGTCTCCCGATGATCTGAAATTCTACAACGGTCAACTTGAACTTGTCTCGGAACCTGGGGAGTTTGAAGTGTTTGTGGGAACCAACTCCGATGCGGAATTATCCAAATCGTTCACACTAAAATAAAACCATATGTATATAAGGTCGATACTTCTTGTTCTATTCATTATGGTTTCGTGCAATCAACTGGAAAAACCAAAGGAAGAAGTGGCCCAAGGCCCGCCGAACATTATTTTTATCATGTCGGATGACCATGCGGAGCAGGCCATTAGTGCCTATGGTCACCCAATCGGTAATTTAGCCCCAACACCCAATATTGATAGAATAGCAAACGAAGGTGCTCTGTTCAGAAATAATTTTTGTACCAATTCGATTTGCGGACCTAGTAGAGCTGTGGTTTTAACAGGGAAATTCAGCCATATAAATGGATTTAAAATGAATGGTAACCGCTTTGACGGAGACCAACAAACGTTTCCGAAACTCCTCCAAAAGGCGGGGTACAATACCGCTCTCATTGGCAAATGGCATTTACACGGTCTGCCCCAAGGTTTCGATTACTGGAGCATTTTAAAGGACCAAGGCAATTACTACAACCCGGATTTTATTTCGATCGACAGACAGACCAAAGCAGTCGATACCACCGTAATCGAGGGATATGCAACGGATATTATCACCGAAGAAGGCCTTGACTACCTCAGGAGCAGGACGGGTTCCGAGGCACCCTTTATGCTCATGTTGCAACATAAGGCGCCACATCGTAATTGGATGCCCGCCCTGCGACATGCAAATAAATTTGACTCCATTCAATTTCCATTACCGGATACCTATTTCACCGATCATGCAGGTTCTCTGGGTTCCAAAGATCAATTGCAGACGATTTATAGGGATATGTATGAAGGTCACGATTTAAAAATGACCAAGAGAAAGGGAAGCCCTGAATTGGCATGGAATCCTTGGAAAACGGATTTTGAACGTATGACTCCAGAACAGCGTGCCGCATGGGATAATGCGTATCAGGCCAAAAACGATGCATTTCATGATGCCGACCTATCAGGCAGGGCATTGGCAGAATGGAAAGGGCAGCGCTATTTACAAGAATATTTAGCCACCTTGGCATCGGTAGATGAAGGGGTGGGCAAAATATTGGATTATTTGGAAGACAGTAACATGGTCGAAAACACCATAGTCATCTATACGACCGATCAAGGTTTTTACTTGGGTGAAAAGGGATGGTTCGATAAACGTTATATGTATGAAGAATCATTGGCAATGCCCCTCATGATGAAATACCCCGACCATATCAAAGCGGGCATTGAAATTAATGCCCTGACCCAAAACCTCGATTTTGCCGAAACATTTCTGGATTATGCAGGTGTCGATATTCCAAAGGATATGCAAGGCAAATCGTTACGGCCCTTGTTGGAAGATACCATCAATGATGATGATTTTAGGGATGCGGTGTACTACCATTATTATGATTATCCCGCATTCCATATGGTAAAGAAGCATTATGGCATTAGGACGGAGCGTTACAAGCTGATGCACTTTTACGATGATATCGATACGTGGGAACTATATGATTTAGAGGAAGATCCTAACGAAATACATAACCAAATCGATAATCCTTTTTATGATGAGGTGGAATCACGGCTCAGGAAGCGATTGATCGATTTGCAGAGACAATATCAAGTAACGAACGAAGAATTTGAACATGCTCCAAAGGAAAGTGTTCAAAGCGCCTATGAACAGTTTGAAAAGTTAAGGGGAACTACCGGTACGGCCTACGACCCCATAAAATAGGAAAACGTTAAGCGCTAAAAATGAAAAAATCATCTGTATACATAGCAGTGGTTATACTTCTGCCTGCAAAAATGACTCAAGTTCAGAGAAGACTGGAGTTGTGGTGTCAATGGAAGCAGTTCTATCGCACAATGATTTCAAGACCTATTGCAATCCCATCGATATTGATTCTAGCTTCACTCATATCAATTGGATTCTTTAAACACTAGACTTTCCATATTGATTTCCCCTATTTTTCTAGTTAATTGGGCATCCGAATACAGCTCTAAAATGGGGTCAAGAAAATGATAGGTATAATAGGCTCCATAGGCAAAAGGGCTCCCCGTATCAAAATCTTTGAAAACAGACCTAACTTTCATTGTTAACTGTAACATCACGCTTTTATCATTGATCAATGCTTCAGCCTTATCCGGGCTCATTTTAAATAGCACATCGCCATTTATGTAATCCACTTGTTCAGTTTTATTGAAAAACTCATGTCCGTAATGTGTTTTTGGTGCAAATTCATTAAAATACTCGACCGAGGAAATAATACCTTGAGGCGGTCTTTTAATGGGCAGGCGTACCCAAAAACCTCCTTTATCAAAGTCATATTGCCCTTGAAATTTTATGGCATGGACCAGTTGAAAATCTTCCGTTCCATTGCTAAAAAAGCTTTCGCTCCATTCTAAAATGATATCCAGGTATTTTTCCACAAAGGACACATACCGTTCATTTTCAGTAAAGTCATCTGCTCCGTGTCCTCCCCATTCCCTTACCACTGCACTTTTGCCGGTTCCGCTCCAATCATTCATAAAATATTCCTTTTTAAGAGCATCAGTTCCCATATCAAAGGCAAAATCCTTTAATACTTTTTGGGCCAGACTGGATTTGGCCTCCTTTTCAATAATTTTGCCTTTGGTTTGTTCTGTTAAAGCAGTCCTATCCATTACCTTGAAGTGCTCTTTCAACATATGTATCCGTACCAAATGTGCAAACCCAGCATATCCCAGGCTGGTCAGGTTCCTTTTTTCAGCGGCTTCCTTGGAAAGATTTACTTTCTTTGGGTTGTCACGCATCATATAAAAATCAATGGCGCCAAATCTCGGAAGTCCTTTGTACTTTTGAATTACAATGTCTTTAAACGCCGGATCAGGAGATTTGTAGGCCAAATACTCGGAATCGTTGAATGATGTATTTGTATTTTGTTGAGTCGATTTTTTGTCAGGTTTTTTTTCCTCTGTTTGTATTGTACTGCCCGTTTGTATGCCCGGTCCTTGCACCTTACTATTATTTCCATTAAGAATATCATCTACCTTGCTATCCGCTTTCTTAATAACTTTCTCCTCAGCCTGCTTTTTCAGGTTTTTAAAAAATTGACCTGTCGTAGTTTGTGGCAAACCTAGCGTCAAAGCAGCCGTTATCACCCATAAAATCTGTTTGGAACAATTACATTTCATTTCTCAATCCTTAAATTTTATGGTTCTGATGTCCGATTCTCCCATTTTTTGACTTAGTGGGCTATCCTTGTAAAATTCCATTATGGTATCTTCCATCTCAAATTCCCAGGCTATGTGCGTCGGGCTTGTTACGTTAGGGGTCACTTTGACTTTAAATACCACAAACACGGGGGAACGCTCAATCAAATTAAATGCTTTGGCAGCAGTGGGCTCAACAGGCAGGAAAACCTTTTTTGAATAATTTTTCAGGGTTTTCTCATTCTCCGAATACGCCATAAAATTGGACTTGTGCAAAATAAAGTCACCGCCAACGGAGAATATATTTACAATCCAAAAACCTTTGTTTCCGAAATCATATTTTTCGGCCACTGTCCCCCTTGCAACGAAATAGGCAATTTGACTCCCATCTTCATAAAAGGAGTTGCTCCATGTCTGAAGAGTGCCATAATGGTTCTTGATGAACTTTGTATAACTGCGGTTTTGTGCAAATTCATTATTATGAGTACCTCCCCAATAGGACACACGGCTCCTTTCTCCTGCGGAATTATAAAAATTGCAGGGAGATTTGGCCTCGGAATCACAAAAGTATTCTTGAAGCTTTTCATCGGATAGGGTTTCCCTAGCAAGAATCAACAAGTGATTTTGGGCAAATACAGAATTCTTTTTTTCAAGATCTCCTGAGATGTTCTGATGTTTGGTCAATTTTGATCGATCCAAATCCTTAAAGGTATTTTCCAAAAACTTCAACTCTAAAAGTGCCTCATAAGCTTTGTTCATTGTCGGTGTCGTGGTCCCTCTCAAAAAATAAAGGTCTCCGTATCTAGGAAGTCCTTTGTGTGCTTGTATGACCACATCTCTAAAATCTTTGGAGGGTGCCTTAAATGTTAGAATATTTTGATCGTTTACAGCAAAAGGAGCTTTTTTATCAACTTTTTCGCTCTGGGAGGTTTTATTGTCCGATACTGGCCCAGGTTTGGCATCAGGAACCGATGCTGCTGCTCCATTACCATTCAGCAATTTGTCCGTTTTATCGCTTGCTGTTTTTACAATCTTGTCTTCAACACTCTTTTTTAATTTTTTAAAAAACTGACCTTGGGCGGAAACCGGCATTAGCGTTCCCAGCACGGTCACAATCAAGACGGCATTTGTTTTTATAAGTTTCATTTTCATAACTTTTGGATTATCTAGTCTTGGCTACCATGGTTGTGATGTTGATTTCACCCACTTTTTGTGTAAGACCATCATCTGAATAGATTTCAATAACGGGACTGTTAAGGCTAAAAGTGGTCTTGAGTTGATCGGCTCTATAATTTTCCAGGCCATTTAGATTACCAGTCACATCAAATACCAAATAAACCTTTTGGTACTTTTCTAAGAAGGTTTCAGCCACTTCGGGCGACATTTTGAACAGTATCGACGAACCGTTGGGGTGCATCAACTTTCTTTCTGATGAATTGACGGGTTGGAGTCCATACCACCGCAATAAAAAACCCTGATTGTAAAACTGATGCGTATTCAACCAATAACCTCCACTCTTAAAATCGTAGGTGCCCAAATTGGTCCGTGTAACATAATATCCCTCCAGTACATTGTCGGAATAAAGTGTCTTTGCCCACTTTTCGACCAACGGAAAC
Source organism: Allomuricauda sp. NFXS6 (assembly GCF_040148835.1). Taxonomy (NCBI): domain Bacteria; kingdom Pseudomonadati; phylum Bacteroidota; class Flavobacteriia; order Flavobacteriales; family Flavobacteriaceae; genus Allomuricauda; species Allomuricauda sp. NFXS6. The sequence goes on along the minus strand of NZ_JAGEMG010000001.1, from coordinate 525,807 downwards.
TTCTCCTTTGCAAAATTGGTGTACGCCCTTAATTTTTGGAATTCCGAAGCGCCTCTTCCTCCCCATGGCCTAATGCTGCGCGGTTCGTTATAATAGCCCTCTTGAAGGAATCCTGAAGCACAATCCTCTTCTTTTGGGTTGCAGAAAAACCGTATGGACTGCTGTTTGTTGCACAAGGCATTGGCAAGGGCCAGCACATGTTGTTGGGCCGTATAGGATTTAAGGTCTTTTTCGTACATGTTTTGTGTCCGTTCTGTAAAAAAGTCCCGGTCCATCACTTCGAACATGTCTTCTTTGAACCTCATTTTCAAAAGCTCCACAAAAGCATGCCTACTCGCATTGTTATGGCTGAACTGTTTATCCCTTTCAAAGTACTCATCATCCCTTGAACTTACATAGGTACCATCTGATTTTAGAAAATACTCATCTTGCACCCCAAAACGGAGTTTACCCATGTGGGTCTGCAAGGAAAGGGAAATGAAATCGGCAGTCGGAGGATCAAAAGTCTTTTCCTGCGACTGTCCCCACCCTATTAGTTGGAATGCCAAGACCGCTGTTATAAAAAGGATATGTTTCATGCATTAATTTTTAAGAATAAGATTGTTTAGGGATAATGTCCTAAAATGATTTGCAAGAGCTTCGTCCGTATAAATTTCCACATCACTTTTTTCATGGGAATAATTAAAGTTGATGGGGTCTGTGGGAACATCCATCCGCTTATCCGAATGTTGCAGTTTTATCTTTTTTACCAGATATAATCGGTTGATGCCCTTTTTTTTTAGGCGCTCAGCAGTTTGCTCATCCATCGGCAAGAAGAAATTGATGTTTTTTCCTAGAGACATTTTTTTTAGAAGCTGATTTTCATAGGGTTTGACAGGTTCAAAGACCACTCTTTTCAATCCTCCCTGTTTAAATGGGAAAATATCATTGAGGGCCAGATAATGACTCACCCAATAGCCTTTTTTGTCAAAATCATAATTTCTTCCAATATTTAGGGTAGAAACATGATAGCCGATCAACACATCATTTTTAAAAACATCTTGACTCCATTCCAATAGCGGCTCTAAATAACTGTCTACAAAAGTTTTATAGTTTCGTTGTTTTTCAAACTCGTTCTTGCCTCCATTGGCATTCTTACATGCCGCGTCCACACATAAGTTCGGAGCCACCTGATTGAGCAAGAATCTCTGGAGGTAAGCAGAATTCGATTGTTGTTCTGTAAGCCTATCGTTAAAAATGATCAATCGGTCCTTGTCCAGGTCCCTCATAAATGGCTTGAGATATTTTAAGCTGATCAATAAAGAGAAATTGATTTTTCCCTTGTTCACCATATTGTTTTTTTTAAGCTGCTCTGGGTTTCTACCACCACCGCGAACGGGCCTTGCTACATTGGATCTAGGATTGGCTTGTGCATTGGCGCTTTGATTTTTATAAGAATCCACAACACCAAACCTGGGCAAGCCTTTGTATGTCTGAAGGTATATTGAAACAAAATTGTCCGAGGGCGGCTTGAAGGCAATCAGTTCATCTGCGTCAGCCGTCTGTGCAAAACCATGGTGCACAGTTGCTACCATCAGAAAAATACTAAATACCGATCTTACCTTTAACATTGTTTTTTTGATGTTCATTCCCAATTTATTGTTCCATCCATGGTCAAAATGGTGTCATCATCGGTATTGATTACCGTTGTATTTTCAAAGGTGATCTGTTTGGCTTCAAAATCAACACCGAAACCGTCACCGCATGCTGTAAAAAAGTTTTGGTAGGGCGAGGAACAGGCATGGCGAAACTCTTGGCCGTTCCTTACTATGGTCATGGATATGGTCTTGTCAATATCCGTAGAGCCACCAGTGGAAAAATCTGCCGCCACGATTACAAATCCGTTTTGGTCATTATCATAAACAAATTCATTATCAACCACAGTTATGTTCTCAGACAATAGAATTACCGATTTATCTGTCCCCGAAAGGGCAACATTGGCCACTTCAATATTACCAACGGTCAATGAAGTACCCAGTTCCGAAGTTTCCTCCCCGGATAATTGTATGGTTCCTTGTACTTCGTTTAATGTACCGTTTTCAGGTTCGTTACCATCATCGGTGCCGCAACCAACAAGGAAAAATAACATAGAACAGGACAAAAAGAGCATGGTAGGGTACTTCATATAGTTAATGGTTATGCCGTATAGTAATCTCTAAACTATGAATTCCTTTATCCCTGTGCCATGGTCAATTATTTTACGTAATGTTATCAAGAGTTACCGTAGTGGATTTTCCAATATCCGTAAACCATGGTATAACAGCCCATTAATGGGTCAAATGGTTTAAATTTGGGATTCACTAACCTCAGAACATGCTGCAATCCATCAAAAGAAACTGTTTAGACCTTTTCATTATACTTATACCCTTATTAAGCCATTCACAGCAGGTACCACTTGATTCCCTGGGAAATAAATTGGAGAATTTTACTTTACAAGATACCCTAAGAGCCGGACTGCTTATTGAAATGGCTGGGGAGATGACCTATTCCAGTCCCAATGAAGCATTTCCGTATATTGAGGAAGCCCTCAATATCTCAGAAAAAACAAACTGGATCAAGGGTGAGGCTATGGCCAACCGTCAAAAAGGTAACCTCTATTATGTCTTAGGAGACAACCTCAATGCATTGGATGCTTATCAAAAAGCTTTGGTTTTGAGCCAAAATATGGCCAACAGACAACTGGAATCAAGTCTATTGGGAAATATTGGCAATATCCATGCTGATTTAAAGGAATATGATAAGGCCTTGAAAAAGTATCATGCCTATTTGTCGACGGCACAATCACTGAACAACAGACCAGATGAAATCAAAGCACTTTCCAACATTGCCATTATCTATAACGACACGGAAAAGTTTGAAGAAGGTGTTTCCTATTTGGAGAAGGCCCTGACTTTGGCCAAATTGGAAGAAAACAACCTGTTTATAGCAGCGATTACCAATAACTTGGCCTTGGCTTACAAAAAGCTGGGACAGAACGAAAAAGCACTTGCACACTATCAAGAAGCAGTAGACCTCGCCCAGCAGATTGACAATAAGTATATTGAGGCCTCCGCACTTAACAGTATTGGCAAAATCAATGTACTGCTCGAAAACTATGGAGTGGCCGAGGCAAGTGCCAGCCAAGCCCTTGCGCTTTCCCAGGAGGTTGGTGCTGTGGAATGGGAATCCGATTCATGGGAAGTGTTGAGTCAAGTGTACGAGTACAACGGAAATATGGCCGAAGCCCTTGATGCCTATAAAGAGCATGTGCAACTGAGGGACAGTGTGCTGAACGAGGAAAAGAGGTCTGAATTGACCCGAAAGGAAATGCAGTTTCAGATGGAGCGGCAACAAGCGGTCGCCCAAGAGGAAATAAAGAGACAGGAATTGGTGAAAAATGGGTATTTGTTGGGGGCCATACTCTTGGCATTGATCTCCATAATAGGATATTTTTTGTACAAACGAAGACGCGATGCACTGGAAAAAAGAAAATTGGCCGAATTCAATGCAAAGGTGGCAGAGACCGAGCTCAAGGCCCTTCGCTCCCAAATGAACCCTCATTTTATTTTTAATTCACTCAATTCCATTAGTGATTTTATCTCAAAGAACGATATCCAACAGGCCGATGACTATTTGGTCAAGTTCTCCAAACTCACACGATCCATCCTTGAAAACTCCGAAAAAAAATGGATTACCTTGGAGGAAGATTTGGAATTGATGGAACTGTACATGCAGATAGAGTCCCTCCGGTTGGAGAACAAGCTCAACTACCATATATCGGTTGATGATAGTGTTGAACCGGACAACACCTTGGTCCCCCCACTCATATTACAACCCTTTATCGAAAACAGTATATGGCATGGAATCGCTCCAAAACAAGGAGATGGACAAATCGCCCTCTTGATAAAAAAAGACGGAAATATGTTGGAGTATATTGTTGAGGACAATGGGATTGGAAGGTCGGCAACCCATACACACGCCAAAAAGAAAGGTTCGTTCGGTGTAAAGATTACCAGTAATCGAATAGAAATCATAAACCATTTAAATAATACCAATGGATCTATTAATTTGTTGGACAAAACGGAAGGACTTCGTGTAGAGATAAGACTTCCTTTGGAACTTCAATTTTAAAAACGCTATGTTAAAGGCTATTATCGTAGATGATGAGCAGCATTGTATCAACCGTTTGGACTTACTGTTGCAGGACGAAGCGCCCGACATTGAAGTTATGGCCCGCTGTAAGACCATTGATGAGGCAAAACGTGAAATCACTGATTCATGGCCTGATCTTGTTTTTTTGGATGTGCAGCTTGGGAACAATACAGGTTTTGAACTGCTATCGCAACTGGATTCTTTCGATTTTGAAGTGATATTTACCACCTCTTTTGACAATTATGCCTTAAAGGCATTTAAGTTCTCTGCCATGGACTATCTCTTAAAACCCATAGACAAAAACGATTTGGCCAGTGCATTGCAAAAACTAAGGCAACACAAAAACCTAAAAGAAACCTCCAAAAAGATAGATATTCTATTCCACAATTTTAAAGAGGGAAACGATTCATCAAAAAGAATTGCAATCCCTACCACGGATGGATTTGCCCTGGTCGACACAAACGATATCATTAGGTTTCAATCGGATATCAATTATACCCACATCCATACACTTTCTAACAAAAAAATAACAGCCTCCAAAACCTTGAAGTATTTTGAAGGTATTCTGGAAAACAGCACGTTTTTCAGGGTGCACAAATCCCATCTTGTCAATCTATCATTTGTAGAGAACTATATTAGGGGAAAAGGAGGCCATATTATTTTGAAGGATGGCTCCAAAATTGAGGTTGCAGTTAGACGTAAAGATGAGCTCGTAAAAAAGCTTGCTCCCAATTCTTGACTTTACGGATATATCCAACCTTGAATTTCTCACTACAGCTATACCATAAATTCAGTGGTTGAAGCTAGTCTATTGCTATAGTGGAAACAAATCCTTTTAGGATGTGTAGAATGAAGTTCTGAGACACCCTTGGAAATAACAGATACCGAGAATCACTGAAAACGGATGTTTTGAACCATCGCAAGTTTTGTCTTAGAAGCTTGTTGTTCAGTTGTTTGTTTATATTTTGCTATGCTAAATTTTAGAAGGCTGGGGCGGTGTACTATGTCTTGCGTTTCCATATTTATCGAGTAGCTTGTCTTTTAGATAAAAAAGTACTGCAAAGGAATTTTACATATTTTGGGTATCGATTTGGTGTCTTTTATATTGATTTTAATTGAAGATAAATGAAACTAGATAAAACAAAAAAACCTGTAAATCAGTGATTTACAGGTTTGTTGTTGTGTTTTGATGGTGTTCTAGTGGAGCCGGAGGTACTAGAACCTACCCCTGGGAACCCTAATAAACCAAGGGTTTCAGGCGTTACAAAATTGTATGCTCACCGAATAGGTCACCTTGTTATTAACTGATTAAAAATCAATTATATATTATATACACTGATTATGAATCGAGGAGTGGACATATGGAACTCCAATCGCATATTTTCACTTTAATTATGTTGCCGATGAGTTAAGTGTATTTGACTTGCGTGAAATTATTCGTTTTTGAATTTGATTTTCCCAACGAGATCATTGAAATATTCAGGACTCCAAATACTTAAAACATCATCATTTTTAATAAACCTTACAACAGTTTCTTTGATATTTTTAAATGACACTACTTCAATTCTCATTTGGAGTAGTTCAATTATCTGTTCGGGAGAAATATGTTTCTCTTGCCAGTCATTTGTGTCTTTTGCCCTTGCCAAAAAATGGTTCAAGTCCAAATAAATCCCCTTCTTTATGTACCATTCCATATCATACCAATCCCGTCCTTTTACCCTGTCTTTCCATTTTCTGAATAATAACGCGTGTACTTTTCCAGCAAACAAGCTTGGTCCGGTAAAACACTTTACATAAAAAGAAAATGGCCTTAGCAATAACTTCTCTTCTGTATTGAAATTTAGAGGAGGTCAGTTCAAATCTATTTTCACAACACTTTACGACCGGGTCATAGGTTAGGTAAAAAACTTTATGAAGTCGGAAAAACTTGTATCAACCCAAAAGTTTAATAAAACGATAGTTTAATTTCCAATGTACTATTAATGTTCTCCGATTTTATTAAATTTGGTTTCGAAAGCTTATCGAAGTGGTTAAAAGTTACCTATTCGGTTACCTTCTTTCAAAAAATAACGTAACATGTTGGTATATAGCGACATACTGAACTTTCATTGCTTCAGTCATACTTTTGCCACTACCGTGACCCTTTCCAATGGTATGCCGATTGAGTCCGTGAGCAAAATTTTGGGCTACCAAAATTACAACATAAGTTTATGCACGGGTATTGGAGGATAAGATCAGTTCGAATATCGAGGGGCTTCGGTCTGTTTTGAAAAATAGAAGGGATAATGATGCCGATAGGGTTTTGGGTTGGTAGAACTAATTTGGGTTAATGTTTTTAAGGATAGGGCTTGAATCTTATCGTAATGCGTATATTGGGATTAACGAAGTCAAATTCATATGGATAATAGTAGTGTTATGGGGTAGGCAAGAAGCTCTGTTTAACAGTATGAAAGAGTGCTTTTAACTTAAAGCGTTAATTTTTCAAACAGTACAATCCGAATATCTCATTTAAAGTCACATTGCTTTGCTAAAGTATTTGGAAGACTATGAAATCCTTTATTTCAAATTAATCGAATTGACAGTACAATTGCCCAAAAGTTTAGGGAACAATATCAATGAATTGGCAGAGAACCTATACCAAAAAAAAAAGGATTATTGTACAGGAGGACTAGAACACGTATTTGGAAAGCTCTTATTTATTGCGCTTCCTTGTTTTCAATAATTTATGCTAAAAGGATAGGTGACTTTCCTTTAAATTTCTACAGTTGTAAAACTGAGAGTTCTTTTGATAATTTAAAAATAAGATATGGATTACAAACCAAATTCCAATCGTTATAATGAAATGTCCTATAAACGTTGTGGTAACAGCGGGCTATTATTGCCTGAGTTCTCGCTTGGTCTATGGCATAATTTCGGTCTTAATGATAATTTTGACAATGCGCGTACTATTGTGCGCAATGCGTTCGATGCAGGTATCACACATTTTGATTTAGCAAATAATTATGGGCCGCCACCTGGTTCGGCCGAATCCAACTTTGGCAAAATTTTAAAATTGGACTTGGCCAATTACAGGGATGAAATAATTGTTAGTACCAAAGCAGGATGGAAGATGTGGGAAGGTCCTTATGGTGATTTTGGCTCCAAGAAATATTTGGTTTCCAGTTTGGAACAAAGTTTGAAACGCATGGGCATTGATTATGTGGATATTTTCTATCATCACCGTCCTGATTCATCCACACCTTTAGAAGAAACCATCGGAGCATTGGATTTAATGGTTCGACAGGGAAAAGCACTGTATGTGGGTATATCAAGTTATGATAAAGAGGAGACAAAAGCCGCCTTAAAGATGTTTGATGAATTGGGTACTCCGTGTTTGATACATCAACCTCGATACTCTATGTTTGATAGATGGATAGAAGATGGATTGTTAGAGCTTCTTGGAAAACAGGGTGTTGGATGTATCGTGTTTTCGCCCTTGGCACAAGGCTTGTTAACCAATAAATATCTTAATGGGATTCCAAAAACATCTCGTGCAGCATCTGCCCGTGGCAATGGTGCCTTGGAGGTCGACCAAATCACCCCTGAAAGGATCGAAATTGTGCGTAAGCTAAATGATGTAGCAGAAAAACGGGGCCAGTCCCTAGCTCAAATGGCACTTGTATGGGCAAAGCGCGATCCCCGTGTTACATCTGTATTACTTGGCGTTAGTCGCCCAGAGCAATTGAATGATTCGTTAGCGGCGCTGAAAAAACATCAATTTGAAGATGATGAAATTCAGACAATAGAAAGAATACTTTCGGGCTCACTTTAATTGTCAATTGTTCTTCTGGCTAACAAAAAAATATTGGGAATCACTTTAAAAAGAGAGAAAGTGACTCCCAATGGTTAAAAATTGGTGGTTATTACTAAAATTGTACGATTAAAGTACATTGGTTTTTCCTGGAATTGGAATAGGATAATTTCCTTCACTGTCCGGTTTGGTCGGGGTGGGGGAGTCCCAGTTTAACTCCTCGGGCATAAGCTGCAGGTTCGAAGCCAGTGCTTCATCCCATTCTATGACCTTTCCACTGTAAGTGGCCATACGCCCCATTATGGCGCTCATCGTACTTTTGGCACCATTATAAGCATCATTGATAACGCCTTTGTCGCGTATGGAGGCAAAAAGCTTATAATGTTCTTCTTGATAGGGATTGTGTCCCATTGGATTACTGATGGATTCTATTTCTTGACCTGATAGATCGTATACTTTTGCTACTCCTGCATCAGTTGTGACCACTGTGCCGTTGGTAAGTTGAAACGCCTCACCCACCTTGTACATAGTGCCGGGCTGGTGTCGGCATTGACTTGCGATGACCGCTCCGCTAGGATAGGTGAACTCAACAAAGTGATGGTCGAATATTTCACCATGATCGGGACCTTTTCTTACCATTCTTCCACCCATACCTTGGGCAGATGAAGGATATTCTCCAATAAACCAGTTGGCCACATCAATATTGTGAATGTGTTGCTCTAGAATATGGTCGCCGCAAATCCAATTGAAATAGTACCAGTTTCGCATTTGATATTCAAGTTCCGATTGTCCGGGCTTTCTTGGACGTACCCAAACACCTTCACTATTCCAATAGACCTGTCCAGACACAATTTTACCTAAATTACCATTTTTAATAAGTGAATTGGTTTTGATATAGTTTTCCTGGTAATGACGTTGTAGTCCAACAACAACATTGAGCTTTTTTTGTTCGGCCAACTTGGCTACCTCGAGCACTTTGCGAATACCAGGCGCATCAGTTGCCACAGGTTTTTCCATGAATACATGTTTGTCATTTTCAATGGCATAGGCAAAGTGGTAGGGCCTAAAACCAGGAGGTGTGGTAAGAATCACCACATCGGCAAGGTCAATTGCTTTTTTAAAACCATCGAAACCTACAAATTTATGCTTATCCTTTACATTGATTTTTCCGGTATCCTTATATTTTTCATATAAGTTGCCATAACTTGAATTCAATTGGTCTTCGAATAAATCTGCCATAGCCACGAGTTCCACATGATCATCGGCTTGAAGGGCTTGGTTGGCAGCACCTGTTCCTCGACCTCCACACCCCACGAGGGCAATTTTCAATTTTTTCTCATTAAAAACGTTCATCATTGCGTTGGTGCCTAAGGAGGGTAATATTATGGCACCGGATGCCATGGAGGTGTTTTTTATAAATTCTCTTCGTGATTTGGCCTTAGATTGGTTTTTATGTTTCATTTTATTTGATTTTAATATCAGTATTGATTTTTTATCCAGTATTTATAGTATTCATCCTTTGGTGGAGGAGTAAAAGGCCTCACAATTCTAAAACCTACGAATGCAGCATCTGTGAACCACCATTTACTCCTTGGAAATTGTGGGTCGCGTTGCTTCCAAATGGGGTCGGAAGCTAATCTAGAGGCACTGCGTAGTTGTTGTGCTACGTCCCTGAAGGAACCTCCTCGAATGGCCACAGGATATTCATTAACAGAAGGCTCAAAGGGTAAACGGGCATTTGAATATCCATTTTCAATATATTGATCCAAAGTCCATTCTGCCACATTTCCATAAATATCGTACAAACCCCATGGATTTGGTTTTTTCATTCCGACTTGATGGTATGTTCCTTCGCTATTATCCTTAAACCATGCATATTCTTCCAGGTTTGATGGGTCGTCACCAAAATAATATGATTGCTCATTTCCTGCGCGTGCTGCGTATTCCCATTCTGCTTCCGTTGGCAAGCGGTAATAATGTCCGGTTATGGAGGAGAGCCATTCACAGAAAGTAGAGGCTGCCCTTTGCGTAATATTGACCGCAGGATAATTTTCTTCCCTTCCCATGCCCAGGCTCATATCCACATAAGGAGTCGTAGCCCCCGATACAGCATCGGTGTCAAGTTGGACCTCGTTTCCCTTTGTTTCGTATTTAAGGTCGTCTATTGCCCTATCTATAAAGAGATTATATAGTTCCCAAGTTATTTCAAATTTGGACATCCAGAATCCTTCAACTTTAATTTCACGTACGGGTCCCTCGTCTATATTCCTTCCCGGTTCCCCTTCCTTACTGCCCATATGAAAGGTTCCGGAAGGAATCGCTATCATATCCAATGAGACATCTACCCCGGGTAAATCTTGAGTGTAGTTGGACTGCTTTTGAGCATAAGCACTACCAAAGGCTGCCATTAAGACAAACAAAACACTGGTTGTTCTAATTTTCATCTTGGTCGCGTATTTAGAATGAGTCACTTTGTTTATATGCTTCAATTACAGCCTGTTCACCATCTTTGCCCGGTCTTGAATTCCCATGCTCCATACCAACGATTCCTTGAAATTCCTTGGAATGAATGTGTTTAAAGACATTCTTGTAATTTATTTCACCAGTTGTGGGTTCTTTTCTTCCAGGATTGTCACCCACTTGGAAGTAGGCGATTTCGTCCCAACTTTTATCAATATTCGGAATAAGATTGCCCTCTTGTATCTGTTGATGGTAGATGTCAAATAAAATTTTACAGGAAGGACTGTTTACGGCCTTGCAAATTTCATAGGCTTGGGGACTATCGGTCAGAAAAAGCCCAGGATGGTCTCTGAAATTCAACGGTTCCAATACCATGGTCAGTCCATGCGGTTCTAGAATCGAGCAGGCCCGCTTTAAGGTTTCCACCACGTTTGCAGTTTGGTATCCATTCCTTAGTTTGAGGTCTACATGGCCGGGAACCACCGTCATCCATTTTGCATTTACTCGTTTTGCCACTTCCACAGATTCCTCAATTTCCTTTAAAAATTTATCACGAAGCGAGGAATCTCCACTGGTAAGGTTAGGCTTGTCCCAGGAGATTTCGTGGGCTACAAAAACACCCATGGAAATACCTCGTTTGGCCATTGTGCTGGCCATTTGCTCCTGTAGGCTTTTGGTTCGCCCCTTCATGCCATTATCTTCAAAGGCGGTAAAGCCAATATCAGCCATAAAATTTAATTGATCAACAGGTTCATCCCCTGCAGATTCTTTGAACATTCCCAAGTGTGGAGCATAATTCAGATTGAAAACTGACCCGGTTTTCGGGTTTGCGTCTTTTATGATGGAATTTTGGGCAAATAGGCCTGTGGTCCCAATACTTAAAGCTCCTGAGAGCATTAAATTATCTTTTATGAAATTTCTACGCTTCATCTAAATATTATTGTATTTCTGTGCAGAAATCTGGCTATCTGCTGATAGTAACACACATTGTCATGCAATTTAATAAAAGATAGGTAAACATTAATCGAAAGTAAAAAAAAATAAAAAATTTGATTTAGTATTAAAATTGGATAAGATTAAATTACAAAACTTATATTTCATTACTATTTACTTGTAGAATGCCTAGTACAGATAAATTGTTTGAACGAAATTTTGATTTTGTTTAATGCGTTACATTATTCATAATTAAATTATCATATGGTTCTTTCTGTATGTCCAAATAATTTTATAGATACTTATGTATAGCTGGAAACTTTAAAAAAGAGAAGTATTGCAAATAACTGATATACTGTTTTTTATATAAATGAAATGCACAAGGCATTGGTATCGACAGAATTGTGCTGTCCTGATTTTATGATCGTTAACATGCTGTCCATATAGTAAAGGGAATGCTTGAGACAATCAAATTTCAGGATATCTACACACTGGTTGCTTTTAAGTGATATAAAATGTCGTTGCTATACGAATTTTTATACATCAAACCATATCATTTTGAATCACAACTTACTACTGCTTTATCAAGATTTTTGATGCCTTTTATCTCCAACGTGTGTAGAAAAGCACTTTTATCTTCCTTAATTTTTGATACGGATAGCTCTACCTCATTCGAACTGAAGGACAGTTTTCTTTTGGATTCTATTTTAACGGTCAGCCAATCATCTACCAATTGATCTTTTAACTTTTTGGTTTCAAGAAAGTCGAGTACAATTTTATTTTCACTGATCTGGAAATTTGTACATACGTGGTGTATGAGCTGTGTCCTAAATGATGCGGAATTTTTGGCCAAGAGTGTTTCAGGTGTGTCATCATAGGGTTTTAAAAATTTCACCCAGGCATCTACAATCTCTATATTACGGTTCGGGTCTTCATGCAGGAGGTTTGGCCAATGCAATCCACAGGTTGGCCCAGTGAGTGTTCCAGTTGGTTTTTTGCCAAAGTCATCCCAACCGAGCAAGTCGTCCCCCCGGTCAACCGTAATTACACCAGCATCGATACCAAACAATCCAAATTGGACACCTTCGGCATTATACATATTGGAAAAAGGCGTGTTGATATAATTGACCCCACGTTTTTTCAATACTCCGGCCATACTGATTTGATGATCACCGGTCAAACCAAAACCATGCAAGAAGGCGGTCGGCACAAAGGATGTTGGGAAAGGGCCAAGATGGTTTTGATCCAATATTTTTTTAAAACAGTCAAGGTGAAGTTCAACCTGGTCGAGCGGGCGCATCGTTCCTGAACTATCGGCCCATTCTGCCCTGGTCATATTCTCATCTTTCCAATATTCGTGTCCAACACCATGCAGCGTAAGCTCATAATGATCTTTATTTTTTGTGATGATGTCCGAAGCCTCATCCAACCAAGGACCCACCCATTTTTTGTTATCCCATTTCTCCCGCATCCAAGTAATGGTAGGTACATCTTTCAAAATATTCTCCTTGTCCCATTCGCAAAGAATAGTGGCAGCTTGTGGCCGCACTCCCAATTTTTTTCCCAAGTCCACGATGGCCTGATAATCCGCAGGAACATGGTTCCTGTTTATTCCAGTCCGGTACGGTTGTTGAACTTCATGGCCATCTTCGCCGGACCACCAGCCAACATCATCGATAACTATCTGGATTGGCATGGGTATGGACACCCCCAATGCATGATTGCGGGTAGAGGGTCTGCAAGCAAATACCGCCAAATTGGAAGTGGCTAGTCCAGCACCGATCAGTGCTGATTTTACTGTGAATTCACGTCTGGTTAAATTTTTCATCATAATCTTTTTAATTTCTGATTATCAATTTTAAAATCATTGTTTAAATGTTGAGCCAATAGGTGAGCTTAAAAACCAATGCACGGTTCTTACTGGCAAAACTTGCCGGGAAATAGTTCTCCGTATAAACTATAAAGAAATCGGAAGCCGGTTTATAGCGCCATTGAATCCTTGCGTTCAAATTCATATTGTCGATCAAATTATTGTATTGGAAAAAGCCCGTGAAGAATATTTTGTCCGTAAAAGTCACATCTAACTTAGGACCCAAAAGAAACAACGCTTCATCTCCATAATCTTCGGGCAGTTTCACATTGTTGTGATCGAAGCGCATAGAAATGGTCGCATAAGGCTGAAAGCGCATGTTGAACTCTCCTCCCATATTAAGGTTGGTGCCATTGTAAAACCCTCCATAAGCTGCGTTCAATAAAAAGTTGAATTTTCTTGTTGTGTTGCTCTGATATGTGGCAGCAACGGTATTCCAACGATATGCTTCACCTTTCAAAAATTTTCTGTTATCAATATTGTTGATAGGGCTAAAATCAAGGGTCAATCGCTGAAAGGTATTATTGTATTCGATCAATAGGTTGGAGGAGTTTTTAAAATCGATTCCGTACCCAATGGTATATTCGCGATCAGCCAAGGTTCCATCGGGCAATAAAATACTGCTGGTCCCTATCCGCGGACCAGTTGATAAAATACGGGTGCTATTTGGGTAAACTTTATAGCCTATTTCGGAATAATAGCCAATTTGCCCCGGATATACTGTGCTTCCAGGAACAAAACCGACTTCCGCATTAAAGTTCTCATTGATAAAAAACCCTCCCAAATTTGCATTTAAATTACGGTCTGCGTACTCAAAAAATGCGGAACCTGACAATGTCTTGGCTTTATTTTGAGCATCGAAAGATTGAGCCAAAAATGAGCTGTGGTACCATTTGTTGTCCTTGCTTCGGAGAACAAGATCGGCATCTATCACCCTGTTGTATGTGTTCGGTCTTCGAATGCCCTCTCTATCTATCTTGCGAAATATGCTTGGGTGAAAATATTTAAGGGAATCACCTTCTTGAACTCCCAAACTTTGTTTGTTGACAAAAGTCATGGAAACACTGGATTGTTCCCAGAACATTCTTTGAACCGTGGCGACAGTATAATTTTGGGCAGGCAACCCCAATTCCAACATTTTTTTGGTATGCATGTTCATGATACCCAATCTCCATTTTTCGTTCAATGTGCCGCTGAGTCTGGTTCCAAATAAAATGGGTACTATTTGGGTGATGCCGGCAGTATCTTGGACAATCCCGATCCGCCTTGAGAAAAATGGTCTGGCAGATTCAAAACCTGCATTTGCAAAAAGATCGGTGTTTTCCAGGAAAAACTGCCTTCGTTCGGGAAACTGGAATTCGAATCTTGATAAATTAAGTATCTGTTCATCGACTTCAATTTGGGAAAAATCTGGATTTATGGTAATGTCCAAATTCATGGAAGGGGTTATGCCCACTCGAGCATCAAATCCTGTCTGTAGGCTGTTGGAAGAAGATATGGGTTCCACTTCCCTATCTTGGAATGCGCCACCTGACAGAAATGGAATAATGGAAATATTTGTCTTGGCTTTTGGAATCGGGTCTTCCCAGACAAGTTGTCCGGCATAGGCAAAAGTGCCTGTATAGAATTGTCGGGGCGTTTTTACCCAAGCCGATTTAATATTTCGTTTTTTGTCCAGTCTATCAAAAGTGATATTCCATTCTTTTACATCACTTTTGTATTTAAAGCTTTTGAACGGGATGGCCAACTCTGCAATCCACCTGTCTTTGTACCGCACTACTTTCGAATACCATTTGTTATCCCAATAGATATTGAACGCATTTTCTCCTACACCGCCACTGGACAAGGTGCCGTCCCGTTTTGCCCCAGCAGCGGTAACATTGAAAAAATATCCGTTCAGACGATCGTTGTACGGGCCAAAAATGAATGAAACATTGTCATTTAAAGAATAATTGAAGTCTCTTCGAAGTGTGCTGACAACATCCGGTGTGTCATCTTCAAAACAAACAAACGACACATAAATAAATTCATCATCGAATGTTAATCGGGCTTCTGTTTGAAATGGCGCAGGAAGGCTGTCCACGGGAAAGTTCTGATACCAATTTTTCGCTACATCTGCTTGCTCCCAGGCTTTCTCATCAAGAACGCCATCCAACACAATTTCTCCATGAGATCTTTTAATCTTCAATTTTGTTCCAGGAAGATTCTGTCCATGCCCCATTGAGAATAGTAGCATCAGGATTAAAAGAAGAAGACGTTTCATGAATTCGGTATTCAATAATTTATACAGGTCATACATTAGAAATCCGCTTCAACATTTCAAGGAATTTGAATACAATTGAATGCAGAATCCAAACCTGGTCCAATAGCTGTTTTGAAAAAATGGACGAAACCACAGTAAACTTATAAAACAATTTAATTAAAAAAGGTTACGAAAGATATAGATTATATATTAACTTTCATTTAATTTGTATTGTTAATTTTTAAATAGCTCTTAATCTTAAATATTATGGTGCTGACTGTATGCCCGAACCCATCAATCGATACCTATGCATGGCTTGAAACGTTTACAATAGGGCAAACGAACCGCATTGGTCGGGTTAAGGAATATCCTGGAGGAAAGGGGATACATGTTGCAATGGCTTTAAAGGAACTGGACTGTCCGGTTTCACTAATGGGAAATTGGGCCGGTCCCAATGGGGAATGGATAAAAAACAGTCCTAAGCTACGAGGGATGAAAATTGTGGGGCCACAACTTAGCGGGAATACCAGAAAGTGCTTTACGTTTCGATCGGACATTGATAAAAAAATAGATAATACCGAACTACTGGAACCAGGTCCTGATATGACCTTCCAAGATTGGGAGTTGTTTTTGTCCCAGTTCTGCCTTGCCTTGAACCACTGCGATTTGGTATGTTTGTCGGGATCATGGCCCAAGGGTGCACCAGAGGATGCCTACCACCAACTATTGCAATTATGTGAAAAAGCCGGTAAGAAGGCCATTTTGGACTGCTCGGGAATTCAATTGGAGAATGCCTTAAAAGGAAAGTTTTTTGGATTACACATAAACGAGCACGAAGCAGAAACCAATTTTGGTACCATTGATCATTCGGAGATAAACAAAATTTTGAAAAATAGGGTATCCTTACTGGCACTGACCAAGGGAAAAGACGGTCTGTTTCTCTATAGGGACAATGATTATATCCACGCCAATGTAGTTTTGAAAGAGGTCAAAAGCACCGTTGGGAGTGGGGATTGCCTAACCGCAGGAATTGCTTATGCCATTTTTAAGGAGTTAGGATTGGACCAAATTGCCAGCTACGGTGTTGCCTGTGGAGCAGCGAATTGCATGAACGAGGATTTGGGAATTTTGCGAAGGGAAGATGTAGATGCACTGCTCCAATTGGTCAAATTCACCCAAAATGGCCATAAGGCAATTTCCGAACGCTAGAGAATTTATGGGCAAGAAATTTTGCCACTGGAACACGACGAATCAGTTAAAAACCGAAATTGGAGAAAAGGAAATAACAACTAACTAAAATGAAACATTATGGAATTTAAAAACAACATCATGAAGTTGGCAATTGGACTACTTGTGATTATGGCAACAATGACCTCTTGCCAAAGTGAAAAGACGATAAGCCTATTTAATGGCAAGGATTTAACAGGCTGGCATGTAGATGTACCTGAGATGGATACAGTTCCTAACGCAACGAATCCCTTTCTGGTAAGAAACGGAATGCTGGTCAGTTTGGGCGATCCAAGGGGCCATCTTATCACAGATGCCAGTTATCAAAACTATAGGCTATCGGTGGAATATCGTTTTGCAGGGGAACCGGGCAATTGCGGTGTTTTGGTTCATTCCTCTGACCCAAGAGCTCTTTACAAGATGTTCCCTAAATCAATCGAAGTGCAAATGCAACATGGCGATGCCGGGGATTTTTGGGTCATTGTGGAAGATATCGAAGTCGATAACATGGAAGAGCGCAGGGGGCCTAGGGCAGAGTGGGGAACCACAGAGGGCAAAAAGCGAAGAATCCCCAATCTTACTGATAACTCAGAAAGCCCGTTGGGTGAATGGAACGAAATGATCGTGGAATGCGTCAATAATGAAATAAAGGTTTGGGTGAACGGAGATTTGGTCAATTATGGTTATAATGCCACAACGGACAGTGGCCAAATTGCTTTGCAGGCAGAAGGATCTGAAGTGGAGTTTCGAAAAATAAACCTTACACCAATAGAAAAAATATCAGATTGACGGTAAAATAATTAGATGGAGATATATCCGTTATGCAGATATATCTTCATCTTTTATTTCTGAATCCCCTGGGTCAAAAGCCAAGAAAAAGGCAGCCAAGACAGCTAAAATAATTCCGATAATTTTTAATGTACCTGGGACGAAGCCCAATACAATCATGGAAATTACTGCCGTAATTAATGGTGCTCCAGCGTTGGTCATTGGAGAGACAACCATGGCTTTTCCGTAACGGAAGGCATATACCAAACAAAGGGCTCCAATGGAATTTAAAATTTGTATTCCTGCAGCCAACAAAGGACCATCAGCCCCATAATTGATCTCTTCTGAAAAATCTGTCATTAAAAGGGCGATGGGAATTATGGACACACCTGTCAGGGCCATGTAAAAGAAAATACTCTCTGCGTTCATTGATTCGTTCGCGAACTTCATAAAGTAAGCTTGTAAGCCCCAAGCCAACAGAACAATGACTGCAAGTATAAACCAAAGATATCCATAGTCTGCCGTGTCATTTCCATCCGAATAATCAAACAAAGGGAGGGCTAGTAAGGCCAGTACAATACCTATTGTCCCCAAAATACCGGTTCGTTCCTTGAGGAAGGTATACGAAAGTATTATGGTCACCATGGGTGACAATGATATTATCGGAAAGATAAGGTATGTAGGTCCTTCGCTGACAGCATGAAACAGTACCATTTGTCCTCCTGCACCTAGCAAACCAATAAGACAACCGTATAAAATTGATTTTTTGTCCCTGTCCAACTTCCAGTTTACCAATTTCAATGCTATGATCGCCGGTGGAATCATGGTTACCGCCCATACGCAATATACTAGGGTTTCTGGAAACCCATTTTCAGTAGGTAAACCTGTAAAAGCTCCCCAAACACCCCAAAAAACTGTTGTTACTACAGCAAAAACTAACCATAATTTTGATTTCATAGATAAATTGAATTATAGATTCTTCTTTAAAATTAATGCTCCATCATTTTCAAGGCCTTGTGCGCAAGCCCATCTAATAGGTCGCCTCACCCCCTTGATTTCTATAACGCCAGAAAGCCTAAGGCCTTCCCATTTGGTGCCTTTTGGCAACATTATTATAACTTGTCTCACTTTTCCAGGTAACGGGTAGCCCGGGTCCAAACTACCAGAGACTTCAAATGTTTGTGCCGCATCACGCACGTGAATGCGCAAGGCGCCAGGTATACCGGCTATACCGTCGTTGACCATTCCCAATACCAACCCAGGATACCCTTCTTTTTCAAAAGACCAGATCCAAGAAGGCCGCACCCGGTACCCAATATTTTCGGATAAGTCATCGAGTGCTTTGGGGTACTTTTCATAATAGCTCAAAAGGTTTTCCAAAGCAATGTCGTGCCAATTCCAAAGTGAAAAATAATTGGGCCCTACGTCTTTTACATGTGCGATGATATTATCATTTCTCGTGATACCATCAACCATGCGCAAATCTCCTGTGTTACCTTTGGTTATCCCCTGTTCAATAGTGGCACCGATCCAAGGAGGCCGGTTGCTTAGGATATCGATTTGTTCGTTTTCAATAAAAATGGTATCCGTCCTGAGCCAATTGTAGGACCTTATGGTCTTCTCGAGCACTTCGGCATTTCCTACGTGGTTATAGTCGGGTTGCGTGTTGGTGGTTAAAGGGGTTTTGGACCAATTGGCTGCCTGATGTTCAAATATTTCAACAAAGGTGTTCCTGGCGATATAATAATCTGGTAGCGGTGAACCTTCAAACGGCCAGGTATGGCCCTCTCCCCAAAACCCATACATCCAGGTGTCCACGTATTCCAAAAGCTCATGGCCGTTGTATCTTTCGGCCAATAGATCATCCATTTCCTTAAAAGCCTTTAAAAATTCAGGGTGATCATAACGTGGGGCATAGTGAACTTTGCCTGGTAAGCCAATTTGATCCGTGGTGCCCAATTTTACCATGGGCACTTTATCTTTTAAAAAATCCGGCATGGATTGGGGCGATATTACCGGACTCATTAACTGGATGCGAAAAGCTACACGCTTTCCATATTTTTTGGCCATTTCAAAAGCAAGGTCCCAATGCTCGGGAAACTCCAATTTACCTGGTTCGTTTTGAATGTCCCGCCAATCCACTCTTATGTAAAGTACGTCACCAAGCTCCCATTTAGCCAATTTTTCTATTGTGCTGCGAAGACTCCCGTATTTTGGTTTTGGAGGGCCGACTTCATCACAGACATAGGTGACCAGGCCCATGCCAAAATTTCTGACATGACCTGTTGCGGGGGTTGTTGTCATCACAACATCGCTTCCGGGTACATTCGCCACAGGGCCATAGTTTATAAAAGGTCCTTGATATAAACGATCTGTTATGGGAGGGGGTGGGCCAAAATCTTTGTGCAGGATTTCATCTACCTGTCCTTTAGGGGAGGCAAATCCAAAATTGATACCCGAAAAAAGCGCGGTGAGTCCGCCGGTCACCATAAATAATCTACGTTTCATAATTTTTGGGTTAATGCGGACTTGCCTTTTTTATTTTTCATTGAAATGAATGATGGAAATGCTTTTAATCAAATATATAAATATTTCATATACTTTCTTAAGCGTATTTATGAAATGTTAAGAAAGAATTTATATAAATATAGAAAGATATCGTAACGTATTGGTTGCCATAAAGCTTCTGGTCAATCTGAAAATTGATCATTGTCGAAAATGAAATAAAAACCTTTGATAGCAATGATGAGCTTCACATCAAAGTGTTTAGGCAATTTTTTTGGAGCTATGGCTTTTCCTTTTCAAACAGCTCTAGAATCTGATTTATGGTCAGTGCTTGATCATATATTCGTATTTCGTCCAAACTGCCCTTAAAAAATTGTGTCCCGCCGGGATAGTTGCCAAGCATCAAAAGTTTGGGGCTGCCAGTTTGAGGTTTTATTTCCGAATTTGAAACTGATTGTCCATCAAGAAAAAAACGGTGCTCGTTTCCATCATAAACATATACGCAATGGTGCCATTGATTTATTTGGGGTTTTTGACATTCAAGAATGGTTCCTCCTCCCCAGTTCCAAACGTCCAATCCCTTTGTTTTGTAACCTGGAGCCCTATAACCAAATTGAAGCCCAATAGCTTTCGTTGTATCCACAAGGGCAATCATAGTGCCCGCATCCATGAAATCTTTGAAAAAAGGTTCGTCCTTAATTTTATACCACCAAGAGATTGTGAGACGACTATCGATGGATGGCATTCCTTTTATTGTTGCATGCATACTGGCAGACTTCCCATCAAAATATCTGGCACTGTTTGGATTTCCAAACCGATCTATCGAATTCTTTGTCCCTTGGTTTTTCAGATTAGCGAAACTACCTTGTCCGGTACTATCGCCTCCAGAAAAAGAATAGTAAATCAAGGTAGGGGGCAGGTCCTCGTTTTGACATGATGTGAATAGCATCAATGCCAATATACAATATGTTAATTTTAACATGGTTATTGTTTTAGTTTGTTACCATATCGAGAATATATATGTGTCATCTTAAAGATGATTCTATCGACATTCACCACTAAATCTTTATAATAAAGGGTTTTAATATTGAGTGTACTTTATGTGAATCATCAGATGTTTTTAATTTAATTATGCCATATTACTTGATTTGCAATGTAATACTATGCTGTCCTTTCATCAAGGAACTGGAGGTATAGCTTGCCTTAAGAATATATACTCCCTGATCGGTACCATCAGGTTTTTCCATGATTTGGAATACTCCTTCCATTCCGGTTAAAATTTGCTGATTTCTTCTACTGCCCTGGGTAAGGATAAATGCGGCGATTTTCTCCGTTTCTTCAACCGTTAAGTTTGGATAAGATGGCATCTCCATGCTGCCCCATTGCCCCGATGATCCTTCCAAAATATGATTTGCCAGGAATGTAATATTGTTCTGGTTTTTCTCATATCTTCCAGCAATTTCGTAAAATGAAGGCCCGGTCATTGCTTTTTTATCCGCATGACAAGCAAAACAATTGGACTCCATCATCAATGACAACCCCTTATTGTTGGGCTCCGTTTTGTTTGACGCGGTATTATGGTTTTGTCCATTTTCATTTATAATGGGCTTGAACTCAATTTCCAATAGCACTTTGTTTTTCAGTATCTCACCATATTTTGACTCTCCGTCTTCTTCATCGGAAACTTCAATGCTATAGCGGATAAAGCTACCCCAAGTAAGGTTTTCATTTTCGGAAAGATGTAATGTTACTTCGGGAATCGATTTTTCCTGTTGGTTTTTTGTTGAAAAAAAGGACAATTCTAAATGTTTGGTCAATACTTCAGATAAACTATGACCGTCTGGCAATTTTATGGGACCGTTTCCAATACTCAATGCTGAACCAAGAAAAATAACAAGTACAATATTTCGCATCACTTTTATTAAACTATTTGATTATTAAGCCTTATCGATTTCCATGGCTACCCTATTGGCAGCATTTGTGGCCGCTTCCATTCCCCAGCTTCTGTTGTCTGTATGGGCTCCCCCAAAATGGATTCTGCCATGGGCTGACATCGTATGGGGCCAGAACTTGGATAATTCGCCCAAGCCTGAAAAACCATGACGCTCACAACCGTGCACAAAAGTATCTTTTGACCAATCCTTAACCAATATTTGTTCAATGTCTATGTTGGATTTTTTTCCCGGGTAGAGCTCCTTAAAGGTTTCCAAAGCACGGAGTGGATTGGTTCCCCCCGGAGCTTTTGCCATCAAGCAAACCCTGTCTGTATCAACTTCATCGGCAACTTGCCAAATATGGGCCAGTGCTGGATGGTCAAATGACAGATTGATGCTTATATTGTCCTTCAACCAGAATTTAGATCGGGCTTGAAATACAATTCTGGTTGTTTGGTCATATTTTATGTTATCAATTATATATTGCTTTTGTGGTGGGAGAGCTGGTTTGAATAGGATTTTTTTAAGAGCCGTTGTCCTTAGGCAGCTAGCCAAGTAATCGGCCGACATCTGTTTTACTTCCCCAAACTCTCTATAGGTTACATTGACCCCTGAATCATTATGTTCAATTTCCAAAATTTGGCAGCCCAACTTTACCTTTGTTCCCAATCGTTTCCCCAGTTCATTGGTCAATACTTGATTCCCTCCTTTGAGGCGAAATAGTTCAAATGGACTGTCGTAACCCCGTTTGTGCATGATATAGGCTTGCCAAATACTGTACAGGGCAGAGGTCTGATCTCCACCCAAGAGTGACATTGCTGCCTTGGAAGCCCCCGCTTTTTTATAGATTTGGGAGACCGATATGTTTTCCAAATGGTCGTATCCGATCCCGAAAGGCTGGTATTCGTCCGTAAATTTTTCAAAGTAGGGTTCCAGATAGAGCAATTGTAGGTTGCTGACAGGGTTCGATTGGAGAAATTTCAATTCTTTCTTATTGAAACCTCCCATCTCTTGCACCTTTTTTTCGCGAGCATCTTTTTGCATTTTCTCAGTGTGCCACACGCCATCAATTCTTGTCAACCTATCTTCCCTGTGATGATATGGAAGGACGGGAAGTTTAAACTCTTCGATATATTTCCAATAGTTCTTATAGCCGGGTTTGGTAAAGTTTTCGGCCCCAAAGTCGGCATAAAGTCCATCGGCCAATCCATCGTGGACGGAGAGTACTGCACCACCAAATCGCCCAGAGGCTTCGAGCACTGTTACCTCGTGCCCTTTTTTCATCAATTCGTATGCACAGCAAAGACCACTGATCCCAGCTCCTGCCACGATGATTTTTTTGGCCTTGCCCGATGCCTGCTTTTTGATGTCAAGAGCGTCCATTTCAGCTTGTGTCTGAGCCATTAGGTGCGATGGTATCAAGGATGCCCCCAATCCGGAGTATATGGTGTTCTTTATAAATCTCCTTCTTTTGATCTGTTTCATTACTACAATATTTAAAACATGAAAGCCTTGACCACGATTTGGATAAGGGCAACTTTTTTTATTTGAAGATCAGCGCTGTATTTACTTCTGTCATTCTGTTCCTATTTGATTTTCAATTGGATAAAAATCATTTTCCTGTTGAGTTTTGCCTGACATCGTTACTCTGACATACCCAAGACTTTGAGGGCATTTTTGTTGTAAATTTTTTCCAGCACCTCATCTGGTAGGTAAAGTCCATAAATCATCCAGCGGCCCTGTAATTTGTGAGCCGGGGTGGGGTCTATATATTCATCATCGGTTTCCAAAAAGCGGAAATATAGGCGGTATGCCTCAGCATCACAGGGAGTGTCTGTTCCAAAGAGGATGCGGTCTTGATATTTAATGAAAAACTTCCGGGCAGTATAGGGCTGTCTTCCCAGTTCGCTGATCCGGGCATCTATATCCACATAAAAATTGGGATAGGTATCCAGCCAACCACCCACAACCGACAGGTCTTCGGGAAGGTTTCCAAAATGTGCTCCAACAAAAATAGTATTCGGATGTTTTTCAATGACCCTGTTCCGGGCTTCCAAGATTTCCATTTTGGATGGGAACTCCTCTCCGTAAAAAGACCATTCGGGGTTTTCACCCAATTCGTCATAACGCTCATTGTATTTGTCAATGGGTGTAAAAAAAGCTTTGGGGTCCGAAACATGGATCACAACCGGGATGCCGAGTTCACCACATTTTGCCCAGATTGGGTCGATGCGGGGATCGTCAACCGTGACAAATTTTCCTGAGGCATCTTTATGGCCCAGACCCAGTGCCTTGGATATTTTTATTCCTCGAGCCCCCATTTTATAGGCTTCTTCCAATTTCTTAGCTTCTTTGACACCAAAGTTCGGTTCATCTATTTTGCTAAAATCGGGCCTGAAAAAAGGCAGAAAACGATCATTGCCCACTTCAGTGGATACCTTGATGTGTTCCTTGTAAAAATCATCCTTTGATAGGGCATCGAGGCTTACACATTTCCATACTCCTGCTTTATCCATTTCGGCCAAGTAGTGCTCTGTGTTCTCAAGATCACCAAGGTGGTTATGGATGTCAATGACAGGAAATTTGGCCTTGGTGATGTTGGTTTTTTTGGTGACGAGCTGGCTAACGGGTTGCCAGTCCACCAATTTTAGATCACCTATCTGAGCCGACATATCCATCAAAATGAGCATGAATAGGATTGGTATTATACCGCTTTTGTTCAGTTTTATCATAATCTTTTGGTTTAATGATGTTTGCTTGGAGGTTTTGGTATGAAAAGATGCATGTTCATTTAATCTTTGTCTGCTTTTAGCGTATTGTCAATATCGATTCGCTCACCAATTCCCAGAATATGGTATCGCTCTTGAAGCGGTTTTGACAACCGAAATTTCACTTCATGCGCATATCCACTGGTCCAGTATCTATTTTGATCCGTAACTGTAAAGGTGTTCCTGTGCTGTGGTAATATATATGCGGGTTCCAGTTCATTTATCAACACTACGGAGGGGTCGATGTGGGTATTGTGTTCGGTGGGTGAGAAGAAAAGCACATCTACATTTTCAAGAAACAAATGGTCTTCCAACAATACAGTATCGCCCATCTGTAGAAAACGCTTCCCGCCGATAGTGATCAAATAACCACAATCTTCCAGATTGGCACCATAGAACACGGCAAATTTTGGATTGCCATGAATGGCCCTGACAGGTTCAATTTTGACATTGCCAATGTTAAAAGGTGTTCTTGGGGAAGCCACTTTTATGCGGTCTTCTGGAATATTGAGTTCCTTTATTGCCGTTTCTTTGCAATTGGCCGGCATGACAAAAGCACAATTTCCATTTTGGGACAGGATCTTACTGGTTTCCCTCTCAAAATGATCACCGTGTTCGTGGCTGATAAAGGATATATCCAGTTCTAGGGCCAGTTCCTTAGCCGAAATGGGAGCCTCTATGGCGCGATCTTTCGATTCCAGGGCAAGATCAGTCCCGATCAGTATATCGTTGTATTTAATGAGCCAGCCGTTATGGCCAGTCCACCATACCGCCAAACCTTTCTTGTGCGATTTGATTTCGTTCAGGAGCTTTCCTTTGGGAAATGATTTTTGTCCATAAAAACATACCGTGGTTCCCAAAAAAATGACCAGTAGTATTGTTGCTCTCAAAAAAAGGGTTGGTCTCATTGTTTTTTGAAATTCTAACTGTATAAAGGAGTTCGTTCTTTCCATTTGCCCTTGGTGAAATCAGGGATGTCCACAGCTTTGCTCCTTCCCGCAACTGAAGCTTCTGAAAGTGGTGAAATTGAACTACTTGTTACTGAATCATAAACATCCCAATCGGGCAAGGTGTTGTCTCGAAGGGCAGCGATCAATCGATGCCAGTTGATTGGTGTCTTTGTATCGCTGCTTCCATGACCTCTAATGGCTCCACCTTTTCTTTTTGGTGGATTGTAATTTTTGATCATGGGGTGTTCGTACTCTTTCACATATTTTTCTGCAGACTCCCATTGGTGTTCCTCTGGGCTGAGTCCCTCAATATATATTTTGGAATCTACCCTATCCCTCAGATAAACCCCACTGGTACCCTGAATACGGAAGCTCTCTCTGGGGTGGGGGGTATGCGTATCGTGGTTTAGGGTGATCAATTTGCCGTTTACCGTTCTTATCAGGGTTGCGTTATAATCACCCAAGGCCATTTTTTTAGTGGCATACGGATGGTCATCACCATACATGGAAGCCGCGTATCTGTTTAGCATGACGGATTTGGAACTCATGGAAACGAGATGGTCAAATCGGTCTCCGTGATTGATGTCCATTACGGGCATCATATTTCTCATGGGGTGATCGGGATATAGATTTCCATTTCGGTCAACCGCATGTTGTAATCTCCAGGGTTCCTCATCCGGGTCGAACTTCACCCTTCTCAGATCATGCACATAACCGCTTTCCACATGGATAATATCACCGAGCAGATTTTTTCGAACCATGTTGAGAAGGGTCATATCGCCAAATCCACCCAACACAAGACTGGCCCATTTACCGGTTTTTTCAAAAGTCTCCACCAGGTCCCAACCCTCGTCAATTGTCTGAATCAATGGAACTTCACAAGCTGCATGCTTGTTGTAGTTCATGGCGGCCAGACAAATGGGGGCATGCCATTTCCAGGAAGTGCTGATGATTACGGCATCAAGTTCCTCTTCTTGACATAGGCGCTCGAAATCTGTAGGGCCTCGATCATAAAGTCTCGGGGAGGGTTGCCCCGCTTCCTCAATCCATCTTTTGGCCCTGTGCAGCCTATCTGGTTTGATTTCGCAAATTGCCGGTATTTCTACTCCTTCTATTCCCAATGCTACATCAAGATGATAGGAGCCCCGGCCACCAATGCCGATGAAGCCTAGCCTTATTGTTCTGTTTGATTGTGTGGGACCTTCGTGGGCCAAAAGGTTCATTGGAACCCCCATACCGGCCACGGTCAATCCCCCCATGGCAACCGAGGATTGCCTTAAAAATTTTCTTCGGTTGTAGTCCTTATTGCTCATACAGTTATGTTTCTACCAGGAGTTGCTCACTCCCTGGTTTTAAATCCCAATAGCTTTGAAGCGTTTTCAAAGTAAATTTTGTCAATAACTTGCCTCGGAAGTTTCAATCCTCGCAATTCACCAAACCCTTTTAGGTTTATAGGAGCATCCGTTGCAAAAAATTTCCATCCGTCCAACCATTTTTCATGGATGCGTTGTTTCAATTCCCCTGGGTTGTCCGTTGGATTTATTGCAGAATCTGTCCCATAGATCAGTTGGTCCTGATAGGTCATAAAAAAATTTCGTGTCTTTTGCCGATTCTTTAATGTATGTAACTTCAGGTTCGGCATACGGGTAAGGTCTACCCTCATTAATGGGTAAGCGTCCAATCGCTTTGAGAGTTCATCCAAACTCCATTCCAAGCTGCCGAGATGCGCGCCCATGAAGTTCAACTCCGGATGCTTTTGAAGCATATTGTCCCTAGCCGTAATCTGGTCTTCATATGAGGGATATTCTGGATGCAGATACATATGGTACTCAGGGTGTTCACTGTAATATCCTTGGCTGAAGGTCATTTCTTCCAGAGGCAACCAGCAATCCCTTGGCTCACCGTTATGCCCCAACAAGGGCTCTCCTTTTCTGGTCAAGTAGGTCAGTACAGAATCGATTCTTGGATGGTCCACCATTACAAAAGCCCCATTTTCATCCCTAAGGTCCATACCGATGTTTTTCCAGATCTTAACGGCAGACGCGCCTTTGGCGAAAGACTGTTCAAGATCGGCTATGGTGTTTTGCACCCAATCCTTTTCTGCCCAATCGGAAACGGGAAAGGTGGTGGCAAATTCCATTTGTTGTGGAAAGTTATTTAAGTGCAACAAGGCAAATTCCTGTTGTTTCTCCATGGGCAATCCAAATGGACGGTCATCCACAATGTCCAGAAAATAGAAATTGTCTTCAACAGCTTGTTCGATAAAATGAGTTTCCGATGTGTTGATATGGATGTGGATATCGAATTTTTTGACCATCCCAAAATCTTCAAGTTGATAATAATCTTCTTGCTTTTTCACATTTGGTGGGGGGTCAATTACGCTCTGAAGCGCAAAAAAGCTTCCCAATGAATAAATGCAAAGTAAAAAAATGAACTCTTTTTGCATGATGGATTAAATCTGTCTTATTTTATTTAAAATTCAGCGTTATAAAGGTCTCTAAAAGCTCATCCCTGTTCTAGCGTTGAAACACCTATTTGGTTGCCAAGCATCCATGTGAAACAAATGGAACAAAGAAAGCTTTTGACATTTCAGTGACAAATGCCCCATACCTTGTCCAAAGTGTTCATTGCCATTGATCAGGGACAAATGTTGATGAGCTGGTCCTGCTTATAAAAATCTGCTTTATGAATGCCCGTCTCACAACACTCATGTTCTTTGCCGTTTTCGGGACACAATCCCTAAAAGTTTGCTTAAGAATACTCTTCCGTCGGGCAAAATGAACTTCTTATAGTAGTGACAGCTATTCTTATGTATTTGGCTCGATTTAGGTTGTTTACTTTGGGTAATCTAAACTAAAGTAAAAATAATATTTAATATTTCAAATACTTTCTTTATATTATTTTATACTTTCATAAAGTTATTAATTTTAAAGTGTACTGAGTTAGCCACTTTCATGATGAATTCTTCATGCAGTTTCATTTATATTTTAGCTGGATGCTATATCACTTGCAGAAGGAAAAAATGATACTGATTAGGATTGACAGCCTTTTTAGATATTACCCATTAAGGTCTTACTTTTATTATGTGGTTCACATCGAAAATATGGGAATTCAATATTAATGGTTTTCGTATCAATGTGGGTGTGAGAATTAAAAAAGAATAGTTAGAACAATTTATATTGAAAAAATAAAACATGAAGATATCTGTTGCCCAGTTTCAACCGAAGGACGGGGATAAAAAATATAATTTGTCCATAATCCGAAGCCTCGCCAATAAGGCCAAAAGCCTGGGAGCCGACTTGATCAGCTTTCACGAAATGTCCATAACAGCTTACACGTTCACCAAAGACTTGAGCCGGGAACAATTAATGGATCTGGCCGAAGAGGTGCCCTATGGAAAAAGTATCCAGGAATTGATTGCCATTTCCAAAGAATTG
Organism: Allomuricauda sp. NFXS6; assembly: GCF_040148835.1. Lineage (NCBI taxonomy): Bacteria > Pseudomonadati > Bacteroidota > Flavobacteriia > Flavobacteriales > Flavobacteriaceae > Allomuricauda > Allomuricauda sp. NFXS6. The sequence continues at coordinate 496,753 of NZ_JAGEMG010000001.1, read as the reverse complement.
GACATTCCTATTTTGGCAGGCTTGGTTGAAAAGGCGAAAGGAAAGATGTACAATTGCTATGTGTGTGTAACGGGTGATGGCGTAGTCGCAAAATATCGCAAAATACATCCGTTCATCAACAAACATCTCTCTGCCGGAAATGAATATTGTGTGTTCGAGTTGCTCGGGTGGAAATGCGGGATTTTGATTTGTTATGACAACAATATCATTGAAAACGTTAGGGCAACAAGTCTGATGGGGGCTGAAATCATCTTTGCGCCGCACGTTACGGGTTGCACGCCCTCAGCGATGCCCCACAGAGATTATGTTGCGGACAAATATTGGCAAAATCGGGAAGATGACCCAGTTTCCCTTCGAATGGAATTTGATGGCCCAAAAGGGAGGGGTTGGCTGATGCATTGGCTTCCGACAAGGGCTTATGACAATGGGGTTTACTATGCCTTCACCAATCCGATTGGATATGACGGAGAACATCTGAAAAATGGAAATTCGATGATCATTGACCCATATGGGGAAATTTTATCCGAAATAAAATCATTTGATGATGAGATAACCTTGGCCAAGGTTACCAAAGAAAAAATCGGGCTTTCAGGAGGTTGGAGGTACAGGAACGCACGGAGACCGGAACTTTACAGGGACATAATCGGTGCGGACCACAAGTCTGATACGAAACCTATTTGGTTACATGGGGATTCGGTAAAGGATAAATAAATTCCGGTACAACTGCAGTATGATTCAAGACCATTTTTTCGTTGTGATTAACGGAGGAAGTTTAGCAGCTTGATGTTATTGGAATAATTTGGGAGACGTTGGTCAATGTTTCTATTTCAATTGAATGTATAGATCCCAAAGTTTGGAGAGGTTGGACATTTAAAATTTGGACATACTTTCCCTGTAATTGGTCAAATAGGGAAAGTATGTCCTTTTTGGGGGAATTGCTATAAGGTCAATCCATGAGTAATGAAAGAAAAATGGTGTGGCCTAATAGTTTTCCTTCATCCACGGATAGGGTTTTCTTTTTATCCATTGGCCTCTGGTAAAGTCAGGAAAATCTTGGGGTTCCCCATTATTGGCAATGGAGGCTTCGGACAGTGGTGTCACTGCGCTCCAAGCTGCAGCATCGTAGGCATCCATTGGCGGTGCAATATTGGCTTTTGCAGATTCAACAAAGGAATTGAGTACAAAAAAGTCCATGCCGCCATGACCGGCACCTAGGGCATACTCTCCATATTTTTTCCAAAGGGGATGGTCATATTGCTCCAACCAAGATGTGGCCTCATCCCATTCATGCGATTTGGATTTACCTTCAATATAGATTCTGTTTCCATCTACTTCCCAAAGCCCATTGGCTCCTTGTACCCTGAATCCCAGTGAGTAGGGTCTTGGCAAGTTGCAGTCGTGGGTTATGATAATGGTCTCTCCATTGGCCGTATCAACGGTCGTGGTAATCACATCGCCAAGTTTAAAGTTGACGCTTGCATTAGGGTGATCTTCACCTCCTACGGCAACCACATAGTTGTGTAGACCAATGGCCTTTGTGGCGTGTGAGGTCAAGGAAACCATCCGATTGCCTCGGTTCACGTCTGCCATAACTGCAATGGGCCCCAATCCATGTGTGGGATAGAGGTCCGCATTTCGTTTTACGGAATGAGCGGTACGCCATTTGGCTTCCGAAATTGCTTTTTCTCCAAACTCAGCACCCTTCCCATAAGCTGTTTTTCCATCGTTGAATTTCACGTGCCTAAGATCATGTTGATAACCACATCTAAAGTGCACCAGTTCACCGAACAAGTTTTGTTTTACCATGTTAAGAACAGCCAAAATATCCCTTCGGTAGTTCACATTTTCCAGTATCATCATGTGGGTTCCGGTCGCTTCATGGGTATTGACCAGATCCCAGCATTCTTCCAAGGTATTGGCGGCCGAAACCTCCACCCCGGCATATTTGCCCGCTTTCATGGCGTCCACTGTCATTCGCGTGTGCCAAAGCCAAGGTGTTGAAATGATGACAGCATCCACTTCTTTCAATTCCAGCATATTGCGATAATCATAATCAGAACTTCCAAATACTTTTGGAGCCTTGAATCCTGCTTTTCCAATATGGTCCTGTGCTATTTTGATGCGTTCCGGGTCAATGTCGCATATCGCCGTGATATTGATGTCTTTCCGTAACAGGAGGTTATTGAGGTGGTTGGTGCCCCGAAGTCCCACTCCGATCAATGCTACGTTCAATTTATCATTTTCACTGAAATACTGAGTGGCAAAACTGGGTACAGCAAAGAGGCCGGCGCCTGCCAAAGTGGTGTTTTTCAAAAAATCTCTTCTGGTATTCATAATCATTGTTCTTGGTTGTTATATCAGGTACTATTTTGGTGTGACCTCCAAAAGGAGGAAATCATCGAAAGAGCCATTGTAAACCGGGTTTGCTCCGGATATTTCACCCAATGCTTTGTTGTTGAAGTAATCTCTCAAAAGATAGGTCTTATCTTGATCAAGACCTTTTAAAGTGATTTCCCCATCCCATGTATCGGCATAAAAGGCATAAAAAAGACTACCATCCTTTTGGATGACATGTGCTTCAGGTTTGTCATAACCTATGTCATAAACGCCTCCCAAGTAGGTCCCTTTGGAAAGCATCATGGTATTATATAGATCGAACCATTTCTTCCATACTTTTTCCTTCTCTGGTGTCAGAAGATATTTACCGGAAGCGCTGGGGTTGTCCTTGGGCCAGGTGAACTTCGTTCCAAGTACCGCTCCAATACCGAACGAAGTGGCGAAGTCATCAGCTCCATCACTTAACTCGACATGGTCACCATAGTAGGCAGTGTTTGGAACCAATGCCTTGTATGTTTTTCCCTTATGGCGAATTTGCCAACTTGATAGGGGGTCGGAGGACACAGCTTGGTTCATTGAGGCCATGTTATAGAAGGACATGCATGTGCCGCATGGACAGTTTTCCACCACTGCATTTGGTTTTATCCTGCGGGCCTCATCATATATCATCTGGAAGAAGGCAGGTACTCCCTCTACGGAATTTTCAGGACGTTCAAGGCTATGGTCAGGAGCAACGGCGTTCATGTGCTGTCCATCCATTTTCAATCCATCAAACCCCCATTCTTCCATAAAAAGCTGAATGGTTTCCTTGGTGTGCTGAATTGCGGCCTCTTTTGTTGGTGACAGGTAATAGGAATTCCACCAAGTAATGTATTGTGGCGAACCATCTTTCTTTACAATCTTACTGTCGGGGTGTTCCCTGAGCACCCAGCTGCCTGGATCTGCTGCCAGTGGGGCCCACCAAACTTTGGCCTTCAGGTCATACTCATGTATTTTATCGACCAATCTTTTTATCTCAATATTTCCTTGTGGAAACTTTTTGGGGTCAGCGTTCCAATCTCCCTCTGCAATCTGAAAACCATCATCCAGTACCGCCCACTTGATTCCCAGTTCCTTGACTTTTGGCAACGTACCAATTACCTCATCCAAGGTAAAATTACGTTCGTAGCCCCAAGCGCACCAAATGGGTTCAAACGCATCCTGTTCAGGCTCCACTATGGAAATTCCTTTTGCCTGCATGAGTTCTGAATACTTGGACAAATTGGCAAAATAATCCCCAGTACTTATGGAAACAAAAGTTTCCAGTGTTTGAATAGTGTCATTGGGCTCAAATAGCTTACGGTCTTCAAAATCCTCTCTTACACTTACCTTGGCTTGAGTGGGGTTTGGGACTACTTCTGTGGGCAGGCTGACCTGTTTGGGGACCAGTGCCAAGTGCCCCACGGCGACATTTACATCTTTTCGCCAAACGGAGGTTACAGGAATCCCACCTCCATAGTCGGAATCGTTCATGCCCATGAAGTTTTTTTGATAATAACCGGCCTCCAAAGGCTTCACCCAGTCGCTTCGCGAAGAGGAGGAACTTCCTTGAAAAGCCCAAAAGGGTGGGTCATCGTTTTGGGAATCCACATGGTATGAGTTGTTGGACCAATTATCCAAGATGAGGTTTTCAGATGAAGTATTGATGTAGGTCACCTGTGTTGACACTAGGTCTGGAAAGGAGTCATACGTGGTCAGCCGTACTGTTTTTTGAACTCTTATCCCATCATGGTCATAAATCCCTTCCAAAACCCATTGTTTGCCTGACAGTTCTCCAACAATATTAGACTCTTTGGTTCCTTGATGTTCAAACTTGTCAATAACGATATGATCGTTCACTTTGATGCTCTCCGATGGTTGAAAAGAGGAAACAAGTGATTTGGTGTTGGGCAAGGTACTGGATATTTTGGTTCGCAGCAGGCCATCCACCTCATAGTTCAAAGCACCGTGTTGGATTTGAAGCACCGTCTTGTTGCCCGAATCGGTCTTGCAACCGACCAGACTTATCAAAACAACCCAGAATATAATTCGAAGATTAAAGTTCCTCATCTTATCTTAAAATTTTTTTTGCGTTTTCACTATACACCTTTCTCAAGGTTTCATCATCCAGGTCAAGACCATTCAGGGCCCAATGATAACCGAACAGGTCGTGTTCATAAAAGTGTTCGTCACCTGTTTCCAAAATCCTGAAGGTTGTTCTGTACATGGACGGCTCCATGCCCATGTCCGTACCATATAAAAGTCTGTCCTGATATTTTTTGTAAAAGGCTCCTGTGGCCCTTGGTGTGGGCGCCGTTTCGGCATATCTGGCAGAGATGTCGGCATATAGGTTTTCATATTTGTCGAATAGCCTTCCCAGAATGTTCAGGTCATAACTGCAATTGGCATAGTGACATGCGATAAAGGTGGTGCCCGGGTTATTGGAAACAGCTTCTTCCAAGGTGTTTATCAGTTCCCCATGAAGCAGGAGATTTGGTTTGGATTTATCAATCTGCCAGTTTTCTGCATTCATCAGGCCATCGTTTTGGTTGTCTATGGGCTCGTACATCCATATAGGTTCTGCAACATGGACATTGACAGGCATTCTCAGTTCTCCACAACGTTTTAGTAAGGGCTGCATCCTAGGATCATTGATGTGCATACCGGGAGCTGGGCTCGGTCCTGAATAAAAGAGACCTAAACCTTTGTCGCCCAATTCCCCTACACCTTTGGCACCTACTTTAAAGCAGCGTTCTAGTTCTTTGATGGCCTTTTCGGTCCATCCCTTTTCTTCGTATCCGGTGTAATCGAATCCGCACCATATTTCAAAGCGGTCGCCGTATTTGGAATATACGTTATAGATGCTATCAAACTTATCACCTGTTTGGTAGGATAAGATCAGGGTTTTTTCAACTCCTTGCTCATCCATGGTCTTTATCCATTCCCTGATCTCTTCATCGGAAGATGCATAGGGATGGGAGTGGACATCGATTACAGGGTATTTAGCCTTGGCAACTTCTGTCTTTTGAATATTGTACACTGATTTTGGCCTGTAATCCTTGAGTAAGACATCCTCTTGGGCCCTACTGGGCAAAATTCCGAAACTAATACAGAGTAGGAGTATAATTATTCTGTTCATAATTGATTAAAGTTTATTGTTCTCAATTTATTGGTTACCAGCGCTGTGGCTGCGGATGTGGCCTTTGGAAATACCTCCCTCAAGTCGATGTTGTCTGTATCTTTCAAAATTTCTTGAAGTGTTTTCATAAAAATATTCTTGATTTCTGTGGCCAGATTTATTTTGGTTATGCCCATTTTAATGGCACTTTGTAATTGGTCGTCAGGGATTCCCGAACTTCCGTGCAGTACAAGGGCGGCATCAGTCGCCTCATTGATTTCAGCGATAAGGTCGAGCTGTAAATTGGGCACTTCCTTATAAAATCCGTGGGCAGAGCCTACCGCTACCGCCAACGCATTTACACCTGTGGCCTCTACAAAAGCCTTAGCTTCGTCTGGGCGCGTGTAAACCATTTTTTGTTCTTGCCCAAGTTTTGAAATGTAACCCAACTCTGCTTCTACATTGATATCATATCCTGATGCATACTCGACAATTTCCTTGGTTATCTTTATATTCTCATCAAACGTTTTTTCACTGGCATCTATCATCACCGAATCAAATCCTGCATCTATACATTGTTTTACCAATGCTACATTTTGACCGTGGTCTAAATGAAGCCATGCTTTTACGCCATACTGCAAAATAGCTGCACGGGCAAGTGAGGAAGCTACTTCCAATCCCATATAGTGTAACGAACTTTCTGAAAGCTGTAGAATTAAATCTGATTTTGTGTCACGGGCTGCTGTCAAGACCGCAGCAACCGTTTCAAAATTGTAGAAGTTTGTTGCAAGTAGAGCCCTTCCTGTTTTTTTATTTTCCTTTAATCTTTGTTTTAATTTCATTGGTTAGAGTGTGAATTCAAATTTTTCATTGGCTATTTTCTTTACAGTTTCCATGTTTGCAAATGCTGCTGTTCCACCAGGTTCAAGTGTATTGATTGCCCCCATAATATTACCTACTTCCACACAACGGCTCATGCTAGACCCTTTTAGGAATTCGCTGATAAATCCGGCATCAAAACTGTCTCCAGCCCCAATACAATCAGCTACTTCACTGTTTTGAAATGCAGGTTTAGAAGTAAGTTTTCCGTTTTCCCAAAGATGAGCACCATTTATACCATCTTTAATCACAATATGATTTGAATATTTCTTTACTTTTTCAATACCAGTTGATATTTTATCCGTACCGGTAATCTTTTTAAACTCCACAACATTGGGCATCCAAACGTCTATATATGGCAATAATTCCTCCAAATCCAAGTCCCAATTTTCATCAGGGTCCCATTGGGGATCCATGGATGTTGTAAGCCCCAATTTTTTGGCACGTTTAAAGAGTTTTACAGCTTCATTCTTTATTCCCTTTTGCAAAAATATTGAGCTTAAGTGCATATGTTTGGAACTCAACAACATTTCATCCGTGATGTCTTTTTCCAATTGATGTTCCATTGCTCCTGGAAATGTAACATTGGCGCGATCCATTCCATAATTCATAACTATGGTTAATCCCGTACTATATTTGTTAGTATTTGTAACAAAATCAGTGTTTACACCTTTGCCATTTAAAGATTTTCTGATTAAATCGGAAAAGCTATCTTCGCCTATCAACCCCGCAAGGGTTACAGACTTTCCCAGCGAACTCAGATTGCTCGCAAATATGGCAGAACTGCTCCCCATGGTTACATTAAGCTCGTTTGCTAAAATTTCTTTTCCAACGGTTGGAAAACCTTGAATGTCATCTAGGATAATATCAACATTCAATTCTCCAATTACCAAAACATCAAAAGAAGTCATTTTATGTTCCTATTTTTGAATTTTAATCCCAACTATTCTACAATTTTTTCCCTAAAAAAGTGCATAAGCAGGAATAGTGTTACAATACTCAATTTACATTCTTGATTCTTTTAAGAGAAATATTTCATTAATTGCAATTATTACTATTGTAAATAATCATGAATGCATCTAAAAGAGAACCCTGCGTTTTTAATCTGCATGTTTAAACATGTAATTAGATTAATTATGTAAATATATAATTTAAAACTTACATAAGCTTTTTAAACTACTAAAAAATCTTTTTTATAGTTTCTTTTTGTTTCAAATATGAAATGTAGTTAAAAAAAATATTTTATTTAGCATCAAACCAGGCCATGTTCCTAGAGCGCTTCAATTTCCTTGTGTTTGCTGATATGGGGTGTGTTGACTGCCGATTTAAAAATGTACTGCTATTTTTTGAGTAAGTTGTAATCTATTGGTTTACATGTTCGGAATTGTACCAATGCATTAGTGGTAAATGGCACAAGTATTAAGGAAATGGACTTTAGAGTAAATCCGAAAACCAAGAAGTTTAAGTTTGAACGAGGTATTTTGAAGGGACTCCTCGGTCTTAGTATGGACCAAAACCCTCAATCCCTTAAAAAATTAAAATCCTGTTACAACCAAGAGTGTGCTCTGGCAGTGTGAAAAATAATGGCTATTAATGCTTTTAGCGCACCTAATAATTATCACGCTACCAAATTGTTTGTCGTTTGAAGCTAATAAAGCCAATAATTTGCATGACTTTTTTTAGGCGATTATTACTTGAATACCTTGATCAAGAAGCCACTTTTTGTCTTCGGAACTTATTTTGTCATCAGTAATTACAGTATCTATTTTTTTTGGAGGACATATAAATGCCAGGCTTTTTCTTTTAAATTTACTATAATCTGCAACCAGTATGACTTCTCTTGCGATATCTATCATGGTTTGGTTCAGTGATGCCTCTTCTATGTTAGGCGTAAAAGCTCCTTCGGTAGTGTCAAATCCATCGACACCCAAAAAAACCTTGTCAACATAAAAATGTCGCATGCTTTTTTCAGCTAATGGGCCTACTAGGGAATGTGAGTTTTTCCTCAGTGTTCCGCCAGGAACTATAATATTGATATCAGGTACCTTGAGTAATTCATTGGCAATGTTTAGGGCATTGGTTATCACATTTATAGATTTATTTGGGCTTAAATTTTTTGCGATTTCCAAAGTAGTAGTACCTGAATCTAGAATGATGGTTTCTCCTGAATTAACCAGCTCAGCTGCTTTTTTTCCGATAAGTATTTTCTCATTATAATTAATCTTATCCTTATCGGACAATCGGTAATCCATGCCTACGGTATTTTCAACAAGCATAGCCCCACCTCTTGAACGTATGAGCAGCCCTTTTGATTCGAACAATTCAAGGTCGTTACGGATAGTCACTTCGCTAACATTGAATTCTTCACTAAGTTCATGGACAAACACCTGTCCATTGGTTTCAAGCATATTCAATATTTTTTTTCGTCTCTCAACCGTGGAACGCTTTGACCTCTTGCCTTTCATTTAAATTCATTTAATAATTATTGAACAAGATATAAACTTAGAGCGATAATTTAAATTAAAGGAACAAACAAATAAATAATAATAGATAAAGTAAGTATAAATAAGTTTACATATATTTGTAACACAAGGAAATGAAACTAAATGTAATTTAAACTGGTAATTATTTAAATTAATGAAGTACCTAAATATAGAAGATACTAAACTTAAAGACTTTGGTGCACTTTATACTGCTAAAGAAATATCAGGTCAACCAGAACTATGGGAAAAGATATTTGAAAAATTGCTAAGGGAAAAGGATGGGATAAGTGAATTTTTAGATGAGGCTTTGCTTACTTCCCAAAAGATAATGCTAACTGGTGCTGGGACCAGCGCATATATAGGTTGCTCTGTTGAGGGACTCTTACAACGAAATTTTGGAATCACAACGCTATCGATACCCACAACACATTTGGTTTCACACCCGCAGGATTATTTTGAAAAAGCAAGACCTACTTTAATGATTTCCTTTGCCAGGTCTGGAAACAGTCCAGAAAGTATGGCGGCAGTATCTCTGGCAGATTCACATATAGACCGATGCTTTCACCTGATTATTACTTGTAGTGAGGAAGGTGATTTGGCAAATTACAAATCAAAGAACAAGAGTTTGGTTTTTCTTTTGCCACCGGATTCCAATGACAAGAGCCTGGCCATGACAGGAAGCTATTCAGGAATGCTCCTAACGGCTCTTTTGATTGGCAATTATAAAAGGTTGGAGGGTCAAAGGAAAATTGTCCAGGCAATAATGGATTATGGAAACAACATTTTGGGCAACAGTGTCATAGATGAAATTACAAAAATGGCGTCTTTGGATTTCAAACGTGCCGTTTTTTTGGGTTCGGGTCCTCTCTATGGGACAGCTATGGAGTCACACCTTAAATTACAGGAATTAACGGATGGCGAAATTGTTTGTAAGAACGATTCCTATCTCGGTTTTCGTCATGGTCCAAAAGCAGTTGTGGACCATACTACACTGCTTATATATTATTTTTCCAATAAAGAGGATGTTTTACGATATGAAACCGACCTTGTGGTTGGTATGGATGTTGGGAAAAAGCCTTTAGGTCAAATTGGGATGTCGGTAAAATCTATCGATAAAATACAGATAGACAGAAGTATTGCTGTGGGTGGGGGTGACTCCTATGATGTTCCTGAAGAGTATCTTGCGGTTTGTTTTATTTTATTTGGTCAACTCTTGGGGTTCTTCAAATCCTTGGATTTAAAACTTCAACCTGATTCTCCCTCAAAATCTGGTGCTATTTCAAGAGTGGTAAAGGGAGTTATCATTTATTGATGTTGTTGCAAGTTGAGTAATTAAAAATTAAAAAGGAAAAATAAGATAAAAATATTAAAAAAAAAGGTTGCGTAATATTAATATTTTTTTAACTTTGATTAATAAGCGGTTAAATTATTGGTTATAATGTAATTAATAAAATTTCGCTAGCATCATTGTAAAGTGAAATAAAAAGAAATGTTTTGCATAAAAAAAAGGTTTACTAACCGTGTGAAATACTTTTGAAAACCATCTAAAACTAAACTAAACTTAAATTATGAAACGAATTCTTGTTATGTGCTTTCGAATTCAAGTTCTCTCGGCTTTCATGTTCATGTTCATGGCTATGGGAACACCGTGGGTTCACGGACAAACTGTAGTTACGGGTAATGTCTCAGATGAATCTGGACCTCTTATAGGGGTGAATGTTGTTGTCAAAGGGACAACCGTCGGGGTTTCTTCTGATTTCGACGGCAATTATTCAATTGAAGTACCCCAAGGGGAAGATGTTTTGGTATTTACCTATATTGGTTACCAAAAAAAGGAAGTAGAAATTAACGGCCGATCCACTATTAATGTTATCATGGAACCTGATGCGCAATCCTTATCGGAGGTTGTTGTTGTTGGTTATGGTACACAGAGAAAGGCTGATTTGACCGGTTCTGTAGGCTCAATTGCGTCCTCTGAAATCGTCAACAAGCCAATTACGAGTCCTGACCAAGCACTGGCCGGTACTATTTCAGGGGTTAATATTACAAATCGTAGTGGTGACCCAGGCGCACCCATAAGTGTACGTATAAGAGGTGTAGGGACTCCAGGGGTGAATGATCCACTTTGGGTAATTGATGGTGTGCCGATAGTTCAAACCACCAACATAACGGTCAATACTTCATCTACAACAGACTCCAATCCATTGGCAGGTTTGAATTCCAATGACATTGAGTCTATAGATGTCTTGAAAGATGCCGCATCCACTGCTATTTATGGCGCAAGGGCTGCGAATGGAGTTATCATTGTTACCACCAAAAGAGGGAAAAGAGGTGATGCTAGGGTCACCTATGATGGATACACTTCTTTTGCAAGTATCCGAGATAAAATTGATGTGTTGGATGTGGAGCAATATATCGATATTCAAGGTCAGCTGGGAACGGATTTATCACAATTCAGTGGACAGCCGTTTGTGGATTGGCAGGATTTGATGTTTAGAACCGGTTTTGTCCAAAATCACAACGTCTCAGTGAGCGGTGGAAACGAAAAAGCAACCTATTTCATATCCGGGGGATATATGGATCAAGAGGGTATAGAGCGGGCTCAAGCCTTTAGTAGATATTCCTTTAAGGCAAATTCGGATATTGAAATCGGAAACAGACTAAAATTTGGTGAGTCCATTTTGATAAGTCAGACTGATAGACAGGTCCAAAGTGAACCTGGAATATTTGCTGGGTTCAACTCCGCTAGCAATGCACCCTACTATCAGCCTTATGGTGATGGTCCATTGGGGTACAACCTTATAAACCAAGAAACTGTTGGTAATGGATCGGCGGCCAACTACTTATATTTTACCGATGATAGATTTACCACAACGACTATACAGACACGTAAGGTTTTGGGGAATTTTTATGGTGAACTCAAAATAGCTGATGGTTTGAAGGCCAGAACATCATTGGGTGTTGACTACAATGTAGGTGTTGGGGATTATTTTACAAGTAATCTTCCGGCATTGGATGGTGGCAGTCCGGCGTCACGCTTAGTTCAGGAAAGGCCTATTGAATTGACTCTTACTACTGCCGCGACACTTCAATATGATAAAACCTTTGGTGATGGGGACCACAATGTAGGAGCTATTTTTGGATTTGAACAGACAAAATTTCGCTTCGATAAATTAAGGCTACAGGGTAATGACCTTTTTAATTTGAACTTCGCTTCTACCGGAAGGGCTGTTACAGGTGCCAATGAAGCAGATTTATGGACCTTGCAGGGATGGCTAGGACGTGTTACTTATAATTACAAGGGAAAATATCTTGCAACTGCCAATGTGAGAAGGGATGAAACTTCAAGATTTGCCCCTGGTAATAGGGATCAGATATTCCCTTCAGTTTCTGTTGGGTGGAGAATAACGGATGAAAATTTCTTTCCGGAAAGTACGGCTATAGATGATATAAAAATTAGGGCAGGTTGGGGCCAGTCTGGAAATCAGTTTACGGGCCTCAATTTTGCATACCTCAGCGCTATAGATAGTAATATTCGCTATGCCATAGGTGAAGGAGATGGGACGGTAATTGCCCCGGCTCCGACAACATTTGCAAACTCCGATCTTAAGTGGGAAACAAGTACTCAATTTGATATTGGTGTTGATGCCAGCTTTTTTAACGGTAAGTTGACATCTACGTTTGATTACTACAATAAAACGACGGACGATGTTTTGATAGGCTTTCCACTTCCATATGTATCTGGATTTTTTCTGCCTGCTGATGCAAATATTGGTCAGATCAAGAACTCAGGTATAGAGTTTTCATTCAACTACGCAAATTCAATAGGTGATTTCAATTATAGTTTTGGGGGTAACCTTACTACTGTAAAGAATGAGGTTACGGATTTAGGTCCGATACCATCGATAATCAGTGGTATTGGGGGTGCTTCGACCCACAGAACTATTGTTGGAGAGAGTTTGGGACATTTCTATGGTTACAAAACCGATGGTCTCTATCAGAATGATGCTGAGGTTGACGCGGCAGTGCCAGATGTAAACGGAACACCTTCACCTGGAGATATCCGTTTTGTGGATGTTAACAATGACGGTGTTGTGGATGCTAACGATAGGACTATACTGGGAAGTCCGTTCCCAGGATTTTTCTATGGGTTTAATTTCAATGCTGAATATAAGGGATGGGACTTTTCCATGAACTTAAGGGGTGTCGGTGATCGACAGATTTACTTTTCTGGTAGGATTGGTTTAGAGGGTATGACGGGACAAGGCAATTTTAGTACCCAGATTTTGGATAGATGGACCGGTGAGGGAACTACCAATTCAAGTTCAAACCCACGATTGGCATTAAACGATCCTAACGGAAACAATCGTTTTTCGGATAGATGGGTGGAGAATGCTGGGTATTTACGAATTCAGAACATCTCTGTAGGGTATACGTTGCCACAGGAAAAATTGAAAAGTTGGACAGACAATTTTATAACCAATATGCGCTTTTACATAGGAGCACAAAACTTGGCTACTTTTACAAAATATTCAGGATATGACCCTGAGGTGGGACGTGCTCAAAGTTTTCAAAAGGGTGAGTTTACACTCGCGACAGGCCAGGACGGCGGTGCTTCACCATTGCCTAGAATAATCCAGTTAGGATGGACGATAAACTTTAATTAATAGGAAAAATATAATAAGATAATCATGAAAAAAATAAACCAATTTATTGTTGCTGTTTGCATTTTGGGTACTTTATTCTCATGTAGTGACCAATTGGATCTGCAACCTTTGGATAGGTTGACTACTGATACCTTTTATAAAACGAGAGCGGATTTTGATGGCGCTATCTTTGCATCCTATTCTTCAATTCAGGATTTATGGGGAACGAGTACTGAAACTTTATCCGAACGAGGGGAGTTTTGGAAACTAACGGTGGTAGTTACCGATGACGTTGCTGCTGATGCAGTCCAGTCAGATCAGATTTCAAGAGATATAGATGCGCTGCAGGTTCGAGCAGCGGATGTACCTTATGCAGCCGCGTACACACAGATTTATGAAGGTATTTACAGGGCCAATCTTGTACTCGATAGGCTGGAAGGCGAGAATGAACTTACCGAAAATGACAAAACAGTTTTGGCGGCAGAGGCCAAATTTCTTAGGGCTTGGTTCCATTTTCAGGCATTAAAGTTATATGGAACACCACCATTGGCCATGGAGATTGTTGAGGGTATTAATAATCAAGCTTTGCCAAATGCCACTAAAGCAGATTTGTTCGATGCTATTTTATCTGATATGGCTGATGCAGCTGCTGGATTACCAGATTCTTGGGATACTGGAAATACAGGAAGGGCAACTTCTTGGGCGGCCAAGTCATATATTGGAAAAGTGAATGTATGGAAGGAGGATTGGCCCACGGCCATCATTGCATTGGCCGATGTTGTTAATAATGGCCCCTATTCGTTAATGCCGAGTTTTGAAGATAATTTTAATTTCAATACGGAAAACAATACGGAATCCATTTTTGAAATACAATTTGGAGGACCGTTTGCGGATGACAACATATGGGTGTTTGACGATACACATTCTGAGGATTTCAAAGCTTCGCAAGGTATTGCCAGAGGCTATTATTGGGATGCTGGAGGGAATGGCGTCCCAGGAGGGAAGAATGGTTGGTTTGCTCCAACCCAAGATTTGGTTGATGCTTTTGAGCCTGGCGATCCTAGGTTAAATTCAATCATTTATCAAGATGGTGATATGTATTACACCATTGATGCAGGTGGGCAAATAGAATTGCCTTATGATAATACATGGTCTTCAACGGGCTATACTTCAAAGAAATATAGGGGACCTGTTAATACGGTAAATGCCAATAGTTCCTCCAATGGTGCCGCAGAATTTAATAATGAACGTTGGTTCCGCTTTGCTGAACTCAAGTTGTTATATGCGGAGGCACTCATTGAAGGAGGTGGTGACCTAGGTATTGCCGAACAACAGATTAATGATATACGTAATAGAGCTGGTTTGGACGATTTAGCAGCAGGGGCTGATTTATTGACTGCAATGAGACAAGAAAAAAGAGTTGAGCTGGCATTTGAGCCTCATAGGTGGTTTGATATTACAAGATGGGGTATTGGTCCCGAAGTATTCGGTGGCAGCTGGAATGACCGTTTAAGCGTATTTCCTTTTCCATTATCGGAAATTGAGCGTTCTGATGGTTTGCTACAGCAAAACCCTGGATATTAATTTTTCAATCACACTCAATAGTTTATTATAAGTCTTTAGTAGTTAGTTTGATTTATTTACTTTTAATTCAACAATCCAATCTAATTTATTAGATTGGATTGTGTTTATGTACAAATACGCTAAGATGAAGTATGATTATGTTTTCATGTCCTTTTCTTAAAAAAATCAATGTTAAACTATTTCTATTATTTCCAGTTTTAATTTTTAGCTTAGGATGTGGCGATGATGACAAATCTTTGTTTAAAGCCAAAACAGCTGAAGAAACTGGTGTAAATTTCTCGAATGGATTAATCTTAAGCGATGAATTGTCCGTTCTTGAATTTGAATATATGTACAATGGTGCAGGTGTTGCTGTTGCTGACTTTGATTTGGATGGTCTTCAGGATATCTATTTTACCGCCAATATGTCGAGCAATAAATTATACAGAAATTTGGGCGATTGGAAATTTGAGGATATTACCGTCAAATCAAATACAGGTACCCAAAATTGGTCAAATGGGGTTGCTATTGTTGATATAAACCAAGATTCATATCCAGACATATATGTGAGTTGTGGTGGACCTAGAAGTTATAAGAAAGACGCTAGGAGGAATTTATTGTTCATTAATAACACCGGATCAGGACAGGGATTAACCTTTACCGAATCTGCAGCAGAGTGGGGTTTGGATTATGATGGCTATTCCACCCAAGCTGCCTTTTTTGATTATGATTTGGATGGCGATTTGGACATGTACCTGCTAAATAATGCACTGGTTGACTTTAATAGAAATACTGCACGTCCTATTGATGAATCAGGAAAAGTACCTTCAGTGGATAAACTCTTTAAAAACAATGGGGACAACACGTTTACTGATGTATCCAAAGAAGCAAATATCCTTATTGAAGGTTTTGGGTTAGGTGTTGAAGTTTGTGATTTAAATAGAGATGGTTGGCCTGATATTTACGTATCCAATGACTTTCTGACCAACGATATCCTATACGTTAACCAAAAAGATGGGTCATTTAAAAATGAATTGGATAGCTATTTTAAACATCTGACCTTTAATGGGATGGGTAATGATATTTCTGACATCAATAATGACGGCTTTATGGATGTAATTGTCCTTGATATGTTGCCTGAGGACAACAAACGTTGGAAACTGACCATGGTGGGGAATAAATATGATGAATTTCAAACATCACTTTCCTATGGATATGAACCACAATATATTAGGAATACCCTTCAATTAAATAATGGTAATGGTTCTTTCAGTGAAATGGGGCAATTGATGGGAATATCCGCAACAGAATGGAGTTGGAGTCCGTTGCTTGCCGATTTCGATCAAGATGGGTTACGAGACCTTTACATAACCAATGGCTACAGACAGGATATCACCAACTTGGATTTTATGGTTTATGGAAATAGGATCCTTACCATGGGCACTGAAGAGGCCAACAGAAAGGCCAGACTAAAGGAGTTAAATAAATTACCAGGCATTAAAATCAAAAACTATTTTTATAAAAATACCGGTGAACTGGGCTTTGAAAATATCACGAATAAGGCAGGTTTTGATAAGCCAACGTATTCCAATGGATCCGCATATGCAGATTTTGACAACGATGGTGATTTAGACCTTGTCATTAATAATATAGATGATCCCGCGGGACTTTATGAAAACCAAAGTAACAAGAACCAATCTTCTAACTACATTAAATTCAAGTTTAAGGGAAAGGACAAAAATATTGAAGGCTTGGGCAGCCAAATCGAGATTCGCTATCAGGGAAAAAAACAAGTTGGTTATCACACTCCTTACAGGGGTTATCTTTCTTCCGTTGAGTCCGGATTGCACTTTGGGCTTGGAAACGTTGATGTTATAGATACTATTATTGTGACATGGCCAGATGGTAAAAAGGAGCTGTTAAAAAACTTGCCTGCAAATAATGAGCTTACTTTAGACCATAAGAATGCAACCGAAGGTTTTAAAATTAAAAAGGATGAAGACAATGTATCACCCTTATTTTATCCTAAAGATAGCACGGTAGTTGAATTTGTTCACAAAGAAGATGATTTCGTGGATTATAAGATTCAACCTTTATTGCCGCATATGCATTCAAGAAATGGACCGGGACTTTCCGTAGGGGATGTTAACGGTGACGATTTGGAGGATTTTTTTATTGGCGGTGCGGCAGGGCAACCTGGAGCGCTTATGGTTCAACGCAAAAATGGAAAATTCACCAAAATGGACTTTCAAGATCCTGATTATGAGGATATGGGGTCTTTATTTTTTGATGCAGATAATGATGGGGATGAAGATATGTACGTTGTTAGTGGAGGAAGCAGTTTTGGTAAAAACAGTGAATTTTATGAAGACCGTATATATCAGAATGATGGTTCTGGTGATTTCTCAAAGAAAAATGCTTTGCCGGACAATAGGTTCAGCGGCTCGGTCGTAGCTGCTGCGGATTATGATCGTGACGGATTTATGGATCTTTTTGTTGGCGGCAGGGTAAGACCTGGAGAATATCCTTTAACACCAAGAAGTATGCTTCTCAAAAATAAAAGTAAAGCTGGTCAAATAGAATTTGTTGAAGATAATAGCAATCCTGATTTAAAAGAGTTGGGAATGGTTACAGCGGCACTTTGGACCGATTTCGATAATGATGATTGGATTGATCTTATCATAGTAGGGGAGTTTATGCCCATTCGTATTTTTAAGAACAACAATGGTTCTTTAAAAGAAATTTCGGCAGGACAAGAATTGGATTCTAGTTATGGTTGGTGGAACAGTATTAGTGCTGGGGACTTTGATTCAGATGGGGATGTGGATTATATCCTAGGAAATTTTGGCCTAAACAACCGCTTTGAAGTAAGTAAAGATGAGCCCCTTCGAATTTATGCCAAGGATTTTGATAAAAATGGGCAAATTGATCCAGTTATGAGTTGTTATATCAACGGGGAAAATTATGTGGCCCATTCACGCAACGACCTAATAAAACAGATAAATGCAATGAGAGGTAGGTTTAGAACCTATACCGACTATGCCGAAGCTACATTCGAGGAAACATTCTTAAAAGAAGAACTCGAAGATGCCTTTATTGTAAAAAGTGAAAACTTTGCCAGTAGTTATTTAGAGAATAAAGGAGATGGGAAATTTAAACTTTCCGCATTGCCCAAAATGTCTCAAATAGCACCCATGTACGGAACTATGGTTGGAGATTACAACCAAGATGGTAATTTGGATGTACTTGCCGTTGGAAATTTTTATAGTAGCGAAGTTTTTTCAGGCCAATATGATGCATCCATAGGTTGGCTACTGATAGGTGATGGAAAAGGAAACTTTACTAATATTGAATCAAAGCAAAGTGGTTTCTATATAAAGGGAGATGCAAAGGCTTTGGTTAATATAAAAAATGGAAACAAAGAGCTAATAATTGCCAGCATCAACGATGGACCTCTGTCTTTTTTGGATTATGAGGGACCCAAAAATGGAACCTATACTCCAAAACAAAATGAGATAGCTGCCTTGGTTACTTATGACGATGGTTCGTTACAACGATTTGAATTCAGTCGTTCCTCAGGATATTTATCACAGCCTAGTAGGGTATTTTCAATTCCAATTGCTGCAAGCTCCGTGATAATTATAGATAATACAGGGAATGAACACGAAATATTGCCAATTCAATGAAAAGGGTTTACTTATATATTTTTCTATTAATGGGAATTTTTCCTATTGTTTTTTCTTGTGGTCGTCGGGATCATGTGTTATTTAAATCCCTTTCCCCAAAAACAACAGGTCTTCAATTTGAAAATACCATTATCGAGAATGATAGTGTCAATGTATTTCAATTCATGAATATTTATACAGGGGCAGGGGTAGCTATAGGCGATATAAACAACGATGGTTTGCCAGATGTATATTTTAGTGGCAATATGGTATCCGGAAGACTCTTTTTAAACAAAGGGGGGCTGAAGTTTGAAGATATCAGCGAAACTGCAGGAATCCTCGATTCTAGTTGGGGTACTGGGGCTACTATGGTGGATATCAATCAGGACGGATGGTTGGATATTTACGTTTGTGTATCCGGTGGAGACAAGGAATCGGAAAGAGCTAATTTACTCTATGTAAACAATGGGAATTTAACTTTTGAGGAAAAGGCACCTGAGTATGGCCTTGCAGATACAAGACAATCCATGCAGGCTGCATTCTTTGATTATGATAAGGATCAAGATTTGGATATGTATTTAATGGTCAATCCGGCTGCCTATGAACAACGCGTCAATGTAAGTAAACCTAGAAAACTTAATGGCGAGTCTATTAGCAATGACCGTCTTTATCGAAATGAAGGCAATGGTAAGTTCAAGGATGTAACCACGGATGCGGGAATCCTAACGGAAGGGTATGGCCTTGGAATTGGTATATCTGATATCAATAACGACAGTTGGCCTGATATTTATATATCCAATGACTTTATTGGTAGTGACATCCTTTACATTAATCAAAAGGACGGAACTTTTAAAAATAAACTTAGCGAATACATTAACCATACCTCTTACGCCGGAATGGGAAATGATGTGGCCGATATCAACAATGATGGTAAAACTGATATTATGGTTCTGGATATGAGGCCAGAGGATAACAAAAGACAAAAATTGATTATATCCTCTACGGGATACGATAGGTTCCAACTGATGCTGAAAGCGGGTTATGATCCCCAATATAGCCGGAATACTTTGCAGCTCAATATGGGTAAGGATGAGTTTAGTGAAATAGGTTTTATGTCAGGAATCAGTAGTACGGATTGGAGCTGGAGCCCACTTTTGGCGGATTATGACAATGATGGTTTCAAGGATCTCTACGTAACCAATGGTTTTTTAAGAGACTTAGGAAATCTGGATTACATTCATTATCAAAACATTTATGACAATCCACTGGGAGATGCCCAAACAAAGATTGACCAAAAGCTTAAATCCATTCAAGAGCTTCCTCCTGCAAAACTGATTAACTACGCTTACAGAAACAAAGGAGATTTAACCTTTGAAAATGTTACTGAGGACTGGGGTATTGATACGCCGAGTTGCTCGAATGGTGCCGCATATGCCGATTTGGATAACGACGGGGATTTAGATCTGGTCGTGAACAATGTCAACCAACCGGCTTTTCTATATGAAAATACCGCGGACAAGCTTGAAGACAGAAATTATTTACGGATTCAACTGAAAGGTAAAAAAGGTAACAGGGATGGAATTGGGGCCACCATCAAGATTACCACGGACAGTATAACGCAATACTATGAACATTATCTTAGTCGGGGATATGAATCGGGCGTTGATCCCACAGTACATTTTGGTATTGGAAGATATAATTCCATTGATTCTTTGGAAGTTATATGGCCCGACAACAAGCATCAAACATTAACAGATATAACGGCCAATCAATTGGTTGTCCTGGACCAGGCCTCGGCATTGAAGAATTATGTTTCCAAAAGCTACAGTGACTCGTCAAAACTTTTTAATCATGTGGATGATTCGTTGGTGGGTAGTACCTACAAACATGAAGAAGATTCCACGGTAGATTTTAAGATGCAATCCATACTCCCCCATATGCATTCCCGAAATGGACCTGGAATTGCCGTAGGAGATGTTAACGGGGATGGGATAGATGATTTTTACATTGGTGGTGCGACAGGCTTGCCCGGAAAATTATTTTTACAGAATACAACGGGGCAGTTTAGCATGAGCCCCTTTAGCCCGGAAGCTGATTTTGAAGATATGGGCGCCCTCTTTTTTGATGCCGATGGGGATCAAGACGTAGATTTATACGTGGTAAGTGGCGGTGTGTCTTTGGAGAATGGCCGTGAACTGTATCAAGACCGTTTATATATCAATGATGGATCGGGTAATTTTAAGAGACATATGAATTTACCAGAAATCACTTCTAGTGGTTCTACTGTAACCGCCACAGATTTTGATCATGATGGGGATTTGGATCTTTTTGTCGGTGGAAGAGTAAACCCCGGTTCTTACCCGATACCTGCCAAAAGTTATCTCTTGGAAAATGTATCCGACCCTAACACGGGAAAAATAAAGTTTGTAGATATTAGCTCGTCCATAGCTAACTGGGATAAACTTACTATGGTTACATCAGCTTTATGGACCGATTACGATAACGATGGCTGGAGAGACCTATTGGTGGTAGGTGAATTTATGCCAATTACAATATTTCACAATAACCAAGGGGAACTTGATTATTTGGATTCATCACGGACTGGCTTGTCTAATACAAATGGATGGTGGAACAGTTTGGCCGGTGGCGATTTTGATAACGACGGTGATACTGATTATCTTGTTGGTAATCTGGGCCTTAACAATAGGTACAATGTTTCTGCAGAAACACCTGTATCGATTTATGCCAAGGATTTTGACAAAGATGGAAAAATGGATCCGGTAATGAGTCATTACATAGACGGCAAAGAATATATGGTACACTCAAGAGATGAGATTATTGGTCAAATCAATGCCATGAGGGCGCGTTTTAAGACCTATGAATCTTATTCAGAAGTTACTTTTGAGGAGGCCTTTCTGCCAGAAGAAATAGAGGGAAGCTACATTGTGCGCAGTACGTTGTTCGAAAGTTCATTTTTAGAGAATCTAGGGGATGGACGATTTTCCATTAGAGCGTTGCCCAAAAATTGTCAAATGGGTCCAATTAAAGGCATCATTGTTGATGATTTTGATGGAGATGGAGCTCTGGATGCATTATTGACAGGAAATTCATATACCACAGAAGTTTCTATTGGAAGGTATGATGCAATCAAGGGTATTGTTTTAAAAGGTAATGGCGACGGTAAATTCTCAACCTTATCCATGGAGAAGAGCGGTTTTTTAAATGATTGGGACACCAGTGGTTTATCTAAACTGACCAAAGCAGACGGTAAAGTATATGTGCTTGCTGCCAATAATGATAGTACTTTAAAAATCTTTCAACTCAATCAGCAGCAAGGTCATTTTAAAGGTCTCGATGTTTCCCCAAATATTGTCAGCGCCGAAATTGTCCTTAAAGATGGATCAAGCTATAAACGGGAATTTTATCATGGCGAGGGTTACTTGTCACAAAATAGCAGAAGTATTCTTTTAAATAACAACATTGAGACCATTATTCTGGAGGATAGCGATGGTAACATTAAAAAAGTATATAATGAAGGTTCGTTACAGTAGATTATGTCTAGTACTTTTTATTGCTCTAAATGCATGCAAGAATCAGTACAATGAAGAAGCACTGGATTTATATTTCGATAACAGTCCAACAATGCTCAACCACAAGCTAACGGATGTAATAGTTTCTGATATTTTTACTCCGCCAGTTGCCAGTCGAATCTATGCATATTCAAACATTGCTGGTTATGAGGCCATTCGATTTGAAGATGGTCAATATATATCATTTGCCGGCCAACTAAAGGAGCTTCAAAGCTTACCCGAACCTCAAGCAGGCAAATTGTATTACTTTCCGTTAGCTTCAATGGTCGCTTTCACCGAAGTGGCACAAAATCTTGTTTTTGACCGCGAGCGTATTCAAGAGGTACAAACAACAATATTGGATGATGTTAAGGAAATAGGTATAGATAAAGAAATTTACCAGAATTCGGTTGATTTTGGAAAAGCGATAGGTGAACAAGTTCTAAAATGGGCCAAAAAGGACGGCTATAATGAAAGGACCGCTCTTCCTAGGTACAGCGTAACGGAAAATCTAGGTCGCTGGCGCCCAACACCTCCGGGATATATGGATGCCATTGAACCCCATTGGAGCACCCTGAGGCCATTTGTAATAAACTCGGCAAAACAGTTTGATCCTGGCCCTCCAACTCCTTTCAGTGAGAAAGAAGGGACCAAATTTTATGAAGAAGCCAAGGAAGTATATTCCATTGTAATTGAATTAAGTCAGGAGGAGGTTGATATCGCAAAATTTTGGGATTGTAACCCTAATATATCGGTAACACAAGGACATGTAATGTACTTTAAGCAAAAAATTTCCCCTGGAGGTCATTGGATGCATATAACTTGCCAAGCCACGGAAGACATGGAAGCAGGTCTTTCAGCAAAGCAGGGCACCTTGGCAGCGGTAAGTGTGGCTTTAGCTGATGCATTCATAAGTTGCTGGGATGAAAAATACAGGAGTAATCTTATTAGGCCTGAAACATACATAAACACCTATATAGACCCAGATTGGAACCCTATATTGCAGACCCCTGCTTTTCCTGAGCATACTTCAGGTCATAGTGTGGCCTCTGGCGCAGCAGCAACGGTTTTAACCGAATTGGTAGGCGCTCAGTATGCATTCATTGATTCTACAGAAGTACCTTATGGTCTTCCCGAAAGAAAATATCAGTCCTTTATGCAGGCTGCCGAAGAAGCGGCCATAAGTAGATTATATGGAGGCATCCATTATCGGCCAGCCATCGAAAAAGGCCTGTCACAAGGTAAAGCTATTGGAGAATATGTATTGAGAAACATCAAACTAAAGTGAACCCTTTTGTCATTTTGCAATTAGGATAATCAACCAAACCAACCAATGTCAGCAACACAAAATTTTTCCAATCGCCTATTTTCACTTGACGTCTTTAGAGGTCTTACTATGTTTTTGCTTATTGCTGAAGCAGCGGGTTTTCACCATAATTTTTATGAATTTTCTAAAAATACCTTTTTAGAGCCCTTAGCGCTGCAATTACATCATCATCCATGGCATGGACTTCGATTTTGGGATATGATCCAACCGTTCTTCATGTTCATTGTGGGGGTTGCAATGCCTTTTTCTTTGCGTAAAAGACTTGCAACCGGTTCTAGGGGGCAAGTAACCAAACATATTCTCAAACGGTGCTTTCTGTTGTTTGTTTTTGGTGTCTTGCTGCATTGTGTATACCGTCATGCATTAGTGTGGGAGTTATGGAATGTATTGGTCCAATTGGCATTCACAATTCTCATTGCCTATGCCATTATGAACCTTTCCTATAAATATCAATTTTTAATTTCTCTTGGACTTCTTGTCCTAACTGAGGTGCTTTATAGAATGTATGACTTTCAGAACCCATACAACAATGGAGAAAGCTTTGGGTCTTTTATGGATATGGTCCTTATGGGCAAAATCAACGATGGTGGTTGGGTAACAATAAATTTCATCCCCACTGCCGCACATACGATTTGGGGCGTGATTTGTGGCCAACTATTACTTTCAAAACGCACAGAAAAGGAGAAATTGAAAATCTTTGTTTTAGGTGGTTTGGCAATGCTTTTTTGTGGTTATATATTGGATTTAACTGACATTACGCCAATTATAAAAAGGATAGCAACAACATCATTTACCTTAGTTTCAGGGGGGTATACCCTCTTAACGTTAACTCTATTCTATTGGTATATAGACATAAGGAAAAAACAAAAAAAATGGCTGCAGATTTTTTCAGTTGTCGGGACCAATTCTATTTTTATTTACCTCCTTTCAGAAACCGTTGGTATTCAATGGTTCAGGGGCTTTGGGTTAATATTTACAAATGGTATTTTTGGAGCAATGGGCTTCCCTGATGACCTTGTTCTCGTATTGAATGCACTTTTTGTTCTTTTCATGTTTTGGTATCTCACCTACTTTTTAAATAAGCATAAGATTTATTTTAAGATATAATATGAACGACTTTGAAAGAGTGAAAGAACCAAACGAACTGCTTATTTGAGTGAATTTTATAAATTAAAGAAATTCTTTTTGTGAAATTTTTCAGTCGGAAGATAATCAATGCTATAGATTTGAAATCGTATTGTTTTCTCAATTTTTTTATTCTAATCTTTTAAGAGCCTCAAACACAATATATCAAATTTGATAAAAACAAACCTTGAAAATCGTTAGCGACTAATGGTAACTACCTAGGTTTTCTGAATTGATTATCTCAATCGGAAGGAATTGTTTTTTGGGAAACTCCTTTTTGAACAATAAATTCTCCACAAGACTTTTAAGTGACAGTGATGCTTGCAGTCTTGGTGCTTGATGAATAAGAAACTGGATTTTTCCTTCGGCAAGGTACTTTGTGTTTTCCGGTAGTAGGTCATATCCCACAACAACACCCTTTTTGTCTAATAATTCAAGGGTTCGCACAACCTCATATGTTTTGGAGTTGGTCACAAAAAAAGTGTTGATGCCATTGCTTTCTATGAAATTCAATAGAACATTGTGGATGTCATCTGAATTGATGGTTTTAGTGCATATATCATGTTTGAAACCATAGCTTTTAAAAAAGGATCTAAACCCCTTTTCTTTTTGTTGCATATGAATAGCATTCCTGAAAGCTTCATCTATATGGACAATACCTATTTTGGATGATGTTTGAAGAAAGTTGGATATGAGCTTGGCCCCGACCCTCCCACTCAAATACAGGTCTTGCCCCACATGTTGGTCAACATGTTTTCTAGATAAACTATTGAAGGTCGCGGTCAATATGTTCTTTTTGCTGAGCTTTTTTAATAAAACGTCACTCTCACGTTCAAATAAAGGTACAAACAAAAATGCATCTGGTGATTTATCAATCAATTCCGAACCTTTTTGAAAAAAATGACCAGACTTCAAAGGGTCGTAATAGTTCACGGAAATATCTAGATCAAATGCTTCGTATTCTTTTATTATTTCCAGTATGCCCTGTTTGCATGGCAACCAATACGAATCTTTTTCGGGATTTGGGATAAAGATGGAAATGGCATAGACTATATTGTTTTTAAGGGACCGGGCCAGTGGATTGGGTTTATAGTCTAACTCCTTTAGCGCATCATTTACTTTTTGCAAGGCCTTTTCTGAAACTTTTCCCCTCTTGTGAATAACCCTGTCAACCGTTCCTATGGAGACATTGGCAATCTTGGCAATGTCTTTAATGGTTATTTTTTTCTTCATCGCAAACAAATATATAGAAAAAGGATTGTTACGGTGTGTACGATAACAAAATAATAGTGTGTACGTACACATTTTTTTATATCTTGCATCAAAATCGCTGGTTTAAACTTGTTTGTCCAATCAGTTTAAAAGTATAAATATTTGATTAATAAATCGTTAAATTCTGTTTTCAGCATGCGCGACATAGTTGTACAGTCTCCTGGAAGAACTTGTTTGTTCGGGGATCACCAAGATTATTTAGGCTTGCCTGTCATTGCCTGTGCCATCAACAGGCACATTACCCTTAGAGCTACTAAGAATACAAAAGGAAAGTTCTGCATCGATAAACCGGATATCGGTGAGTATCGCGTCATCTATTTGGATTCCAAAATCGAATCCGTTGAAAAAGAGGATCATCTCCTGGCCGCAATGAAAATCCTTGAAAACTATGGATGTCGTCCGGATACCGGATACGATATATCCATATCTGGAAATATTGCGATAAATGCTGGAACTTCAAGTTCAAGTGCAGTAATTGTTGGATGGATACAGTTTCTGTTAACTGCTTTTGGTTGTGACCGGCCGATTACCAAGGAATTTGTTTCACGCTTGGCCTATGAGGCAGAGGTGGAGTTCCACGGGTCCCCGGGAGGAAAGATGGACCATTATAGTATCGGTATTGGTAATATTATATATCTGGAGACCGGGAATAGACCTTATTATGAGGTGTTCCATGCTGAACTTTCAGGATTGGTGGTGGCCGAATCCGGTATTCCAAAACAGACCACAGGGGTGTTGGGGGAACTCAAGGAAAAAGCAATGCTGGCTATAAACAAGGTGAAGGAAAAGATACCAACATTTGATATAAAACAAGTATCAAAAAAAGAATTTCCGGATTATGCCAATTACGTTCCGGACGATCTAAAGGTATATTTCGAGGCAGCGGTGTTAAATTATGATGTTACACAACGTGCATTATTGGAATTTCGAAAGCCTAGGTTGGATTTAGAAGCGATAGGGAGACTGATGAACGAACACCATTTCGTTTTGAAAGAATATTTAAAAATAACCTTGCCACTTATCGATAACATGATCGATTCGGCATTGGAAGCTGGTGCTCTGGGTGCCAAGATCGTCGGCTCCGGACGTGGAGGAAGCATAGTAGTGCTTGCAGGTCCGGGAGAGCAGCAAAAAGTTATTGATGCCATAAAGCATGCAGGTGCAAAAGATGCCTATTCCGTGCAAGTAGATCCTGGAGTAATCATTAACAAATCAAAAGAATAAAAATGGAACCAATTTCAAGTTTAATAATCCTAGCTGGGGGAGCATCCTCCAGAATGAAAAAAGAGGCACTTATCCAGAAAGACCTAAGTGAAGAAGACATCAAGCAGGCGAACGAAAGAAGCAAGGGCCTGATCGGTGTTGGGCAACAAGGCCGACCCTTGCTCGATTATGTCCTATACAACGCAAAAAAGGCAGGATATGCAAAAATATACATCGTGATTGGAGAAAATGGGCAGCTTTTCAAGGAATTCTATGGTTCGGGAGAAAACAGTAGCATGTTCCATGGAATGGAAATATTTTTTGCCACCCAATTTGTTCCAAAAGATAGAGCCAAACCTTTTGGTACCGCAGATGCCCTGTATCAGGCCACCGAACAATATCCTGAACTCAAGAGCACAAGATATTCAGTATGCAACAGTGATAACCTGTACTCGGTGGAAGCTTTTACAGCCTTAAGAAACACAGATGTTCCCAATGCCTTTATTGCCTATGATCGTGATGCCATGGAGTTTCCCGAAGAGCGTATATCCCGCTTCGCCTTGGTTAAATTGGATGATGAAGGTTATTTGACGGACATCGTGGAAAAGCCAGAACCACCCCAGGTAGGTGCCTACCGCGATACCATGGGAAAACTCAGGGTAAGCATGAACGCCTTCACCTTTGATGGTGCCAAAATGGATTCCTTTCTTCAAAATTGTCCCGTGCATCCAGACCGAAATGAAAAGGAACTTCCCACGGCATTTTTGAACATGTTAAAGGAGTATCCGAAGACTGCCGTCGGCATTCCCTTTTCCGAGCATGTCCCCGATCTTACGGCTAAGGATGATATCATCGATGTGAAAAATTATCTTGAAAAGCACTATCCCACTTTGGATTGGGAATAAAATCACCAGAATGGATAAATATCTCATAACAGGTGGTGCAGGTTTTATAGGAAGCCATATTGCGGAATCAATACGCTCGCAAGGCCATAAAGTTGTTGTCGTGGACAATCTAAGGACCGGCTTCACGAAAAACATAGCACATTTGGATGTTGATTTTGTGGAGGGTGACATCAGGGACAAAGAGTTGATGCTCGATTTGGCCAGTGATGCCAAGGGAATATTTCATTTGGCGGCTTTGGTGAGTGTGCCTGAGTCATTGCAAAAGATCAGCGAATGCTTGCAGATCAATGTGGAAGGTACCCTGAATGTACTTGATGCTGCGAGGGAAACATCAGGCTGCAAATTGATTTTGTCCAGTTCGGCGGCCATATACGGCAATAATCCGCAGTTGCCCAAAGTGGAGCACATGTTGCCCGAACCCCTTACCCCTTACGCTATGACCAAATTGGACGGGGAGTTTTATCTGAGGATGTATTCCGATCAGTGGAACGTTCCCACGGCTTCCTTGCGCTACTTCAATGTTTTTGGACCAAGACAAAACCCAGATTCGGCCTATGCGGCCGCCGTGCCCATCTTTATACAAAAAGCGCTTTTGAACGAAGCCATTACCATTTATGGAGATGGGCAGCAGACGCGCGATTTTGTATATGTCAAGGATGTTGTGGCCGCCAATATGTTCGCATTGGAAAAAGGTACTGAAGTGTACAATGTAGCACTGGGCCATAGCGCTACCATACTGGAGCTTGCGGAACGAATCATTTCAATTACAGGTTCGAAGTCCCATATCACTTTTAAGCCCGAGAGGGCTGGTGATGTCAAACACTCCCAGGCGGATGTGGCCAAATTCCAATCCCTGGGATTTGTACCCAAATATGACCTGAACAGCGCATTGGTGGAGACCATTGCATTTTATGAACAGGAACTTCTTAAAAAATAACAACTATGATTGTATTGGATTTTTGGGACTACATCATCATCTTCAGCTTTTTCACGATTACGTTGGGCATTGGCCTATTTGTGTCCAAAAGCTCCGGGAAAAGCAGTGCTGAATATTTTTTGTCGGGACGGTCCATGCCTTGGTGGCTATTGGGGATGTCCATGGTGGCCACGACCTTTTCCACCGATACTCCCAACCTTGTAACTGATATAGTACGGACCAACGGAGTATCGGGCAACTGGGTTTGGTGGGTATTTCTGTTGACCGGATTGTTCGACCATGTTGACATCGAGCCAGAAAACGTCCACGTTCCTGATGGTACGGTTCCACTGTAAGGCATAAAGGAGTATTGCAAGGAATATGAAAGAAAGATTGAAGCGGCCGGGGGGACCGGATTTTCAGCTTTTGGGGATCGGTAGGACAGGGCACATCGGCTTTAATGAACCGGGATCCCATTTCAACTCCGCCACCCGGGACATTACCTTGGACCACATTACCCGTGTGGATGCGGTCCCGGCCTTCAAAGGTCTGGAAAATGTGCCCAGAAAGGCCATTACCATGAGAATAGGCACCATAAGAAAGGCCAAGCATATCGTGCTTTTGGCCTGGGGACAGAATAAGGCGGATGTGGTCAAGGAAACGATAGAAGGGGAGATAAGCCCCAAAGTACCGGCCACCTACCTACAAGGACACGATAATACCACCTTCGTGCTGGACAGGGAGGCGGCAGCACATCTTACACGGATTGACCTCCTTGGTTGGTAAGCAGTTGTGGTTGGACCGAAGACCTTACCCACAAAGCAATGGTATGGCTCAGCTTACAAAAGAACAAACCATTACTCCAATTGACGGACAAGGATTACAATGATTCGGGGATGTCCGACCTGCTCAGCTTCGAACAATCATCCTATGATATCAACATAAAAACTTTCAATCGTTTACAGCACACCATTACCGGATGGCCCGGGGGCAAGTCAAATGCTGATGATACCAACCGCCCTGAACGTGCCGAACCAGCCAAAAAACGGGTAATCATATTTAGTCCGCATCCTGATGACGATGTCATTTCCATGGGTGGAACCTTTGACCGTTTAGTGGCACAGGGACGTGAGGTGCACATTGCATACCAAACATCTGGAAATATCACTGTGGCCGACCATGAAGCGATGAAGGTGGCGGAAGTGGCCACCAATATGGGGCAAAAGGGGCTTTTTTCAGAAGTGATCAAAGATATCAGTGAAAAAACGGAAGGAGACTTTGATTCGGAACTGGTCAGAAAGGTCAAAGGGAGTATCAGAAGGGCAGAAAGCCTTGGAGCTACCCGTTTCCTGAGAATTCCGGATAGTCAGGTCCATTTTTTGAGACCGGCACGATTAAGAAAAACCCTTTGGGGGGATAGGACATTGAGATAATGAACAGAATTATTGAGGAAATAAAGCCCCATCAAATCTATGCTGCGGGGGATTTGGCTGATCCACATGGAACGCACCGGGTGTGCTTGGAAGCTCTTTTTGAATCCCTTAAGCGTTTAAGAGAAAAACCCTTTATGACAGATTGTTGGGTATGGTTGTACCGTGGTGCTTGGCACGAGTGGGATTATGGAATAGAGATGGCGGTGCCCATGAGCCCAGAGCAGGTACTACGGAAACGGAAGGCAATCTTCTTCCACCAGACTCAAAAGGACGTGGTAATGTTCCAAGGAGAAGGTCTTCGTGAGTTTTGGGTGCTCGTGGAGGATAGGAACAAGGACACGGCCCAGAAGTATCAACAATTGGGATTGGTCAGTTATGCCGCCATTGAGGCCTTTGTAAGGTATAATTATTGATAACATTTATTATGAAGAAATGGAAGGAAAACCCCATAACCCCATGTCTCAATAATGAGTATGGTTTTTTCTTTATTGATGCATAACAAATAATGGATTGTAAAATACGATGCTCATAAAACAAAAATGTGAGTTTTTTGTTTGCTCGCTTTCGAATTAGAACATCAAGTTTTGACTTTAGAGGAGCTATAGGCACTAGAACCTACCTCTGTGAACCCTTTATTTATTAGGGTTTCAAGCTTTTTGATATTTTATGCTCACCGAATAGGTCACTTTTCACTGAATTGATATTAATACATTGAAATACAATTATATACGATAAAAACTTAGGCAAACACGATTATGCTGATTTTTGAATGAAAATTCCAAAGAATACAGAGGATTCGCCATAGCAACTAGTAAGTCGAAAAGGGAACCGAGTTGCAGTTTCGAATCACTAACCAGATTAATCTTATTTGTTTACTGTGGAATACAATAAAAAGCTAATTGTGTTTATCAAGCTAAGCAAAATGAATGTTCCATTTGAACATTTTAGACTAAGGCTGCAAAAAACGGTCAAAGATAACCATTGAAAGCGGATATTTTTGAATCATTAAGAAAGCGTTTCAGACTACGCCATAAAGGGTTTGCAATAAATATTGCTATGCTCACATTAATCCGGCGGAGGTGGTATACTATGTACGTCCTTTCCACCAGATAGCGTTCTAGGTGCGGGTTTAGGCCGATTTTTCCCAATGGGATTTATGAAATGATTTTTAATAAAAATGGGGGTGTTTTAATGTAACTATTATTATAGTGGTAATTATTATGTATATTTGTATATAACTATCATTATAATGTCACTTATTACTCAAAGGAGAGCTCAAAAAAGAATAGCTCAGAACATGAGGGATCTGCGCCTTGGAAGGGAATTGACCCAAAAGGGATTGGCGGAGCGCTCGGGAGTAAGCTTATCCTCGTTGCGTAAATTCGAACAAAAGGGAAGCATTTCCCTGGAATCTTTTTTAAAGTTGGCCCTGACGCTGGGGTTCATGGATAAGCTTATAACAGTTACCGAACCTGTGGAAAGCAATTTTTCATCCATCGATGATGTATTGGCCAAAGATGATAAAAAGCCCAAAAGGGGTAAGCACGAATGAGCACTTATATTTCTATAAATGAATTAAGGGTCGGGATAGATTTTGGAAAAAATACTATTCCAGTGGGCCGTTTGGCCATTCGGGATTATAAAACATATTTTGAATACGACACGGATTTCATAAAAACAGGATTGGAAATATCCCCGATCAAACTTCCCCTTGGTCCTGGACTTCAGGTGTTCGACTATCAACCCTTCGAGGGGTTGCCCGGTGTCTTTAATGACAGTTTGCCGGATGGTTGGGGGAGGCTGCTGTTCGACCGGTATATTCGAAGTCAAAATTTGTTGCCAGATGATTTTTCATCTTTGGACCGGTTGGCCCATGTTGGTGCAACAGGACTTGGGGCTTTGGTGTATGAGCCTGATTATAGTATGACGGATACTGAAAAAGATACGATAGATTTGGATATACTTTCGCAGCACACTCAGGAGATTTTGGATGGAGCGGCCGATGAGGTGCTGGAGGAACTTATCAATCTGAATGGTTCATCTGCGGGAGCCCGTCCGAAAGCCCTTATTGGCTTGGATACTAAAAAAAACCACATTATATCAGGAAAACATGACCTTGGGCCCGACCATGAGCATTGGCTGGTCAAATTTGCAAACAGTAGCGATGGTAGCGATGCCGGTGCAATCGAGTATGTATATGCCCTTATGGCCAAGGAAGCTGGTGTGGATATGATGCCCGTACATCTATTTAATGCGGCAAAAGGTTCCGGCTATTTTGCTACCCAACGCTTTGATAGGGAGGGAGATAAAAGATTACATATGCATACAGCTAGTGGTCTATTGCATTCGAACTTTAGGACTCCATCCCTGGACTATGAAGATTTGATTGCCCTTACGGGTGCCCTTACCAAGGATGTGCGGGAAATTGAGAAAATGTTCCGTCTTGCCGTATTCAATGTGCTCTCCCATAACCGGGATGACCACGGTAAGAACTTTTCTTTTGTTATGGGTGAAAACGGGGAGTGGAAATTATCCCCCGCCTATGACCTGACCTTTTCATCAGGTCCACGGGGACAACAGAGTACCATGGTCATGGGAGAGGGACAATCGCCTTCCATTGGACATTTATTGAAATTAGGGGAGGAAGCAAGTTTAAAAGAATCCAAGGTCAATGAAATCATAGACCAAACCAAGCATGCCCTTGGTTATTGGGAAACTTTGGCTGACGAACATGGTGTGACAAAAACGAACATCAAGTTGATTAAATCCAGAATAGGGACTATTTGATCGAAACAAACGGCGACTATTTCAGGTATGATCAAGGTCGAATTGCGTTGGTTCAATTAACTCGCTTTCGGTATTTCCCATACCCGTTCCACCCATTAAAGTACGGATCTTGATTTTAGGTAATCATAGATCTCGTATTGGGATCTGACTTTTTTGTCGCCCATACCTCCTTTGACATAGTCATTGCTGGACGCTGGATCGATGTGACGTGCCTTTACGTTATCGGAGAGTTGTATGTGCAGGATGTCCTCAGTTCTTTGAACACTTCGCTGTCCAAGATTGGGGTGTCCGATTGGATTAGCCGGATGGTTGAGACCACCAAAAACGGAAAATAAGAGCCACCTAATTTTTGGATTTAGTGATTTTAAGATCAGGCTTTTGCGTTAGTCTTGAGGGTGCTCAATTCTATCCGGCGAAGGTGGTATACCATGTCCGGCGTTTCCAATTAAATCAATAAAACATTCATTTTAATGCATGTTTTAACATGGTAAGATTTGGGGCTTGCAGCACTTCACTTCGTTGCGTTCGCTTTTGTGCAGATTTCATTGCTACCTTAGTCTTCTTGAATCATCGGGGTATGGATTTCTCATACCATAGATAGGTACAGTTTCTGTTCTAATGATAATGCTCATGAGCTCGATAAGTATTAGAATTTGTTAATGCAATTGCAAATGGCCGAGATTATCTTTTTGGAATGGCGGGTTATTAAAGGAAGAGGTCAGAAATCAAAAAATTCAATCACAATCGCATACAACCCGAAACCCTAAATTGATAGCATTGAATTTAGCATTGGCCGCCCCTCGAGTATTTCGTCTTGCACTAAATGGAGGGGAGTCCCAGCCTCCCCCTCGATCAACATACTGGTCTTCTTCAGGCTTGTTGTCCGCAATTGGGTACTGTTTCACAACGGACTCGAACACCATTCCCAAACATTACCGAGAATATCGTACAAACCCTTGTCATTTGTAGCAAAAGAGCCTACTGGCGCCACATACTTATAGCCATCATCCTGCTCGCCAACGGCCCTAATGGCAATCGAATACCTGTATTGAATCAGCTACGGGACAATATTATAACAACCTATCAATGGTACAATAAATTGGATTTTTGTCCCCAACCCATACTCCATCCTCCCATTACCTTTAGGGTGACCACATCCACCACACTTTGGGCCACTGCTTGGGAAATCACCTTGGTGTCTTGTCCAGCAAGTGCGCGCTGAAATTCAATTATAAATATCGCGATGTCAAGCGGGGTGGACCAAAGACCGGAGGGAGCAACCTGTGGTGTAATAGGGGTTCCAGTGCGGATAATCTGGCCATTTTCATCATGAGCTTGGGCAACATTTGTGAGAAACCCAGCCTCATGAGGTTGTCTCATCGTACTATAGTTCATGCCTAATGGCTTGAAGAGATATGTCTCGGCCAAATCGGCCAATGATTTGCCCAGATGATCCTCCAATGCCATTTGGGCTATTACATAACCTCCACCACTATATCGCCAATCCGAACCTGGTTCGAATTGGAGTCTTAGCGCATCATTTCCAGCTATTTTACCATTTAGGCTTTTGGTAAGGTGGGAATCGTATCACCAAAGTAATAGTCAACAAAGCCATGCTGTGAGGTACCTGCGGTATGGCTCAACAATCTTCTTAGGGTTATTTTGGAAGCCTCTTTTGAGGAAACTCCCGGGAAGCGCCAACGCTTGAGGTAGTTCAAGACAGGTACATCCAGATTTATTGCTCCCCGTTCTTCCAATAGGGCAAAGAGCGTGGCCGTAAATGGTTTTGAGATTGAGGCGGTTGAAAAGGCCGTATATTCATCGATCAATTCCTTGGTCGCCTGATTTTTTACTCCCCACTGCCCATGCCAGAGAATTTAGTGGTCTTCTACCATGGCAAAACTCAAACCAGGGAGTCCATAGTAGTCCGAAGCTTCCTGAAGGGACAATTTTAAGCTGTCGGAGAATTCAAGCTTTTTCGTCACTTCAAAAACTAAGGTATTACAGTGCATGGGACGGATTGTGGGAGCCACTAAAAACGGCAAAATTGAACCACCCAATATTTCGTTGTACTAGCTTGTAGGTCAGTATTTTGTTGGTTATTTTGCTATACTCACTTTTTTCCGTTTTGGGTGGTATACCATGCCCGTTTTTTGCATCATATCCGTAATGGACAATATTTTCATTCAAGTCCATTAACAGCCTTGTATTTTAGAATAAATTGTGAACTATGATATCAAGGCCAAAATAATGAGCGGTTTTTGAAAAGGACTTACCTAGAATGTTGTTCATGTATCCAATATTGAATGTTGTCCTGTTAATTGGACTTATGGAATAATAGATACAGAATCGAGCTTCTTTATAGTTCAATACGCCCCAATTATTTGTTCTACCCACCGAAAAAAAGGCTTCCATGGTTGTGGTAAGTTTTTGTGATTTTGATGAATTAAGGTTGATCGCTATTTTTGTTCTAATGCGTGAACGAAACTGAACGGTTTCCTTAGCAGGACTAAAATCCGGGTCAAAGAAATAACGTAGTTCCGGCCGATAGGTCAAAGAAAATGCATTATTCAGATAAGAAAACCTGCCATAAACACGAAACTCTTGCCGGGCATTGGGGTCATTCAACACATAAGGTCGCTCATCGATATAATTGTTCTGCCAACGATAGCTCAGTGCCCCTGAATATTGCCATTGTGTACTGAAACGATGCTTGATTTCTTGGTTTACAACGTAAATGACATTTCTTTCGAATGGATTAAAGTTGTTTGGGTTACTACTACTTCCCAAACCCAAATAAGTAGTTGAAGTCACCCCTTCTTTTTCTGACAACTCTTGTTTTAATCCGATAGCAAACCAACCAGCAGTATTGATATCACCCAGCCCGGGAGGGGAGATTTGGGCAAGGCAGGTGGAGTAGCATATTATTCCAAATAGTGCGGAAACTAAACTCTTGGACATACTAATCTACTATTTTACTCACTATCTTTCCCTTGCTGTCCACAACCACATCCCAGTCTTGGTGTATCATGGAGTTAAGTTCAAAGCCGTACACTATTTTTTCATTTTCCGTGATACGTTCAATATCATCAATGATATAGCTGCTAAATCCCGATTTGATCTTTTGTTTAACGGCTTTGGGCAATTTACTTACTTGAATATCCTCCATATGCTTCACAATATTTCCCTCTTCGTTATACCATACCGTGTGGTTCAGGTACCAAGCTGTTTCAAAATCAACAGTATAGAGAGTGCCATCCATTTCCCATTCAATGTCCGTCGCTTTTTGGAATTCTGCGCTGAACAGGTTCACGATTAGAGATGGAACTTGGTTTTGCGGAATGTCCTGTGCGTTGGAAAAATTAAATGAGCATGTCGCCACAATGAGTACGAATTGCTTTATCATTAGTAATATATTTTTAGGGTTACACTACAAAGGAAAAACCCAAATCTGGAAAGATTTGGGAATCGAAAACTATTTGAAAGTCAGTTCGAAACAATGAAGATTATTTTTGTGGGTGTAGAAAATTGAAAACCCGTACAGTTCCGTGACAGCTTTTACCATTGATAATCCGAGCCCAGTGCTGTTGGTTTTTCCCGTGCCTTTATAGAAACGCCTGAAAATGTTTGGATCGTTCAATTTTTGACTCATACTGGTGTTCGATATTTTCAATGTTCTATCCATTATGGCAATATCGATTTTTCCGTTTTTTACATTATGTAGAACAGCATTTCTGATCAAATTGGAAATCAAAATATTTGCAAGCGATTTGTCCATCATAACGGAAAGTTCAGTAGTATCCTTAATGGTTATTTTAATATTTTTGAATTCTATAACTTCTTTCAAGTCATCTATAGTTTGTGTAACAATCGTATTGATGGAAACATTGTGGCTGCCCATAAACTGATTGTTCTCGATCTTGGCCAATAGTAGTAGAGACCTGTTGAGACGGATCAAACGTTGTACTATTTGATAGGTTTCAGTTATCTTCTTGGCATCAGAACTCTCCAAGGTCTTGTTTTCCAGTACCAATTCCAGGTTATTAGAAACTATGGCTAATGGAGTCTGCAGTTCATGTGAAGCATTTCCAATAAATTGATTTTGTTGCTCATAGGTCTTGATAGCATGCTGCAACAAATTGTCCATTACTTTTTTTAAATCGGCAAACTCCTTGGTCTCTGTATTAACTTCGGGCAACGCTTGATGATTGCCAAGACGGAAACCTTTTAATTGGTCCAAAAGTTTGTAAAAAGGTTGCCATAGTTTTTTTAGGACAATTAAATTAATGGCTATTATGGATATGATCAATATGGCATAGAGCAAAATGACCCCTTTCATCAATTCATTGATTAGGTCGTCTTCCTCTACCATGGAATTGGCCACTTTCAGTTGATAGTATTTTCCATTGATTTCAAATGTGGTTATGAACATGCGCACTGGCTCGGGTTCGGGCTCCTCATCATCGGCATCCTGCATATAGATTTCGGTATCAATGTACTGGTCCTTCTGGGCAAGTGCTTTTGGTGCTGTTATCCTTTCAATGGAAAAAAAACTCTCATCAAAATAACTTTTGTCCAAAATGCTGGAGTCTTTTTTAGCATTTTGAATGATTAACCGTTTGTAATTCTCAAGACCTTCATCAATACTGCCTTTGATTTCATTAAGCGTATTTATGTAGAAAATGATGCCCCAAAGAATGACAATGCCCAGAATGGAGATTGAAAGATATTTTAAGGATTGGTTTTGGAGCTTCATACTTCGATAAGTTTGTATCCAACACCGTAGATTGACTCTAATCGGATGCCCGCCCCGGAATCGTTCAACTTTTTTCGAAGATTTTTTATTTGGTAATACACGAAATCAAAGTTATCCGAATTGTCAGAATGATCTCCCCAGACATACTCTGCCAGTGCTTCCTTGCTGACCAAACGGTTTTTGTTCAGCAAAAAATAATTGAGAACACCAAATTCTTTACGGTTCAGAGGGATATTGTTTCCATTCACCAATAGTTGGTGTTTATTCATTTCTAGCACAACATTGGCCATCTCAATGAAGTTCTTTCCATTTAGTTCTTTTCTTCGCAGCACTGCTTTTACACGAGCGTTGAGTTCGGCCAAATAGAATGGTTTGGTAAGGTAATCGTCGGCACCAAGCTCCAATCCTTCGAGTTTGTCATACAATGAATCTCTGGCCGAGATGATGATAACATTTTCACTTTTATTCTCTTTTTTCAATTTTTTGAGAATATCCAACCCGCTTCCATTGGGTAACATAATGTCCAATAGGATGCAATCATACTCGTAAACAAAAACTTTTCCAATGGCACTATGGAAATCCATTGCAAATTCAACTAAATAACCCTCTTTTTCCAAGGAATCTTTAATAGTATTGACCATTTGTGGTTCGTCCTCAATCAATAGAATTTTCATAAGATAAAATTACGCTCAATATGTAGAAAGAAATGGGAACTTACTGGGACCAGGCCCGATAGTGTGTTGTCATTGACAACTTTATGGAACAAGATTTGTTGAATAAAGCAGAATGTTTTACTCCTAGATAGCGAATACCAAAGTGGAGGGTAGTAGAAAGGAGTAGTAAAGGCCATGGAAAAGTGACGAGTCTAACCTAATCTATTAGCTCGTGGTGACAGGTTATACTTGGAAAAAACTTGGGAACGGTTTTGTTCCCAAGCTCTCTCAACATCAGCATCTAAAAGCTAACTAAACTAATCGTTAAAAATTCATTCAAGGTAAATGCTCAAGATGTTCATTATTTTATCGAAAACTTCACTGTTTTCATACACACCCTGAAACTCATGGGAGTGTGGGCCATAGGCAAAAATGGGCACCATGGCCGCAGTGTGGTCAAAAGTGGTGAAATCCCCTTCAATGGTCCTGCTTTTGAGATTACCCTGTGGAATGGCAAAACCAGAGGTTTCATGGTCGGCGGTAATAATGACAAGTGTATTTTTCGAAACATCGGCAAATTTTATGGCCTCCGTTATGGCCCTGTCAAAATCTACCCCCTCACTGACAATGCCCGCCACGTTTTTTTTATGTGCATACTTGTCTATTTTGGCACCTTCCACCATCAGGAAAAAAGGTTTGTTCTTTGCCTTTAGGAAATCGATGCTGCCTTTGGTCGCCCTGGCCAATGCATCCCCCCTTCCTTCCAGAACACTTGGCACATCGCCATTGGAAAAAAAGTGACCGATCTTCTCATGGCCAGAGTCACCAATATCATCAATATGATCCACCAGAGTGAAGCCCACTAGGTTTTCCCTGTTTTCAAAATCGGTTTTGCCTCCCCCTACAAATAGAGAAAGCTCACTTTTGGACAAATCTGCTGCAATGGAGGTTACTTGTGACCGGTCTTCCTGATGGGAATAAAAGGAAGCTGGCGTGGCCCCGGTCAACTTATCGGTGGTAATACAACCAGACACAAAACCCGAATTCGCAAGTACTTCGGGAATGTTGGCAAGGGGCATTCGCAAGGTATCCAATCCAATAGCTCTGTTGTAGGTTTTATTCCCTGTTGCCAAGGCTGTGCCAGCGGCAGCAGAATCGGTAGTGAAATCGTCGGCTGAAGCTGTTTTAAGGAAACCAATGCTCTTGAGCTGTGTTAGGGTCAATGCCCCCCCATTGGCCAAGGCTGCCGAAGAGATATGGCTCAACCCATTTCCATCACCAATGAGCAGAATGATGTTTTTCACCGGTTTTTTCTTTTGATCTACAGTATAATGAGGAGTATATACTTCTGAGAAAACCTTGTTCCCGTATCTCCTTTTTTCCAGGGAATTGACAAAATCCATGCAAACGAAGGGCATATCCGTGTTGATGAAATCCACTCCAAGATCAGCAAGTGCCCGCCAAGCCGTTTTGGTGTCGGGAGTGGCCCAAAACCTAAAAGGTTTTCCATAGCTATGCGCTTTATGAATGGTGGCCTTTACCTTGTTAAGGTCATCAGAGGTAAGTCTTCCCAACCCGTTCCAAGGAGAAATCTTCTTGAAGTTGAGACTGATCAAAGCCACTTTGTCCCAAACTTTTTCATTGTCGATGTTTTCCAAGCTTTGATAATCAAACTTGATGTATTGGGGATAGTTGATGTAGGTGTCAATGGGAGGGCGATTTCCCGATATGACCAAGGTGATATTGTTGTTCCCTTTGATATCCGGGTATTGTTCCAGCACGGCGACCAATTTTTGGAGAGTCGGTTCCGCTTCGGATTTGATGTCGATGAGCACTTGGATGGCCTTTTGCTCCCCCAGTTTCAGAGCCAATGCCTTTTGAATGGGTTGGAGATAAAGATTTTCAATGTTCCTGTCCTCGATTATTTCGGATTCCTCATGAGTGGCGTATAGTACTCCGTTTTTTAGAAATACATCCACTTCAAAAGATTGGAGACCACCAGAAAAGGCATCCCAAAAAGGAACAGCCTGTTCATAATCATTGTGTGAATGGATGCTCTGGCCATGGACGTTGGACTGGAATTGGAAAACACCAAGGAGAACGACCAAATGGAGCAAGGAAATCTTGTACTTGTGTAATGTAAGGTGCATAGAAATCATTTATAAAGGATAGATTCATCCACAGACCCAGTTGGGAAAATTGGACAATTCAAAACAACGACAAATAATACATTCTTTAAAAAAATATTGTGCAAAGGTTTGCACAAAAAAAGGTGTTACAACCCCTAAGGATCAAAGAGTTGGAAGGGGGCACCTTCACACTCCTTGCAGAGACTGTTGTCACCCTTTATAAAATGTTTTCAAATAGGGTATAAACAAGCGGTTAAATGCTTGCAAATTAAAGGTTAACCAATGCAAACCTTTGCATAAA
This sequence comes from Allomuricauda sp. NFXS6, assembly GCF_040148835.1. Lineage (NCBI taxonomy): Bacteria > Pseudomonadati > Bacteroidota > Flavobacteriia > Flavobacteriales > Flavobacteriaceae > Allomuricauda > Allomuricauda sp. NFXS6. Next base: position 455,668 of record NZ_JAGEMG010000001.1, on the reverse strand, counting down.
GTTTTGATGTAGGCGTATTACCGAAATCGTTTTTTTATTGTTATTTGGTTGCCGAATTAACAATTATAATCAACCTAATATGAAGAAATTTAAATTTTTGGTAACAATTTTTCTAATTGGCCTTACAACGGTTTCGTGGGCCCAAAAGAAAATAAATGGTACTGTTATCGATAGTGATGGGTACCCCCTTCCAGGGGCCAGTGTTGTGGAGAAGGGAACCAACAATGGGGCTATTTCCGACTTTAATGGGGAATATTCCATTGAAACCAGTTCCGATACACCTGTTTTGGTGGCTTCTTATATGGGTTTTGAAACAATGGAAAAGACTGTTGGCCCATCAGTATTCACCCTGGATTTTGTTTTAAAAGAGGCCAGCAATGTTCTCGATGATGTGGTGGTCATTGGTTACGGGACAAGCTCCAAGGAAAAAATCACTGGCTCAGTGGTAAGTATAGATGCAGAAAGTATCCAGGAGTATTCCAACGCCAACTTCGACCAGGCCATAGTGGGAAAACTACCAGGGGTTGACATTTTGACCAACGCAAGAAACCCTGGGGACGGTAATACTATAACCATACGGGGTGCGGGCTCCATCACCAGAAGCGCAAACCCACTTGTGGTGGTCGATGGCTTTCCGTTGGCAGAGGGAAGCTCCCTCAATGTCATCAATCCCAATGACATTGCATCCATTGATGTGATAAAAGACGCGGCTTCCTCGGCCATTTATGGATCTCGGGCGGCCAACGGGCTTATCATGATTACCACGAAAGGGGGGCGGAGCAAAAAAACGACAGTTCAGATCAATTCCGTGGCAGGGATACAAGAACGTACCGGGACTTACGACCTTTTGAACGCTTATGATGCGGCCATTTTCTTTAGGGACGGACGAAACAACGCATATCTGAAAAACCATAGCAATGTCAGTGTTAATGATACAGAGGCACAGCGTATTGCTAATGGAGCAAACGTGCGGGAACTTTTATTGGACTATACCCTTCCGTACCTGAACAACGAACCGGGCCTAATGGATTTTAACTGGGAAGACGCTGTGTACAGGGCAGGGATAGTACAGAACCACCATATAAATGTATCGGGTTCGAACGATGCCACCGACTATTCAGTATCATTGGGGTACACCGATGAGGAAGGTATAGTGATCACTGCAGACCAAAAACGTTATACCACTAACATCAAGTTCAACACCAAATTGAGTGAACGCTTGAAGTTCGGGGCAAACATGAACGGTTACTATTCTGAAAGAGGACTTACCAATGGAAGTAACCAATATAGGTTCCCTATAGATCCAGCAGGTAGAGCCATGGTATATATGTACCCATTTTTCTCTGCTTATGACGATTCGCACCCAACCGGGTACAATATTGAGGCACAGATTCGTGCAAACAGACCTTATAATGCCAATCAACAAGAAAACCCTGTGGCCATGGCAGAATTGTCCAAGTATGATAGAAGAGAGTTCAGGACTTTTGGAAATGCCTATCTTTCCTATGAGCCTATAGACAATTTGGAACTAAAGACTTCATTGGGTTATCTGTTGGACTACAAGTTTACCGACCAATATGCGCCAATGCTCACCGGTGCATACCGTGAATTGATCAGTGAAAGGAATCCTCAGCAGGGGTCGGAAAGTAGGAGCGATCAAGGGGATGTGCTCATTGAGAACACCGCCAACTATACCTTGGATATAGGCCAGCATTCCTTCAATGCCTTGGCGGGACAGAGTTTTCAGAAAAGCTCCTCATCTGGACTGTCCGTTGACGGGTTCGATTTCCCAAACGATATCATTGAAAACATAGATGGCTCCACTGTACAGACGGCTGGGGCATCACGAAGCCGATGGACACAACTGTCCTATTTTGGTAGGGTCATGTATGATTACAAGGACACCTATTTCCTTTCGGGATCCATACGTACCGATGGTTCCTCCAGGTTTGGAAGGGACAACAGGTATGGAACCTTTGGTTCGTTCTCTGCTGGTTGGGTATTGAGTAATGAGTCCTTTTTTCCGGAGAATGATATACTCACGTTTGCAAAATTTAGATATAGCTGGGGGCAAACAGGTAATAATCAGATTGGCAACTATGCACAGTATGCCTCTATTAGCACAGGAAGGGACTATCCCTATGATGGTACGCTCCATCCCGGTGCCGCCCCGTCCAGTGCCCCATCCTATGCCCTTACTTGGGAGACCAATACCTCCAACAACTTCGGTATGGATTTGAGTTTTTTCAACAAGATCAGGCTAGGGGTCGATTACTACGTAGCGGACATTACCGATCTTTTGTTGGACAGGCCGGTACCCAAACACACTGGTTTCAACAATTCCCTTCAGAACATTGGGGAAATGAGAAACAAGGGCTGGGAATTCCAACTCAGTGGATCTAATTTCAACTTGGGGGATCTAAGCTTTGGCTTTGATGCCAATTTGGCGACCAACAACAATGAGATTCTTTCCCTTGGAGGGGCTGAAGAGTTGTTCGAAGGAGGTAATCAAAGGTTCATTACCCGGGTAGGGGAGTCCTTGGCGAACCTTTATGGCTATAAGATCACCGGGATTTTGAGATCCGAGGAAGAAGTAGCCGAATATAACAATAGAAAGAATACTACACTATCTGCAGAAGTGGGTGACTATATATTCCAAGACACAGATGGAAACGATATTATCGATGCCGATGATAGGGTGCTTTTGGGCGACTACAACCCCGAAGTAACCTATGGTTTTGGAATAAACCTCGCCTATAAAGGCTTTGACATGAGCATGAACTTCAACGGAACCGTTGGAAGAATGGCCTTTGATGAGATGACTTCCAGATATTTGGAGTATGGGGAGGCATTTACCAATACCAACTACCACTATTTCAACAATTATTGGGACCCTGTCCATAATCCGGATGGTTTTTTGGCCCCACCCGATGCCTATGGCAATACAGCTACAAGGGCTGCCAGTAGAAACCCTACCAATTACAACGTACTTGATGCGGATTACCTGAGATTGAGAAGCGTACAGTTGGGGTATAACATCCCTTCCGATGTGTTGCAACAGTTGCACCTAAAGCGCCTGCGCGTATATGTCTCTGCCAATAACCTGCACACTTGGACCAAGTTTAGGGGGATGAACCCTGATGGAGGTAACACGGGCAACCCACTGAACAGAGGACATATTTTTGGCACAACGTCAGTTCCCAGACTCATTTCTGCGGGCATCAATCTAACATTCCAATAAAAAAGAATCATGGTTATGAAACGAATATATATTTACACTTTGGCAATGCTTTCATGCTTTGCATGTGAAGACGAACTGGAGCAATTTCCAGAAACTGGCATCTTGGCCGACAACTATTACACCACACAGGACAATGTTGAATCAACAGTGACCGCTACATATAACGAGTTACAGGCACTATATGATTATTATATGATTCTGTGGGGAGAGATCCCTTCTGACAATGCTTATATCCAAGCTCCAAACTCCAATGGAGGGGCGAGGCCTTTGGAAGATTTTTCATGGATCAGCACCACAGGTTTTGTGGGCAGTATATGGGAGAACGCCTACGAAGGCATCCTCTATGCAAATACTGTATTGGATGTGATCGACAATGTGGTATATGATAGTGAGTCCTTGAAAAATATAAGGATCGGTGAAATGAAATTCATCAGAGGGTTTTTATATGAGCAACTCACAACAATCTATGGGGACGTTCCCTTGGTGTTGGAGGTGAACGACCCCACCTATGCATTTGATGATACCAGGACACCAGTGGCGGAAATCTACACACAGATTGAGACAGACCTGTTGGATGCCATAGCACTCCTGCCAAAAACCAATAGCGTGGGCAGGGCAGATGAATATGCAGCACGTGCCATTCTTGCTAAGCATTACATGAGATTGGGGGACTTTGGCAAGGCAGAGGCACAATTGGAAATCATCGTGGGTTCCGAAAAATATGACCTTGCTCCGATTGATGGCCTTTTCGGTGTGGAAAATGAAGGCAACGATGAAGATGTTTTCAGTGTTCAGTACACCTCCAATCTTGATGGAATGAGTGAAGGAAGCCGGTTCTATTACATATTTACCCAACCCGATGACCAAGGGGGCATGGGGGCCATGGCCATGGAAAGTTCCCTGTACAATTTATACGAGGCAGGAGACCTTCGCCGAAACTTGATCAACGAATCCAACAATGTGTATTATATCAACAAATGGACGCCATCACCCAATAGCAACAGGGAAGATGCCGGGGACAACCACTTTGTGGTCAGGTATGCGGATGTGTTGCTATTATATGCGGAATGCCTCAATGAGAACAACAAGACCTCTACTGCGGAGATTTATCTCAATAGGGTAAGGAACAGGGCAGGTCTGGACAACACCACTGCTAGTGACCAAGAAAGCATGCGCAATGCCATTGCCTTCGAAAGAAGGTTGGAATTGGCAGGTGAAGGCCACCGCTGGTACGACCTACTGAGAACGGGCAAAGCCATACAGACCATGAACAGTTTCTTCCAAACGGAGGGAAGAGGTATCACTGTTGACCCCATAAGATTGTTGGCTCCTATTCCACAGGCTGAAGTTGACATTACGGATATGGAACAGAACCCCGGCTATTAATCAAAAAAAACACAAACAATGAAACGATTTTATAAATTTTTCCTATTGATCGCATTTATCGGAGCTGCACTCAGTTCCTGTGATGTGGACAGTACAGACTTTTCCCTTGACGACAGGGACGTCTATATCGATTCCATAATCATAGAAGCCTCCAAAAACCCTTGTATTGAGGAAGATATTGAGGTTTCTGTCACCAATTATTCCAGAAGCATTACAGCTTCCCTTCCGGAAAATTGTGATGCCAGTGACATGGTACTTACCATCCATTTACAGGATGGAATCACAACCTCGCCCGCATCCGGGGAAAGTTTTTCTACTGGAACTTCCACACTTTTGGTATCCGGATTTGGACTGGAAGAGGAATACACCATCAATCTAAAAGTATTGGCACCGTTTGAGTCCGATGATGAATTTGTGTCTGTTTGGAGGGTGGATGCCAACGGAAGTATAACCCTTCCACTTATAGAGACTGGAACCTACAACTTCAAAGTATTCTGGGGTGATGGGCAGGAAAGTATAGTCGCCACCTACGACCTTGAATCTGCCACGCACACCTACGCAGAGGCCGGTGACTATACGGTCACCGTTTGGGGAGAAATCAATGGGTTCAACTTTGATATGACCAACGAGAGTGCGGCAAACATCATCGACATCACCAACTGGGGACAGGTTAAATTGGGCAATGACGGCGGTTATTTTAGAAAGTGCACCAATCTGCAGATAACAGCAGAAGATGCCCCTGACCTAAGTGAAACCACCAATTTCAGGGAAATGTTCCGGGAAGCCACATCCTTTAACAGTAATATCAACCACTGGGACGTGAGCGGTGTCACAAGCATGTGGGACATGTTCTATAAGGCCAATAATTTCAACCAGCCTTTAGATCAATGGGACGTAAGCAATGTGACCACTTTTGAGACCATGTTTAGGGATACCGCTTTTGATCAAGACATATCCGGATGGGATGTCAGTAGTGCCACGACCATGAAGAACATGTTCAGGAACTGTCCTTTCAACCAGCCCATCGGTGATTGGGATATTTCCAATGTGACCAGTTTCCAGTCCACCTTTAGGCAGAACGATGCCTTTGATCAGGACCTTTCCGGTTGGGGCGACAAATTGGGCAATGTGGTCACCATGCGTGAAATGTTCAGGGAATCCGATTACAACGGCGACCTTAGTGCATGGGATATGAGCAAGGTGGTGAGCATGTGGGACATGTTCAAGGACAGCGGATTTAACAATCCCTCGATCAATAATTGGGACTTGAGCAGTATGGACAACATGGAAACCATGTTCGGTGGTGAAAATTGCGCCTTTAACCAGGATATTTCCGGGTGGGACGTGAGCAATGTGGTCAATATGCAGAATCTGTTCAAAGAAAACAAGGCATTCAACCAAGACCTATCAGGGTGGGACGTGAGCAACGTAATGTGCAATTACGACTTTGACACCGATGCACCACAATGGGAAGAGGCCCATAAACCCAATTTTGTTGCCGATAGAACGGACAACAATGAATTCTGTAACAGGGATAATTAAGAATGTTTTTTCTCATTGCAGGAAGGGGCTCCGATTTAGGGGTCCCTTCCAATGCTTTATATTAGTGACATGACAAGAATATCGATTTTAAGCATTTTACTGTTCAGTGTATTTCTGGCCCATGGCTGTTCATCGGACAGTGAAGAGCCCACAACAAGCCCGCCCCCGCCAACACAGGGAGGTGAGGGTCCCAACCCAGAACCTGTGGCCCAAGATTCGACAACGGCCATCTACAGGCAGTTCTTCTTCAGGGGGACGCACAATTCATATTCAGGGAATCAGGGCGGGATGAAACGTGAAGGCATAGCCACCCAGTTGGAAAGAGGGCTTAGGTTTTTTGAATTTGACCTTTTCAGCTTCCACACAGAAATAGAGCTACAGACCACTTGGCCAGATGAAGCGGACAATTTGTCCACCTTCAACCACAACGGAGAACCCTATCTGCTTTCCTATTCAGAAACAGCGGGGACCTTGAAAATTCACATGTTGACCGATGGAGAACAGGAATTGGTCTATGACAATACTGGAAATCCCTGGTCGGAAGAGAACAGGAAGTTCAACATACTGGCTCATCAATCGGAGCAATATGTACTCGATTATGTTCCGACTGATGGGACCTTGACCGTCCATGGTTTCAACGGAACAGTTCTGAACACCATTGGAACAGCGAGTACAGGAGTCGTCAATGCGCAAATTTCCACCTTTGTTTTTGATGAAAGGGCATTTATCGCACTGCATTCAGAAGATGCGGGCACCTATAAGATCATTGAGATGGTTTTTGATGGTGGGGGCATCACACTGGGCACGGCGCTTTATGAATTGGAATCCGTTCCTTCGGAAGAATCCCTCTACCCGTTTGAACAGGACAACAAACTCTATATTTTCCGCCACAATATGAACACAGTTACCAATTACAAAGTGGATGCCATAGCCGTCAATGGGACATCTTGGTCGTTGGGCAATTCCGAAATGGCCACCTCCGATCTTCTCACGGGTACCGTTCAGGCAGTCCTATCCAATGGAAAACTATATGTCAATTCCTATGCTGCCAATGGCAATGTGGTCGGGTCACAATTGGTAATGGATAACGGGACACCGATCTTGGTCTATGAGTACAACAACGAAACGGATCCGCTCATAGGTGCCGATGCATCGCTCTCGCCCGCCGAAAAGGGCTATGATATGTTCTTGCGAAAGGGAAGTTCCGTTCAATTATCCTCCATAAACATTGGTAATCTGGTCTTGGGACACGATGCCCCGGGAGATGAAGTAGATCTTACAGTGGACAATCCGTCTTCCATTTTGCTTGGGGATTGGATCGAGTACATCGCACAGTGGAGCAATGCCAATCCAGACCATGAACCCCTTTTTATTATGACTGAGCTAAAGGAATACGAGCAGTGGTTAGCGGACGCCAAATGGCAGAATATCATCCAGCTGATGCAAGACAAATTTGGCGATAAGCTTAGGTTCCACAGTTCCAGTGGGTTCCATAATGAGACCATTGTGAGCCAGGACAGGATAGTGGACGGCGAGACACTATATTTTATGGACGAAAATGGTTCCAAGGAAGGTGGGTTGTTGGGTAAAGTGATCCTTTATATCCAACCCAATAACAATATCACCAAAAGTGAGCACACCAATAACTTCCAGCCCTTTGGGACGGCCAATGGGGTGCTCCAGGAAAACTTCCTCCAACTCAAACGCTATAGGGAAAACAATAAACTGGTGTCCCCGGACTGGAGAAAGCCCAATAATTATGGTAATGATATCGGGGCCTATATCGATGCAAGGGATGACAGCTATATCAGCCGCATCTTCCACATGCAAAGTTCCGACGGGGACGGGCAGTACGACAATATCCGCTGCACGGATGTCATGTTCGCAGTGTCGGACAGACCCTATGAAGGGCTATATGTCGAATATGCAGAGGAGCAGGAGGTAAAGAACGAACTGGAAAAGGTAGTGGGCTGTGATTGAGTCGTTACCGCTTGATGCCACCCATTCCATTCCTTTATAACAATGAAATAGACCATGAGACATTTTCTATATGTGATCCTTTTAATGTATGGCTGCCTTGGCCATGCACAGAACCATATCCTTCCACTTTGGGAAGGAAAAGTGCCCAATGCCAAAGTGTCCACGCTTCAGGAACAGATGAAAAAACCTGCTGCGCGGGTAATCTCCAAGGTCATCGACCCTGCCCTGGAGGTATATTTGCCCTCTGCTGTGATCAATACAGGTGCCATGGTAATGATATGCCCTGGGGGTGGATACGGTGCTCTCGCCTATGACAAGGAAGGAACGGACATTGCCAAATGGCTGAACGGACATGGCATAGCAGCGGCCGTACTAAAATACCGATTGCCGGAGGACAGTTCCAATGAAATACCGCACCTGTCCCCGTTGATGGATGCCAAGCGGGGAATCGAAGTGCTCCGTTCCAATGCGGAAAGTTGGGGCATCGATCCCAATAAAGTTGGGGTCATGGGGTTTTCAGCCGGAGGGCATTTGGCCTCTACGCTGGGCACCCATTTTGAAGGGAACAACCGACCTGATTTCATGGTGCTGATCTATCCAGTGGTCACCATGAAACTGGACAATACCCACAAGGGGTCAAGGAACAATCTATTGGGGGATGATCCATCCAACGAATTGGTGGACCTATATTCCAATGAACTACAGGTCAGACCGGATACCCCTTCCACATTTATATTGCACAGCGGGGACGATCTGGTCGTCCCTGTGGAAAACAGCCTCCAATTGTACGGGGCACTCAAAGAAAAGAACGTAAAGGTGGAGATGCACCTCTATCCTCATGGGGGACACGGATTTGCCATGGGTTTCCAACATGGCCGGTTGGCCACATGGAGGCAATTATTATTGGAATGGCTTCAGGCCATTTAGCTCCAAAGGGGAACCAAAAAAGATCGGAAAAATACAGGCGATGGGGTCTGAATCCCCAAAACAAAGAGTTAAGGTCTGCAGAAAGAAATATCCAATGTTTGAAATATAGTACCAAGGTTTCCCAAAGACAACAATAAGCGATTCTTTCTGGATAATATGGGATTCATTCTGAGAAATTTATTGTATTTTGTTTGCTGATTTGACACCCTGGCCGGTGTATGTTATGGCAGCTGCCTTTTTGTTTTGGGACACTGCACAGTGCCACATGAAGAAATGATCTACGAATGAACTATGAAGAAGGGACGTGTAACCTTAAAAGATATTGCAGCCAAGCTCAATATTGCTCCTTCCACAGTTTCAAGGGCTCTTAACGATCATCCCGCTATCGGGGACGATACCAAGAAAGCTGTTAAGGAACTGGCCGAGGAACTGGATTACCAACCCAATCCCATGGCCTTGGGACTCCTTCAAAAAAAATCCAATACCATAGGGGTCATAGTCCCGGAAATGACCAGTCACTTTTTTTCCGCCATTATTACGGGCATTCAGGATGTGGTAGGACCAACGGAATACAATATCATGATATGTATTTCCAATGAATCCTATGAAGAAGAGGTCACCTTGGTGAAGAAGTTGTCCAAGATGCGAGTGGATGGTATTTTGGTCTCCCCATCATCGGGAACCAAGAGTTTTGACCATTTCAGAAATTTGCAGAAGAACGATGTGCCCGTGGTGGTTTTTGATCGGGACTGCCCAGGATTGGAAAGCGACAAGGTTTTGGTGGACGATTATTCCGGGGCATTACAAGCGGTGGAATACCTTATACGTTCCGGTTGCAAAAGAATAGCCCATTTGGGTGGCCCTTTGAACCTGAGCACCACAAAGCATAGGCTCCAAGGCTATCTTGATGCTCTGGAGAAGAACAAGATGCCCTTGCGAAAAGACTACATCCAACACGTTAAGGGGTTTTCCCATAAAGATGGTATCAAACCCACCAAGAAATTACTGGAACTCGAAGATGCCCCCGATGCCATATTTGCCATAAACGATAATATAGCCGCTTCGGCCATGCACGTGGCCAAAAAAATGGGACTGGCTATTCCTGGTGACATTTCAATCGTCGGTTTTGATGATGAGCCCCATTCCTTATACTTTTCCCCTGCATTGTCCACCGTTTGGCAACCGGTGTACAGTTTGGGCATGTTGTCTGCCAGGATATTGTTGCAACGCATAAAAAACAAAAATTCCAAGGAAGAATTCAGAATGGAAGTATTTAAGCCGGAACTGGTTGTAAGGGCATCCTCCAGAGAAGATTCGGTCGGTATTTCCGATTGATTTTGATGTGGTTTTCATGCAAACCTTTGCATGGAGTTTTCGCCCCAATGCTTTCGGACATAGCGTTTTTTTTGTTCTTTTAACCTCGGTTTAAGGCTTTTGTCTGACCACTAAAAAAATAAAAGGACATGGTTGTTTCTCCCAAGATATTTTTTAATGACTGCTACGGCAAATATGCCATTGCGGCCGTAAATGTTTTTACAATGGAACAGGTGCACGGACTATTTAGTGCCGCACAGCGGGCCAACGCTCCTTTTATAGTGCAGTTGACCCCTGTGGCAAGGAACTACGCCCATGCCAAAATGTTGTCCGCCATGATCGATGCCGCGGCAAAGATCTATCCCAAGGCGGTATATGCCGTTCATTTGGACCATGGCAATGAAGAGCATGCCTTTGACGCCATAAACTCGAAAAAGTACCAATCTGTGATGATCGATGCTTCCCACGATGATTTTGAGACCAATGTGGTGAGGACACGTACCGTGGTGGAAAAGGCCCACCAAGCCAATATGGTCGTGGAGGCAGAATTGGGTGTGCTCGCAGGTGTGGAAGACGATATCGACATTGCAGAGGAACATTCCTGCTACACCCAACCATCCGAAGTGGCGGTGTTTGTCAATGCCACAAAATGTGATAGTCTTGCCGTAGCGGTCGGGACCAGCCATGGGGCCTATAAATTTTCGGGAGGCCAGGGAATCCAATTCCATATACTAAAAGAAATACAGGATCGGTTGAACGGTTTCCCCATTGTACTGCACGGGGGCTCTGCCGTCAATGTAGAGGAAATAGAACGGATCAACCAAGCAGGTGGAAAGTTGACCGAGGGAGCAGCGGGTGTTCCTCCGGAAGAGGTAGTAGAATCCATAAAGTACGGTGTTTGCAAGATCAATATTGCGACCGACACCAGATTGCTTTGGGCCAGGGTGCATCGGGAGTTTTTTAAACAGACTCCAGACTTGTTCGACCCGATATTGCCCGGAAAGGAATACATGCAAGAATACGAAAAGTTCATGTTGCAAAAATTTGAACTTTTGGGAGCCACTGGCAAGGCAGAAAGAATAAGGACAAACAACAAAATAGTAATGAGCAGATGAGAAAAGAATCCCATTTATTGGTCAAACCCCTTAAAACACCAGGAACATACCATAGCATAACTCCAGAGACCGCAAATTGGAACTATCTGAGTTTTGGGGCCAGGGAAATGAGAAGGGGAGAGAACTGGGAACACAGTACAGCAGACAATGAAATGGTCATTGTGCTCCTGAGCGGAAACTTTAGAGTGAAGAGCGATAAGGGAACATGGGAAACGAAGAATGGGCGGAAAGATGTGTTCAGCGGAGTTGCACACACTCTCTACATTCCAAGGAACAGTAGGTTTGAACTGACCGCAACGAGCGATACTTTGGATATTGCCTACGGATGGTGCAAATCTGATGGGGAATATCCAGCAAAGTTTATCACGCCCGAAGAAACGCCTACGGTCATTTTTGGAGGGGACAACGCAACAAGACAGTTCAACGACTTGGTACCACCCGGTTTTGCATGCAGTAAGATCGTGGTGCGTGAAGTTTACACCCCATCGGGCAACTGGAGTTCCTTCCCCGCACACAAGCATGATGAACGGATTTTGGATGCAGAAGGAAATGTATTGGAGCCCGTTCAAGAGGAAACCTATTTCTACAAATTCCAAAAACCAGAGGCTTATGCCATTCAACAAGTATATACGGCAGACCGTTCTTTGGACGAAATAGTAAGGCCACGCCACAATGATGTGGTTATGATTCCAAAGGGATTTCACCCAGTAGTGGCGGAGCATGGTTTCCATTGTTACTACCTCAATTTTTTGGCCGGCACCGACCAGTGCTTGGCCAATACCACAGATCCCGATCATGAGTGGATCTATGGTTCATGGAAAACAAAAGACAATAGGTTGCCCTTGGTTACCGCACAAATGAACAAACACTAAAAGATGAGCAATAAGAAATACGATGTGATTACATTCGGAAGATCTTCCATAGACCTGTATTCGCAGAACATAGGTTACCCATTCAATGATATCAAAGGATTTGACGCCTTTGTGGGAGGCTCTCCGTTGAACATAGCGGTGGCCTGTGCCCGCCTTGGGCTCCAACCCAGCTTGCTTACCGCAGTGGGCAAAGACAAAGTTGGTGAATTCATCATCAACTTTTTGAGAAAAGAAAAGGTGAACACAGACTGCATTCCAGTCAAAAATGGAGCACGAAGCAGTGCGGTCATTTTGGGCATCGAACCTCCCGACAGGTTTCCCTTGGTCTATTATCGCGATAATGCGGCCGATAGCCAAGTAGATATAGATGATGTACTGAAGGCCAACATACAAGATCATAAGATATTGCTCATAAACGGTACGGCCATGAACGTTGAACCCAGTAGGAGCGCAACCTTTTTTGCCGCCGAGATAGCTCAGAAAAATGATGTTGACATTGTTTTGGACCTCGATTTCAGGGCAGATCAGTGGCATGACTACCGTGCCTTTGGAATCACCGTAAGAGCCATTTTGCCCAAAGTCAAGATTGCGATAGGTACCGAAGAGGAAATTCTTGCGGCTACTCTGAGCGAGGCATCACAGGTGGTCATCAAACACCAACAGATATCGGCACCCGAGATCAAAGGGGATATTGAAAAATCAATAACATGGTTGCTTTCTTCGGGAATTGAGACGCTTTTGGTAAAAAGGGGCTCGGAAGGGGTAAGCATCTATTCAAAAGATGGTTCACGGGAAGATGTGCCCGGGTTTCCGGTAGAGGTCTTGAACGTATTGGGAGCGGGTGATGCATTTGCAGGCGGCTTTTTATATGGTCTGCTTCAAGGCTGGGGCCTGTACAAAGCATGCCGGATGGCCAATGCCAGCGGAGCACAGGTGGTGACCAAAAATGGGTGTGCCAATTTTATGCCGACCCTGGAAGAATCCCTGAAATTTATAGAGGATAAAGGCGGTTTCTGAAATATGGAACAGCCAGGTGCAATATCAATGAAGGAAAGATGAAACGGATTGTGAAAAGGTGCACTTTTAAGTACAACCAAAAAGAGAAAGATCAATGAGAACAATACGATTGACAGTGGCCCAAGCGACCATCGCGTACCTTAAGAACCAATACGTGGAACGGGATGGCGGGGAGCACAAGTTTTTTGCCGGATGTTTTGGGATTCTGGGACATGGAAATGTAGCAGGAATCGGGCAGGCACTCCACCAAGACCCGGAATTTCCGTTTTATGTGGCCCGTAACGAGCAGGGCATGGTCCATTCTGCAGTGGCCTATGCCAAAGTTAAGAACCGTTTGGAAACCTTTGTCTGTACCACCTCCATAGGGCCTGGAGCAACAAACATGGTCACAGGCGCAGCCTTGGCGACCATAAATCGGATTCCTGTACTGCTCATCCCTGGGGATATTTTTGCAACAAGACAAGTGGCTCCCGTACTGCAACAACTTGAATCCAATACTACGCAAGATATTTCTGTAAACGATTGTTTTAAGCCTGTCTCAAAATATTGGGATCGAATCAACCGGCCAGAACAACTGATTACGGCCCTACCTGAAGTCATGCGGGTATTGACCTCTCCTGCGGAGACAGGTGCGGTAACCTTGAGCATTCCGCAGGATGTCCAAGCTGAGGCTTATGACTTTCCATCTGAAATGTTCGAGAAAAAAATATGGACAATAGGTAGGACATTGCCTGATCGTAGCTTATTGGCACGGGCCGTCTCACTCATTAAAAAGAGCAAAAAACCGTTTATTGTTGCCGGGGGAGGGACCATTTATAGCGGTGCCACAGATGTTTTGGAAGAAATGGTCACCCGAACAGGAATTCCGGTAGCAGAGACCTATGCGGGAAAAGGATCGTTGCCCTATGATGTGTCCCAAAATTTGGGTGCAGTCGGTGTTACGGGAACCCCAGGGGCCATAGAAGTGGCCAAGGAAGCCGATGTGGTCATAGGCATAGGAACCCGTTACAGTGATTTTACCACCATATCCAAATCAGGGTTTCAAAACCCAAATGTCCGTTTCATCAATATCAATGTAACGGAATTCGATTCTTTCAAACACGGTGCCCTTCCCTTGGTGGGAGATGCCAAGGCGATTCTCGAAGAATTGAATCAACAACTTTCAGATTTTGAAGTGGGGGAACCCTACCGGAAAAAAGTATTGGAACTCAACAAAAACTGGGATGATTTTGTATCCGGAATATATGCGGAAAAAAACGGAACACCCGCTTTTCAAGGCGAGGTCATAGGTGCCGTGAATAATTTTTCGGAGGCCAAGGACATTGTGCTCTGTGCAGCAGGAAGCCTGCCCGGTGATCTACATAAACTATGGCGCACAAGGAATCCGAAAGGTTTCCATTTGGAATACGGATACTCTTGCATGGGCTATGAAATTGCGGGTGGCCTTGGTGCCAAGATGGCTAGACCTAATAGTGAAATCTATGTGATGGTGGGTGACGGCAGTTATTTGATGATGTCACAGGAGATAGTCACTGCCATTCAGGAACGGCAAAAACTTACTATTATCTTGTTGAACAATGATGGTTACTCCAGTATAGGCTCTCTTTCTGCTTCTTTGGGGAGCGAAGGTTTTGGCACATACTACCGATATCGTAACGAAGAAACGGATCAGCTTGATGGCGGATTGTTGCCCGTGGACTATGTGGCGAATGCCGCGAGCATGGGCGCTCATGTCATAAAAGCATCCAACGTGGCCGAATTCAAGGAGGCCTTAAAAGAAGCGAAGACCATTGATAAGACCACTTTGATCTACATTGAAGTGGATCGAAAAAAAGGGGTGCCAGGTTTTGCTTGGTGGGATGTTGCTGTGGCCGAAGTGTCTGAAAAAGACGCTGTCAAAGAATCCTTTGAAACCTATCAAAACAATAAGAAGACCCAAAAATATTACCTATAACCTCTTTCAACCAAACCAACCAAACCAATGGATTCAGATTTGATCATAATGCTGGCATCGTTTGTCCTTTTTACGGGAGGAGTTGCACTCTTTACCTGGTACAGTCTAAGGAAAACCAACCTAAGTTCATCAGATGGTTACTTTTTGGGTGGAAGAAGCCTTACGGGGACAGTGATTGCCGGTTCCATGCTTTTAACGAACATATCTTCGGAGCACTTGATCGGCATGAACGGGAATTCATACGTCAACGGGTTCATCGTTATTGCATGGGAAGTGACATCTTCCATAGCCTTGGTCGTGGCAGCCGTGTTTTTTGTACCCAAATACCTTAAAATGGGACTCACCACGATTCCCCAGTTTTTGGAGAACCGTTTTGACAGTTTTACACGTTCATTAGTGGCCGTCATCTTGATTTTTTCTTTTGTGGTCACTCTGTTGCCCATAGTACTGTATTCCGGTGCCATTGGTATAGAGAGCCTTTTTGGCGTATCGGAAATTTTGGGGGTAGACAAGACACAGGGCTTGTGGATTACCGTGGTGGTCATTGGGGCCATAGGATCTATTTACGCCATCTTTGGGGGGTTGAGAGCGGTTGCATTTTCCGATACCATCAACGGGTTCGGTCTTTTGTTGGGCGGTTTGCTCATTCCCTTCCTCGCCCTGATGGCCATAGGCGATGGCAATGTATTGCACGGTCTAACCGAAGTATATGAATTTGCACCTCAAAAGTTCAATGTCGTTGGGGCACCCGATTCCGTACTGCCGTTTGAAGTGCTGTTCACGGGATTGATCATAAACCAGTTGTATTTCTGGGGTATGAACCAGACCATTGTCCAAAGAGCATTGGGAGCCAAAAACCTCAAGGAGGCCCAAAAGGGTCTTTTGCTCACGGGTTTGTTCAAAATTTTGATTCCATTGATTATCGTGTTACCAGGGGTAATCTGTTACTATTATTTTCAGGATGCCTATTACGGCAACCAGGACAGTGTTTATCCACAACTGGTAAAAAAGGTGTTGCCAACATGGCTGATCGGTTTCTTTGCGGCCGTCATCATGGGTGCTGTATTGAGCACGTTCAACTCCGTACTCAACTCTGTGGCCACACTGTTCAGTATAGACATCGTCAAAAAGCATATCAATAAGGATATAAGTGACAGCAAACTTGTGGTAGTCGGCAAGGCCACATCGGCAATTTTGGCGGTGGTAGCCATATTCGCGGCTCCTATGATGGCCAATGCACCGGACGGACTTTACCAATTGCTCCAAGAGCTCAACGGTATCTATTTTATCCCTATTGCATCCATTTTGTTGGCAGGGTTTTTCATGAAGCGCATTTCGGCCACAGGGGCGAAGGCGGCATTGATATTTGGGCTTCTGTTCTACATTTTTATGTCGTGGATCTATACGGAACACGGGATCCATTTCGTGCATTTGTGGGGTATTGAGTTTGTCCTGAATGTGGCCGTCATGTTTGTGGTCTCCCATTTTTATCCGCGAAAAAGCTCATACGACATGGTGGATGTGGGTGCGGTGAGCCTTGTTTCATGGAAATACACCAAAGCCATGTCCATTGGACTTTGCTTGGTCACCATACTGATTTACATATTGCTCGGAAGCAATTCATAATAAAAAGAATTATTTTAATATAGCCTTAATAACAAGAAAATGAATATTTTAAAGAATTACATTGACGGAAAATGGTCCGAAAGCGCATCAAAAGATTCGATAGCGGTACATAATCCGGCCAATCAAGAAGTTTTGGCAAAGGTCCCTTACGGTACGGATACCGCAAAGGATGTAGATCGGGCGACCAAGGCCGCACATAAAGCATACAAAGAATGGAGCAAAGTACCCGTGATGAAAAGAACACAGGTACTGTACCAGCTCAAAACCTTATTGGAGGACAATCGGGAAGCGTTGGCAGAAGTCATTACCAACGAATCGGGAAAAACCAGGGCTGAATCGCTTGGGGAAATCCAGAGGGCCATAGAAAATGTGGAAGTGGCTTGTGGCACTCCTATGCTCATGGCAGGGGATGTCATTGAGGACATTGCCACGGGTATCGATGAGATGATGATCCGCCAACCACTTGGAGTAGCGGCCTGCATCACTCCGTTCAACTTTCCGGGAATGATCGTGTTTTGGTTTTTGCCCTACGCCATTGCCACGGGGAATGCCTTTATCGTAAAACCATCGGAAAAAGTGCCCATGACCATGATGAAGGTCTTTGAACTGATTGATCAGCTCAACATTCCGGACGGGTTGTTGAACTTGGTGCACGGAGGAAAGGAATCCGTAGATGCAATATTGGAAAACCCCATCATAAAAGGAGTAAGCTTTGTGGGAAGTACCCCGGTAGCCCGTTACATTTATTCCAAGGGAACGGCCAATGGAAAACGGGTTCAAGCGCAGGGCGGAGCTAAAAACCCTGTTGTGGTTCTGCCCGATGCGGATATTGAAATGTCTTCCAAGATCATTGCGGATTCAGTATATGGATGTGCTGGACAAAGGTGTTTGGCCGCTTCAACCATTATCACTGTGGGCGATGATAAAGGAGAGATCAAGGATTCAATTTATGAAACAGTAAAGAACAGGACCACGGGCTATGGTCTGGACAATGTGGATATGGGACCGGTGATTACCCCAGAAAGCAAGACAAGGATCGAAGGACTCATCCAAAAAGGGGTGGACGAAGGGGCCAAACTTTTGTTGGATGGTAGAAATGCAACGATTTCCGGATATGAAAAAGGAAATTTTATAACCCCCACCATTTTGGAAAATGTGGCTTTGGACAAAGAGTTGATACAAACTGAAATTTTTGGACCTGTGATGAGCTTGATATCGATGAAGAACATTGATGAGGCCTTGCAATTTGTCAATAATGGCAATTATGGGAACATGGCCTGCCTTTTCACGACCAGTGGTGCCAATGCCAGAAAATTCAGGAACGAAGCTGATGCAGGAAACATCGGGATCAACATAGGCGTTGCCGCGCCAATGGCCCAGTTCCCATTCAGTGGTTGGAAGGATAGCTTTTTTGGCGATCTGCACGGACAAGGAAAACACGCCATAGAATTTTTTACCCAGACCAAAGTGGTCATCGAACGTTGGCCGAACATTTGGTCACGTAAATTTTAAACGATAACAAATGATCAAAATAGCAAATGCCCCTTGCTCATGGGGCGCACTGGAGTTTGACCTTGAGGAGAAATCGGAAGAAATAGGGTTTGAACAGGTTTTGGATGAAATCAAGGAAACAGGATATTTGGGCACTGAACTTGGGGATTGGGGCTATATGCCGACCAATCCTAACCTTTTGAGAAAGGAAATAACCAAAAGGGACCTTCAGCTCTTGGGGGCCTTTGTTCCCGTTGCTCTGGCAGATACATCAAAACACTTGGAGGGCCTGGAATCTGCCATGCGTGTAGCAAACCTGATGCACAAGGCTGGCTATGAAGATGCCTTTATCGTATTGGCGGACGATAATGCCTCGGTAGTGGAAAGAACTAAGAATGCCGGAAGGATAACTCCAGAAATGGGACTTTCACAGGCCCAATGGGAGGTTTTCGCAAAAGGAGCCAATCAAATAGCAAGTGCCGTAAAGAATGCTTTTGGCATAAGAACCGTTTTCCACCACCATTGTGCGGGTTATGTGGAAACCCCTCAAGAGATAGATACCTTAATGGAGCTTACCGACCCCGATTTAGTGGGACTCTGTTTGGATATGGGCCATTATGCCTTTGGAGGTGGGGATCCGATAAAAGCTTTGGAAAAATATAGAGATAGGATTTGGCACGTTCATTTTAAGGATTATGATTCCAAAGCTGCCCAGAGATCCAGAAAGGCCCAAGGGGATTATTTCGATGCGCTCAAAAGAGGAGTTTTTTGTGAACTGGGCAAAGGAGATATTGACTTTAAAGCAATTGTGGATTTGTTGTGCCGAACCGGATACGATGACTGGATTGTAGTGGAACAAGATATTTTGCCGGGCATGGGAAACCCAAAAGCATGCGCCAAGTCAAATAGGGATTATATTATAACATTGGGATTATAGTTTATAGAAATCAAATTCATGAAAAAACCAAAATTCGCCGTTGCCGGTTTGGGCAGAATAGGCAAGATTCATTTGGGCAACATTTGCCAAATGGAAGGGGTCCAAGTGGTCGCGGCCATGGATCCCTTGGAAGAGGGCAGACAATATGCCAGGAACAAGAACATACCGTACATTGCTTCTACCTTCGAAGAAATGTTGACAATGACCCCCATAGACGCTATAGTGATCTGCTCACCAACCGACACCCATGCAGATTATGTGGAGATGGCTGCTAAGGCCGGTATCCATGTCTTTTGTGAAAAACCCCTCGATCTATCATTGGAGAGGGTAGTGGAGGTCCTCGATATTGTGAACAAGGCCGGGGTCAAGCTCATGTTGGGCTTTAACCGTAGGTTCGACAAAGAGTTCAGAAAAGTGAAGGATTTGGTGAAAACCGGAGCTGTGGGTCAGCCCCACTTGGTCAAGATTACCAGCCGGGATCCCGGGGCCCCGCCCATAAGTTACATTGAAAAATCGGGCGGACTCTTTTTGGACATGACCATTCACGATTTTGATGTCGCCCGTTTTGTGGTCGATAAGGAAGTGGAGGAGGTATATGCCAAGGGGGCCGTTCTTATAGACGAGGCCATTGGCAGGGCAGGTGATATAGATACTGCAGTGGTGACGCTTACCTATTCCGATGGTACTATGGCCGTGATTGATAATAGTAGAGAGGCGTCCTACGGATATGATCAAAGGGTGGAGGTGTTTGGATCTAAGGGCATGGTCCAGTCCAATAACAACTTTATGGATTCCCATAAATTGTACAACGATAAGGGCATACATGCAGCCTTGCCTTTACATTTTTTCTTGGAACGGTATAGGGAAGCGTACAAGAACGAAATCTGTGACTTTGCAAAGAGCCTTGAAAATAATGACAAAACACCAGTTGATGGAAATGATGGACTTCAATCGTTGAAAATAGGTCTGGCAGCAATCAAATCACTCAGGGAGAATAGACCTGTTAAAATCACTGAGATATTTTGAATAAGGCAAAATGCAAGTATTTATGCTTGATTTTTATGTAAACAATGAATCCTATGAATGAAAATGACCTGTATTACCCAGATGTGAAGAAAGCCTAAATGGTAGGAGGGGATAAGTCATTTTTAAGTTGGTTCAAATCCCCGTTGTTTGTAATAGTTAAGACTTAATCTGACAATCTTAACAAATTAGTTTAATACTTACATTGGATTTGTCAGATGAGTAGGGTAAAAAATCATCAAGAAGTTAGGATAACTTGTAGATATCCCGATCTTTAGGACAGATTTTCTACAAAACCATTATAATTATCAAGCTGCTTTTCTATAAACATCTTTTGGTCTTTGGTATTCAATGGACTGGTACATGGGCCGGATTATTGAGACCCCTAAAAACGGACAATTTGAGCCACCCAATAGGTGGGTGTAGTGGTTAGAAAATCAGTTTTTTATGTTGTTGTGAAGGGTGCTCAATGTTATCCGTCGAAGGTGGTATACTATGTCCGGCGTTTCCGGTCCTACATTAGTCCTTGTCCAAGCACTCCTTTAAAAGTCGATAGGCCCTTGAGATATGGCCCTCGACGGTCTTTACCGAAATCCCTAATTCCTCGGAAATTTCCCTGTAGTTCAGCCCACGGACCTTTCCCCTGACAAAGACCTCCCCACATCGCTCAGGGAGTTCCTCCATACACCTTTGCAACAGCTGAACACGCTTTTTGAGTTGATCATCTTCTTTTTCCATAGCTAGCATAACAGCTGTATGGTAGTAAGAGGAAAGCATTTCATTTTTTAACCTGAGATGCCTGTATTTATCCATGAGCTTATTGTATACCGACCTATAGAGTAAAGCATTCAAGGAAGTTTGTATATTGATTTCCAGGCGTTTGGCCCATAGGTTCAAAAAAACATCTTGGACCACATCCTCGATGATGTCCCGGTCTTGACAATAGCTTAAAAGAAAGGAACATAACTTTTGATAATACGAAGAATAGAGCTTATCGAAAATCTTTTTGTCTCCCTTCTTTAGGGAATTCAATATAAATATGTCGGTATGCTGCTGCAAAAAGAGGTTGTTTTTTTATAACAAGAGCAAAAACATAAAGTTTTTGTCCTTCAAAGGGGGGGGATTTGAATTCTCCCACGTCATAAGATTAAATAATTATTAAGTATGAATCAAACGAAGGTTGATAAATTACTGCTAAAATTAGTTGAAAATAGACTTTCCGAAAAAGAGTCCGAGGAACTCATAGCGTGGCTGAAGTCCAAGGAACACCAAGACTATTTTCGTGAGTTTGTGGAAATCAACCATTTATTGAACTCCGAACAGTACTTTGGGAATGCTGAAAGATTACTTGATAAAATGGAACCATCCAGAAAAAGGTTCAGCCCATCTGCATTGTTGAAATATGCGGCCGTGCTCCTTGTTCTGATCAGTTCGACACTCTTTTTCAAAAACGATATCTTCCCAACAGAAGATTCGAAGGTCCCTGCTCCTGTGATTCATAATAATAGGATACAGCCTGGTGTCAACGCAGCGGTATTGACCCTTGGGGATGGCAAGGAAGTTGCGTTGGGAAAGGGTGCTGACTACTCCACTGAGATTCTTAATGCAAAAGAGGATCGGATTGTATATGCTCCAAAGCAGGACAAGGCAAGCCGGATGGAATACAATTACCTTTCCGTGCCCAGGGGAGGGCAGTTTTCCCTGCTACTTTCCGATAGTACCAAGGTCTGGCTCAACTCCGAATCCAAACTGAAATATCCCGTGGAATTCGTGGCGGGACAACGTAGGGAGGTATATCTTCTATATGGGGAGGCCTACTTTGAAGTCACATCCAGTACAAAGAACAACGGCGATGATTTTAAAGTATACCACAAGGACCAAGAGATTCAGGTACTGGGAACTCAATTTAATATCAAGGCCTATGGAGATGAGCCGGAAGTGCTTACGACCCTTGTAGAGGGTAAGGTCGCCGTTCGCAATGGGGAAAGGTCTCTTGAGATAGCTCCTGGAGAACAATCAAGGCTCAATCTGGATACCGGTGCAATTGAGGTTTCCGAGGTTGATGTCTTTGCTGAGATTTCATGGA
Organism: Allomuricauda sp. NFXS6; assembly: GCF_040148835.1. Classification (NCBI taxonomy): domain Bacteria; kingdom Pseudomonadati; phylum Bacteroidota; class Flavobacteriia; order Flavobacteriales; family Flavobacteriaceae; genus Allomuricauda; species Allomuricauda sp. NFXS6. Next base: position 433,157 of record NZ_JAGEMG010000001.1, on the reverse strand, counting down.
AATCCGGGGTCTTTAGTTTCAAGAAAAAGCGTCTCGAGGAAATCATGAGAACGCTCGCCAGATGGTATGATATGGAAGTGATCTTTGAAAACAAGTCTCTGAAGGACAAAAGGTTCAAAGGAGTGCTTAGAAAAAACCAAAGCATCGAGGATATACTCTCGGTCATAATGTCCAGTTCGTTGCGCAGTTATGAAATCAACGACAAAACCGTCACACTCAAATAAATAGATAACCAACGATAAAAGGAAGTTAAACCAAAAAAAGGACTGCTTATGATCTAAAAACGTAACCCAAAAAAAGGGACGGGCCAAACTCGCCAAAGTTCAATAGCCACGCCCCCTATTTATCATTATTAATTAATTGTTTAGAAACTAACTAATAACAATCAAATTTATGAAAACTAAACTAACGAAAGCTAGGTTTCTGATGGGAAACCGGCTTCTATTGCTTCTCATGAGAACATTTATCTTTTTGTGTTGTCTTACAGTGTTCAGTTTTGCTCCCAACAATCTGGTTTCTCAAAAATCCAGTATAAAAATTGATTTGGATGGAGCTATGACGGTTGATGAGGTCTTCGACCTGATCATGAACCAGACCGACTACAGTTTTGTCTATGAGGTCGGGATGTTCGATGATTATCCGACAATACCTGTAAAAAAGGGACGCATCAGTACCAACAGGCTTCTTAAAAAAAGTCTGGAACCGGGTAACCTCAATGTTGTTTTGACAACGGACAACACCATAATGGTCAAGAAAGCTGAAAAGTCTAATAGAAAACCACAAATCAACGTGTCTGGTACCGTGACTGATCAAGAAGGTTTTCCTTTGGTCAATGTCGCAGTCTTGATTAAAGGGACCACAAAGGGTGCCACCACGGATTTTGATGGTAATTACAACATCACGGTTCCCTATCGCGAGAATGTGCTGCAGTTTATATACATGGGTTTCGAGACCCAAGAGATCAAGGTGGGCGACCAGACTACTTTGAATGTAGTAATGAAAGAAACAACACAAGCATTGGAGGAGGTTGTGATTACAGCACAAGGGATCAAAAAATCCAAGAAAGCTTTGGGGTATGCAATTTCCCAAGTAAAAGCGGAAGAAGTGGAGCAACGTCCAGAGGCTGATTTGGCCCGAACCCTTCAGGGTAAGATTGCCGGTGTGGTAATCACTCCCGCAGATGGACAGACCGGTTCCGATTCCCCCATTCGGATACGGGGAAACGTTTCAATCACGGGTTCCAATAATCCATTGATCGTAGTGAACGATGTTCCTTTTAATGGACTGCTTAGGGACATCAACCCCAATGATATTGAAAGTATGAGCATTTTGAAAGGCTTCAACGCCTCCGTGCTCTATGGTAGTGAGGGTAGGAACGGGGTCATCCTGATTCAGACCAAGAGTGGTTCGGCCAAAGTCGGCCAAGCACAGACAACGGCAACGTATTCAACCACGGTATACACCAATACGGTATCACAGTTGCCCGAGTTCCAGAACACCTATTCCAATGGAGGGGAAGGAGAGTTCCAACCCACGTACCTTTCCAACTGGGGACCTGCATTTTCGGAAATCGGAACAATCGATCATCCTTATGCCTCTTTGGGTGATATTTTTCCTCAGTACGAGGGTGCGACCATGGACATAGCGGCGAAGCCCAATAATGTCCGTAACATTTTCCGTACAGGTGTAGGTACTACCCATTCACTTACCGTGGCGACATCACAGGAAAAAGTTGGGTTCAACATTACCGCAGGTTATACGGATGAAAAAGGTATCATCGATCACAACGATTTGAAACGGTTCAATATCAGTGTGGGTGGTAGAGCTCAGATTTCCGATAACCTGGATCTTACGGCGACGTTGAACTATTCATCAAGAAAAGTGAATACGGTTTATGGAGAGAGTATTTTCAACGTAGTGTATTACCAGCCCAGGTGGATTGATCTGACCGAGCTTCCTTATCAGAACCCATTGACAGGGGAATCGGTTTATTATAGAAATGACACCAATCCCTTGTGGATGTTGCATAACACTGGAACCAACGGTATTACGGAACATGTTTACGGTACGGTCAATGCCAATTATAAATTGAACGACGACTTTAACCTGATTTATAGGGCAGGATATGATAGTAGACATTATAACGGTTTTGAATATTCCAACAAAGGAGGATATGACGATAATACTTTTAGAATAGGTTACCTCCGTTTGGATAGTAACCGTGACGTGGATGTCAATCAGACATTGATTCTTGGTTTCAACAAGAACATTACCAAGGACCTTAACCTAGAGGCGCAGATTGGTGCCAACTCTAGGATAACCAGATACCAGAGCAGATCCTCGGATTCCAATGGACAAGTGGTATACGGTTTTTTAAGGCCCAGTAACTATACCACTACAGAATCTGATTATTCGTCCCAAGATGAAAATCTGGCAGGTGTGTTCGGTCAGTTCCAGTTTGCCTACAAGCGATATTTGTATGCAACCCTTTCCGGTAGAAATGATTGGGGAAGTACAGTGGAAAGGGCCAATCAATCCCTATTTTATCCAGGCGCATCTTTATCCTTTGTGCCGACCTCGGCCTTTGACTTTGGTGGTAACCTGGTCAACTTCCTGAAGATTAGGGGAGCCTATGCCACCTCTTCCGGTTATCCGAGTGCATATAGGACCCGTGGTACCTTGGTCATCGATAACCTTAGGTTTGCCGCGGCCGATGGTTCTTATCCGGTAACCAATAGATACAGTACAAGATTTGCCAATCCTAATCTGGCACCCGAGCTTCATACGGAGTTCGAACTGGGATTGGAGACCAATATGTTCAATAATAGATTGACCTTGGAAGCCTCTGTTTACAAAAGGATCTCAGAAGATCAGATTGTAGGTGCTCCCTTAGCTGGATCTTCAGGGTTTGACACTCAGTATATAAATCTGGGAAGGGTTGACAATAAGGGGGTTGAAATCGACTTGGGCATAGATTTGTTCAAGAACGATAATTTTCAATGGAATTTTCGTAACATTTTTACCGCTGATGAATCCTTGGTGGTTAAAACCACCGATACCGGTGCAAACATCAGCTTGCAAGAGGATAGGTATGCCGTGGAAGGACATCCTTTTGGTGTTGTGATGGGGGATTATGCCCTTCGTGACGATCAGGGCAATCTCTTGATAAGTGGAAATGGTTCCAGTACCAGGATTGGTGAGGTAATTACCAGTAGTGATGTGGGCTTTGATGATGAGGTCATCGGTGACCCCAATGCGGATTGGCGATTGACCAATATCAACACCTTTAGTTATAAAGGCTTCAGGTTTTCAGCACAGCTTGAATATAGGCACGGTGGTGAGATCTACTCATCAGCTGTGAGCAGTATGTTGCAACGGGGTGTGACCCGGGATACCGAGGACAGGGACGGCGCTTTTGTCATTCCAGGTTTTTTGGCTGACGATGCCACTGGGGAGCCTTTATTGGACTCCAATGGCAATGAGATCCCCAATACTTTTCAGATGAATCCCGGTAGGATTTCGTATTCCAATTATTACAATGCCAATGACTTGGCCATGTGGGATACCTCTATATTCCGTATCAGGGAAGTTTCCTTAGGATATACCCTCAATAGGCAAAAGGGACAATCGTTGCCTTTTAAAAAGATTGACTTTACCCTATCAGGAAGAAACCTTTGGTATAGGGCACCTAATTTCCCAAGGTATACCAACTATGACCCAGAGAGTGATGGCCTGGAAGGAGACAGTACGGTCCCTTCCACAAGAAGGATAGCATTGGGCATAACCGCAACATTTTAATCCTACCTAAAAAGAAAAAACATGCAAAATATAGTAAGATACTTTAGTATAAGCACACTGGCCTTACTGCTCTTGATGGGTTGCGAGGTAACGGATTTCGATCTACAGGACAATCCCAACTATCTGACCCCGGATAGTGCGGACCCGGAATACATGCTCAACGAGGTGCAGTACCTTTTCCAGCATTACATGAAATGGATGATCATCAACACGGACGATGTCATGCGTTACGAGGCTATGACCGACACCTACGGGGATGTGGTCCCGACCAGTGTAATGGATGGTTCTACCAGCAATGAGTGGGATACCTATTATGAGGCCCTCAACAATGTACGTACAATCACAGCCTTGGCTGAAGAAGATGAGACTCTACTTTTCCATAGTGGAATCGCCAAGCTTTTGATGGGCTATATGACCGTGACCATGGTGGATTACCTTGGGGCGGTGCCGTATTCACAGGCAGTGAACAACGCGGAGTTCCCCAATCCAGAACTAGATGGTGGAGCAGAGCTCTATCAAATGGTACTGGGCCATATCGAAGAGGCCAAGGATGAAATTGAAAGAGCGAATTTTGAATTTTCCACGGATCTTTTCTATCAAAGTGACAAGGACAAATGGATGGCCTTTGCAAATTCATTGAAATTGAGAATGCTCGTCCAAGCCAGATTGGCAAGCGCCGATATCGGTGTATCCAATATCCAAGGGGAAATCAATGCCCTGTTGTCCGAAAACCTGATTGATACCAACGAAGAGGATTTTCAATGGTCCTACAGTACGGTGCAGGAACCGGAAAGCAGGCACCAATATTTTCAAAGAGCTTACGTGAGCGGTTTTGATCAGTATATCGGGAACTACTTTATGTTCCTTTTAAAAGAGTCGAAGAGCAGTCCAGATCCCAGGATTCGATACTACCTCTACCGTCAATCCGACGAAGACCCATTCAGTGGACCTCCCTATTTGCCCTGTCAGGGTGATCTGGATGTCGATTACTGCTACATCGGTGATCAATATTGGGGCTATGACCATGGGGAAAGCCGTGTAGGAAGAGGGGACAATCTCCTTAGAACCGTTTACGGTGTTTACCCTGGCGGAGGTAGCTTTGATGAAAACCAATTTGTAGGTGCACCGAGCACTACCGATAACCTGGGAGGAGCTGGAATCCTTCCTTTGTTGACCTCTTCTTACGTCAGCTTCCTGCGTGCAGAAGCAGCCCTTACCCTAGGGACGAACGGGGACCCAGCCAGCTTGTTGGAAGCCGGTATCCGAAGCTCCATGGACAAAGTGATGAACTTTGGAGGCGTAAGCTCCGATCTTGAGCCCACATCCGCTGATGTCGATGCCTATGTTGATGAGGTACTGTCGGATTATGCCAATGCGACCACTGATGAGGAACGTTTGGACATTGTCATGAAAGAGTATTATCTCTCCGCATTTGGAAACTCGATGGAGTCCTATAATTTTTATAGAAGAACAGGATATCCTTCCGACATCCAAGTACCCATCGATGATGATGACCCTGTGTTTCCGCGAAGCTTCCCGCTCTCTAGATTAGAGGTACAGCGTAATCTGTCCTTAGAGCAGAAGAACAACTATGACAAAGTATTTTGGGACACCAACCCTGATAGTTTCATTAAATAACCAGCAAAACGATTTCTATTATGAAAAGAAGTATAAGCATACAATTTTTATTGGGACTGTTATTCTTGATAGGTTGTTCCAATGACAACAATACCTTTGAGGATATTACCGATCGTGGAGGCTTTGTCTCCTTCGACCAGACTCCTGAGCTCAGCTATAGCGTGCTCAGTCTGGATTCCGATATGATCAGTGCACAGTTGGTGGATTCCAACGGCAATGCTGAGATTTATTCCCTTTCAGTTACCTACGGGGACATTGTGGCGGAGGATATCGTCACGGTAACAGAGTTTCCTTACCAATTGGAACTTTCTATCAGTGATATCATCGATGCTCTTGGTTTAACTGAGGAGGATATCGAATTGGGGTCGACCATGTCCTTTGTGGGCACAGTAACCAGTCCGAACGGTACCTTTAGCGGGGCTTCCCCAGACTTGAACGACAACAATGTCAATGAAGGTGGAGATACCACGGATAGATCCAAGTTGTATTTCCCGAACCAGGCCATGGAGTTTTCCATTTCCTTTTTTCAACCAGCAGGTAAAACGATCAGGGGAACCTCTTTTGAAGAAGTTCCGATTGGAGCCGAGGACGACACTTATGACCGAAACGGAAGCAATGATGAGACCCTTGACCTGATCAATGGCGATGTACCACCTTATGTGGACTATGTTGCAGCAGGCAATGGTGTGGATGATGAGCTTGGTTTTGATGCGGAATATATAGCGATTACGGATATCAGTAGCAGTAGTCTTGGCTTCTCGGCCGAACGTATCGGTGTTTTTTCCTTGTTCGAGGATTATGAGGCTTATCCAGATGGAACCCAAGGATTCCATTCGGAAGATGCGGATGGGGCCATTCGCTTGACCTTTGATACTGTTGAGGTGCCTGAGGGACAGCAAAACTCTGGAGTATCTTTTCAAGTATACTTTGGGGATACCAGCTGGGAATCATTGGATGGCATCCATGCCTATGCCAATATCACGACCGATTCAGGAGCAGAGGTCCTTGAATTGGCCAGCATCTACAGTGATGATATCGAGGAAGTTGCCGGACAATGGTATGAGATTAATAGCGGGTACGTAAGAGGAGTACGTTCCTATGAATTGGTCATTCAAATACAATCTGGTGCTACATCCGAGTCTTTTGATATTGACAATGTAATCATTTATGAATCCGAGGACTAGCCTTGGTCATTGATTGATCTAACAATTGATTTGTTCTCTAAATTGTTGTGAGGATATCGGTCCCAATTTGATTTGGGGCCGATATTCAATAATAATGATTTGTCAAAATGGAATAGGAACGCATGGCGTTCTTGTCAATAAAAAAATAAACTATATGAAAATCATACAATTCAGAACGGATTTTTCCTTTGCCGGGCGGTTTATGGCCATGGCATTGATGTTCTTGGCATCTTGCTCTTCCAGTGGAGGAAGCGATGACGGGCCCACTCCAGAGGTCGACCAAGAGGCGCCCACGGCGCCCACGGGACTTACCGCTGAGAACATAACCCAGACCACTGCAAGGTTGAGCTGGGATGCCGCAACAGACAATGTTGGTGTTCAGAACTATGCCATTTATCAAGATGGTGTTTTTTTGACAAGTTCCGGACAGTTCTTTTATGCCTTGGACGATTTGGAGCCGGGCACGACCTATTCTTACCAAGTATTGGCCATTGACCAAGCGGGAAACGAATCCCCTTTGAGCACAGTTCTGGAGTTGACCACTATGGGGTCCATAACAGCGGAGCTCCAGTACGAGTCTGGAAATATCGATACCTATCTGAGAAACCTTATAGATAACGTACCGGGAAGCGGACAGGACGGCTATACCGCTCCAGTTGATGCACAACTGGACCTTTGGGAAGCAGTTGTCGGCCATATGCTCAACGACCAGATTTCGGAAGCCGTAGCGAAATCCGCAGAACTTAATTATCAAATCACAGAATTTACGGATAACACACTTTCTCCCAATCAGGTATTTTATGTTTTGGCTGAATACGACAGTGCAAAAACGAATTATTGGGGTATCTATGTATTCAGTGCGACACCAGAAAGCGAAGATCTTATTTTGATGGCGCCACACATTAAATATGATACCAACACAGGCTATGAAGCGGCATATTCCTTTAGGAACAATGTAGCCAAGGCACTTCTTTTGAGCAGTGCCCATAGATGTAACAGTGATACTGAAACGGAATGTTCCGGGACGACCTCAGCTTGCGGTAGCAGTGGAGCATACCGTATATCGGATTTGGCACATAATACCGATTCGGCTTTCCAAAGAACGACCGAGGTCATTGCCACAAGCCTGCCAAGTACAGTATTTGTACAATTACACGGTTTTGGCAAGGGCGATAATGACCCAGATGTGATCATGAGTAATGGGACGGACCAAATTCCTGATACCGATTATGCCTCCTTGATCAGGGATGCCCTATCGAAAGAGGATGCTTCATTGACCTTTAAGATTGCCCATATCGATACAGATTGGAGCAGACTACGGGGGTTTACCAACACACAAGGTCGTTTTATCAATAGTTCTCCCGATCCGTGTGGCACTTCAGCCACGGAGACATCGGGAAGGTTTATCCACATTGAACAGGCGCGACCAAAACTTCGTCAGGATGCTTCAGGTTGGGCAAAGATGAGCAATGCCTTGGGCACTGTTTTCAAATGATGGATAGTCAACTATCAATTAACAAATTATAAAGCGAAATATGATTTTAAAGAGATTTAGGGCAAGTCTTTTGCCCATGGCACTGGCAATGCTAATGGTTAATTGCACCCTGCCTAAAAAAGTAAAGTTCAAGAATTCCATAGATACAAGGGATAGGCAGATAAACTATCAATCCAAAAAAATATATCATTTTCAAGAATTGGGAGTGTCGGTGAGCAATGAATTCAATGGGGCCCGTCTCAACGGCGCGAACCAATCGAATGATTCAACGATTACCTTACATTTTGCACCCGAGAATACTCCTATTAACAAGAGCCCTTATTATGCTTTTAAAACTTGGTCAGAATCTCCAAGGCAGGTTTATTTTGAGTTGGAATATCCTAAAGGCTTTCGGCATAGGTACAAACCTAAAAAAAGAATAAATGGTAAATGGAGTATTATGGACTCTGTGGATGTCATAAAAACTGATGGGGGAAGGGTTTTGAAATTGATGGTAAATCAAAAACCTCAACTAATTGCGGCCCAAGAAGTCAATAGTTCAGACGATGTTCGACAATGGTATATGCGAAAAATTGTAGCCTCAAATGATTTTGTACACTTGGAAAGTGCTGGACAATCCGAGTTGGGCAGGGATATTCCGGTTTTGGATATTTATAGAGGAAGTCCGGTTGGCAAGCCTATCATAGTTCTATTGACAAGGCAGCATCCACCAGAAGTAACGGGATTCTTCGCTTTTCAAAAATTTTTGGAAACGATTGTGGAAAAGTCCAATATTTCCACCCAGTTTTTAAGCAAGTATAGGGTATTGGCATTCCCTATTCTGAATCCGGATGGAGTGGATTTAGGTCATTGGAGACATAACGCCAATGGAGTGGACCTTAACCGTGACTGGTCTAAATACAATCAACTTGAAGTTGAGAACGCAGTGTCATTTATTAGGGAGAGCAGCAAAAAAGGTGGAGGGGAAATTATTTTGGGATTGGATTTCCATTCAACTTACGAAGATGTTTTCTATACCAACAAAACCCGGAAAGGAACTACTTTGCCTCATTTTATTGAAGATTGGTTCACTAGGTTGGAAATGGACATTAAAGACTATAAAGTCAATGAAAAGGACTCCAATAGCAACAAGCCAGTATCCAAAGGTTGGTTTTTGTACGGGGAAGGTGCAGTAGGAATAACGTATGAAATTGGAGATCACACGCCAAAAGAGCGGATACTTGAAATCGGCGGGGCATCCTCACTGGCCATGATGGAGTTGCTATTGGAGATAGAATAGGCAGAATTGGTGGATGGGACGGATGATGGGAACCACTAAAAACGGCAAATTTAAACCACTAAACATTTTGTTGTAGCAGGTTGTACGTCAGTGCTTTGTTGGTTGTTTTACTATGCTCATTCTTTTCCGGCGAAGGAGGTGTGCCATGCCCGTTTTTTGCACTTCCGGTGCTGTTCACGGTAGGATGTTGGGGATACGAATGCATTGCGCTTAAAGAACTTACTGAACGCATAGGCGGTGTTGAACCCGAGCAAATGGGCAATTTCCTTGATGGGTCTCCGGCCGTGTAACAGTGCCTTGGCCTCTTCCATCAAGAGCTGTTGGATATGGACCTTGGCCGTTAGGCCCGTGTGTTTTTTGATAATCCTCGAAAGGTGATCCGGCGTGACCTGAAGGCGCCTGGCATAAAAACCGACTTGGTGTTGTGAGCGGTAATAACGGTTGAGCAAATCCATAAACTGCAATACCAAAAAATGTCCCGTGGTCTGCATAATAGAGGTCTTAGAGTTTTCTTTGTAGATCAAACCGTACAGCTCCCATAACAGCATATAAATCCCGTACCGAAGGACAATCCCTTGGGCATGGGAGGGAGTGGTTGGATGGATCTTTGACTTTAGGATCTTGAGTAATTTCAACAACCAATGCAGCTCTTTGGTTTTAAGACCTATGGTACGGGGCTGTTCCTCCCAATGCTGAAATAGCCTTATGGGCAATGCCCTGGTGGTATCTCCATATATCTGTTTTGGGTCAAGGCCAACAATGCCCATTTCAATGGGGGAAAGGGATGGTCGGAGGAACCAATTCCTCCCTTGGGGCAGCAAAAGGAGTCGGCCGGGATATAGCTTATGGGCGACTTGCTCGATTACTATTTGGATCCGCCCTTTTTTGACCAGGAACAGCAGGGCGTGCAGCCTGTCAACATGGGTATGTACCGTACCTACTTGCTCGCTCTCCTTGATAAAAAGGATAACCAGCCCCGCTATCTGTCGCTTCCCAGCGCTATCGGACCGTTCCAAAAGAATCAGCGTTCCCCGATATCCATGAGCTTCGAAAACAATGTGCTGAGCGTTGGGAAAAGGTTGCACAGCACACTGATGAACAAGAGCCGGGCCGGTTTTCCGGGATGAACACGTCTGGTAATGCCTTCCGGATTGAAATGATCCACCAGTTGATCGTAACCGAACAGTTCAATGACAATCCAAATGGTCCATAGATTGACGGCCATTAGGGCAATGGGCCAAAGGAGCTGCCATTTTCGTTGTGCACGGTCACGGGGTTCCATCAGTTTTCCAGGCTAAAGGGTTCGGGCTCGGGCACGGGAACGATGGAATCAAAATCGGGATCGGGCATGTGTCGTAAAACGGTCTGTGGGTTCCCAACAGCGTTGGGGATGGACAGCTCCCAGTCCTCATCTTCGATGACCGAGTCATTTTCATGGGCCGTGGGTTGCAGTGGCCGCTGTTGTTTTGAAGGGGAGGCTATTGTATTATCTGATTTAGGATAATCGTCATATACATTATCGGGTGTACACCCCATGGTCATCCATAGAGCGATACTGGTAATACAAACAAGTTTTTTCATTTTGATGAGTTTTTAAGTTACCGATTATTAGATCGGTCCATGCTCACCCGGGCAATCTGAACCTTTTGAAACCGCCGATATTACGGAGGTGTTAAGGGTTGAATTCGATGTAAAACTAGGGGCAAATGGAGCATCCGTCCAAGGGCTTGTTCGGTGATTTCCCGAAAAGGACGGGTGGCTTTCCTGAAATCGTCCTAGCTGCTTTTTGGAAATTATGTAGGTAAAAACCCACAATTTATACTATCTTCGAAGGAAATCGCACTTCCATCATCCACACCAGTGCATCGCCGGTCCGTTCCCCAAAGATGGAGGTACCATGGTTCCCCTTTTTAGTTACATAGCCATGCAACGACCAAAGTTTGGTAGACTGACCCTTTTGATGTTCCTTATGGGCATGGGCATCCTATGTGCCCAGCATCCGTTGGGCAATCCCGATTCCCTCTTGGGACTCGAATATCCGGTCCTATTTGAGCGGATCAAGCAGGCAGGAAAGGATACCATCTGGAAGGAGCGGTATCTTAAGGCCTATCTGGAAAAGGCCGTGAAAGAAAACAATGATGCCCAACGGGTACAAGGCTATAAAAACTATCTGCATCGTTTCACAGGCGGGGCCAGGCTGGCTTATGCGGACAGTATGGTCCTCCGCGCCATTTCTGCCAAGGACACCGCTTTGATCGGGTCGGCCTATCTCACCAGGGGGGTCGTGTTCTACAGCGAAAAAGAGTATAAACGGGCATTGGAAAATTACCTTATGGCCGATGGGTTCCTGGCCCGTACCGATAATGCATACCTCCATCATAAGCTCCAATACAATATCGCTCTGGTCAAATATTACACCGAACATTATGATGAGGCCGTGGCTTTGCTTGATGAAGGTCTGGCGTATTTTAAGGCCCATAGCGTGCCCGGTTATCTCAATTCCCTATTGTTGCTCGGACGTTGTCACCAGCAAATGGAAAATTATGGCCTGAGCCGTAAGGTCAATACCTTGGGCATGGAAGAGGGGCAACGGCTGGGGTATCAAAGCTTGAACAAATATTTCGTCCAGTCCGAGGGAATCAATTATGCCCTGCAGGGAAACTATCCCTTGGCCATCGTGCATCTGGACAGTAGTCTGCATTTGATACGGGACAAAGGAAATGATTTTGCCAATGAGGTGCTGACCGGGTTTTACCTTGGGCGCTGCCTTTGGGAATCGAACCAACGGGAAAGGGCCGTGAGTTATTTTAAACAGGTGGATGCCCATTTTAGGGGGCGGAACTATATCAAGGCGGAACTGCTGGGGGCCTATAGCTACCTGGCCGAATACTACGGTGGCATGGAAAGGCCCGACCTACAGTTGGCCTATCTGGAGCGGCATATCGAGGCCATTGATTTTTTGCGGGAACAGCACCAATATCTGGACGATACGGTCAAGGATGGCTATGACCTGAAAAGTATGCAACGGGAGAAACAGCAGATTGAAGGAATTTTGAAGGTCAGGGAGCGGCAGAAGAACATCGGGATTACAGCGGCGGTAGTGTTGGCGATCTTGTCGCTATGGTTGGCCTGGCGCTACCAGTGTACCCGAAAGCTGTACCAAAAAAGGTTCGAGGCCATACTTGCCGGGGAAAATCCGCCTGTCCGGAAAATGCAAAAAAACCATACCGTTCCTTCCCACCCTTTGGAAATTTCCCAGGAGAAAATCGATGCGGTATTGGCCCGTCTGGAACGTTTTGAAGGCCGTCGTGATTTTCTGGACCGAAAGATGTCCGCGGGCAAATTGGCGGTCCTGGCCGAGGTGAACGGGAAATACCTCTCCCAGATCATTACCCATTACAAGGGAAAGCGCGTGATGGAATATATCAATGACCTAAGGGTGGACCATATCATTGCACAAATGAAACAGGACCGAAAGCTGGCCCATTACAGCAACCGTTCCCTGGCCGAAGAGGCGGGGTTCAACAGTGAACGCACCTTTGTCAAGGCCTTTAAATCCCGGGTGGGCATCACCCCGATGTTCTTTATGGAGCGCCTAAGGGCAAAGCAGGACGCCGGGTAGGAGGGCATATTATCCAGCTATCCATGGGACTAAACCCAAGGGCGGTAAACAAATACCACAACACGAGTCTTTTTTGGGCGTGTCCCTAGGGGGCCGGGCTTTCCGTTGCAAGGCCTGATGGCAAGGATTCAGGGCTTTTCACTGCAATCCCTCACGCGATGGAGGTTGGGAAAATTGTGTTGCCGAACCGCTGCTGCCTTCCAGAGAAGGGATATGCTTCAATGAAAGGATTGGTAACTGGCGATGGTTCACTTGGAATTGATCGACTCCAACACAAAATCCGCTCTTTCCGGAACAGCAACTCTGGGAACCTCAATTAGGTCATATTGGTAGCCCCGATAGGTCTGGATCATTTTGTTGTAGGTGAACACCGATTCGTTCCAGTCCTGAGTCCGCTGGGCATCGGTATGGTAGATATCCTTCCAAGGGGGCAGGATAAAGACCTGGGGATGGTACCTGTGGGTTTCGGCCAAGCTTTTCATTTCCCGGTCGATGGGAAGGCCTTCCAAGGCCGCATAGCCCAAGGCGTCCACAAAGCCACGGTCGAAAAATACGGGCTGATCGGTCCTGACGTCTTGGAGGGTCTTTTCAAATTGGGCTTTGCAACCCTCGAACATCAGCTCCATATACTGCTTCCTGTTTTTCCAGGGCAGGGCCTCCCCGTCGATGGCCTGTTGCGCTTTGATCAGTTCACGGGCCGTTTCGGGCACGACCTTGAAGCCGCGTTGCCGTAGTTCCTCCAAAAGGGTGGTCTTGCCCACGCCAGGGCCGCCGGTAATCACATAAAACGGAAGGTGGTCTTTGCTTCGTTTCAAGGGTAGGGGATTTGGTTTGGTGTTGTCACTGTTATTTCGGGCTGCAATATTACAAACTTTCATGAAATCCAAAACTACTTGAAAGGATCTGAGATAAGGGTTCCATCAATAATTGTCGAAAGGTAAACTCGCATAATATTTCTCGGACAAGGGACGGCATAAAGCCGTTCCTTATGTCACTATTTATTCCGTTGCCTCGCCGCTCCAAAATTTTGTCTTCCGTTTGGTTTTGCGCTCAAATATTGTTTAACCCAAAATCCAAAAATCATGGAAGTACAAACAAAACAAAGAGCGAAACGCAAAGGAAATGTCAAGAAATCATCAAAAGCTAAGCGACCAGCACGGCAGAAAGAACAGAATTCTGTTCCACAGATCCAGATGTTGGAAATCAGTTCGGTATCCCCAGATCTGGGACAGCCCCGGAAAACCTTTGACGAAAACAGTCTTCGACAGTTGGCGCAGAGCATTGCTGAACATGGGGTTTTGCAACCCATTACTGTTCGCAAATCCGATGACGGTTATGTCATTGTTATGGGGGAACGCAGATACCGGGCCAGTAAACTTGCTGGGCAAAAGACCATTCCGGCCATGGTCAGGGCGTATGACGACAAGGAGATCTTGGAAGTCCAGATCATTGAGAACCTACAGCGGAAGGATGTGGAACCCACAGAGGAGGCCGAGGCCATCCAGTTCCTGTTGGACCGTTACGAACCATCTGAGATCGCCAAGCGTTTGGGCCGGTCGGAGAACTATATCCGGCAGCGCATCAAACTGTCGGGCCTGATCGAAGGGTTCAAGGAATTTGTCCGTAATGGGGAGATGACCCTGGGTCTTGGTGTGGCCGTGGCCCTGTTCGAGCCTGATGAGCAACAGCTGATGTTGGAGAGCCTCGAAGGGGATTTTCAGGGACATCGAATCAAGCGGATGATCGACAGTAGGACCTTTGACCTGAACAGGGCCCCATTCGATTTGGCCGACAAGACCTTGGTGCCCAAGGCAGGGGCATGTGATGTCTGTCCCTTCAATGCCGCCAACCAGGGCAACCTGTTCGGGCAGGGGAAAATGGTCTGTACCCAGACTGCCTGCTTTGAGAGCAAAAAGACCAAGACCTTTATGCAGCTCTTGAAGCGGGTAAAGAAAGAAGGGCTGAAACTCGTTCCCGACATCAGCAAATACTGGGTGGACGAGGAACGCAACCAATGGGTCATGGCCCAAATGGAAAATGAGGGCCTGGAGGTACATTTGACCAATGAACTGGAGATTTTAAAGGAACCTGTTGCCCCTACCATGGAAAGCATTAAAGAGGAGCATCGGCACTATGAATACACCGAGGAAGAGTTCACTGAATTCTTGGATGAGGCTTTGGAATCCTTTACAGTGGAAAAGGAGGCATGGGACAATGCCATCGACCATGGCTTTGAAAAGGGTATTCTACTGGAAACGGACACCTATTTGACACAGACCATTTTTGTAAGGGTCAGGGAAGAAGTTGAAGGTTTAGGCTCAGGCGTCAAGCCCTTGGATAAACGAAAGATGTCCGAGTGTACCCCGGAGGAACAGATCATCAAGATCAATGCCCGGGAACTTCGGAAAAAGCAGATCGAGAACAACCACCAGTTCAAGGATGTGGTGGATATGATCCGGGAGACCGATTATATCAATCGTAAGAAACCCTTGTCCACTGACGAAATGGTGGCCCTTTCCATCTCACTGTTCGAGAACAACATCGGGTGGGAAGACCAAAGGGAGCATTTTGGGGATTTCCTTGGGGATGATTCCCAGTTGTCCAGAGAAGAACTGGTTGCACGGTTCCAACAGAACTTCAAGAAAGGGATGCTGTATAAACTGCTCCGGTTCCTATTGACCCGTCAGGTGCACCTCGGGGAGAGCAACCACACCAACGACCTGACCAACCAATCCTTTTACGTGGCGATGGACTCCTTTTACAAGGACAAGATCTTGGCCATTGAGGAAACCTATGCCGAAAGTCGTCAAAAGCGTGAGGCACGGATCAAGGAAAGGGTAGCAGCTTTGGAACAGCAGGCCAAGACCATTGCCGATTAGATGGTAGTATTGGAGGAGTCTGGGAACAGGCTCCTCTTTTTTTTATGGTCACCCATAGGAAATGGAGACCTCCTCATAATCCGCTTTGTCAATGATTCCCGGATAGTTGGAATCCACACTTCTACTATAGAGGTCCTTGGTGACGGGATAGGCTTTCAAATCCCCTTCCCAAAGATCGTCATCGATCAGATCTTGAACGTCCGATTCATTGTTGCCGTTATGTAACCAAGCATCCAAGTTTTCGTCATCCATGATGACGGGTCGCCTTTTCTTTTCATTGTGGATATCGGCGAACATGGGGGTGGCGTCCTTGGTGAGGACGGAAAAGGTCCTTCGCCCATCGGCGGTGTTGGTATAGATACCTGCAAGATATATGGGGTCGCCATTTTTACGTCTGAAATAGAAAGGGACCTTAAAATCCTTGCCCTTGACCTTCACTTTGGTGTTGTGGGGTTCAAAGAAACCGTCCACGGGAATGATGCAGCGTTGGTGCTCCCAACAGTACCGGTACATAAAATGGTCAAAGAGCTTTTCGGATTTGGCATTCAGCCCCCCAAAGGTCTTTGGGTTCTTGAAATACTCCTTGTAATTTTCCTGCTTTTCCTTTGGGGGCATGATGCCCCACATCGCCGGGAGCAAATTATTGGGATCTTCCTGGCCCAAGGACCACATAACGGGATGGCTCCAGCCGTTGGCATGGAAATAAATGAGTTCCAGGTCGGTGTCCAAGTCACCGTACATGGCCTTTACGGAAAGGAGTTTTTCCAGCTCCTTCCGTTCCCGGGTCTGTCTGGTCGAGTAGCACATCTTGAGGTTGAATTATGCCGAATTAAGATAGTCAAAATTGTTAAAGTTTTGAAATGGCTTATTGCTTTCCGTACATTTGGATATTTTCCAAATAATAGGAATAAATCCAATATTTATATGAAGCCCACCATTCTCCATCTCGATCTGGATACCTTCTTCGTCTCCTGTGAGCGGCTGTTGGACAGCCGTCTGATGAAGCGGCCCCTCTTGGTCGGAGGGTTGGGGGACCGTGGGGTCGTGGCGGCCTGCAGCTATGAGACCCGACGCTTTGGAGTGCATTCGGGGATGTCCATGAAGGTGGCGCGAAGACTGTGCCCGGAGGCCACGGTGATCAAGGGCAATGCAGGGACCTATATGAAGTTCTCCAATAATGTAACGGAGATCATCAAGGAAAGTGTGCCGGTCTTTGAAAAGGCCAGTGTGGATGAGTTCTATGCCGACCTCTCCGGGATGGACCGCTTCTTTGGCTGCTACAAGTACGCCTCGGAAATCCGACAACGGATCTTAAGGGAAACGGGCTTGCCCATTTCCTTTGGATTGTCCCAGAACAAGGTGGTCTCCAAAGTGGCCACCGGGGAGGCCAAGCCCAACAACCAGATGAAAATCGACCTTGGACTGGAAAAGGAATTCTTGGCCCCCTTGCACATCCGTAAACTGCCCTCGGTGGGGGAAAAGACCTATGGGCTGTTGTCCAATATGGGGGTGACCACCATCCGGACGGTACAGGAACTGCCCTTGGAACTATTGGAGAGTGCCTTTGGCCGACATGGACGGACCATCTGGATGCGGGCCCAGGGGCTGGATAATTCCCCCTTGGTCCCTTTCCATGAACGGAAGTCCATTTCCACGGAACGGACTTATGGAAAGGATACCACCGATATGGTCAAACTACAGACCACCTTGTTCGCCATGGCGGAAAACCTGGCCTACCAACTCCGAAGGGCCAACAAGATGACGGGCTGTGTGAGCGTGAAAATCCGGTACAGTGATTTCAAGACCTATACGAAACAGAAACGGATTCCCTATACTTCTGCGGACCATGTGTTGGTGCCCTTGGTGAAGGAACTCTTTACCTCGCTCTATGACCGAAGGATGCTCATCCGACTCGTCGGGGTCAACTACAGCCATATCGTGGGAGGGCATTATCAGATCGACCTGTTCGCGGATGATGAAAAACTGCTCAACCTCTACCAGGCCATGGACAGGGTGCGGAACCGCTTTGGGGAGTCCAGTTTGATGCGGGCCTCGGCATTGGGGGCCCATAGCATTGGTAGGGGCGGGAACCCCTTTGACGGACAACCGCCCATTTTATTGGCCCATAGACAGCAATAACATGTACCTGAACTGCCATACCTACTATTCCCTGAACTATGGGGTGCTCTCCGAAACGGAGCTTTTGGAGTTGGCCCGTTCCCATGGGGTGGAAACCTTGGCCCTGACCGACATCAACAACAGCTCGGCCGGGATGAACTTTGTACGTCTGGCCAAGGAACAGGGGATACGTCCTATCCTCGGTATCGATTTTCGAAACGGGAACGTACAGGAGTTTGTGGGACTGGCCCAAAACAATGAGGGGTTCCGGGAAATCAATGCCTTTCTTTCTGAACATTTACATCAAGGTACTCCCATTCCCTCCGTGGCACCTGCCTTTGACCATGTCCATGTCATCTACCCCTTCGAGAAGATACAGGAAGAGGAACGGACGGATTTCAAGGCCTATGAATACATAGGGGTGTCCGTGGAAGAGCTACGGAAATTACGCTTCTCCCTTTATCGCGAATACAAGGACAGATTGGTGCTGTTGCAGCCCGTGAGCTTTCGCAGCAAAAAGGATTTCAATACCCATCGGTTGCTTAGGGCCATAGGCTTGAACACGCTGTTGAGCAAACTCCCCCAGTCCGAAGAGGCCAGACCTACCGATACCCTTCGGCCCATGGAGGAACTGAAAAGGGCTTTGGCCGATGTTCCGCATATCTGGGAGAATACACAGCGGTTGATGGATTCCTGTTCCATTGCCTTTGGGTTTGGAAGTGAGCGGGTTTCCCAGAACCAGTCCCGTTATCTGGATTCCAAAGAGGATGATGTAAGGCGGTTGCGGGAACTGGCCCTGGATGGGCTGCCCCGACGCTATGCCCATCCCACGGAAAAGGTCAGGGAGCGTATGTTCCGGGAACTCAAGACCATTCAGGAACTGGATTTCGTGTCCTATTTTTTGATCAACCATGACATCGTCTCTTATGCCAAGTCCAAAGGCTATCCCTATGTGGGCAGGGGGAGCGGAGCCAATAGTCTGGTGGCCTACCTGATCGGGATCACCGATGTGGACCCCATTGAACTGGACCTGTATTTCGAACGTTTCATCAATCCCTTTCGGGCCTCGCCCCCGGATTTTGACATTGACTTTTCCACATGGGACCGGGACGATGTCACGGCCTATATCTTTAAACGATTCGAACATGTGGCGCTTTTGGGCACCTATAACACCTTTAAGTACCGGGCCGCCGTTCGGGAATTGGGCAAGGTGTTCGGTCTGCCCACCGAGGAAATCGATAAGCTCAGTGCGGGTCGGTACAAACAGGGAAGCTTGGACGAACTGGCCCGATTGGTACTCAAGTATGCCACCTATATCCATGGGATGCCCAATTACATCAGTGTGCATTCCTCGGGAATCCTGATCCTGGACCGTTCCGAACATTGTTATTCAGCTACGACCTTGCCGCCGAAGGGGTTCCCGACGGTGCAGTTTGATATGATCATTGCCGAGGATGTGGGGCTGTTCAAATTCGATATTCTGGGGCAACGGGGATTGGCGAAGATCAAAGAGGCGGTGGAGCTCATCAAGGACAACCAGCCCGATGCCGAGCTTTGGGACATCAAAAGTGTGGAGATGATGAAACGGGATGCCAACATCAACCGACTGTTGAGCCAGGGGAGGGCCATAGGAGCCTACTATGTGGAATCCCCGGCCATGCGAGGGCTCATGAAGAAACTGCGGACCCATGATTATCTGGGATTGGTAGCGGCCAGTTCCGTAATCCGTCCAGGGGTATCCTCCTCCGGGATGAAGGACGAATACATCCGCAGGGAACGGGAACCGCAGCGCCGTAAAGAGGCCAGTCCCGCTTTACTGGAAATCATGCCGGAGACCCATGGGATCATGGTCTATCAAGAGGATGTACTGAAAGTGGCCCACCTCTTTGCGGGACTGGACCTTGGTGAGGCCGATGTGCTGAGACGGGGGATGAGCGGAAAGTTCCGTTCCCGGGAGGAATTCCAGGAAGTAAAGTTGAAGTTTTTTGATAACTGCAAACAAAGGGGACATGATACCGCCCTGACCCAGATGGTCTGGGAACAGATCGAGAGTTTCGCGGGCTATGCCTTTGCCAAGGGACATTCTGCTTCCTATGCCGTGGAAAGCTACCAGAGCCTGTATTTGAAATGCTATTTCCCCTTGGAGTTTATGGTGGCCGTGCTCAACAATGGGGGAGGGTTTTACGATACGGAACTCTATGTCCATGAGGCCAAGATGTGGGGCGGGGTCATCCATCCGCCCTGTATCAACCGCAGTGACCATGTCAATGCCATCTATGGCAAGCACATCTATCTGGGACTGGGTCAGCTTCGGAGTCTGGAACGCTTGGTCATCCAACGCATTTTGAACGAAAGGCAGCTCCATGGCAAGTTCAGGGACTTTGATGATTTTATAGACCGGGTCCCGATTGCCATCGAACAGTTGACTATCTTGGTGCGTATCGATGCCTTTCGGGGCTTTGGGGTGCCCAAGAAGCAAGTGCTTTGGCAAGCCGTGTTCAAGACCAAGGCCCATCGAAAGGATACGGTCCAGAAACTGCTATTTAAACCCAACCACAGGCATTTTACATTACCGCAACTTCCATCCCATCCCATTGAGGATGCCTATGACCAATTGGAACTCTTGGGCTTTCCACTATGTGGATATTATGAACTCATGGATACAAAAATAAAGAGTCGGTTGACCGCCGGTGATTTTGGGGCCCATGTCAAACAAAAGGTCTGGATCTATGGCTCCATGGTACATACCCGTTTGAACACTACATCCAAGGGGGACACCATGCGCTTTACCACCATGCTGGATCTGAAAGGACACTTTTTTGATTGTGTGCATTTTCCCCAAACGATGGCATCCACGCCCATTCATGGAAAAGGTATTTACCTGTGCCATGGTACGGTGACAGAAGAGTTCGGTCATTATAGCCTGGAAGTGGTCACGACCATCAAACAGCCCTTGAAACCTGACCCGAGGCAGATAGACGTGGGTGTAGTGCAGCTTAGGTGATATGCGTTTCTTTTTCATTGGTCATGGAATACTTTGATTGTTGCCCTCAGTTATTGCTATAGGGGTCTTATTTCATGTACACCTTTTATGCTCCAACCAATCCTTTGCACAAGGTAAACGTCGCAGCCTGTTATCGGACAAGGGACGGCATAAACCCATTCCGCTGCCCTATCCTGCCATACGACAGGCCAATTTATTCCGTTTCCTTGCCGCTCCACAGCCTGCCTTCCGTTTGGGTCGTCCTGCAAATATTGTTTAACCTTAAATCATTAAATTATGTATTTAAACAGATTACAACAGGACGAGGTCTTTGTGCCGGTACAGCTCAGACCTTTGGAAGCATTGACGGGAATGCCCAACAGAAAAGGGATGGAACGGGCCATTGTGAGCAATGGCAAGATCGTGAACGTGGTCTCCAAACGCTATGGGCATATCCCCAATGAACTGTTTTTCGGGAAAGCCGAGGAACGGGTCATCAAAACGGGACTGGCCTACCGCCGGCAGACCATCAACCGATCCGATCGGAGTTTCAGTATGGATTTTATCCTTACCGACAGTTCCCAGTTTTCCGTGGGACACCGGGAGGATACCATCCTGCCCATGCTGCGTTTTACCAATTCCTACGATGGGAGCGAACGCACATCGGGACATTTTGGTTGCTATCGCAAGGTGTGCTCCAATGGCCTGCATGTGGCCCAAACGGAAATTGGTTTTTCCATCAAGCACCACAAGCGTTGCGTGAACCTGATCATGCCCGAGCTGGAAGGATTGTTCCGTAAATTTATGGACAATGAGTTCTATACCATCTCCGATAGGTTCCATCAATTGATGACCGTGGAGCTATTGGATACCAAGGCCTTTGTAAAAGAGGTGCTGGATCGGACCAAACTCTTCCGTTATGAGTGCAGTGATACCAATGACGATCCCTCCAAAAGGGCCCGTGAGGTCATCGAGGTCTTAGATCGTGAAGCCATACTATTGGGTACGACTCCCAACCTCTGGTTGGGCTACAATGCCTTCAACTCCGTATTGCACGGTAGCCTCAGACGGAGCTTTTCACGACAGCAACGTTTGGACAAACAACTGTTTGAAACCGTTTGTGAGATGGTCTAAAGGCCATAAAGGGCCGCTCCGGTGCCCATAAACCGGAGATTTTTGAAGGGTTGTCTGTTTTATGAAGTGCTTTGGCCTTGGTGGTGGAAGGTATCGATTATGGGGGCAGTGTATTATGTTGCTTGGGAAGGGACGCTTTTTATAAAGGGGAGTCCCAGACCCTGATATAAAGGAGTGGAATTATCCATCTGCTTTATTCAAACCTTATACATTTTGAAATGCAGGTATTATTCCAAGAAGGAGTCCTTTTTATAGGAGTGCACAGGTACATAGGTCTGGATGATATAGGGGGTAATCTTTCGCAAGGTTTCGTCATTGGTCGGATGCAACCCCGGAGCCGTAAAATATTCAATTTCCCCCTCCTTGTTCTTATGGTACCATAGTAGGGGTTTATCATCCTCCGAAAAGAATTGTGTTGCCATGTTGACTTCCACTTTTTTAAAATGCTTCAGCTTTGTTATATCCATGGGCTCCACCTTGGTTCCAAACGAAGAGTAGGGTTTGGAAGTACAGGGCACTTTTACATATATGGAGTCGGCCCATGCCATACATTGATTTTCACCCTTTTCAACTGAGGGATTTGTATTGTTCCCATATAGTATCCCTATCACGATTGCCAAAACCAAGGAAACGACCACGATGATGGGTATGGTCCATTTTGTGGAAGGGACCGTTTTTCTTTTTTTTATATAATCGGCATAATTATCATAACCTAGATATTTACAGCATAAATCCACACTCTCCGCTTGTGGGGCACCGTACTTCTTTTTTTTATTGATGTACCTGTCATAGGCCCTCTCCAAGGTTTTTGAACTTAGTTCACTATGGTCGCTAATGTGACTGGACAAAGCAAATCTAGAGTGGGAGGCATGCTCTGTCTTGGCTTTTTCAAAAACCTTTCGAACAATCTCTGCTATATATTTTTCATCCATTGGACTAAAAGTACAAATTTTAAAAAGGCAAAACATATTACTAAACCCTTCCGAAGCACTGATTTTATTGATGTCTAAAAAATGTCCAATACAAGTCCATAAGCTGTCTGCAATGCAATTGAACACTTCAATTTACTTTGTCGCAGAAAATGGATTCCGCGATGTGTTGCTAACATGGCTTTTCTAGAAAATTCATTTTTATGGGATGCTGTAATGCGGCCTGTAAGGTCCATTGGAAAGTAACCTAAAGGGTCGCTTACAGTTTCCACTTTCCAAAAATAGCAAAGGAGTACTCCAAAACTCACGGGTGGCTGAAAAGCAAAAACGCTCCGGAAGATTCCGGACGGCCACCTCTTTGTTCAATTTAAAAATTTCATAAAAATGAAAAAAGTGTTTTTGGCCTTGATGGCCGTTGTTTTGAATATGTTCCTTTTCTCTTGTTCCACTACGGATACGGCTGAGATAGCGAGCGAATATGATATGGTCGCCACCGAAGGGGATGACCAAGATCCGACCCCGCCGCCACCTCCGCCACCGCCACCGCCAGGAGGAGGGGACCAGTAAGAATAATTTGATTAATTTGAGCCATGCCTGGAAATCGGGCATGGCTTTTTTATTGTAAACAAACCTGTAATCATTGAAACCATTTTTATTCCTTATCATATTGTCCATTTTTATGTCCTGTGGTCCATCGAATAAAAAGAAAGCGATGGCTTCCCCGACGGAATATGACAGTATACATACATATTATGATCGTTCTTTTGACCAAAAAATTTCATTGGAAGAAAAGGAGAGAAGTATAGACAGGGCCCTTTTCTTGGCCAGAGATCTGGAAGCGGATTCCATCTTGGGCAAGTTGATGTACAAAAAAAGTTCCTTGCTCTTTCAAGCTGGGGACTACGATAGCTTGGTGGCCCACCATGATAGTTTCCTCACATTGCAATCCCAAGTCGATGGGCCGAAGCAAAAGGCGTCCCAATATTATCTAATGGGATATTATTATGATCAGGTCCGGTCTGATTATAGCAAGGCATTTGAAAATTACAGTGCTGCCAAAAGCCAATTCGAATTGGCGAAGGATAGCAGCTGGACAGGGAAGTGTTTGTTGCTTATGGGGGTGATACAGAAGAACCAAAATGATTTTTTTGGAAGCAAGGAAACCATGACCGAGGCCCTACAATTTTTAAGGGAATCTCGTGACCGTAATGAAATGGTACAATGTTATGGGCTCTTGGCCACCAACCATAGGAAGTTATTGAACTTCGAGGATGCCATATTCTATTATACCAAGGCCATTAAAAATAGTGGATCAATAGAGCACAGGATTGCGTTTGAGAACAATCTTGCCGCCACCTATATTGATGATGGAAGATATGAAGAGGCCATAGTGCTTTTAGAAAGGATTATGGGAAATACAGCCTTGGATTCCACTCCTGTGGTTTATGCAAGGATATTGGACAATCTGTCCTATGCCCAATGGCTTTTGGAAAAAAGGGATGTTGACGCTTCTTTCCAAAAGGCCCTCCAAATAAGAAAGGAGAAAAAGGATTGGCGTGGGCAATTGGCAAGCTTTACCCATCTAGGTGAGTTTCATATGGAAGATAGGTCCGGTAGGGCCAAGGCCTACTTTGATACCGTTATCCAAGTGGCACAAAAAATCAAAGTACCAAGGGCAGAGATTGATGCATTGAAATTTCTCATACAGATAAACCCTGAAAATATCAAGCTCCGGGACCGCTACATTTTGTTGCAAGATAGCCTTGATGAACAAGAATTAAAGGTCAAGACCCAATTCGCCAAATACAAATACGACGACAAGCTGAAGCAAGAATCCATCCTGCGATTGGAAAAAGAAAAAGCGGAACAAGCCTTGTTGGCCGCCGAGGAACGCAGTAAGAAAACCATGTCCTACTTGGGTTCCATAGTCCTGTTGTTGGGCCTGAGCTTTGCCATTTATTTTTTTGGTCAACGTACCAAACGTTTAAAAGAGCGAAACAAACTCGCCAAGTTGGAGGCTACCCTGGAAACGGAAGCTGATATGTCCCGACGGCTCCATGATGATTTTGGGGCGGGCCTCAACCAGACCATGCTGATGGTACAGGGGGATATGGATCGGTCAAAGATCTTGGATCGCTTGGACGGGCTCTATAACCAAAGCAGGAATTTTTCCAGGGAAGTCAATGAAGTGAGCACGGGAGGCCGATTTAAGGCCGAGTTTTTGGAGATGCTTCGTTTTCGGACCCCAAGTGAGGCGAACCTTTTTGTTACCGGTGTCAAGGATATTGATTGGGGGGAAATGCCCCCATTGTCGCAAAAAGTCCTTTTCAAGGCCATACAGGAACTGATGATCAATATGGGCAAACATAGTAAGGCAAATATGGTCACCATTGTATTCAAACATACCGGAAAAATCATGGTGGTGAAGTATTCCGATAACGGTGTAGGGGCATCCAAGGAAGAACTAAATGCCAAAAATGGACTTCGGAATACAGAAAAGCGTATTCAGGCCATTGGAGGAACCGTTATTTTTGATTCCGGTAAGGGTGAGGGCTTTACGGCCCATATCACGATTCCGTTTTAAAAAAAACTACTATGTTCAAAAAAGTATTGATTGCCGAGGATTTTCAGGATACCAATCAGGGGATTTCTGAAATGTTGCGGGATACCTTGCATATTCCCGTGCTACAGGATGAACTATATTGCGATAAGGCATACAACCGTTTAAAATATGCCGCAACCAAAAAAGAACCTTTTGAATTATTGATCACCGATCTGTTTTTTAAAGGTGATCATGTTCAGCGGAAGCTTACTTCGGGACTTCAACTGATAGCGGCCGCTAGGGCCATTCAGCCCAACTTAAAGGTCATCGTGAACTCCATGGAGGACAACCCGGTCACGGTCAATGCACTTTTCAAGGAGGAAAAGGTCAATGGTTATGTATGCAAGGGACGTCACGGGCTTACCGAATTGGTAAATGCTGTTCAGGAAGTCTATCATAACCGTACCTATGTCTCCCCTGGCATCGATTTGAATGTTTCCAACAATGTGTTTGAACTCGAAGAGTTTGACCTGATGATACTTCAAAGCTTGGCGGAAGGGCTTACCAAAAAGGAGATTTCGGAAAAGTTCAAAAAGGAGGATATCACCCCCAATAGCGAAAGTACCATAGACAAAAGGGTCAGTAAAATGTTCGATGAATTCGGGGCCAAGAACACCAATCATTTGATCGCCAAAATGATCCGGGAGGAAAAAATCTGATTTATAGTTTGTTGGTAAGCCTTTGAATTTCCCTTGCAGATATCTGTAAGGTTACTTTTTCATAAGGCTGTAATATTGAAGCAATCAAACCAATACCGATGAAGTCCTCACTTAATTTTTACACAACCATAGTATCTCAACATATATCTACGACAACTTCAAGCATCAGCAAGGTGGGCCTAAAATTCAAGATATTTGTTTTGATTACGGTTTTTCTATGTCTTTTGATACCAAAACAGACACACGCCCAAAATGATGGTGCAGCGATTGCAGGTGCCGTGGGAGCATTGGCATTGGTTGGAGCAGGGGTAGCGGCGGTCGAACAAATGAAGGAAAGAGCAGAGCTCACCGCAACACAATGGGTATTGTCCAACCATCCAGAAATTTCCAGCTTTTCTTTAAAAACAGTTGACTTTGATGGCAAAAAAGTAAAGGACATGTCACCTGCATCCGTTATAACTTTCAAGATTCAAGAATTTGAACCGGAGGACAATCCTGCTTTGAACGGTAAAAAATATGTGCTTCTCGGGTTCACCAGTCATGGATGGATCAATGAATATGGCATTGATTTTAACAAGGTCAAGTGGTTTATGATCAACAGATCGGAATGGACAAAAATGATGGTGGCCTACGTAAAGGTTGCCTCTGGAGTAACCGCCGACGTGGAAAGTGATATTATAAATGGAAAGATTGTCAATAGAGGCGTCAGGATTAAAGGAAAGAGTATGATTCCATTTTATAAAATGGAAGGAGATATGTATGTCGTAACGGATTATTCCAACGAAATGAAATTTGTTTATAATGAAAGGTCCTTAGGTATTTTCTTGAAAGATACCCGTGACCTTGTACAAATAAAAAGAGGTAGCCTAATAGAACTCCATGATTTCTTTTATGAGGAGAATTGATATACTATTACACACTGACCATTGCAATGGTAATGTAGGTTAGTTCAGCCTACTGTATATGAATTGCACAACTTGACATTCCCTTACAGATTTCTGTAAGGGAATGATGTTTTATAGGGCTAGGTTTGATTATAAAATCAGTAATGGTCGATATGGCAGTAAAACACATACCTACAGGAGAAGTTCATAAAGGGTATAAAGTAAGCATTACGGGATGTGGATTTGATATGCGTGCAAATCCCGATCATTGGGAAGATACCACTGAGTCAATTACCTGTGAAAAAAATGGATGTACAAACTAAACGTTTGAAGCATGGGGTACTTTTTGATCTCATATGACCTGGGGGCCGCGAATAATGACCATCGGCCCTTGATCGAAGAAATTCAAAAAATTGGAAATACTTGGCAATGCATGGATTCGTTGTGGGTTGTGAAATCCAATGAAACTTCTGGTTTACTGAAGGAGCGGCTTACCAAACATCTAAGAGGAGATGATAAACTCCTTGTCGTCGGAATAAAACGTCATGGAGCCTCATATAACCTTAATAAGGATTGTAGCGATTTGTTATCAAAAAAAATATAGGAACATGGAACTTCAGAACCAACTCAAGGTATTAGCGGAAAAAGTAATCAAGCTCAAAGAGCAAATCGATACCGAGGAATCTACCAAACATGCCTTTGTGTTGCCATTCATCAATTTATTGGGATATGACACCTTCAACCCTACCGAGGTAGTACCTGAATTTACCGCAGACCTTGGATTGAAAAAGGGGGAAAAGGTGGATTATGCGATTTTTCAGCATGGTGAACCCATAATCATCATCGAATGTAAGAACTGGAAAGAAAAGTTGAACGCCCACAACTCTCAATTGTTCCGGTATTTTCATACTACAAAAACTCGTTTTGCCCTGTTGACCAACGGTATAGAATATCAATTTTTCACCGATTTGGAATCGGCCAATAAAATGGACGAAAAACCATTTTTAGAGTTCGATATCACCCAGTTAAAGGAGAATGTGGTCAATGAGATTGCCAAGTTCCACAAAACGAACTTTAACGTGGATGAGATAGTGGACAACGCGAGCTCCCTTAAATATACCAAGGAAATCAAAAAACTCATTGGCGAAGAACTGCAAGCGCCAAGCTATGATTTTGTCAGGCTCTTCGCATCAAGGATCTATACTGGCCGGCTTACTGAAAAGGTAATGGGGGAATTCACCGATTTGGTAAGCAAGGCCTTTATCCAGACCATTAGCGAAAAGGTGAACGATCGCTTGAATTCAGCGCTAAACAAGGAGGCCGAAAAACAACAGGAAGAGGACAAGGAGCCAGAAAAGGTGAGTAAAGTCGACACCACGGAGGAGGAACTGGAAGGGTATCGAATCGTAGTGGCCATTTTGCGCAGGAAACTCTCGGTCGATCGTATTGTACATCGGGATACCCAATCCTATTTTGGTATCTTGCTGGATGATAATAACCGAAAGCCACTATGCCGCTTGCATCTCAATGGGGGCAATAAATATCTGGGAACCTTTGATGAGCAGAAGGAGGAAACCCGACATTTGATTGAAACGGTGGACGATATTTACCATTTCGAAGACCTATTGTTGAAAACAGTGGATCATTATGAGGATGACTAAAATTTTGTCGCTACTATTACTTTTTTGGGTAATTACTGGTTTCAATCTTGTTTCAAATGTTGAGACCAAAGTCTTTATCTGTAAAGGCAAGAGCAGTAAACGGTATCATTATGACAAACATTGCAGGGGGTTGTCCAATTGCTCGACCAAGACTTTTCAAGTTAGCTTGTCAGAGGCCAAGGATTTGGGCAGGACCTTGTGTGGCTGGGAAGATTAGTGTGCTTTCCAGTTGATCCGGAATTTTAAAAGTACCGGTAGATGATCGGATAATTTACGGGCCCGTTTTAACTCTTCGCAAAACCTCACAAAATCAATAACTTTTCCTTCCGTCTTGTAAATATCCTGGGAATAAAAAATATTGTCGATAGGGTAGTTGAGGTAATCATTGCTATCACATTGTCGTTTTAAAGTGGTCTTTGCATTGGATACGGCTGCCTTATAACCATTATCTTTTAAGTAATCAAAAACAGGCATTTTTTCTTCAACATTAAAATCGCCAGCAATGATCATAGGAGTTTCTAGAGAATCAATGACAAAATTGGAAATTGCGATGATTTCACTTTCCGGGTCTTTGTTATAGGGCCTGGAATGAAAATTGACCAAAGTGAATTTTTTTCCTTCTACATATAAATCCAATAAAAATGGCTCTCGGTCTACCAACGAATCTAGTTCTGAGATAAGCCAACCTCGATTTTTTATTTTTATGTTTTTGGTCTTCCAAACAATGGCATAACGCTCGGTAACATATTTCGGGCTGTTGGTAGGGTCACTGATGACATAGTCCCATTTGGCCCCTTTTCTGTTAAGAAGGTCGGTTAATTTGGCAACCGCCTGTGCTCCACCATAACCCGCTACAACTTCTTGGATGGCAAGAATGTCAACATCCCTAACGATTTCAGCGATTTCATTTAGTTCTCCCGTGTTTTTGGTCCGCCCAAAATCTTGGATGTTCCAGGAAACCAAACTGATCTCATCGCTTTGGGAAAATGCAAGGAAATGGAAGAAAATAAGTACTACTAACACCAGTCTTCGTATCATGGGGTTGTTTGGTTCAGTGGTTTAAAATTAAGAAAAAGGGAATCGGGTGATTACAGAATATCGTAAACCAACATGCATATGGTTATTTACTTTAAAGGTTTCTGCGTGATATAACCAAGCGTATTCCTCATTGCATAAAAGTTGTTACAATTGCAATTGGAGCATTATGATAAAAGAGTAATCTAATTTTTGATATTTATCAAATATTCCCCTATACACTTCACCTCATCATCATCAAACAAAGGCTCCAAATGGTTGATATACCCATTCAACTCCTTAAGTGTTTTGATGGTAACATACTTGAACTTTACCCGGGGTCTGTGGTGAACCATCACCACAATATTCCTTATGGTCAATGCTCGTTGCCCCCAATGGTGCCGTTTGAGTACACCGCTTAATGATGTTTTACTGCCATTCAGCAGGACATAAAGGGCAAAATTGGCCCGTTGTATCTGTTTTACAGGGGAGCGCAGGTCATTTTGTTCCATGGACTTCTTGCTCCAGTTCTTGGTCTCAATAATGAATATGCCGGCTTTAGTAACCAAGAGATGGTCGATCTGGATACTAAATATGCGGTCATTTTCCCGCTTGTTGTATAAGGGGCTATCAAAGGCAAGGGAAAAGTCATGGATAAGCACATATGATCCAGGCAATTTTTCGAGTTCCTTGGCCACCTTTTGTTCCCCAATGGCCCCGGCAATGATGGGGTATAAGTCAGTGGTCACCGCCTTGGCATGCTCAAGTTCCAAGAACTTGGATTCACAGCGTTCCGAAATGAAGTTTTGACGGTTCGCTTTGTATTCATCGACCTTTTTGAGGATGGAGTCCAGGCGTTTT
This sequence comes from Allomuricauda sp. NFXS6, assembly GCF_040148835.1. Lineage (NCBI taxonomy): Bacteria > Pseudomonadati > Bacteroidota > Flavobacteriia > Flavobacteriales > Flavobacteriaceae > Allomuricauda > Allomuricauda sp. NFXS6. The sequence goes on along the minus strand of NZ_JAGEMG010000001.1, from coordinate 402,417 downwards.
TGGTAAGGATTGGTCTTATGCCTTATAACATGCTTAACGCTTTTTTCGAGGATGAACGTATAACCTAAAAGAATTTGCTGTTGGTACCAATTAAGGAGTTCCCTTACGGCATTCTTGGCTGGCTTGGAAAGCCCTTTGGATTTTGATTTTAAGTGGGAAATTCTGGTATTGAGGTTGGCTTCCACCTTTGTTTTTATTGCTTCATAATCCTTTTGGAGATTGAGAGCCTTTATCTCCAGTGTTTCCAGTTCCAGATCAAATTGACGCTCGGTGTTGAAAAGGGTTTCCTCCTTTTCAAAGGCGTAGTTTTTAAGGAAGTTATTGATATCGCTCACAGAATTGAATCGGGTAATCCCTTCTTGGTCGAGGGTTGCCCTGATCCGTTTAAGGGATTCTATTTGCCCGTGGACGTTTATCATGGTTAGTGAATTACTAACGTTTTGATGCAAAACATATTATGAAGTGGTAACACTTAAGCATGGTGCTTGATTAACCTTATTTCTTTAGCTTTTCCAATCGATAGATGGCATTTTGATTTTGAGGATTCAACTCTAGGGACTTTTTAAAACTTTCAATGGCATTTTCTTGGTCTCCCATAAATAGATACCCCTCCGCCATACTATCATAAAGATTGGCAGAATTGGGATAAAGCTTGGTCCCGAATAAAAATACCTGTATGCCTTGCTTGGATGTATTTGGATTGAAAACAAGCTGTAGGCCGAGGGTGTTCAAATGGCCTTCCGGAATTTCAAACGATGGATGCCTTTTTACAATGGAGTCGTAAAGTTGTATCAAGTTTTCGTAGTTCCGGGTTGAGGCAAGATCGTTAAAACCCTGAAATGTGTACTTCTTGTTTTCAGGTTGTTTGATTTGTAGCGTTACAAGGCCATCTGCAAATCCATTGTCATGCGAATTGTTTTCTATGAATTTTAATGCGTTTATATCCTCGTGTATAGTCCCTTCCAAAAAATGCAAAGTGTACATCGCGACCCATTTGTAGGATTCCATGATTTTTTGATCGCTCTTGTCCTGTCTTTTATCCCTATTGGCAAAGAGAACGCCCAAAGTACTGAAGTGACTGTGGGTCAGGTTGTGGAACTTTAACCGATAGGCTTTGCTCTTTGTTATGCTATCATACAATTGGAATTCCGTGTTCAGAGCAGCATTGATCTTGTCCTCTTTCAGGACGATCTCAGGGATGTCTTTCTGTGCCATGTGAATGTAGGGTACATCCAAATTGTGGGCATTGAAGAACGGAGATTTGGTCAGTAGTCCATACTGGTATCTTTCCGTGCCGTCCAAACTGACAATTGCCTTTATCTTATCATTGCGATTTTGCACGATGATATTGGACAGGCCGCCAAAGCTAAAGCCCATGATGGCAATCTTGCCATAATCCACCATAGGGTATTTCCCCGCTTCTTTGATCAAAAACTCCACATCCCTGGCCTGGGTTTCCATTTCCTTTGCATTGTTATTACTGAACCAACGGGTTTCTGTGCCCCGACTTGGACTGGAAACGACCACAAAGCCGTGACTGGCCAAATATTCGCAAAGCGCAAAGTTCTCTATGGATGAGGCTTGGAAACTGGGAGCATAGATGATTACAGGAAATTTTCCTTTCGAATATCCCACATTGGCATATGCTGTGGTTTGTTCTGCAAGGTGATTTTGGTTTGCAGCCGTATTGGGATAATAGAACCAGTTCAGTATTTGCTCGTTGGGCAAATGCTCCCATTCCTCTTCTTCCTTTAGGATTTCAAGGTAATCCAAGACCAGTAATGGTTTGGCACCAGATACATTTTGTTCCGATGGATACCACAGATTTATCGGAATGGGCCTGGCGACCTTTTTGTTGGTGTAGTCAAAAACCCTGCTATAGGTTCTTGTGCTGTCAGCAGCGATATAGTGGTGAAAGCCTACATGGTATTTTCCGTTTTCAAGGTCAATTTCTTGGAGTGAGGTCTGCGCGGTTAACAGGGTGGCATGGAAAAGGATAAATATTTGGAAGAGGCTTATTCGCATCGTAAAGAAGATTCACTGATTAAATTCGGAAGTGCTGTTCGCTTCACTGCTTTTAACTTAAATATCAAGCTTGTAATTATGGTGATTGAACCCACAACAGAAAAAATGCTGGGTGAATGATTTATCACTAAATATAGATATGCTCTGTCCATATTTATGAATTTTAGACGCTTACTCCAAAGAGATAACCCACACATGCAGAAAGTCCCATGGCGATTGAGCCCCAAATGGTAATCCTGACCATTCCTTTCAATATATTTGAACCACCAGTTTTTGCGGCCGTTGCTCCCAAAATGATCAAGAAAATAGTTGTAAATCCATATAGCCAATATTCCATACCTTTTATTGGTGCAAAAAGAACAACTAAAAGAGGTAAAATACCTCCAACAGTAAATGCAGCACCTGACGCCAACGCTGCTTGAATTGGATTGGCCTTACTGATTTCATTGATTCCCAATTCATCCCGTATGTGCGTTCCCAGGGCATCGGCAGCTGTTAGTTCTTGGGCAACTTGCATGGCCGTTTCACTTTTCAGTCCTCTTTTTTCATAAATCTGGGCCAATATGTTCAACTCTTCCTCTGGCATTTCAACCAGTTCTTTTTTTTCTCTTTCAATATCTGCCTTTTCAATGTCGGTCTGTGAGCTTACAGACACATATTCTCCTGCTGCCATGGATGCCGCTCCTGCCACAAGTCCGGCCACCGTTGCTAAAATAACAGGTTCATTGGTCGAACTAGCGGTTGCAACGCCGATTGCGAGACTGGAAATGGAAATTATGCCATCATTGGCCCCCAAAACGGCCGCCCTTAACCAATTGCTTCTGTGGATGTAATGACTATCAAGGTAATTGTCGAGTGTTAAATTTTTCATTTCTTGCCTTTTTTTGGTTGCCATTGGGCCTAAGTTTAACTGAACTTTTTGTGAACCATCAAATAAACGTCCTAGTCTTGTTTTTGACCTATGATGCGAGGTGTGATGTCATTGATTTTGATTAAGTATTGGGGGGGTAATCCAGCGACAATGTAAGAAATTTATAGAGAACTTATTAAGAGTCAAATAGGGATTTAATAAAAGAAGTGCTAGTACATATTATAAACAAGTTGGAATTCTTGAAAAGCGGGTTCATTGCCACACCACGCTGTCTTTATCAGCCGTCCGTGCCCCCATCACCCGCAAGGTGCTGGCCCATTCTTGACCGCGGTGTGGCAACTATATAGTAAATATATGGAAAATGTAGAACCTATCTAAGCTAAGGTTTTGGGTTATACAATTCCCTCTTACGCTATCTATGGCAACGGCCTAAAGGGGAAATTAAGACTGTGCTACTCCAAGAATCTTAATAAAATTTAAATTCCTAAATTTAAAAAATCACCTGTGTAAGAGATATGGCCAATGTGATAAATTCCCACCCCCAGTAAAAACAAGCAGAGAGTACTTCGGTAATACCCTTGTGTAACATTCAAGCAAAAAAAAGCGACATAAGATTAAACTAATGCCGCTTTAAATGTTTTCACAACGGAATAATCCTTATTGTGAATTGCTTTCAGTTTTGCTAAAATAGTAAAATTTAAAAATGGATTTTACAGAAAAACGTAATAAATAGAAAGAAAATCATTTTAAATTGTTTATATAAAAACTTAACCATGAAAAAAATTTTGGGACTGGACTTAGGAACAAACTCCATTGGGTGGGCACTTATTAAAAATAACTTTAATAAGAAAGAAGGGGAAATCGAGGATTTAGGAGTTCGGATTATTCCAATGAGTGCAGATGTTTTAGGGAAATTTGATGCAGGTCAATCAATATCACAAACAGCTGAAAGAACAGGTTATCGTGGAGTAAGACGCTTGTATCAACGAGATAATTTACGAAGAGAACGTTTACATCGCGTGTTGAATATACTTGGCTTTTTACCAGAACATTATGCACAACAAATCGATTTTGAAAAACGCTTAGGTCAATTTAAAGAAGGGAAAGAAGTAAAACTAAATTATAGACCCAATGCGGATGGTAAATACGAGTTTATTTTTAAACCTTCCTTTAATGAAATGCTTGAGCAGTTTAAAGTAGCTCAACCCGACTTGTTTTATGTAAAGTCTAACGGAAATGAAACAAAGGTTCCTTACGATTGGACACTCTATTATTTACGTAAAAAAGCACTATCACAACCTTTAACAAAACAAGAATTAGCTTGGGTAATTTTAAATTTCAACCAAAAACGAGGGTATTATCAGTTAAGAGGCGAAGAAATTGATGATGAAAAGGACAAGCAATTTGTTCAACTAAAAGTAAAAGAAGTTATTGACTCCGGGGAAGCTGTTAAAGGAAAACCATTATTTGATGTGATTTTTGAAAATGGTTGGAAGTATGACAAACAAATAGTAAAAACCGAAGACTGGATTAGTAGGACAAAAGAATTTATTGTTACTACTAAAATGTTGAAAAATGGGGATATTAAAAGAACTTATAAAGCCGTAGATTCTGAAAAAGATTGGGCCGCCATAAAAGCTAAAACGGAACAAGACATAGAACGCTCAAACAAAACGGTTGGTGAATTCATTTATGAAACCTTACTTGAAAAACCAACACAAAAAATAAGAGGTAAGCTTGTAAAAACTATTGAGCGTAAGTATTATAAAGATGAATTAAAAAAAATACTAAGCAAACAAATAGAACTTCAGCCTGAACTGTTTTCAAATAAGCTTTATAAGGCTTGTATTAAAGAATTGTACCCACGAAATGAAGCACACCAAAATGCTATAAAAAACCGTGACTTTCTGTATTTATTGATTGACGATATTATTTTTTACCAGCGTCCTCTCAAAAGTCAAAAATCCAATATTTCGGGCTGTCAATTAGAACAGCGTGTGTACAATAAAACGAATAAAGAAACCGGTAAAAAAGAAATAGTTAGGCAAGCGATAAAAGCCATTCCAAAATCACATCCATTATTTCAAGAATTTAGAATTTGGCAATGGTTGCAAAACTTAAAAATATATGATAAAGTAGATACCAATAAAGGTGAATTGATAGATGTAACCAAACAACTATTGAAAAATGATGGTGATTGGGTAGCCTTATTCGACTTTTTACAAAGCAAAAGAGAACTTGAACAAAAGCAGCTTATAAAGTATTTTATTGATAAAAAACGTATCGAAAAGTCAAAAAAAGACCATTACCGATGGAATTATGTGGAAGATAAAAAATATCCTTTTGCAGAAACCAGAGCGCAATTTATTTCTCGTTTAACAAAAGTGGAAGGAATTGATGATGTCGACACCTTTTTAGACGAAAAAACACAACTCGGCACTAAGAGTAATAGCTCTTTTGTAACCAGAATTGAGCAATTATGGCATATTATTTATTCAGTTTCAGATATCAATGAATATAAATCTGCTTTAGTAAAATTTGCTCTAAAACACCATTTGGATGAAGGATCTTTTGTCAATAGTTTTATCAAATTCCCACCATTTAAAAGCGATTATGGCGGCTACTCTAAAAAAGCCTTAAACAAATTGCTGCCTTTAATGCGTAAAGGTAAATATTGGAACGAAAATGACATTTCAGATAAAGTAAAACAACGTGTTTCGGAAATTATGGAACGTGTTAATGCGCTTCACTTAAAAGACGATTACAACGCTAAACAATTGGCAGAAGCTTTAGCGAATGTTAGTGATGATGATGTAAAAAAACAAGTTATAAAAAGTTTTGTTCCATTTAAAGATAAAAATCCTTTAATAGGTTTGAATACATACCAAGCGACTTATTTGGTTTATGGTAGACATTCGGAAATTGGAGATATCCAAAATTGGAAAACACCTGAGGATATTGATACCTATCTAGATAATTTCAAGCAACATTCGCTACGCAATCCTATTGTAGAGCAAGCGGTTACCGAAACCTTGCGTGTTGTAAGAGACATTTGGAAACACTACGGCAAAAGCCAACCTGGTTTTTTCAATGAAATTCACGTTGAGCTAGGTCGTGAAATGAAAAACCCGGCAAGTAAAAGGGAACAAATTTCAAAACGAAATACCGAAAACGAAAATACCAATCTTCGGATCAGAGAAGTATTAAAGGACCTGATGAATGACGATTCTATTGAAGCTGATGTACGAGATTATTCACCAAGTCAACAAGATTTATTAAAAATCTATGAAGAAGGTATATATCAAAACCCAAAAGCAGATTATTCAAAAGTTAGCGAAGATGAAATAGCCAAAATTAGACGCAGCAACAGTCCAACACTAAAGGAAATACAGCGTTATCGTTTATGGCTGGAGCAAGGGTATATTTCACCTTATACAGGCAAGCCCATTCCTTTGTCAAAATTATTTACACACGAATATCAAATAGAACATATTATTCCACAATCTCGCTATTTTGATAACTCATTGAGTAATAAAATTATTTGTGAAAGTGCTGTAAATGAAGATAAAGACAATAAAACGGCATTTGAATATTTAAGCGCAAAGGGCGGAAACGTTATCAATGGGCATAAATTATTAGGTCTTGCAGAATATGAAGCCCACGTTAACCAATACTTTAAAAATAACCGCCAAAAACTGAAAAACCTTTTGAGTGAAGATATCCCAGAAGGTTTTATCAACAGGCAAATGAACGATAGTCGATATATCAGTAAACTAGTTAAGGCTTTGTTGAGCAATATTGTACGTGAAGAAGGAGAGCAAGAAGCAACTTCTAAAAATTTAATTCCCGTAACAGGTTCAGTAACCTCAAAACTGAAAAACGATTGGGGGTTAAATGATAAATGGAACGAACTCATCTTACCGCGATTTGAACGTTTGAACCAATTAACACAAACCAACGATTTTACCGCAATCAATACCAGCGGTAATATCATACCAACTGTACCCGATGAATTGCTAAAAGGCTTTAGTAAAAAGCGTATAGACCATCGTCACCACGCATTAGACGCTTTGGTTGTGGCCTGTTGTACGCGTAATCATAGTCATTACTTGAGTGCTTTAAATACAGAAAAGAAAAATTATGGATTAAGAGATAAGTTATTGATTAAAAACGAACAAGGCGATTATACCAAAGCTTTTCAAATGCCCTGGCAAGGCTTTACAGGCGAAGCTAAAAATCAACTAGAAAAAACAGTGATTAGTTATAAGCAAAACTTACGTGTTATCAATAAAGCCAACAACAAATTTTGGTCCTACAAAGATGAAAATGGCAATTTGAATTTAGACAAAAGTGGTAAACCTATTAAAAAGTTACGCAAGCAAACAAAAGGTGATAATTGGGCAATACGTAAGGCAATGCATAAAGAAACCGTTTCTGGAAAATATAATATTGAAACGCCTAAAGGAAAAATAGCGACAGCTGTAAGAGGCTCTTTGGCAGACATTAAAAATGAAAAACACTTAGCTAAAATAACTGACCCACAAATAAGAGAAGTGATATTGCCTAATCATTTAAAAAACTATGTAGATGAAAAGGGCAAAATTAAATATGATGTAGCCTTTAGTGATGAAGGAATCGAGGATTTAAACAGTAATATTGTCGCTTTGAACAATGGTAAAAAGCACCAACCTATTTATAAAGTCAAATTTTTTGAAGTGGGGAGTAAATTTTCCATATCTGAAAATGAAAACTCCGCTAAAAACAAGAAATATGTAGAAGCCGCAAAAGGCACCAACCTCTTTTTTGCGGTTTACTGGGATGAAAAAAAACAAAAAAGAAATTACGAAACCGTACCGTTAAATGAAGTGATTGAACACCAAAAACAAGTAGCACATTTACCAAAAAATGAACGTTTACCTATTCAACCTAAACCCAAAAAAGGTAAATTTTTATTTGTACTATCTCCCAATGACTTGGTGTATGTACCTACAGAAGAAGAGTTAGAAAACTTGGATGCTATCGATTTTAAGTATTTAACTACTGAACAAAATAATAGAATTTATAAAGTTGTAAGTTTTACTAAGACCAGATTATATGTTATTCCATTTAGTGTAGCAAAAGCAATCTATAATAAAGTTGAATATACACAACTTAACAAAACCGAATTTACTGAAGAGAAAAATCTAGTAGTAAAACTAAAAGTAAATCGACTAGGAAATATTACCATAGCATAGAAGTATGATAAAACGTACGCTCTTTTTTAGCAATCCTGCTTATTTAAGTACCAAAAACGAACAGTTGGTGGTCAACTTTCCTGATGAAGGTAAAAAGGAAGCGACCATTCCCATTGAAGATTTGGGGTATGTAGTTTTGGAAGATTCACAAATCACAATCACAAATGGATTGTTAATGAAATTGGTGCAAAACAAAACAGCTGTTATCACCTGTGACAAACAACACCTGCCTTGTTCTTTTTTCCAGCCTTTGGTAGGTCATAGCGAGCAGACAGAGCGTATGCGCCACCAACTTAATGCCAGCCTACCCTTAAAAAAACAATTATGGCAGCAAACGGTTACCGCCAAAATAGAGAACCAGGCCAATCATTTTTTGGCAAGGGGCAAAAATGCACTCCGGTTAAAGCGGTATGCAAAGGATGTAAAAACAGGGGACTGGAATAATCAGGAAGCATTAGCGGCAGCCTTTTATTTTCAAAACCTGTTCGAACTGGAAGGTTTTAGCCGTAACCAAAAAGGTGTGCCACCCAATAATTTGTTGAACTATGGTTATGCCATCTTAAGGGCTGTTGCGGCAAGGGCATTGGTAAGCAGTGGTCTATTGCCCTCATTGGGAATCTTTCATCACAACAAGTACAATGCCTTTTGTTTGGCGGACGATGTTATGGAGCCCTATCGTCCTTTTGTGGATACCTTGGTCTATGATATTGTCCAAACAGGATGTTCACTTGAAGATTTAAACCAAAATATAAAGGCCCACCTGCTAACTATTCCTGCCATGGATGTTCTCATCGATGAAAAGCAAAGTCCGTTAATGAATGCCATGAGCCGAACCACAGCCAGTCTAGTCGAATGTTTTGAAGGGAGTAGGCGAAAGATACTTTATCCAGAGTTTAAAACCTCTTTGGAAACATTAGTCAATTAAAGTTAAATGTAGAATCATGGAATCATATTTGACTCGTCTTAACCAATACCGTTGTATGTGGGTACTTGTATTTTTTGATTTGCCAACTGAAACGTTCACGGAACGCAAGCATGCGACCAAATTCCGTAAAGACCTTTTGAACGATGGCTTTGGCATGTTCCAATTTAGCATTTATAGTAGATTCTGCCCCAGCAGGGAAAATGCCGCAGTTCATATAAAGCGCACAAAAAGGGCATTGCCAAAAAAAGGGAAGGTGTGCATTATGCAGATAACGGACAAACAGTTTGGCATGATGGAACTGTTTCATGGGCAAAAAGAGGTGCCACCAGAGCCACCTAGCCAACAACTTGAGTTGTTTTAGCAATCAAATTGCATAGTTGAGCGCATTCGACACCCAGTAAAGTATTAATAAAAACACACTTCTAATACTTATGTAAAAAACAGGATACCAGCCTATTACGGAAAGTACCCTGTGAATCATCCTTAAAATTAAAGAACTGAAAGCAATTCACAACAGGTACTCCATGCTCATCTGCACAAGGAAGCCTGTGAATCATCCTTAAAATTAAAGAACTGAAAGCAATTCACAACGAAGAAGGGATACTTGCTCATGCGGTTCCTCCTGTGAATCATCCTTAAAATTAAAGAACTGAAAGCAATTCACAACGAAGGCTTTGTTCTGGTTTATTCTTGGAGCCCTGTGAATCATCCTTAAAATTAAAGAACTGAAAGCAATTCACAACACCAATACCCGTTGAGAACAAGCTCCTCCACCTGTGAATCATCCTTAAAATTAAAGAACTGAAAGCAATTCACAACAGCAATTCGGGCTGGAACCATCATCCGATACCTGTGAATCATCCTTAAAATTAAAGAACTGAAAGCAATTCACAACTGGATACTCCCCATTTTCAAAGAAGAAAAACCTGTGAATCATCCTTAAAATTAAAGAACTGAAAGCAATTCACAACTGGTCGTACCGAAAGGCACGCAGCTGGGAACCTGTGAATCATCCTTAAAATTAAAGAACTGAAAGCAATTCACAACGCCCTCCATATCGTTTTCATACTTCCCGGACCTGTGAATCATCCTTAAAATTAAAGAACTGAAAGCAATTCACAACAACATCCCTGTTGACATCTTTTATCTCGGTCCTGTGAATCATCCTTAAAATTAAAGAACTGAAAGCAATTCACAACATGATAATTCTTCTGTTACTTTTTTCATCGCCTGTGAATCATCCTTAAAATTAAAGAACTGAAAGCAATTCACAACACCGTATATGTTTGCCAGCTACTTGTTATTCCTGTGAATCATCCTTAAAATTAAAGAACTGAAAGCAATTCACAACCCCAGAGGATAAAAAGAAATTGGAAAGTCGCCTGTGAATCATCCTTAAAATTAAAGAACTGAAAGCAATTCACAACGTTCTATCCCTGCGTCCTGTTTTATCCGTACCTGTGAATCATCCTTAAAATTAAAGAACTGAAAGCAATTCACAACAGGACAGACAGTTTGTCCTTGGCTTTAGCGCCTGTGAATCATCCTTAAAATTAAAGAACTGAAAGCAATTCACAACAAGGTAAAGCAGGAGTAGTGCCTGCAAATACCTGTGAATCATCCTTAAAATTAAAGAACTGAAAGCAATTCACAACAGAGCATACGATACACTTTTTTTCTGCTTTCCTGTGAATCATCCTTAAAATTAAGGAACTGAAAGCAATTCACAACCAACGTAAGTTCTTGGGCATCGGTAATAGGCCTGTGAATCATCCTTAAAATTAAAGAACTGAAAGCAATTCACAACAGTTTTGAGCATGGTATTGGATTATCTTTTCCTGTGAATCATCCTTAAAATTAAAGAACTGAAAGCAATTCACAACTAGATTCTACTTCTGCTTTCCTCAATCCTGCCTGTGAATCATCCTTAAAATTAAAGAACTGAAAGCAATTCACAACAGGGATTGGAAAAGAACAAACGAAATGTACCCTGTGAATCATCCTTAAAATTAAAGAACTGAAAGCAATTCACAACATAGTCGAGGGTGAGTTTGATGCATTGGCACCTGTGAATCATCCTTAAAATTAAAGAACTGAAAGCAATTCACAACCATAGGAAGAATCATTCTCGCACATTCTCTCCTGTGAATCATCCTTAAAATTAAAGAACTGAAAGCAATTCACAACAGGTACACAGTTAGCACCAATACAATTTGCCTGTGAATCATCCTTAAAATTAAAGAACTGAAAGCAATTCACAACACCGAAGGAAACGATGCTGCTGGAATAGATCCTGTGAATCATCCTTAAAATTAAAGAACTGAAAGCAATTCACAACGTATCGAGTACAACAGTGAAGGTATCTGTTCCTGTGAATCATCCTTAAAATTAAAGAACTGAAAGCAATTCACAACAATGTTGATTGCAAAATAAGGTGTTGTTGTCCTGTGAATCATCCTTAAAATTAAAGAACTGAAAGCAATTCACAACCTGTCTAGCGTCAAAAGTGAACCTAAACCTCCTGTGAATCATCCTTAAAATTAAAGAACTGAAAGCAATTCACAACTGGTTGAAAATTATAGGGAGGGGCACTCCTCCTGTGAATCATCCTTAAAATTAAAGAACTGAAAACAATTCACAACGGCTTTTGATATTGAATTAAATGCCGGTAAACTTTTTCCAATCTAAAGACTAACCAATCATGCCTAATCAGTATTCCAGAAAGCCACTTCAGCTTCGTCGCCAGGACCAAATAAATCTATCCATGGGTTTTCAGAAGTATTATGTGCAGGATTGTTCCTTCCGTCATAATCCCAGTCTGCCATGGCTAGGTCCAATTCGTCATACTGATGTACATAACTTGCGCTCTGTAAATAATCCTCCTTTGGTGGTCTTCGATAAAAGTCATTTTCACCAATACCGTAATTAAAACTCCATTCTTTAACCATATCTAACTTCACAAAGTTTTCTTTAAGAGATGGCATAAAAAGCCTATTCGACCGTATTTTCGGATGTAAAAAAATCAGTTCATTTAACGAAAAATGGGAAACATGAATGACACACCATAACAAGTATTCAGGGTCCTCTTCAAGAATGCTCGATATCACTCTATTCTTGTATTTCCCCCAATTAAATTTAAATGGCATATGATAAACCATTAACTTTCTAATGTTTTGTTCTTCTTGGGATAGTTCTTCATTACTATTGATTTTCTTTAAAATCCTTTCTTTTTCAAACTTGTATTGTTCATACCTTTTTTGATTGGGTCCTACTATTTTTTTAATAATTTTAAAATATTCATTTTTTAATTGCTTAAGATCATTCTTCTTTTGAACCTTCCTTTTTTGGTAAAGGTCGATTATATGTTCAAAATAAAACTTTGCTTTATCATAATACCCGAACTCAAACTCGTGTTGGTATAACTCACCTATTGTTTTGCATGCTTTTGGCTTATATAAGTTTTCATTTTTAATAAAGTATGATGTGACATGTTTAACATCTATGTTCGAAACGTTCTCTTTAATATACTTATTTATCACTTTTCCATCACTACAACTTATTACCAATTCTCTTTCAGTTTTTGATTTATCATTTTGCATCCTGTCTCCAAAAGGTATGGTTAAACTTCCACTATACCAGTACGCAAAAACCTCTCCATAACTATGTGGAAAAACATCATTTAATTTCAATAAACCTGTATTAACTATCTTTTTCCCTGATATCTCATTTAATGTACTATTGTGATATATATTTTTAATATCAATTAAATACAGTTTTTCTTCGAATATTTGCCAGGTACCTTGATAACCTCGCCCAATATTTTTTGCAATGGTCTTGGGTTTACTTTTTTCATCAGGCCAATACTCATTTAAAGGTGTTTCAAGGATTTCAAATTTCTTATCGCCTAAAACAATTTGTTCATAAGGGTATGGTGCTAATTCCATCAATAATTCTTTAATGAATTCCTATAAAATTAAGTGTTTTGAATGAAGTAAACTGTATAGAGTAGTACAATAGATGAAACAAAATAATTACTAATAAGGTATTAAAATCATTACAACGTCTGTATATGTTTGAAGGACTTTTTAGCAATTCTAACTAAATAGAATCATACTATCGTGTGCAGAAGGGTAAATAGGGGAAGAGATCAAGAGTTATATCAGTTTTGAGTAAAACCTGTCCTAAAGATGGGAGTCTCTACATAACAACTATTACAATAATAATGTAAGTTAAAAACTACGGAATTTAATTTTGCAATATTTTTACGTATGGCTTTCCAGAATCAACCCACTCTGAAATTTCATTTTCGGTTAATTGTTTTTGTGAGATTTCTACGTATTTTCTGTTAAGTCCACCATTTTTTCCTATGGTATGTTTATTGGAGTAATTTTTTCTTTCCTCAAACACTATTTTAATTAAATCATGTTTTGGGGGGTCTTTGGGTAGTAAGTCACAATATGAGTTTAAGCCCAGTGCAATGGCGACTCTTCCCAATAACCGGATATTATATTTGGCATGTTCTTTTGGGTTTTCAATCTTTCCAAGGTAACCCTCAGATACACCAATTTTATGAGCCAAAGTAACCTGGTCTAAATACGGGTCAGACTTAATTCTAAGCTCAATTACCTTATTAATAATAAAGTAATCTAAGTATGATATGACAATTTCAAATCTCATTGACGTTTCTGCGACTCAATGAAGTGATTTGACAAAAACATCACACATACATATATGGATGTAATAATATTTGTTTATATTAGTCATGTATTAATTAATTTTGCGATTCTTCGTTTAGAACATATTTGAAGCTATCGCTTAGAGTCTCACGTTAGAAAACTGGTAATTTTTGCAACGAGATGATAAGCAGATTAGCTCACGACCCGGGCGTGAGCTCACTTATCGTTGCACGGTATACCAGTACCTCTGACGTGGTAAGTTGAGTTTTCACGCCCAACTTTTTCTTAGCGTTTGGTTTCTTTGGTTCTTTCGGGGCATCGCCCAACCATTTGGGTTATGGGAAACATTTGGCAACTTTTTTTTGTAGGGTTTACACCGTGTTATTGTCCCGTTTTTGGGGCATCGCACTCGGTGTTCGATATCCTGTTCAGTAAAAAGCCGAAGAACCCCGTATAACCTTTTTTGGTTTTTGATTGTGGGAACACGTTACCCTATTCCGGTTCACGATATCCTTTAGTCCCACAATTCACGTACACTTTGAGGGCTGCCGGCCCAATCACGAAACCATGTTTTTTTGGTTTAGGAATCCTATTTCCGAGAGCTTTTGCTCTTTGGGCAGGATGGCCTTTGTCCGAACCTTGATGTCCTTGTTGGAAGTTACGGCTTTTCCGTGACTTATGGGGCAGTGTATAGAACAACTAACGCTTTAATTAAAAGAACTCAATTTATGCAATATTCAATAATATGCATGCACAGGGGAACCCTGCTTGTGCTCCTATATGTCTTTCTAATGCCCCTTTGTACATTTAATGTCCAAGCGGGCAATTTCTTGGAACCACCGCAGGCCACCGTTTCCGGCACCGTGACCGATACGTCTGGGAATCCCCTGGCCGGGGTGAACCTTGTGGTGGAATCCAAGAATATCGGGACCATGTCCGATCTGGACGGTTCCTTTACCATTACTGTCGGCCCTTCCGATGTCCTGGTCTTTTCCATGGTGGGTTTCAAGAGTCTTTCCGTGCCCATTGCGGGTAGGGAAGAGGTTCTTGTGACCATGGAAGAGGATGTGACGGTATTGGGCGAAGTGGTGCTCAATGCCGGCTATTATTCGGTCTCGGAGCGGGAGCGCACCGGGAACATTGCCACGGTCAAGGCAGCTGTAATCGATAAACAGCCCGTGGGCAACGCCTTGGCGGCCATGCAAGGCCAAATGTCCGGGGTCAACATCGTCCAGAATACCGGTGTGCCCGGAGGTGGATTTTCCGTGGAGGTACGGGGACAGAACTTTATCAATGGAGTCACCGATCCCCTCTATATTGTGGATGGGGTGCCCTTTGGTTCCCAGTCCTTGGGTTCCGAGGATGTGTCACGGTTTATCCTCGGCAGTGATATCAGCCCTCTGAATGCCATAAATCCCAACGATATCGAGAGTATCGAAGTGCTCAAGGATGCCGATGCCACGGCCATCTATGGATCACGTGGGGCCAATGGAGTGGTGCTGATCACCACTAAAAAGGGGAGGGCCGGAAAAACGCGCTTTGATGCCCATCTGAGCACTACCTTTGGAAGGGTCTCCAACTTTGTGGACCTGATGAACACGGAGCAGTATCTGGAAGTACGCCGTGAAGGGGTCATCAACGATGGATTCGAGGCCGCGCTCGAGAACCCCGTTTTCGATAGCTTTTGGCCCGATATTACCCTGTGGGACAACAACCGTTACACCGATTGGCAACAGGTGCTCATCGGAGGAACAGCCTACCGGAACAATGCCCAATTATCCGTATCCGGAGGGAGTGCCCAAACCCAATTTTTGGTCAGTGGGGCCCACTTGGACGAAACCACGGTATTTCCCGGGGATTCCAAGTATAATAGGGCCACGGTCCATAGCAACATTAACCATCGCTCCAGCAATGAGCGGTTCAAATTGAACCTCTCCACCAGCTATACCCATGAGGATAACCTAGTGCCCAGTATCGATCTTTCTTCTCAAGCGTATACCCTGGCGCCCAATGCCCCCGCCCTCTATGATGAGGAAGGCAATTTGAATTGGGAGAACAATACTTGGAACAATCCTTTGGCTTCCTTGGAGGAAAAGGTAGGGGTGAAGAGCAGTACCGTGCTGGCCAATGCCATGCTCTCCTATGAGCTGTGGGAGGGTCTTGAGCTGCGCAGTAGTCTCGGCTATACGGATTATCGCTTGGATTCCTACCGGACCCTGCCCAGTTCGGCCCGTAACCCAAGGTTCAATTTTACGCCACAAAACTATTCCAGCCTGACCAACAATCAGTCCCAAAGGACCTCGTGGATCGTGGAGCCCCAATTACAATGGAAACAACAGTGGGATGTACTTTCCATGGATGTGCTGGTGGGTACGACCTTCCAACAGGAGACCACCGAGCAACTTGTCCTTCGTGGACGGGGATTTCCCACCAATGCCCTGATCAACAATATGGCAGCGGCCGATGAGGTGGAGGCCCGTGGGAGCACCGATAGCGATTATCGGTACAATGCCGTCTTTGGGAGGGTCAACCTCCAATTGTTGGACCGGTATATCCTGAACCTGACGGGTCGTAGGGACGGCTCGTCCCGATTTGGGCCCGGTAGGCAGTTCGGAAACTTTGGCGCGGTGGGACTGGCCTGGATCTTTTCCAAAGAGAAGCTGTTTCCGGAGAGTGCTTTTTTGAGCTTCGGGAAACTGCGGGGCAGTTATGGGACTACAGGCAGCGATAATATTGGTGACTATCAGTTTTTGGATACCTATACGGTTGTTGGCGAGGATTATGCCGGGGTGTCCGTCTTAAGTCCCACGGGAATTTTCAATCCGGCCTTTGGTTGGGAAGCGAACAATAAACTGGAAGCTGGACTTGAACTGGGCTTCTTTAAGAGTCGGATATCTCTCAATGCCGCTTGGTACCGGAACCGTTCCTCCAATCAGTTGGTGGGAGTGCCCTTGGCGGCCACAACGGGCTTTTCGGAACTGACAGGGAATTTCGATGCGACCGTGGAGAACTCCGGCCTGGAGCTGGACCTGCGTTCCATCAATCTGTCAAAGGGCCGTTTTAAATGGTCGACGACCTTGAACCTGACCGTACCCCGGAGCAAATTGGTGCGTTTTGATGGCTTGGAGACCTCCACCTTCGCCAATCAATATGTCATCGGGGAGCCCTTGTCCATTGTGAAGCTCTACCGTTCCTTGGGGGTCGACCCCGAAACAGGACAATACGAAATAGAGGATTTCAATGGGGACGGGGCCATCACCAGTAACGAGGACCGACAATTTATTGCGGACCTGGCCCCTAGTTTTTATGGGGGAATGGGCAATACGCTCAGTTGGGGGAACCTGACCTTTGATGTGTTCTTCCAGTTCAAAAAACAAGAGGGGTTCAACAATTTTCAGAACGATGCCGTACCGGGCTTTCCCAGAAATGCCAGTGTGGAGCTTCTCGACAGATGGCAGGAACCCGGAGATATGAAACCTGTTCAAGTGGCTTCCTCGGGATTGGCCTTTGGGGTGGGCAATGGCGACCTCCAGCGCAGTAGCGATGCTGTGGTTTCGGATGCTTCTTTTATCCGGGTCAGGAACATTTCCCTGAACTATAAAGTACCCATGTTGGACAAGGGACTTGACGTTCAGGTCTATTTGCAAGGCCAGAACCTATTCACCTTTACCCCTTATAAAGGACCTGATCCAGAACAGACCCTCAATAGCCGATTACCGCCGCTAAGACAATTGACCTTGGGATTAAAAGTGGGATTCTAATGCTAAATACAATGAATATGAAAACAAGACAAACCGATTTGATTATGAAATGGAACGCTTCGATTTTAAAATATTTCCTGCTGCTCCTTCCGATTTTGGGACTTTTGGGCTGTACGGATTTTGTGGAGGTCGATCCCCCAAAGAACGTATTGGTCTCAGAGACCGTGTTTGATGATCCGGCGACGGTGGAGTCTGCCTTGGCAGACCTTTATTTTAAGATGCGGGAGACGGGAATGGTCTCCGGAAATGTGGGCCTGACCACTCGAATGGCCCTCTACAGTGATGAACTGGACTATTATGGTTCCGATCCGCAATTGTTGGAATTCTACCAAAACCGGGTATTGCCCCCAAATACGGAACTACTTGGCTGGTGGAGCGAGGCCTATTCGGTCATTTATGGGGCCAATGCCATTTTGGAGGGACTGGAGGATGCTACTTTTACTATGGGAGAACAGCAAAAGTTTCGGGGACAGGCCTTGTTTGTCCGCGCCTTTATGCACAGCCTATTAGCGTCCGTTTTTGGCAATGTTCCCTATGTGACCTCGACGGATTATCGCGTGAACAATAAGGTGTCAAGACTATCCGAGGATTTGGTGTATGAAAATAGTATTGCCGACTTGTTGGAAGCCGTCGCGCTGATGGAGGATATTGCCATTGCCAACGGGGAACGAACCTTTATCGATCATTTTACCGCAAAAGCGCTCTTGGCACGCATGTATCTGTTGACCGAACAATGGGAGTTGGCGGCGGGTCAGGCCTCTGACCTTATTGCGACTTTTTCTCTGGAGGAAGACTTTGATAAAGTGTTCCTCAAGGAATCCGGGGAGACCATCTGGCAATTGCGCCATGGGCGCCTGCCGGGCAATACCCAAGAGGCCAATCGGTTGATCATCCCTTCCGTTCCTGGACAGACTTTTGCCATGACCGAAGGCTTGTTGTCCGCCTTTGAAACTGGGGACCTTCGAAGAACGGCATGGGTCGATAGCATATCGAATGCCGAAAATACCGTAACCTTCTTTTATCCCTATAAGTACAAGGCCCGATTTAATGTGACCGAATCCTTGGAATATGCCATTCAGTTCCGATTGGCGGAACAATACCTGATTCGGGCGGAAGCCTTGCTTGCCTTGGGAAATGAGGTGGGGGCACGGAGCGACCTCAATACGATCCGTAGTCGGGCAGGGCTGCCCAATAGCACGGCCAATACCGTGGACGAGCTTTTCTCGGCCATTCTGGCCGAACGTAGGATCGAGCTGTTTGCCGAGCAGGGACACCGTTGGTTCGATCTCAAGCGCAGCGGTAGGGCAACGGAAGTATTGGGGAGCGTAAAGCCCAATTGGAAAGAAACCGATGTGTTACTTCCAGTTCCTGAGAGCGAATTGGAAACCAACCCCAACCTATTGCCACAAAATCAAGGATATTAACTGGATGGGTATGTCCCCTGTGCCACTGACCTTTGAATGGGGTAGTACAGTGGCAGGGGAAGCCCATCCCATTAACAAAAGCACAATGAAATACATTTTATGGATATGGGCGCTTTGTTTGATGCCCTCACTGGGATGGTCCCAAAATACGAATTATACCGATAGTGGTGGATTGATTTCCACGGCAGCACCTTTTTTGGATGCTTCCTTGGAGGAGGGGAGGCTCTATATGGAGCTTCCCGTAACCAGCTTGGATGAGCCAATGCTCCTAACGCGTATCGGGCGATTGTCGCGGTATGATCAAAAACAGGTCGTTTTTCGAAAGTCAGGAAACCAGCTCGTTTTGGAGGAGACCAGGGTGTGGTCCGAAACAGGGATATGGATTGCCCTACAAAATGATCCTGATCTGGAACGGAATATTTTAGGGGTATTTCCGATTTTGAAAGAACCTGGGGAGGGATATCGTTTTGATATCACCGACATACTGTTCGATCGTTCCGTTGGTTGGGGAGCCATATCTTCCGATCCCATGGTCCCTGCCCTCAACAAGCTTATTGGGGTAAAATTGTTGGACGACGAACTGATGATCAAAATGCAATTGGGACATCAGAAGGAAAGTGCCAAAATTGTACAGCCCGTACATTATAGTTTTCTGAAATTGCCTGATCCTATGGAGCCCAGGAGGTTTGATTATCGGATGGGGTTTTGGAACGAGTCCATGACGACGGGACAACACCTGAACAACTATGTGGCAAGTATTGCCCGTTGGCGATTGGAGAAAAAACACAAGGATAGGAAAATCAGTGTGCCCATCAAGCCGATTACCTTTACGCTCTCCCCGGATATTCCGAAAAAATGGAGGCCCTATGTCAAGGCCGGTATCGAGGAGTGGTTGCCCGCCTTCGAAGCTGCAGGCTTCAAGGATGCTATTGTGGTCAAAGAAGTGGATTCCTTAGATCCATGGTCGGCCTATAGCCTGGGACATTCCATCGTACGTTGGTTTAGCGACGAGAACATCAGGTATTTTGGTGAAAAGCGTGGTGGTGGAACGGTCACCTATGTCATCGATCAGCGGTCAGGGGAACTGATCAAGACCGATGTGCTCTTGGGATCAGGCTATGAATATCGTATGGATGAGTATTTTATCCGATGTGCGGCCCTGGACAAAAGGGCACAGACCTATCCCTTTCCTGATGAACTGTTGGGGGAACTTATCCAATCCGTAACGGCCCATGAGACGGGACATGCCTTGGGCATCGAGGACAATAACTATGGGGAGAATCAGTATCCTGTCGAAAAAATGGGGGATGAAGCGTGGCTTCGGACCATGGGACACACCCCAAGTATCATGACCTATGCCCGGCATAATAATATGGCCCAGCCAGAGGATAACATACCTCCTTCGCTACTGATACAAAAAGTAGGGCCGACCGATGCCTATTACATCCGATGGGCCTATGAGACTTTTCCAGATGCGATGTCCAAAGAGCAACAGGCCGATAGTCTGGAGCGTATAATCCGTTTACAGGATACCATTCCATGGTACCGCTTGGCCAACCGCCATGGAGATACCATGGGGCCCGCTGTGACAGATCAGGTCGTGGAGGTCCGAGATCCGGTCCAGGGCGCGATATTGGGCCTAAAGAATTTGGAGCGCGCTATGGAACTATTGCCCAGTATCAACCGTAATAGAAAGGATTACTTACGTATCGAACGTATCCATGAAAGGGCCATTTCCCTATGGTACCATTTGGTGCGGCGCGTGTTTTCTATGGTCGGGGGCTATGAGATTTTTTATAAGTCCATGGAACAAGCTGGAAATATGTTCGATCCGATACCCTTGCGGACCCAACAGGAGGGCTTGGATTATCTGTTGCAACAGGTCTTTGACCCGCCCATGTGGTTGGCCTATCCGACATTCAAAACCCATATCAGGGTAACGACACATCCCGATCCTCTGCTCAGCAGGCAACAGATGTTGTTAAGGGAAATGCTCAAGTCAAGATTTATGAAACGGATGCAGCATATGGAAACTATCGATGGATATGAGGGAGTCCTAAAAAACTATTTGGAACAGTTACAGAATGCACTGTTTAGCGAGCTCAAAGGAAGGGAGGTATCCGTAGATCCCAGAAAACAAGGGCTACAGTTGAGCTATATTGATTGGATGATAAAAGCCATTGATAAGGAAGCAATTGATATCGATCCGCAACAACAATTGTTTGTGCATACCGATTATGCGAAAGGCTTGATGATGGAACAATTGATGCGATTGCAAAAGCAATTGGAGGATAAAATCAATGGTAAAAAAGATACGGTACTAAAGGGACATTGGGCCCATTGTTTAGCTAGTTTGGAGGAAGGAGTGGGTCCTTAATTTCAAGATATCATCATAGCGCAGAAGCTATGGTACACGATATAGCGAACCTGGTTTCGTTGTTTTTTGAGTTAGTAATAAAGGTGTCCCTCGGGACACCTTTATGTTGTTCAACAAGAGATAGGCCTAAAGCCTCTTAACCTTTGGATCGGTAAGTTCAGGATTATTATACACCTGATAAATCCCTTCAAAGCACAAATTCTCCCCGGAATTGGGACAATCTGTTTGGATTTGTTGAACTCCGGACGGAGTGCCAATATATCCTATATAGGAGCTATTGCTTTCCTCCGTGGCAAAGGCCAGGCCGACCGCCATTACAATGGCGAAGGCCGGTAAAACGATTTTTAAAAAACTTGTTTTCATTGTTTTATGAATTAAGTATGATGCCTACTCTGTTCAAGGTTTTCGGCTTCCCCTTACACTGCGCAGTAATTTTATCCATTGGATGTTTTATGCTGTTTTTTGTTAAGGACGATGGCAGTTAGGGCCAATACCATGCATATGGCATTGAAAACGATATGGTCGTCCCATCGTAATGCCGCAAGTACCCCGCCACAAGAACAGGGGATGTCATCGCTGAATTGCAAAACGGCAATTATATAGATCGTGAAAAGGGTCAATAGGATGCCACTGGCGTACAGGCCTATTATCCGTAATTTGGGAATCACCAATAGTCCGGCAATCACCAATTCCAATAAGGGTACACTCCAACTCAAAAGACTGGCATATGGCGCGATATAGGGCATACGGCCCAACCGCAGTTCAAAAAGTCCAAGGTTCAACAATTTGCTGCTGGCCGTGTAGACAAACAGCACAAGGAATAGGATGGAGATGGTACTTATGATGGTTTTCTTATGTATGGATACTGTTTTCATCGGTATTGGATAATGCGTGGTTTTTTGATGTGCTTATTGGGGCTTTCTGTTTTTATATGCCACTTACACACTAAACTAGGTAGGGAATCGGATGGATACAATGGCATAATTCGGGAATCGGATGTCAAAATCCGACAATTTGCAGCGTTTTTCCGGAAGCTATGTCGGACAAGGGGTATGGTAGGGGAGAGCGTTAGCCTATAGGTATGGCCTGTTTTTGGCATTGTGGGCTACTATTTATAAAATGCTTCCCTTGCTGTTGCCTTGGTTTTTAAGGTACTGCTGACCTTTGGTTTCGCTTGACCAGGGGATGTTATTGTTGGAATCGGACAGTTGGGTAAAATGCCTGCTTTTATAAAGTGCCGTCACTTATCTTTTGTAGCCTAGGCATTATGGGCCATATTGGATGGGTTCCCGATCGATTGTCCCAATATCCAAATCCGTGACACTTGCCTGCCGATGTACATAAATTTTTTGGATATGAACCATTCGTTGACATCTTCGGCCCTTGAGACCGAGATACAGGAAATTGAGGCCCATGTGCCCAACGTCATTGAGGCCGCCAAAAAAATTACTGACTTATGTCGCTCCCGGCTCTGGGAGCTCAGAGATCATGTGGTGCACAAGGGATTTGTGGACGAGGCGGAGGAAATCCATTTTTTTAAGCATACCAAACAAGTGCCCTTGGTGCATCTGATCTACTATTCGGAACTCCTGGATTTGGAGCTTAAAATCCCTGTATGCGGTAAAAAGGCCCGAAGGCAATGGATCAAGACAAAACGGAAGCTATGGTCCAGCTTTTTATCGGGGCATGCACAGTTCTGGAAGTATATACAATTGGGACATACCCATTGGGATCCGCAGTATTTTACCCGAAAGAAAAAGGATTCCCTCAAACCGGCGTATGCCCACCATATCGCCATGGACCCCATCTTTACGACCTCCCATGATATGCTCTTGGGGCAATTGCGTGCCTATCGGAGGGCCATTGGCTATCTTAGGGATAGACGGAATACACAGGGTTCTGGGACGTTCCGTCCAAGGCTCCAATGGTCCTCCACCAAGGCGGCCCTCACGGAATTGGTCTATGCCCTACACCATACCGGGGCCATCAATGGGGGAAAGGCCGAGGTGAAGGAAATTGCCCAGACCTTATCATCGGCGTTCCATTGTGAGCTTGGCGATTGTTACCGTACTTACACGGAGATCTGTGCCCGGAAAAAGGATAGGACCCGCTTCCTGGATGGGATGGCCTACACCCTTAAGGCCCATATGGACAAAGGGAACGTATAAGGTGTTTTGTGCATGGAAAAGTTTAATGGAAGGGGTGTCCAATCTACTTCATTGTTGTTAGCGATGTTTTTGGCGAACTTTCCGAAAGAACAGACCAGGGGTAAGCCCGATCTTGGATTTCATCGCCCTGGCAAAGACATCCACCGAACTGAAACCGAACCGTTCCGCCAGTTGGATGGTGGACTGGGTCGTCAGAATGTCCGGATGTTCCTTGATGTGGTTGATGGCATGGGTGATTCGAAGATCCCTCAGGTATTGTGAGAATGTTTGTCCCTTATAAACGTTGATGATCTTGGAGAGGTAGCTCGTATTGGTCCCGAGTAGCGTGGCTAAGGTGCCCAGACTGGTTCCCTGATCCATATATCCTTTTTGGCTTTCCCATTGGTCCAACGCCAAAAGGATTCGTTGCACGACTTCCGGTGCTATGTCCATGGGGATGATATTTGCATTGGGTACTTGGCTTATTGTGGGTTCCACACCTTCCTGAAGCACGATGTTCAGTCTGCTATGCATCTTTCGGTATTTGACATAGAAGAATGCCAATAAAGCTACCAGTAAGGTGGCGAGGACCAATTGAACCCTGATGGTTTCCTCCCGCTCCAAAATTTCCGCGGTAAGGGCCACCGTGTTGTGGTGGACTCCCGTCTTGCCCGAAACCGTGTCCGAGGCCAGCGTCCAATCGTATTTCGATGGAGAATCGGGATCGGTATTTTGCAGAACCGCCAACAGAAGGTTGGATGAATGGCATTGCAGCGGCGTGCGTTGCCCGTCCACTCCCTTGGAGGAAATGGATATGGGGGCCAGTGCCAATACTGTCAAAACGATTCCAAACCACATCTCTTTCTATTTGAACGAATGGTCACCTTGGTAAGTGGCCAGTGGACAACAAATGACCCTTATGGGGGATTATTTGAAGGGACGGGAACTTATTTTAAATATATAGTATGTGTTAAATACTACAATATAACAGCTATAAATCGTACAAATTATCGGATAAAGGGGGTATTTATGTTAAAGTTTGACCCAAGTTGGGCACAACTTGTGAATTTGTTTTTGGTCCAAAGCCCATCTTTGGGGAAACCGAAACACCTAAAGTCATGCCAGTAAACATTGTGACACAAGAGGACCTGGAAGAGTTCAGGGCATCCCTGCTGCAAGAGCTCAAGGATATCCTCTTGAAACATGACCGGATCACCCTCCACCGATGGATAAAATCCAATAGTGTCATGGAGAAATTGGAGATAAGCTCAGGTACACTGCAAAACCTACGGGTCAATGGCACGATACCCTATTCAAGGCTTGGGGGCATCATATACTACGATGAGGAGGAAATACACAAAATCCTTTCGGAAAACAAGAATTTCAGCCTAAACGACCGATCATGAAAATTGCCTTTTACAACCTACAGAACATCTTTTATCGTCCCATTGACCTGGTCCAGAGGTTCCGTGCTGAAAACAGGGCCCGGTGGGTGGCGGAATTTGAACGTTTATTGCTATTGCGGGAACGCTCCCAAAAGGATTTTGATCGGATGCGGGTGCTTTCCCGTTTTTTGGGTTTTGACCCCGCGGGTACCCCATCCCATTTTACGGTCAAGAACGTCATGGGGCAACTGCTCTTGTCAAGGGGGTTGGACTTGGATGGGCATAAGGCGAGCCATCTGACCGATTGGGAGGGATGGGCCATGGTCGATTCCATGCCAATCAATGAAAAGGCCATTGCGAACAAGGCCGAGGTCATCCAAACGGTAGACCCTGATATCCTGGTGGTCACCGAGGTCGAGAGCCGTGCTTCCCTGGTGGAATTCAATCGCCATTTTCTGGCCTGCACCGATAGTGCGCCCTATCGCGAAGTTGTTTTTATGGAAACCAACGACCCGCTCGGCAGGGGCATCGGATTCTTGGCCAAGGCCGGCGTCCAGCTGGTTTCGCTGGGTACACGGATCAATGAGCTTGACGCTGATGAAAACCCCACGTTTGATACCGACTTGCAGGAATATCGCCTTGGGATGGGCTCTGGTAAATTCCTGAATGTCCTTTGTACCCAATTTGTCAGTGGTGCCAGTGATGGTGAAACCTTTAAGAAACGCCAATGGCTGCAATCCAAACGCATTGCGGAACTCTTGGCCCAAAGAAAGAAGCATGCCGATCGGAGGACCATCCTCACCGGAACCCTTGATGCCCCCGCCTTCAGCAGTGCCATTGCTCCCCTGATCAAAGACAGTGGACTCACCGACATCACCCGTCATACCAGCTTTCGGGGAGATTTGGACAAAGGCCCGGATGCGGAATACCATAGCTTGGGTGCCTACAGAATGGGGGTGAACATCAAACAGCGGGATTACCTGATGTTATCCAAAGATCTGTTTGACATGGTTGAAACATGCGGCTTGGTCAGAAAGGGGATGTGGTACAACGAACGCCCACAATGGGATATGCTGGAAAGTGTCAAAAGTGAGCGGGATGCCGCCAGTGGGCACCCCTTGCTCTGGTGTCAAATCCCCATGTGATCAACCTGTATCGGAGCAAGCGTCTTGACACCACGGTAGGTGTTCGTAATGGTTATGGTCGTCATCGATTTCCAAAGCAGCATAGCTGCACGGTGGTTCCCTGGCCAGAAACTCTCGATATCCCTAGTATGACTCGGTTAAGGGAATACCGTGCTTGAGTGGCTCCGGAAGATTCCTAAGGGCCCTTTTTCCACCGCCAAACTGTACATCATCTGTATGGATGCTTCACATGTACTGAAAACTCATCTCTCCGGTCTTTGCTTCACGCCTATCTCCCGAACACTACAAAAACCGGACGGTCTGTGGGCGGTCAAGTTGTGCTAAGATATAGGGTATATACAAGCTTAAGTATTGTTCGATTTTTCTGTTCTTTTCCATTTTAAAAGTGTCTCTATGATTGTTGTTAAAATAGTACGTTTTTAGTTAACGTAATCACAGGGCAACTTAAAGATGCCGTTTTTCAGGTTCCTAAAAGAAATCATTTTAAAAAAGTAGTTTCCTTTTCATCCTAATTTCATATTATATGTTTATAAATTATATGTAATAAATACACTTAAAAACAAATCTTTTTTTTCTTAATTTCATTAAAACAAATCGCCACTATAATGAAATGAAAGAACAACTGGATAAAGTTGAAAGGGAGCTAATAGAGCAGGAGCATAGACCAATTAAATTGATTGCAAATTTCATTGACCGAAAAGAAAAGTGGCCTAATGATAAGGGAAAACAACGGTCAGCAGTTAAGGCAATACTTTGGAGGCTATTCTTTTCACCAGCAGTTATTGCTATTACAGGCGGTGGAATTGCTATTTGTAGTTTGATTGTTCTAATATGCCAGAATGATATTCTTATATCTCAAAACAAATTGATTAAAGATCAAAATGAATTTTTTAGAAAACAAATTCTGGGAGATGACATACGAGAAGCTAGAAGAAACTTATATTCTTTAGACCCTACCACAGACAAGAGTAGTTCCTTTATAACAGAATCATTGTTTGACTATATTGAATATTCGAGATTGCTCGATCCTTCCGATTCAATTAAAATCCTGACTTTAACAGGATTGAATCTTTCTAAATCTGATTTAAGTAATCAAGAGTTGCGCTATTTGGATTTTCAAGGCACCTTTCTTCCTCCCATTATAAAAAATACTGATTTTACCGGTACGACCATCCGACCTTTTATTTTGAATAGAAAAGAAGTCCCGAATCATAAAATCCCAAATATTCTTTTCGAAAACTGCGAAATGGTCGATGTTAAATTGGTTGGAAAAAGTAATTATCAAAGAATTGTGGTATTCTACAAAAGTAATCTAGATAATATGACTGTACCACAACCAGTTAAACATTTTTATCCTGGTGTTGTTCTTTTTTATGATTGTTACAATACAACAGCGGTAGAAAAAAAGGGACATAGAATCCTTAAATTAGACTCTTTAAAAACCAGGGCTGTTGAACTCTACGAATCTATAATTAAATCAGACGAGTTTTATCACCTCGAGATTGAATACTATAAAGAATTGATACTGGAAGAAAATGGTGATGCATCAATATTTGCTCAATTAATATCTCCTGCAGATTATTTAATAATGATTATTGATAATGGTTATCTCAACGATAAGATTGGAATTAATTATGCTGATTTCAAGATAACCAAGCGTTTAGTGAATTATGTAGAAAATGATTTTTTCAATCGCGACAGCGTGTTGAGGGACAAAAGATTATCTTTTGAGTTGGGAGATAAGCAACCAAGGGTGATTGATTCTTTGATTTCAATGGGGTTTCTCAAACCCTTCAGGGAATTCAGTGATATGATTAAATAATATATATTTCGATCAAATAACTAGAAGTGTAGATACCCCGACCTTTGGGACAGGTCTTATTGTTTCGTGTGGGACCTGCCTTTGAACCTGTTCCCGTGCACAGATCCCCTTTGCTTTAAGTCAATCTCGCTGGTTCCAGAACTTACCGATCACACCATAGCGACAATCCGAATCCTCATGGGTGCCTCAATCTTCTGCTCCTATTACGTTGTTTGTTGGTGTTGTGCATCACATTAAAGGCACGATCGAAGATTGGCCTTGGGCCGTATGGTAATTGTGCTGAAGTTCCATAAATATCAGACCATGGAAAGGACACCACCGGTGCTTCAAAGCCTTGGAATTTGGATGCCGCTCAATGTACGGCACCATTTCAAACCCTTGGCCATTGTTTTATACTATGCCACAGCGCCCTTCCCATCGCAGCCACAATTGTCCTGAGCAGGACAAATACACGAATGAACAGCGTTTTCACTCCAACAGCTTTTTGATTCCCGTTAAGACTGCCAATCCCAGGGCACTAATGTTTTCCTTCCGTTCCAAGTGCCGAGCTTCGTCCAAATGGGACAAAAAGCCCAGTTCCAAAAGTAGCGCTGGGCATACGGCCGTATTGTCGCGCAAAACCTGAAAGTTAGCCCGTTTCACACCACGGCCCCGATACCCCAATTTGGTTTTGAGATGGGTCTCCATGGCTTTGGCCATGGCCATATGGCCTTGGGGAAGGGGACTGTCGTGCAGGTAGATCTCCAATCCCGATGCCTTCGCATTGTTCGCATGGTTGCAGTGCAGGGAAATAAAAAGGTCCGGTTTCAGGGCTTTGGCCAGTCGGGTGCGATGGCTCAGTGAAATCAAGGTGTCCGCGTATCGGGTCAGATAGATGTCATAGCGATTGTCCAATAGGGTATTGTTGTACCGTAAAATGGCCTCGGCCAAATTCAGGGTCAGCTCTTTTTCGCTGAGCCCATTGATCCCAATGGCACCTGAATCGATCCCGCCATGTCCGGGATCCACAATAATCACCATTTTTTGTTCGGTATCCCCTTGTCCCGACGCATGCACGCAAGTGGCAAACAGTGCCCCTAAGAGGAAAGCTTTTCTCAATTCCATGTCATTCATTTGTTGGATGCATTGTGCAATCTGTAACTGTTTACTCGAATCCCTTGGGATTCATCAAAATTTAACGCTGCTGTCCGTTAATTTTTAGTGATTTAGGATCCTTTTTGTGAGTTCCCGATACTTTTCGAAAAAGTTTATTCATCAATAGGCCCATTTGGCCACAAAAACAGTCATCATGAAAAAAACAGTTCTATCCATTTGGACCATGCTTCTGGGCATGCCCGCTTTTGCACAGATCGGGGGCATCGAAGATTCGGTCAATGACATCTCCGATACCATCCGAACCATCTTTCCCCTCCTCCTAGGGGTCATCTTTTTGGTCGGCTTCCTCTTCAATGCAGGCCATTTCTTTGGGGAGAACGCAGACCTTAAAAAAGGCATCACACGCGTATTGGTGTTCGTGCTCATCGCAGGGGCCGTGGTCGGGATCTTCACCTATCTCATCGGAATCGTGGTCTGATCTTTTAAGCCAAAAGTGAGTAATTCCTATGAGAACGTACAGAATATATAAGGACATCCGTAAAGGCGCAAGGATATGGGGGCTTCCCATATCCCTGTTTGCCCTAATGATGCTCTCCATCCTGGCTTCCCTGCTGATCATCATATTTTCCTTCAGTCTTTTGGTCATCATCTTGGCCATGCTCTGGAACTGCTGTTGGTATGCAGGGCTGACCCGGATAGCTTCCAACAAGCACTTATTGGACTTCAACAAGGTCTTTCCCAGTTGTATCAGCAATAAACCCGATAACCTATTGAACCATGTCGAAGATTAACATAGCCTCCCACCATCCCATTGTGGACATACGGGACCATATCATTTTTACCAACAATGGTAATGTACTCGCCTGCTATAAGGTTTTGCTCCCTGAGATCCATTCGCTTTCCGAAACCGATTTTGAAGGGTTGCACGGTAATTGGTCCCAGGCCTTTAAATCCCTTCCTGTCGGGACCGTGATCCATAAACAGGACATATACCTGAAATCCTCCTTCACTTCCGACCAGCTGCGCAAGGATACCTTTCTCTCCAAAGCGACCCATGATCATTTCAAGGGAAGGGAATATATGGAGCACCAAAGCTATCTGTTCTTTACCTGTCCCAGGCGGACGGGTTTCAACAACCCCAAATATGTCAATCCCTTTGCAAGCGTACCCAAGACATTGCCCAGGGAGTTGGATGATAGGGTGAAACAGTTTTTGGATGCGGTCAGCGATGCGGTGAATTATCTCAACAATGGACAGAAAATTCGCTTGGAGCCCATGGTGGACATCGAAATTTTGGCCTTGACCCAAAACCAGCTCAATGGCCATAATCCGGATTGTGATACCGATATCGTTCTGGACGGCCCCAAAGTGGCCATCGGCAACCATCACTTTGATGTGCTGGCCATCAATAGCGAATCCTGTTTTGGGGACAGCGTACAGACCAGTAAGGTCAATGAACGTTTTACCTCGGATGATTTTACCTTCCACCAAGGGTTCATCGACGGTCTTGGCCTTTCCCTCAAGGAAAACCATATCATCAACCAGATCGTCTATCTGGATGATAGGCACCACTGGAGAAGGCAGCTGGAGAAAAAGGTGGAGGAACTGAAAAAGAGTTCCAATTTTGGGACACAGAACAAGGTGGTCCTCAAAAAAATCGAGCATATCCTCGAACAGATCAACAAGGATGATCAAGCACGGATCGTGCGTGGACACCTCAATATCATCCATTGGAACCGGGATGGGGAGCAATTGGAACGTACCAACGCACAGATCAGGGCCGAACTGAAGGAACTGGATATGGTGCCCTATTACCCGTGTGGCAAGGAACGCAAAAACTATATCCTGAACAGTTTCCCATGTTTTGCCCCCAATTTCTCCAGTGAGGATCTCTATGTGACCGATCTAAAACACGCGCTTTGTCTTTGGATCAATACCACCAATTACAGCACGGACAGCACGGGAATCGTGTTCAATGATCGGGAGTTCAACATTCCAGTATTGAAGGATGTCTGGGACGAAGGGAAAAAGCGCATCAAGGCACGGAACTTTGCCATTTTTGCCCCGACCGGGGAAGGGAAGTCCTTCTTGGCCAATAATATTTTGAGGCAGTATTTTGAGCAAGGCGTTCGGCTGGTCATTATCGATCTGGGCGGTTCCTATACCAAGTTTGCAAGCCTCTATCCCGAGCAGTGCACCGTGCTTCGCTATGAAAACGGCAAGAGCCTTGGTATCAATCCCTTTTACATATCGAATATTGATGATGTAACCCCGGAACGCTTGGAGGATCTTTCCCTGTTCCTCTTCGAGCTGATGGGGGTGGGCATCAAGCCCCAAAAGGAAAGCTCGGTGGCCTTGAAGAAAATATTGCTGGCCTATTATAGGGAAAGCAAGGTTTGCACGCATACCTTGGACAGCTTTTACCAATTTGTCGGCACACAGCAAAAGAATCTGCTGTCCCGATTGCAGATCCATCCCGAATACTTCGATGTCAAGGGATTCCTGCACATCCTTTCGGAATATGTGGGGGACGGACTCTACAGCTTTCTTTTTGGTGCAAGCGAAGATCGGTCCTATCGATTGGAGGACAAACGCCTGATCGTTTTCGAACTTGATGAAGTGAAGGACAATAAGGAGATCCTCTCTGTGATGCTCAAGCTCATCAAAACGGCCATTCAACGGACCGTTTGGAGGAACAGGGGGGAGCGGGGCATCATTCTCTTTGATGAGTTTGCCAAACAGCTCAAGTTCGACAATGTGCTGGAAAGCGTGGAATTTTATTACCAGGCCATCCGGAAACAGGAAGGGGCCATTGGCATCATTTTACAGTCCATCAACCAACTGCCCCGGAACTCGACCTCGGCCAGTATCCTGGAGAATACCCAGGTTATTTACAGTCTCCGCAATGAAAAGGGCTATGCCGCCCTAAAGGAAAGACTTCAGCTATCCGCCCATGACCTGAATCAATTGAAATCCATCAGGAACAACCTTTCGGGTCAACGCAAATACACTGAAATTTTTATCAAGATCGGAAAGGAGAGCAACATCTTCCGCTTGGAGGTCCCTCCGGAAGTATATGCGGCCTATCTGACCGAGGGCCGGGACAATCAAACCATTATGGCCCTGTATGAAAAAATGGGCGATATGGAGCAAGCCATCAAAAAGTTTATTAACCTCAAAAAGAAATCGATATGAAAACAACGAACCAAATGTCCATTCGAAAAAAAACCTTGACCTTGGGTATAGTCCTGTCAATGGTCATTTCCCTGCCCGGGCGTGCCACGGCCCAGGGGATGCCGGTATATGACAATACCAACTTTATCACATTGGGCAAACAGATTATCGAATCGGCCAAACAGACCTCCGAACTCTTGAAGACCGTGGAGTTTTTGCGGGAACAAAAAGAGCGCATCGAAAAGGTCAACGATGTCATCAAACAATTGAAGGCGGTCCGTGAACTGACACGGAACAATGGGCGCCTTTTCGATATGGTCCGGAACGATCTGCGGGACATCCTGGACTCCCCCCATATCCGACCAGAGGAGGTGGAACGTATCTCGGAATCCTTCAATGCCATCATCGAGCATTCCTTGGAAGACCTGGAATTTGTGGAGGACATCCTCTCCAGTGATTTTTTGAAGATGACGGATGCGGAGCGGATCGCCGTCCTCAAGGAAAAGGAAGTCCGATCCAAGGAAATGGTCGGGGAGATCCAGCAAAAGGCCAAACGATACCGGGACATTATTTCCTTTCGGGAAATGCAGGAGGCCATCAATACCCGCATAACAACCTATTGATGATGGTTGGCGTAGCGTTAAGTATCGGATTGGAGTATGTGGATGCGGTGTACGACACCATCACCGGAAGTGATTTTTCACAGTACACCATCACGGGCATGAAGGCTCTGGCCCTGCTGTTCTTTTTGATCAACATCATCAAGAAGTACAACGAGGGGATTGCCGAACGGGATGGACATACCTGGGGACTGACCCCAACGGAACTGGCAAAGAATTTTGCTGTAGTGCTATTGGTGTTGTTTTCCGATCAGGTGTTGGATGCCTTTGACAGCATCCTGGTAGGTATTGAGACCCAATACCGCAGCACGGCACCCGATCTGTTGCCTTTGCAGTTGCAGGAGATTTCCATTGAGGAGGATGCCGGGATCATGGACGCTGCACGAAAGGGGATGGCACTGCTCTATGAGGCCCTGGTCAGCCCCTTGTTCGGGATGCGGCTCTTGGCCTTTATCATCAGTGTGTTCCTCTGGTTACTCGATCTGTTCATCTATCCGCTTTTTTTGGCGGAACGCTTTTTTCTATTGGGCGTCATGCGGGCCTTTTTTCCCTTGGTCATCAGCTTGGCCGTTTTTGAGAAGTTCAGGAGCCTGGCCTACAACTTTTTTAAGCTCTATGTGGCCGTTTACATGCTGGTACCTGCCTTTTTCCTGGTGAACATCTTTATCAATGCCCTTTACGGGGAACTGACCGACAATTTTTGGGTGAACCTCTTCGGGACGGACTATGGGAGCTCCGTGTTTGCCCCTTTGGTGGAACTGGGCACCATCGGTTTTATCGTCTTTTTGAAATTCAAACTCTACCGAAGGGCGACCTCTTTTTCACTCAAACTTTTCGGTGCCTAGTACCGGACAAAACATAACATATTATGAAAACAATGTATAAAAATATCACTGCAATACTTCGGACCAATCGTTTTGTGGTCCTGATCGTGGTCATTGCATCGACCCTCTGTACGCTGGGTTCCGTTTTGGTGGCCTATCAAATGTACAGGGAAACGAGGACGGGAAACTTTGCCATTGGAACGGATGGATCCATCATTCCATTGAAATGGACGCTCCAACAGGAAAATCGGGAAGTGGAGGCCCTGGCCCATATCGAGCAGTTCCACAAGTACTTTTATGGTATCGATGCCAGCAACTATCAAAAGCATTTGGAAAAGGCCCTATGGTTGGGGGACAGTTCGGTGGACAATGTCTACCGGCAAAAAAAGGCCGATGGGGTATATAACCGACTACTGCAATATTCCCTGGTCCAAAAGGTACTGTCCGTGGAAACCGATCTTTTTGGGGAGGCAGGAGCCTTTTCCTTCCAGTCCCGGGTGGTTTTTGAAATTGATAGGGGTTCGGTGACCGATACCTACGAACTACAGACCTCTGGACAGCTCATCAGGGTGGACCGGCATTTTCCCAAGAATCCCCATGGGCTGTTGATCACGGCCTATTTTGAAAATCAATTGAAAAAGGTCAATGACCTATAAAGAACACTGTTATGAAACTGGATAAAAAGAAAATTGTTTTTGGGATCGTCATTCTGTTGGTCCTGGTATTTATGGTGGTGTATGCCATGCTCTTCCTGACGGATGGGGGTGATGCAGGGGCACTACTGGACCAACCCTTGGTGCCTGCCCTGGAAACGGCCCAAAAGGAATATGCCTCCAAACTGGAGGCCCTCGATGATCTTAAGGAGGTGAAGACGACCAATGCGCCAAGTATCTATGATGAGAAGTATTTGGATACCACGGGCGTTTTTGACCCAGACCTGATCGATGCGGAAAAGGCAAAAATGGTGGACAGCATCTACCGGCTGGGGCGAATCGATTATACACAAGGGTCGTACCGGAAATCACTTGTAGAAAATAAGGGGAAGGTCCATGTTTCCAATAAAAAGAAAGCTCAAGAAAATATACCGGAACCCAAAGAGGGCACAAAACGCACCTTGCCGGAAATGGCCATGGACCATCAATTGTTCTTTGCTTCAGCTCCCCGATCCGATGTGGAAGATTGGAATGGCTTGGTCGTTCCGGCGGTGGTACATCGGACACAGACGGTCAGGGCCAATGACCGATTGGACTTCCGGCTTCTGGAAAAGGTGGTCATCGATGGTAAGGTCGTGTCAGAGGGTACCATCCTATTCGGCATCGTGGGCTTTCGACCCAATAGGATGGTGCTGGATATCGGGAACATTGACCATATCCCCTTAAAGGTTAAGGCTTATGACTATCGGGATGGACGGGAAGGCCTGTATATCCAGAACACTTTTAGGGCCGAACTGTCCAGTGAACTGATGGAAGATGTCGTGGAAGACATCAATGTGCCGGGAGTCCCCCAGGTCAAGGGCCTGAAAAACATCTTTAAACGGTCCAACCGTCAGGTCAGGGCCACCGTAAACAAAAACTATAAAATCCTTTTAAAATTGAACCCTTGAGCCCTCGTTCGAACCGGGGCTCCTAAAACCATATCGTCATGAAAAATACAATCTTCATCTTGTGGATGTTACTTGCCGTTGCATCCCAAGCCGCCGACAATAAAACCTTGGACACCATTTACGCTAACGAACATATGAACATGGCCCTGTTCTTTCCCTCCAAGATCAAACAGGGCATCGTGGGCAATGACAATTTTGCCTTTACCTATAATCGGGAAAAAGGACAGACCTTGGGTCTGTTAAAGGCCGTTCCGGGTAAGGACAGCAATCTGCTGGTGATCACGGAGGACGGAAGTGTCTATTCATTTATGGTCCGCTATGCTAGGGAAATTTCGTATCCGAATCGATTTATTGGGTTGGAGGAACGGATCGGGAGCGAAGACCAAGGGGTAGGGGAAGATACCCAACAGGAAAGGGTTGCCCAGACTTTGGTTGCGGATTCTTTGGTGGTCCCCACAATCAGTGATCTCAGGTTTCAGAACTCCTGCGAATCGCTCTTGCAACTGCCAGAACGAAAGTACTCCGTCAATAAAAAACAGGGGCTCTCATTGGCCGTGACCAATATGGTCTACATGGACAATGAAGTGTATGTCCAATTTGAGATCGACAACCATTCCGGTGTCCGATTTGATTTTGGAGAATTGGAACTTATCAAGGCCAGTGGTAAAAAGGGCAGGAGGGCTTCCTATCAGGAATTGGAACTGCTGCCCCGCTACAGGCATAATGTGCCCACAAGCATTATGCATGGACAGAAGTCCCGATTGGTCTATGTTTATCCAAAATTTCATTTGGATAAGGAGGAAAAGCTTAAGGTCAACCTTTCTGAAGCGGGTACATCGAGGCTGGTTGTATTGACCTTTAAGTAAGGTATTAGGTGTTTTAAAGCTTTTCATTAATTACAATTTGATTGGTACAACTGTTGATCGAAACGAGTCTTCCAAATGAACCTAATGGAATGTGGTCATCAAGACATTGGGCAATTTCAACTTGTACAGGCGTAGTTAATCCTTATTTATGTTGGGTGATTTTAATGATCTGTCGATTGGTATAGGTATTTTTTGTTGATAACCATATATTTCGCTCCCCTGATACAACAGTACATTTATGAAGACAAGAAGCGCAAACTACAGGCTGTCCGATTGTAGGCTTTGGCAAAAGATAAATAGGGATTTCGGTGATGCAGGAGGTATCTAAGAGCTTTATTGCATGTTGCCAAAGACTGAAATTGTAGCCGTACGGCGAATGCACAAAACAGATGCGACGGGGACGCTGTACATCGGTCGGGCTACTAGGTTCTTGGATGAAGTGATTGAACTCAAAAAATCCATGGCACCAGCTGATGCATTTTCTAACCATGAATGTGGTGCTAGGTATAGGGATTCCGAAACCCTACAGGAAAAGTATCCCTATGAACATCTCTAGGTCGAGCTCCATAGTACTGACAAGAGCGTGGAAATGGAAAGCGAGAAACTGAAATCCTATGTCAGGGAATTTGGTGAACTGCCACTTTTAAACAGGATGTCTGGTAGAGCATTGGCCAGTAGTTTAAGTAATGCCGATAACAATATGTAACGCTCTTAACTGTAGCGCATTAAGATTTCATTGCTTCCAACGGCTAACTTCTGTACATTCACGTCGTACTTCCTATATTTTTTTAACTTTATATGAATATGAAAGATGGGCCAAAAATAGACAAGGATTCTTTTATAAGGGATTGCAACCTCAGTTTAAGGGCACAAAATGTGCTCTATAACAATGCAGAAGCATTTGGGGTTGAACGGGCCTCTTGGATTATGTACAGCAATCTTAAAGTTTCAGATATTGGTAAACTTTCGTTGCGGGTTATCGCTGGTTTTAGGAATTGTGGCACAAAAACACTTTCTGAAATTGAAGAATTATGCAGGAAAGCAGGAGTGGAATTAAAAGAATGACCTAACGAATGGAAATAGTACTAAGGTACATCTCAAATCAACATAATGTCATTGGGTAAATAGGTCAGGCCAAAGGTTGTTCAAATGAAAGACCTGAAAAGAACAGCCCGCCCCCGACAACTGACCCGGGTAAATGAATTTGTTTTTCCGGTTACGGGACGACAGGCTGTCATAG
Organism: Allomuricauda sp. NFXS6; assembly: GCF_040148835.1. NCBI lineage: Bacteria > Pseudomonadati > Bacteroidota > Flavobacteriia > Flavobacteriales > Flavobacteriaceae > Allomuricauda > Allomuricauda sp. NFXS6. The sequence goes on along the minus strand of NZ_JAGEMG010000001.1, from coordinate 365,203 downwards.
TGTTGAAACTTCAAGATATCTTGTAGGGTCTTTGATTCGTCCTACCAGGATGCAGCCCGAAACTAAAGGGATAGTAAAGATTCTGCAACTAAACCAACATAAATTCGATTAAAGAATCCATCAAGGGAAAATCGGATGGACAGGTTTTTAAGGGGAACGTTGTTAGCCCCCATTTTTGATTTACGAATTACCAAATCGACTGAGTATTTTTACAGAGACCTGGTCTTGTTGTGAGAGGCCCCTAGTATCCTTTCAAGGTATAAGCAACCTAAACATCATCCCACCATCTAGAGAAAAAAACCTATGTTACGCTTTCGATTTTCATTGTCATACCTGTTCCTTTTCACCTTGTTGTCCATTCTTGGATGTAGTTCTGATGACGGTTCCGATATTCCCTTGGCCGAGAATACCTTTGAGGCCCAAAAGGACGATGTCCTATGGGAAGGCAGCACTGAACTGCAGCTGATGGAGAACGATACCCTGGTCTTTTTGGCCATAGGGGAAGGGCTCGACAATGGGGTTTTGATGATCAAGGTGAAGTTTGAAGGGGAGGGCAGCTATACCTTGGCCAAGGAAAATGGCCTCTACTACGATACCCTAGGTGGGGATGCCATCGTGGCGCAATATACCCTACAGGAACCCGAAACAGCCATCTTTGTGGTGGAGTCCTATGACCAATCCAGTGAAACCTTGACCGGTAGCTTTGAGCTGGAATTGTTTCCCGAAGCCCAAATCAACAAGAGCATCGAATATATGCTGAGGATCACCGAGGGCAGGTTTAAGGGAACCTTGACGGAAGTTCCTTAGACAACTTGATTCCCGTTTATAAATCGAATACCCATGGTATGGTGGGATATCCTATAGCATATTTTTCCGGGGAACATTATAAATTTTGGTGCCCTTACCGAGGTAAAATGAACATGTTTTTATCTTTTAGCATAGAATTTTGAAGCCTTTGCCTGTCTTTACCATTCGTGTAACAATAGACCCTATAAATTAGGGTCCTTGGTAACATAGAAGGTAATGGCAAAAAGTACATACATCTCGGAAAATCTCAATGTATTTGTCACCTTAGTAAGTTCCCATAGTTTCATTGCTTATTGGTCTACTCTTCATTACCTTAATCTAAAGGTACGATCTCTAACTACCATTTTCGTTAAAACGACCCTATTCCTAACAAACAGGGACTTCCAAGCATGGAAAGTGCCCCTGATACTGTGGTGGAGGACTATGTCTTGGGACACTTTATATCGGTGTTTTTTGAATACCTGAGAATCTGGAACTTCCTTTACCCCCCCCCTTTTTTCATTACTACAAATTGCCATTGTTTTTTCCGTGGCTCCCATTCCTTTCGCATTTCCCGTTCTTGATTCCCTTGACCAAGCCGTCCGTGCTTCCTTTTTGACGGCAAAACAACAACATCCAGCCTTGCGGGCGGCATAAAGCCGCTTCGCTTTTTATACGCCCTTGTACAAGCCTGGAGGTTGTACCACGATCAGCAACAAAAAGGATACGTGACGGCCCTATGGGAAGTAAATCATTTAAACCAAGAACGATGAAATCATACGAAAACGATAAAACGGGAGCACTTCAAAAGTTAAAAACGAACAAAAAGGAAAACGCTCTGGATATAATAAGTAAATCAGTTTTCAACGCCCTGACGGATAGGGCTTCATATAATTCTAATCTTTAAATTTTTTAATCATGAGTACATTGAGAAACAAAGTCCAATTGATCGGGAACATCGGAAACGATCCCAAAGTGGCCGTACTGGAAAGCGGTAGCAAGACCGTACGCTTTGCCATGGCCACCAATGAGTATTACAAGAACGCCCAAGGGGAAAAGGTACAGTCCACCCAGTGGCACAACGTGGTGGCCTGGGACAAAAGGGCGGAGGTCATCGAACAGTATGCCCACAAGGGCAAGGAAATCGCCATCGAGGGCAAACTGGTATCCCGTAGCTATACCAATGAGATGGATGTCAAGGTCTATGTGACCGAGATCGTGGCCACCGAAATCCTGCTGCTGGGAGGCAAGGAATCCCAAGAAGCCGAGCCAGCCCCTGAAAAGGGAAAGACGCCTAAAACGCCTGCCAAGGCCAATAACCCCAAAACGGCCAAGACCGCCTAATGCGGTCAGGTCGATGCCTCAAGAGGGTGGGCAGCTAAAAACTTCCGCCCTCTTTTTTTCATTAGCACCCTAATACCATCATCATGGAAACACATGTCAACGAAATCCATATCCGATACAAAGAACGCATCCCCGCCCCCTATTGGAAACAGATCAAATCCTCCAAAGATGCTGCAGAAATGCTATACCAAACATGGAACACAGACACCATAGCCGTACATGAATCCTTTAAGATCGTCCTGCTCAACAACAGCAACAAGGTCAAGGGCATCTACCAAATCTCACAGGGCGGGATCACGGGCACATTGGTGGATCTGCGGATCCTCTTTGCCGTAGTGCTCAAGACCCTTTCCGTAGGAATCCTGCTCGCCCATAACCACCCCAGTGGGAAACTACAGGCCAGCCAACCGGATCGGGACATTACCCAAAAGATTCAAAAAGCCGCCCAGCTCTTCGATGTCAAGGTCCTCGATCATATCATCATCGCCCCCAATGGGGACTACTTCAGTTTTGCCGATCAAGGCGTATTATGACCGCAGAAGTAAATACCAAGATTTTAGCCAAGGGAACTACATAGGTTCCCTTTTACATTGAAGATATACAGCACTTGGACGCTTTCCTTGTATTTTTTTCAAAAGCAGCACTTTCCACATCTTAAAATTTTGTTTTGGTGTTTCCTGAGCTGTCAAGGCCTATACCTTGGGATAGGTAGGGCGATTTCCCCGAGCGCGCGGGGAAACGGAATAGCGAGAGGGTAGCACGCCAAGGCGGTGCTACTAGTCCCATTTGCTCCGCAAAGCCCATACATACTGAGGGTTTCAAGAATTGCGATATACATACGACATCCATAGTTTGCTGTAAATCCTCTTGAAACCCTTGAAAAAACTGAAAAAAGTTGCTGTAAAACATGAAACAGAAAAGCAAAACATATCGATTTTCGGCCATCAATATTAAAAAGGTCGTGGCCAATAGGTTTCGAAGTTTCTCGAAAAAAACATCAAAATCCCACACGGAAACCTTAATAACGGTCATGGACTTTTTTGAATGGCATGGCTTTACGCCTTCCGATAGACTGGGCCAAAGCTTCCTCCAAGAGATTATAAAGAACCGGAAACTTACGGAAACCTCCATCAAACGTACCGAGGCCTCTATCGCTATTATCCGGGATATCGAGATCACACAGACCAAGCCCACCAATGCCATTCTCGAAGCCCTGCTCGAACAAAAGATCAAGGAGGAAAGACCACGGGTGGAACCACTTCCCTCTAAACAGGAAACCCCAATTGAGATAAACGTTCCCAAAATCCGCTACGAGCGCCTCCAGGACAAATTAGAAATGCTCCAAAGGGAAAGCCAGTATCTCATCGAAAACACAACCCTAATAAAACCCGCTTTTGGAAAACCCTATCTCCGTTTGGACATCACCGAAGGGGAACTGGAAAACTATAAACGAACCCTTAAAAATCTATGACCATGTACATCACTATCACGGCACAGAAAATCGGAAAAGGCTTTGAGACCTATCACAGTAGCGTAAAGGACTATGTGGCCTATTTGGAAAAAGAGAACCAAGAGGTGGAACCAGAGGCGCAGGAGACCTTTTTTGACCAAAAAGAAGATATGGTTGGACCCGAAAAGGTCATATCCGAAATCGATGGCAATACCGCCAAACTCAAGAAGCACGAACCCAAGTTCTATTCCATTGTGGTCAGTCCAAGCCAACGGGAACTCAAACAGATCAGCAATGATGCAAAAGCGCTGCGAAAATACACCCGGGAAATCATGAAGGATTATGCCGCTTTCTTTTATCGGGATAGAACGGTCACTGTCGATGACATCAAATATTACGCGAAAATCGAACACGAACGCAGCTTTCGGGGCTTTGAAAAACAGGTGCAGGAAAATGCCCCGTACCGCAAACAGATCGCCAAACTCCGAAATGACCTGGCCAAGGTGGAACGGGGTGCACTACAAGGTAATCCAAAGGCCATTCAACAGGAAATCCATCGCTTGACCCAAAAGGCTTCCCATAAGATCAACGGCCAAATGATCGTAGAAGGGATGAAAAAGGAAGGGGCACAATCCCATATCCATATCATCGTCAGCCGAAAGGATGTGACCAATACCTATAGCCTGTCCCCGGGGAGCAAGTTCAAGGCCTCCGAAACCATCCTCCATGGTAAAAAGGTCAAACAGGGCTTCCACCGTGATCAATTCTACCAAGCTACGGAAAAGACCTTTGACCACATGTTCGCCTATGACCGAAACTTCATGGAAAAATATGGTACGAAAAAGCTATACCGACAGGATCCCAAAAAGTTTGTGGCCCTTTTGATGGGATTGCCCAACAACGAAAAGCAACTGGCCCTAAAACTATTGCGCAAAGGAGGAGTAACCATCCCCAACATCCCGACCAACAAGGTGCAGTTGGCCTATAAGACCCTGATGAAGCTCAAACAAGGTGTCGAACGGGCCATCGGATCAGGGGGCATTGAAATCTAAGAGGATGTTGACTACTTCCATTATACATATGGTTTTGCTGGTGCTTCCATTGGGAAGCTTGATTTCTTTTCTTTTGGTCAAGTACTTCCGTTATGGGTTTATCGGGTCTTGGCTGTTGGTCATTGGAGTGGTGACAGCTCTTTTCTTTCTATTGGAAATGAGTGTTTTCCTAAGGGTAATGCTCTACCTATTGTTGCCTTGGGCGTTTATCAATTTGCTATGTTATGTTTTCATCCCAAACAAGGAAGCCAATACCCTTGATAAAAAATATCGATTGGTGTTGCAGACGAAGGGAACCAAGTTGGTACTGTCCAATATCCGAAGGGGTATTTCCATTATCGGGGCAGCGGGCAGCGGAAAGACCGAAAGCATCGTCCATAACCTTTTTCAACATTTTGCGGCCCATCGCTTTTGTGGGGTGATGCACGATTACAAGAATTTTGAGATTACCGAGATGGCTTATCCGCTGTTTAAGGGCACTGACCGGAAATTCCATATCGTTTCCTTTGACCCCATTTACCATCAGGTCAATCCCATTGCGCCCCGTTATTTGCCCGATGAGGAAAGTGTCCATGAAATCTCCCGCGTCCTTCTGGAAAACCTTCTGGAGCTCAAGGAAAGTGGTAGCAGCGGTACTTCCAAATTCTTTCAGGATGCCGTGGAGGGATTGATAGGAGGGTTGATCTGGCGCTTGAAGGAGGACTTTGAGGACTATTGTACCATTCCCCATATGATTGCACTCTACCAACACCTCGATACGGAGCAGTTGGTACGTTTCTTAAGTGCTGACCTGACTTCCAAGGCCATGGCCGACGCCTTTATAAGCGGGGTCGATTCCGATAGGCAGACCGCAGGGGTGAAAAGTACCCTGGCCAATGCCTTTAAAAAAATCAGTACCCGGAAAATATTTATGGCGCTCTCTGCGGATGAGGTCCCTCTGGATATCAATAATCCCCAAAACCCCTCGGTCATTTCCATAGTGAACAACCCAAAAACAGAAACCTCCCTGTCTCCCGTGATAGCTACAATCATTCATACCATTTCCAAACAGATGAGCGAGCGGAACCGATTGACCTCTTTTTTTCTTATCGAAGAGGCTTCCACCATACGTCTATTAAATATGCACCGAATTCCGGCCACACTGCGGAGCTACGATATAGCAACGGTCTATGTGCTCCAGGACAAGATCCAAAATGATATGCTATACGGGGACAAGGCCAGTAAGGCGATATTGAGCAATCTCTCTTATCAATTCTTTGGCAAGGCCAATGACCCGGACACGGCCAAATACTATGAACGTTTTTTTGAGATTGTCAAGAAGCAGTCCAAGAGTGTTAACAAAGGCCATAACCTCAATTTTGATACCCGTGTGACGCAAAGTGAACGGGAAGTGGCCAAGACTAGGGCAGATGCTTTCTATGGATTGAGGCAGGGAGAATTTGTGGTGTTTTTTGATGGCAAGGATAAAAAAGTATGCTTTAAAAAGCCTAGGATGGTACGAAGCCTACCTGAACCGATGCCAAAAACACCCCAAGAATTAAAGTCGAACTTTGACCGAATTCATCAAGAGGTAAGGTTGATCAAGCTTAATAGGACAAACTAAGAGACGGATTTTAAATTGAGTTTGAATTGTTTTCATTTAGTGTTTTTTTTAACCATGACATGGTAAATGGTGATATTTGAATTTATATTGTATCAAATAGCCTTAATATTTGTAATCCGATATTACTACAGAAAATATAAAGGAAAGAAGGATTGGCTTCTGTCTATCAGGAAGGAATGTTCGTTATAGGATTCGGACTAATCAACTTTTTTCTGATTTTTTGCTTAATAGAAAAGCGTTCCATTACAATGGTGATTAGGAATCTTATGGTTCATAGGTTCTCAGAGTTTAATTTACAGACCCCAAACACCTCATTTTTATCAAAAAAAACAACAATTTGTTTGCCAACTTTTGATTCGATTTACATCAATGTTATCCGTTTTTGGTATTGCCCATTTTTCTATTCTAGAAATCCTCAGACTTTAATTTAGAAGATTTTAGTTTTATCTAGTTCATAATAAGAGATACTAAAATCTTGGGAGAATTAAGCATATCCCACTAGTCCTCTTGTTATAGAAGGATAGATGGACGTACCTTAAGCAGAATACCCATTGCTGCAGGATTCATATTGAAATTACATTTTCGATTATCAATTATCCATTTGGATATTCTTTTGTGTGAAACCACTTACTATCTACGTACCTCTACGTAAATTTTGTACATGGGTGCGTATTTTAATTGATTTTATACGGGTATAACTTGCGGCGCGAAAGCATAAAGACATTTTTACATGCCCAAATCATCTTTTCAATCAATCTCGATTGCACTAGTCTTATTGGTTTTATGTTCAACGAGCCTGTTCGGACAAACCGTTAATCGACCCCATACCTCTATAGGAGACTTGACCAATAGCGAATGGACTCCTTTGCCCTACGAGGGAGGTGGACATCCACGTACCCGGGCCACCATGGACGGTTATTTGCCAACATTGGAAGACGGGGCGGTAGCTGTGGAGTTCATCCTTAAAGGGGGGGACGGCGGACGTGCCACTTGGCAAGGTTTGGTAGCCCAGAAAATAGGACAGGGAGGAGAAGGGGGGACCGTACGGTTTACCTTGCCCATTACCAGTGAAAATGCAGGGGACCGGCTCCAATTTTATATAGGATCTCGTGGAGAATCCGATGTTCATGATGTTGCCGCCAGCGGCGGCGGCGGCGGTGCTACGGCAATAACTCCATATGGACAATCTACTAATCCCATAGCGGTTGCAGCAGGTGGTGGTGGGGGAGCAGCAATCGAAGCTCTGGTTTCCCATGGATATGGTGGCGGCATAGCAAGAAATGGAAAAAATAGTTGTAATTCGCATGGATTAAGAGTGGATGATGCTATTTCGTATGGAAGTGGCGGGGTAGCTCATAGAGGCTTAATTAATGGTGTAGAGACTACTTTTCATCCATTTTCAGGGGGCGGGGGCAGTTTATATAGCCCACCTGAATCAGCAGTGTTATTTGAATTGGAAGTTATGGGAAGTTCACCCAATGGAGGTGGTGCCGGAGGTTATCATCCACCAACTATTGTATATGAGGGAGATTGTTCGGGAGGGTTATTTAACCCTAATTGTACAAAAATAGTGGTTAATGATATCAATCGTGGAGGTACGGGCTGGGCCGGTGGCGGGGCTGGCGGAATATTTTATGGCCATCCGATTGGACCTTCACCCAAATGCTCAAATCAATATATTGGGAAAGGGGCCTCTGGCGGCGGTGGCGCTGGTTATTATGGCGGCGGCGGCGGCGATTTGGAACGTGGCGGCGGTGGCGGACAATCGTATGGCAACCTTAATATGGTACAAGATTTAGTGGAGACAGAAGGAGGAACGACTATTGCTCCAGTTACTGGTTATATACAATACAGGGTCATTTATGATGAACAGCCCCCTGTGGCAGTATGTAGTGATATTACAGTGTCCCTTGATCCGGAAAATCCCTTATTGGCCGATGGTACCGTTACCATAACGGCTGCCGATATTGATGCAGGGTCTTATGATGATGTTTATGTGGCATCTATGTCCCTATCACAAACCACCTTTACCTGTGATGACGTTGGTACCGTCCCGGTTACCTTAACTGTTCTTGATGGAAAGGGCAATGGGGCTACTTGTACGGCCAATGTAACCGTAGTGGACAATACCCCTCCCTTTATGCTTGCGATGACCAATTTTATTGAAATGGGGCAGAGTACTTCTGTGGAACTAACACCACAAGGCCCTTTTGATATCTCGGATAATTGTGACAGCTATACCGCTGTGGCCAGTACCCGTACGGCAACCTGTGCCGATATTGGGACCAATATTTTGGTGCCTATTGAAGTGACCGACCAATATGGGAATACGGCTACCTATAATTACGTGTACCAGATTAACAAGAATACACCACCTATAGTAAATACAAAATCGGCGACCATTTATCTGGGTGCCAATGGGCGCGCAACCCTAACACCTGAAGATATAGACGATAACAGTATAGATGCCAATGGCTGTTACACCACATTTACCAGAACATTGAGCAAAACCAATTTTACCTGTGCCGATGCGGGAACGCATACGGTTACCTTAACGGTAAATGACGGTTATAATTCGGCTTCGGCCACAGCCACGGTTACAGTGGTAGATTCCTATGATCGCAGTTCAGGTATTGTTTATGTGGATGAGAACGCGACGGGATCAAACAATGGAACCTCTTGGAACGACGCATATACCGATTTACAAGATGCACTAACTTTGTCTGCGAATTGTGGGTTAACGGAAATATGGGTGGCCCAGGGTACCTACAAACCGGGAACATCCGAATATGATTCTTTTGTCATTCCCGAAGGGGTGACCCTTTTGGGAGGCTTTACCGGAAATGAAACTTCATCGGACCAACGGAATTGGAACGCAGCGCCGACCCTGTTAAGTGGGGATATCAATGGGAATGATATGGCAGATGCCGGGGACAGCCATACCATAGTAACGGTAACGACTCCTAATGTGACTTTGGATGGACTTATCATTGCGTATTCCTATGCGGATGATCCTACGGACAATAGTCAAGTGGCCATTGGCCGAACCGGGGGAGGGCTTTATATAAACCAAAATGCCAGCTTTCTTTTAAAGAATAGCATACTGCACGATAATATTGCCTTTAGTGATGGCATCAATGGTGTGGGGGGCGCCGTGATCAGTTTTACCGGTGATACCAAATTGATAAGTTGCTTGCTGTATGATAATGTTGCCTCCACTGCTGGAGGTGCTGTTTCATGTGAATCCGGTGAAGTTGAAATTATAAATTCCACCCTGAGCGATAATACAGCTGCCACTGGGGGTGGTATCCATTTAAGTGATGGGACTCTGTTGGTGGCGAACTCTATTCTATCCGATAATACCGGTACCAATGGCCATATCAATCTGGATGGTGGATATGCACGCCTGTATAGTTCATTGGCATATAATGGAACTGTTTCTGGAGATGTGATGCAAAGTCGAAATCTGACGGTAGATCCAGAGTTTGAAGATGTGGTGGACCATGATTATAGGGTGAAGGCTACTAGTCCTGCCATAAATGCTGGGAACAATAATTTTGTGGTATCGTTAGGGGCACCCGAAGCGGCAGTCGATTTGGCTGGAAATAAGCGCATTTACGACTATGTCAATGGTGGTATTGTTGATATGGGCGCCTATGAGTTACAAGACAGGGCACCCGTGGCCATTTGCCAGGATATTATAGTAGCGCTAGATGCAAACGGTAGGGTGATTATAGGCCCTGAAGAAATAGATAACGGCTCTTATGATGAGGATAATGGAATAACACTTACCCTCGATGTTACAGAATTTGATTGTTCAGACCTAGGAACGAATGAAGTGATACTAACCGTAACGGCCAATAATGGGGTAAGTGTCCAATGTACGGCAACTGTTACCGTGGAGGATACCTTGGCTCCAGTTCCTGATTTGGCAAATCTATCAGATGTAAATGCAGAATGCGAGGTAAGCAGTCTAACGGCCCCAACGGCCACGGATAATTGTAGCGGTTTGCTAACAGCAACCCATGATGCAACTTTGCCGATTACGGCCCAAGGTACTACGGTGATCACATGGACCTACGAAGATGCAGCCGGGAACACCAGTAACCAAACACAAAATGTGGTTGTTGCGGATACAAATGCACCGGTTCCCGACCAGGCGAATTTACCGGATATTGCCGATGAATGTGAGGCAGGTAGTCTAACGGCCCCAACGGCCACAGACAATTGTAGCGGTTTGCTAACAGCAACCCATGATGCAACTATGCCGATTACGGCCCAAGGTACTACTGTGGTAACGTGGACCTACGAAGATACAGCCGGTAACACCAGTACCCAAACACAGCATGTGATTATTGCAGATACGGAGGCACCGGTTCCCGACCAGGCGAATTTACCTGATATTGCCGATGAATGTGAGGTTGGTAGTCTAACGGCCCCAACGGCCACAGACAATTGTAGCGGTTTGCTAACAGCAACCCATGATGCAACTTTGCCGATTACGGCCAAAGGTACCACGGTGATCACATGGACCTACGAAGATGCAGCCGGGAACACCAGTACGCAAACACAGCATGTGATCATTGCAGATACGGAGGCACCGGTTCCCGATCAGGCGAGTTTAAACGATGTTATTGATGAATGTGAGGTCAGCAGTCTAACGGCCCCAACGGCCACGGATAATTGCAACGGTTCGGTAACAGTTTCGCACGATGCTGTTTTGCCCATCACACAGCAGGGCACCACGGTGGTCACATGGACCTACGAAGATGTAGCCGGGAACACCAGTACGCAAACACAGCATGTGATCATTGCAGATACGGAGGCACCAGTTCCCGACCAGGCGAGTTTAGCGGATATTGCCGATGAATGTAAGATAAGCAGTCTAACGGCCCCAACGGCCACGGACAATTGCAGTAGTGCGGTAACAGTTTCGCACGACGCTGTTTTGCCCATCACACAGCAAGGAACCACGGTGGTCACATGGACCTACGAAGACGAAGCTGGGAACACCAGTACACAAACACAGCACTTGATCGTTGAGGATACCATGGCTCCTGAGTTGATTTCAGCATTGGATACGGATCTTACGGTGTATTGCAATCAAGTGCCAGAAATCCCAAATCTGGTTTTTGAGGATAATTGTGATATAGAGGTTCAAATTGAATATGGTCAAAATGAGACCATTTCAGGAGAAGGATATCTCATTGAGCGTTACTGGATAGCTTCCGATTCCAAAGGAAACGAAAGTCGTGTAGAACAACATATCTCCGTGCTACCAACACAGATAAGCATTGATGAAAATATATCGGTTTGCATTACCGAAACCGTTTTGGATCTCTACGAAAAAATTGAAGGTGAGGTAGGGGATGGAACCTGGGAATCCCAAAGCAGTTCGGTCAATATAAACGGCTCTGTAATCGACCCATCGACCATGGAGATAGGGACGTATACTTTTACCTATACCGAACAAGCAGGAATGTGCGTCAACCAGGTGGTTGTTGAGGTAAGGGAGGAAGATGCCTGTGGAACGGATGAAGCATCAAGAATGGAGGTATCCAAGTTGCTTACCCCGAATGATGACGGACATAACGATTACTTCATTGTGGAAGGATCCGATACAGATGGAAATAAAATATCACTAATGGTTTTTGATCGTTGGGGCCAGCAAGTTTACAAGTCGGATGATTATGAAAACGATTGGAATGGTACACGAGGCAATAACCAAGGTAAACTGTCTTCGGGAACCTATTTCTACGTGATACAGGTGTTGAACTCCAATACGAAACCCATTAAGGGAAGTATCTACATTGGCACAAAATAAAAGATGAGGATGAGGAAGTTTATATTATTGATAATCGTGGTGGTTGTGTGCCATCAATTTACCGTGGCACAGCAAGCTCCACAATTTACACAGTACTTGTACAATCCCGTTAGTATCAACCCTGCATTTGCAGGAAGCACAAAAGGATTATCGGCCATTTTGATGCATCGGTCCCAGTGGAGTGGTTTCGAGGGTGCCCCAGCAACACAAATGTTTTCGGCACATACCCCTTTGCGCAATCAAAAAGTAGGGTTGGGGCTCTCACTTGTTAGTGATGCCTTGGGCGAAGAAAAGTTTGATTACCTCTATGGTGATTTCTCCTATTCGCTTGAAGTAGGTAGAACTACTCGTTTAGCTTTCGGAATCAAGGCGGGCTTTACTCATTACTCCTTGAGTCCGGAACTATTGAACAGGCCTGATGTGCAATCGGATCCCTATTTTAATTCGTATTCGGACAGTTGGTCGCCAAACGTGGGGGTGGGAAGTTTTTTATATGGAAAACGCTGGTATGTGGCAGTATCCGTACCTCAAATGTTCAATGTGGATTATATAGTGGACACCGACACATCCTTCAGGGTTTTGGACAGATCCAATTTATATGTTACGGCAGGATACGATTTTCCACTTGCCAATTCCATCACATTGAAGCCAAGGTCCATGGTAATTTTGACGGATGCTGCACCGGTTTCCATCGATGCCGGGGCCAATGTCAGTTTTCATGACCGATTTATGATAGGGGCCAACTATCGTTTTAATAGTTATAATGCCGTTGGTGGCTTGGGAAGCTTTATGATAGGGAAAAAGTTGATGTTGGGATATGCCTACGAAGTCCCGGTATCGGGAATCCGCCCTTATACTGGTGGTACGCATGAATTTTTTTTGAGATATGATTTTATTTCAAATATAAATTAAGCCCATGATGCATCCGATGGGTATACTGGATGAGCAGGTCAAAACCATCAGGATAAGCAGCAAAAGATATTTGAGTTTACGCTCATAAAAGTTTATGTATTAGTGGTATTTTTATGCTTGTGTATAAATTCCCCATACCCATACTGATCATAGTTTTTTGTTTGGTTTCCGAAATATGTAGTTCCCAAACAAGGGAAGACCATGATAATGTGTCGGTCATTTTGGATTCAATGGCAACATTTGAAGCAAAAGTGAATCACTTACGGGAATTACTTGATGATGGACGGTTGAACAACGATGGTATTGCCAATATTTTTCTTCAGTATCGAGATTCATCATTGGTACAAGAACAATGGAATGAAGCCTTGTTGTTCACAAATGCATTAGGGGGCTATTATATTTACGAATCCATTAACCATACCAAGGCATTCGGGATTTTGGAGAACTATCAGCCTTTTGTCCAATATAATGGTGATGAAAAGCAAATATCATTGTTTTATATTACCTATGCTGAGGCGGCAACATTTATGCAGTATTATAAAAAATCCTTGGACATATTGGATGAGGGAATCCAGTTCATGGAAAAGGAAAAGGACTCCTCCTTATATGAATTCGGTTACGCTTATTTAAAAGCAGGTGAAAATAGTGACAAGGTAAACAAGATTTCCCAGAGTGTGGGCTATTTTGAAAAGGCCAAGAAAATATTTGCCCATCAAAGGGATACACTGATGTATTTGTGGGCGCAGAATGGTTTGGCACAACTCTATGGTAAAAATGGGCTGTATGATAGAGCTGAAAAGGCCCGAAGGGAGGTACTCGAAAAGGGAACGGACATGGAAGAGTATCAGGTGGTTGCCATGGCGCGTTTAGCTGCCTGTAATGAGGCCAACCTTAAAAATGACTTTGCCGAAGAGCTCCATCAAATTCGAATGGCTCTTCAAGTGAGGAACCATGAATCCGATATACAGGGCATAGTGGATATATTGACCCTTTCCTATGCCGTTTCCACTTATGCCAGGAACGGGATACGGGATACTTCGGACTTATATAAACGGGAGCTTGTTTCCAAGATAGGTCCTCATATTAACAACCCTTTTTTAGAAACATACTATCATTTGGCCATGAGTTGGAATGCATTGGCCAACAACCAACTTACTCAAGCAGAAAGGTATGCCCAAAAAGCCCATAAAGGTGTAAAGGGAACTTTGGAAGCCCAAAATATTATGCGCTCTGAGTTGTTGTTGTCCAATATCTATGAGAAAATGAATAATTTGCCACAATCCCTGCGGCACTTTAAAAATTATGCAAGGATGAAAGACTCTGTTAACAATGTAACCGCTAGGAGGAGATTCGCTTTTATTCAAACCGAACTTGAAGCAGAAAAGAAGGATATGGAGATTGCACGTCAAAAGCAGGATATTAAAATTCTCGATGCACAAAATAAGGAAAAGACCTATTGGATGATCTTTGGTGGTGTGATGCTTGTTGGCGGATCTAGTTTTTTATGGTTGTACAGAAATCGTCGGTTTGCCAAAAAGGAGCAAGAACTTACCGAAAAATATTCACAAGATTTGTTATGGCAACAGGAAAGGGAAAAGGAATATATCGCAAGGGAGTTGCACGATGGCGTTGGGCAACAACTGACCTTGATGTCAAAAAAAGCAAGGGATACCAAACAAAAAGAACTGTTGAAACTGTCCCAAGATACCTTGGAGGAAGTCAGAATGGTAGCAAAAGGGCTTCTTCCCCCTGCATTGGCAAACTTGGGAATAACCGGAGCCATACAACAGTTAATCTATACTTTTGATGAGAAGTACAATATTATTTTTACTTTGGAAATGGACGCGATAGACGATTGCTTTGAAAAACAGCAAAATGTTAACTTTTACAGATTTGTACAAGAGGCCATGACCAATTTTGTAAAGCATTCACAAGCGACCGAAGTATTGATTGAGATTATTAAGAAGACAGATTGTGTCAAATTACTGATTACGGACAATGGAATAGGTTTTGACTATGATGAAGAACATAAGGGTCAAGGCCTGGGTCTCAAAACCATGGAAAAAAGAATCCAGATGATGAACGGTAATGTTCAAATCCGGACCACAAAGAATAGAGGAACATCTATTAATGCCCATATCCCCATTACAAATGCATAATGCACATACCATATTGGTGGCCGATGACCATCCTTTGTTGTTAAAAGGATTGGTTGATGAGCTCGAATCCAAAGGATATAATGTGATTGCTCAGTCAACCAATGGCCTAGAAGCCTTGGAACAACTATTGGACCTAAGACCCGATATTGCTATTTTGGATATTCAAATGCCCATGCTTTCTGGAATAGAAGTGATAACAAAGGCAACGGATGCAGGCTGTACTACCCGTTTTATCCTACTTACTTCCCATAAGGAGGAAGGGCTTGTTTATAGGGCCAAACAATTGGGAATCAGTGGTTATTTACTTAAAGAAGAACCTTTTTTGGAAATGGAAAGGTGTATCCTAAAGGTAAGTGCTGGGGAAACATACTTTAGCAAAACCTTTGAACAAATGGTAGAAACAACCATTAATCCACAGCTAAAAAAACTAAAACTACTGTCTTCTTCGGAACGCACCATTCTTAGAATGGTGGCCCAGTCAAAAACGTCCAAGGAAATTGCCGAGGAGTTGTTGATTTCCTTGCGAACAGTCCAGAAGCATAGAAGCAATATCATCCAAAAATTGGAAGTGGGTGGCGGAGACCAATGGGCTTCCTGGATTTCCAAGTATAAGGATTTAATATTGTCACTATAATCATAAGCCAGAAATACGTACCCCTACGTAAAAATCGTACTGGGGTACGTATTTTTATTGAAGGTATGGTAAGTTATCTTGTGTTTGAAAACCTTGATCTTACTATATGTTCAGCCCCCGACCTCAATTCTCTTTTATTAAGCCTTGTTTGTACATTTTATGTTCGTTGGGCCCAAACCATATCGAGCATTTGCTTTTGTCCAAGAAAAGAGATGGTTTTCAATGTGCCTTAAATGATGATGTGTCTGGGCAGGGAGTTCAGCCCATAATGGGATTAATTGCATGTATAGGATTATTTTCCAAAAGGGATTCTGATATGGATAAACACGTGGTGACGTGCTGGAACATAAATTATTTAAAAATTTTTAACCCTATTTCAACTTATGGTCGTCTTAGTAGTGTTATGAGAGGAAACAAACATAATGGTATACTGAAATTACCTAGCATCGTAAATGTTTACATAATTGTTAAGTCGTTTAGTTAGTTTGAAATAGGGCGGTCATTGATTGCCCTATTTTTTGTTGCATAAACGGCGGAGTTTAATAGTGTACAGTCTAAATAACCCCTTAAAACTGAAAGCCAATAAAACATACCGCCTAACTACCAAAGAATACAAGGTTCTTTTTGATACACATCACGTTTCACTTTGTTTGTTTTGCAACCGCTACTTGAACGATCTTGAAATGGCAAAAGATGTCGTACAGGAAATATTCATCAAAGTTTGGAACCAAAAGACAGTTTTTAAAAGTAAGCATACCGTTAGATCTTATTTGTACACAGCTGTAAAGAACAGGTCATTGGATGTATTAAAGAGCAAACGGTATAAATCGAAATGTGATTTGTCCGTAGAGGCTATACAAAGTATGGAAACCGATTCTTTTTTTTCAAGCGAGCTTGTTTTGCAAGAAACAGCACGATTGGTGGACGATGCGGTAGATACCTTGCCCTTGAGATGTAAGAAAATAATTAAACTTAGTTTATTGGGCTATAAAAATGGGGAAATCGCCAATGAACTAAAAATAACCTTGAACACTGTAAAAGCCCAGAAAAAAATCGCATATCGTAAGCTCCGTTTCCAACTTCGGGAACACATCGCACTAATGGCCCATATCTTTTTGCCATAAAAAAAGAAAAATACTTAACCCCGAATTCAAATTCCATCGTCTTTATATAAAAGACAGTAATTAAACAATTTATGTTAAGAGATTTCGGCAAACTAATGGAACTGGCCAAAAGATTGGCCAGAACAATCCTACTGCGAGGAAGGGTTGATAAGGTGGATACCTCGCAGGAGCTGAATCAGGACGAGCGTGAATACATTATGCGGAAATTGGCAGAGCCCAGCCATTGGCTTGAAAGAAGTCGTTTAAAAAAAGATGTTGATGAAACACATGCAAAGGATTGGGAAAAATTAAAAGCAACTACGGTAAATGACTCGAAACTTAGGTATTTGGGGACAGTGGTCAAAATTGCCGCGGTTTTTGCCGGTATTGCTGGCTGTACATATTTTTTTCTGATTGGAAATTACCCAAAGGACGGAAATGATTCATCGATCAAACAGGAGTCCATTACTCTGGAACTTGAAAATGGTTCTGTTGAAAAACTGACAAAATCCGATAATAGACAGTTTAAGAACAGCAAAGGAAAAGTAGTTGGGTTGCAAAATGCCGATCAGCTTGATTATACCCAGGGAGAAACGCAGGATGGCAGTATTGATGATTCCAATGAATCTAAAGTATACCATAAATTGACCGTTCCCTATGGAAAAACATTTCAGCTTGTTCTGTCCGATGGAACCCAAGTGCAACTGAATGCAGGGACGTCCTTGAAGTATCCTGTGAGGTTTGTCAAAGGTGAAAACAGGGAGGTTTTTATGGAGGGCGAGGCTTTTTTTGATGTCCAAAAGAAACAAAAGCAACCCTTTATAGTGAATACGGATAATTTGGGTATCCAAGTGCTGGGGACTCAATTTGTTGTTTCTTCCTATCCTGAAGATGCTTACATAAATACAGTTTTGCTTGAAGGTTCCGTAGGGCTGTACAAAAGTTCACGGAAAAGAAACGGGGAGGAGCATACCATATTGGAGCCTGGATTTATGGGGGAATGGAACAAGGAGGAGGAAAATATCTCGGTAAAAGAAGTGGATACAAGTATCCATACTGCATGGACAAAAGGAAGAATGGTGTTCAGTCACATGAAGTTTAAGGACATCATCAAAAAATTGGCACGATGGTATAATGTGTCTATTACGAATAATAACGCACAACTGGGAGAAGAAACCTTCACGGCGACATTTGATGTTAAAATCGAATCCATGGAAGATATTTTGGAGTCGTTCAAAAGAAATTACGGTTTCCATTATGATATTGAAAACAATCAAATCAATATTTATTAACCACAAAAAATTTAAGCGTCAATGAAGTGAACCTTAGAATATAAATAACCATCACTCTGAAAGAAAAAAATCGGAAAATGCGGACACATTTCCCGATCGGATAAAAGAGTGATTTAAACCAAATGTTAAATCATCTTAATACAGAACAAAGATATGAAAATCCTTTCGATGTTAAGGGGCATGCCCCCCTTATACTTGAAGTTAGACCTTAAAATGAAATTGACCGTCTATCTTTTTATCATTTCCCTTTTTCAGGTTCAGGCAAGTTCTTATGCCCAGAACACCAAGATCACTTTGCATTTAGACAATGTAAGTGTTGAAAAGGTATTGAGGGAAATAGAGTCCAATACGCAGTTCAAGTTTTTGTACAACGACAGCGAAGTTGAATATGCCAAAAAGGTCTCCATCAACGTAAAAAACAAACGTATTTCCAAAATCTTGGAAGAACTTTTTTCGAAAACCCCCATAACCTATGAGGTTTTCAAAAAACAGATTATACTCAAGCGTTCCTTGCCCAAGACGGATGATGATAAACCTAAAAAAAACACGGAACACAATAATTACCAACAAATGGTATCGGGATCTGTCAAAGATATTGACGGGAACCCACTGCCAGGGGTCAATGTTTTGGTGGATGGAACAACCAATGGTACGCAGACTGACTTTGACGGTAATTATTCGATAGAAGCGGATGAAGGGGACGTACTTGTGTTTTCCTATATGGGGATGATCACTCAGCGTGTTGAGGTTACCAACGATGTCATTGATGTGACCATGGAGGAAAGTACCAGTAAACTGGATGAGGTCGTTGTTGTTGGATATGGTGTACAGAAGAAGGAGAACTTGACGGGCGCCGTTGGTGAGACCTCTAGCGTGGTCCTTGAAAACAGGGCTGTGCAAAATGCCGGGCAAGCTTTACAGGGAACTGTTGCCAACCTGAATGTTACTACCAACCCTGGTTCACCGGGAAGAATCGGTCAAGGTTCTGCCTTTCAAATCCGAGGACTTGGTGATATCAATGGTGGAGCAGCACCGCTGGTCCTTATAGATGGTGTTCAAGGAGATTTGAATCTTCTCAACCCGACTGATATCGAGAGAATTTCGGTATTGAAGGATGCGGCTTCCGCTGCAATTTATGGAGCACGTGCAACTTTTGGGGTCATTTTGGTGACCACAAAAAAAGGCTCTAGAAAACAGACCACTGTTAGTATAAATAGTTCGGTATCTAACAACGCCCAGACAGTTTTTCCAAAAACAGTGAATTCCCTGCTTTATGCAGAAACAGTAAATGCAGCTGCGGCCAACTCAGGAATGAACCCGATTTTTGGTCCAGACCAGATGGATAGAATACGACAATACCTTTCCGATCCAGGGAGTATTCCGACTACAGTTCCCGAGCCCGGAGATCCTTCGCGTTGGAGTTATGGACTGGGTAACGCAAATGTGGATTATTTTGATGCGTACTACAGTGATTCCATGGTAAGTCAAAAACACGATTTTGCGGTAAGTGGAGGAGGAGACAACACAGATTATCGCATCTCTTTGGGCTACCTGGACCAAGATGGGATTTATGAGATAGGACAGGATAACTACAAACGGTACAATCTTTTGGCCAATATTAATACGGATTTGAACGAGAAACTCAAGTTTAGCTTTCAAACCCTGTACAATAGAGGTTTTACCAACGAACCTTATGATTATTCTGCACAGACAGGTGACCTTTTTCATATTACCTATACGAGACAGCCACACTGGCCACTGTACGATCCTAATGGATATCCTTTGTGGACCTCGGAAATCCAATATTTTGAAGGATCAAGACGTAAGATTAGGGAGGATGAATTAAAATTGATGGGAACCATGGTATTTGAGCCCGTAAAAGATTGGAAAACCACTGCACGGTACTCGTACTCCAAATTAATGACAGAAGTCAACGCCCATCAGGCTGTTTTACAGGCGCATGATACGGATGGAAACCCATACGATATTCAGTCCGTCAATTCTGTGAGCAAAACAAATGCATCAAGGGATTATGAAAGTTTAGAGTTGTTCTCTTCTTATGATAAAACCATTGGCGGACACTATTTTAATGTGCTACTCGGAGGCCAGAAAGAAGATTATACCCGTAATGCTATATCGGGATATGTTCCCAATTTGGTTACTGACGCCATACCGTCCTTGAATACGGGCACTGGTATTAGACAAACATCCGATTCAATTGATGAGTGGGTCAATATTGGTTTTTTTGGCCGGGTAAACTACAATTACAAGGGCAAATATTTGTTTGAGGCAAATGCCAGATACGATGGAACGTCAAAATTTCCTGTGGGAAATCAATGGGGTTTTTTCCCTTCGGTATCTGCTGGTTGGAATATTGCCAAGGAAAACTTCTTTAAGGTTGAAGAGATAAATTCCCTTAAGCTAAGAGCCTCTTATGGAGAACTCGGGAATCAGCAAATTTCAAATTACCTCTTTTATGCACAAGTTCCCATTCGTACCAATCTGGGGTATATTATTGATGGGGAGCGACCCAATTATATGACTGCACCTGGATTGGTCAGTAATAATCTAACCTGGGCTACAGCTAACACCTTGGATTTTGGTTTGGATGTGACGATGTTGAAGAATCGTTTGAATCTTAGTTTTGACTGGTTCGAAAGAAAGACCATGGATATGGTTGGTCCGGCAGAAGCTTTGCCCTCCATTTTAGGAGTGGGTGTCCCAGTGACCAATAATGCAGATATGGTTACCAAAGGATTTGAATTGACCTTAGGTTGGAACGATGTCATTAACGAAGAGTTCAATTACTCACTACAATTCAATTTATCGGATAACTTTTCCAAGATTACCAAATACAACAGTACAACCAACAATATTTGGGGCTATTACCCAGGCAAAGAAATTGGTGAAATATGGGGGTACACTACCGCAGGAATTATCCAAAGTGATGAACAATTGAACAATATGGCCGACCAGACGACTTACATCTATGGCGGAAACTGGAACCTCGGAGATATTGAATATACCGATTTGAACGGAGATGGTGTGATCTCCCAAGGGGAAAATACCATCGAAGACCCAGGAGATTTAAGAAGGATAGGAAATACAACACCGCGTTATGCCTTTGGATTTACTACCAGATTCGATTGGAAAGGATTCGATTTCAATATGTTTTGGCAGGGGATTGCCAAAAGAGAAGTTTCGTTGGGTGACATTCCGTTTTATGGTCTTACGGGAAGTTGGACCCAGCAAGTGTTCGAAACAACACTGGACTATTGGACACCCGAAAATACGGATGCCTATTTTGCGAGACCGTATGCAACGGGCGAAATCAGGAAAAATCAACAACAGCAAACAAGGTTTTTGCAAGATGCTTCCTATATGCGATTGAAAAACCTTCAGTTGGGCTACTCCCTACCGAGTACTGTTTTGGATCCTATAGGCTTTAGCAGGCTTAGAGTTTATGTTAGTGGAGAAAACCTACTGACCTTTTCGCCCATTGATGAGAACTTTGACCCGGAAAGACTTCACGGATATTATGGTCCGGGTAAATCATACCCATTGTTTAGAACAATTACCATGGGTGTAAACATTGAATTTTAAAATTGGATAAGATCATGAAAAAATATACACTAGTCACAATGATGGCCGTACTACTTGTTGCGATGCTGTCATGCGAAGATGAATTGACCACTATTCCAAAAGACACTATTACCGATCAAGGTATTACATTCTCGGCCAATGAGATGGAAATGTACGCCAACCAGTTTTACACATCTTTGCCGGGAACCATGGCTGCATGGGCGTGGGAATCCGATGCTGCATCTGATAATAATGTTCCAGCTTCATTTACATCATATCCATTGGCATTTGGAACCCAGACCATTCCAGCTTCAGGAGGAGGTTGGAATTGGGGCAACATCCGCAATGTCAATTTTTTCTTGGACAATATTTCTGTCTCCGAAGCACCACAATCCGCTCAAGACAAGTATACGGGGGAAATCCTTTTTTTTAAGGCTTTCTTTTATTTTGATTTGATGAAAAGGTTTGGCGATTTACCTTGGTTGTCAACTACATTGGATGTGGACTCTCCAGAACTGTTCGAAGGACGTTTGTCCAGATCGGTGGTTGCCGATTCCATACTATCTGTATTGGATCGTTCTATTGAAAAACTCCCTACAAAAACACAAACCCAAGAAGGACGTATCCACAGGGATGTTGCTCTTCTTTTTAAAGCCAGGGTGGCTCTTTACGAAGGTACTTGGGAGAAGTACCACGCTGGAACCCCCTTTGAAGGTGATGGTAGGGATGTTAACAGGTTTTTTGTTCAAGCCAGGGATGCCGCTGAAGAAGTCATGGAAGGCGGATATACGCTTTACAATGATTTTTCGCATCCCGAAATCCCGGATGGCTTCAGTTATTGGAGATTGTTTTCAACACCTAGCTCCGAGATTTCAGGTATATCCGAAGTGTTGTTGGCAAGAGAGTACAGTGCCGATTTGGATTTGATCTATTGGGGTCAGCAAATCAGAACCTCAGGAGGGCCAAATGGACAAGGGATTTCAAAATCGCTTGTGGATTCCTATCTCTGTAGCGATGGTTTGCCCATTGGGGTAAGTCCACAATATATGGGAGACGAAACCTTGGAAGAAGTTACCACCAATAGAGATCCTCGTATGAAAATGACCATATCCACACCTGGAATGCCAATTAAAATATCCAATGGTGTGGTGGATACATACGAACTTCCTTTTTTAACCTTGAATCCATGGCCCAATACCACGGGATATCAAATTTATAAGTGGCTCAGTCCATTTATAGCCACAGAAGATGCATCAGGTAACAATACCTCCAATGCCGTTCCCTTGTTTAGGTATGCAGAAGCATTGTTAATAGCCGCCGAGGCACATGAGGAACTGGGAACTTGTACCCAAGCCGTATTGGATAGGACCATCAATTTATTGAGAGACAGGGCAGGAGTACCCCATCTTAATGCAGTGGTCGGTTTTACCGATCCCAATTGGAATTTTCCCGAGCTTTCTCCCCTAATGAACGAGATTAGAAGGGAAAGAAGAGTGGAACTGGCTTTTGAAGGGTTTAGAAGAGATGATTTGTATCGTTGGGCGGCCACGGATTTAATCCGTGCACCTAGACTTGGATCTAAATTGGAACAATGGAGAGACCGACCTTTTGAGCCTGCCTATGATGTAGATGAGGTATCCCCACGGATAGAAAATGTGGATGGCTACATTTCTCCTCTGTTACAGACCTTCGGTGAAGGGGAAGTTGGCTTTGATCCTTCAAAAAATTACTTGGCACCGCTGCCTGTAGATCAACTTACCTTAAACCCAAACCTGGAGCAAAACCCGGGGTACTAGCCTTGGCACTTATTATAAAGTGGTTTAGTTGCGGCCTTCCGATTTATTTTGGAAGGTCGCACACTAAATCAAAGGCCATTTTCTGGGAAAAACTGTCTTTTGGTTGCTCCCAAGCATGCACATTGTTCACACCATGCAATTTTCCATCAGTCTCCTCTAACTACAAGTTCACAATATGAAATCAGTTCCAAAAATACTCATGTTCTTAGGGCCTTTGGCCATTATTATACTATTTGCCCTGAATGCGGCACCTCAAAAAATACATGTCTACTGCGATGAAGGGAATGACCTTTATGGAGTAATCCAAAACTTGGAACATTTGGAAGTGGTCCACTACGATAATTTGGATCAATTTATACGCGGTATTGGCAAGGGAGAACCATCACTTATTTTAGCCGATAATTATCCAAATGAACGTCTAGAGGTTCCAAATAATTTTTTCGATCTATTGAAAGAAAAGGAAAGTCGATTTTATATCGAGTTCGTGGATAAACTTCCGGGGATGGAGACCCAACCAAAGAATAAAGTATCAAAGTATGAACGCGCAGTGGTCAACTCCTCTTTTTTTGGAGGAACTCCTGATAGTTTGGACATTTTGGCCGTCAATGGCCTAACCTATGTCCCGACCCAAGTTTCCAATGCCCATTTGGTAGCGGCCCGGGTCGCTGGTCTGGATAGTGCTATTTATGGAATTCCCAAAGAGAATAATCCTTTATTGTTCGAATTGAACGATTATGATGGATTGGTATCGACAACGGGGCTGAGTAACTTCATTAAAGGAAGGTATGCACCACAAGTTGAATGGCAGGGGATATGGAAAGGCATTCTTCAATTTTTATTGGCTGATGGCACTGTAATTGAAAAGTTGGACTGGAACTCCAAAATACAGACAACTTATGCTCGCAACGAGCAATTACCCCTCGATTATCAGAAAAAAAGCGTTGCAAAGGGTATTGATTGGTTTCATAATGCAAAAATGATCGTCCCCACAGGTTACAACAACATTCTTGGTAATGCCCCTAACAAGGAAATAAAGACCAAGTTCATCAATTGGAATGATACCATTTCCAATGGAGATGGTAGCAACGGCGTGTTCGAATGTATTTTCTCTAGAATTGATGAAAAAGGAAACCAACCTATCGGAGTAGTGCTAAGGGGCGATTGTACAGGGGAAGTGGCAGGTGCATTTGCCACAGCAGGCAAAGTACTTGGTAAGGAGGAAAACTACAAAATAGCCAATAACCTTTTAAAGTTTTATTTAAATGAATCATCTGCACTGAAAGGGGAGTATGGCAATCCAAACCATGGAGCCTATGGACTTGTACCTTGGGGCATTTCCAGCTATCCATGGTACAAAGCCAATTATGGCGACGATAATGCCCGTTTATTTCTTGGGGCTATTATCACTGCGGCAATTACGGGAAATACCGAACAGGATGATACATTGATGCGTATGCTACTCGCATTGCACCGAACCACAGGTATAAATGGTTTCCGAGGAGACAGGATAGATTTGCCCCAATTACAGGAAAATGGTTGGCAACACTATTATAATGGCAAAGTGGTCAATCTATCTCCGCATATGGAAGCCTATCTCTGGGCCTGTTTTCTCTGGGCCTATGACAAAACGGGGGACCCTATTTTCTTGGCGCGTACTAAAAAAGCAATAAAAACCACCATGGAAGGCTATCCTGATACATGGAAATGGATGAACGGATTGGCACAAGAAAAGGCTAGAATACTTTTACCGCTAGCTTGGTTGGTACGTGTTGAAAATACCGATGAAAACAGAAAAATGCTTTACACGGCAGTGGACGGGTTACTGGACCTCCAGGATAAAAGCGGTGCCATAAGAGAGGAGTTGGGAAGCATTGAAAAAGGAGTTTTTCCACCTTCTAAAAGTAATGCCGACTATGGATTGCACGAGGCTTCTTTGATTGCAAAGAACGGAGACCCCGTTAGTGATCTGCTATATACCACCAATTTTGCATTGGTGGGTCTGCATGAGGCTTGGTATACACTCAAGGATCCTCGTATCAAAAAATCTGTAGATCAACTATCCGAGTTTCTCTGTCGTATACAGGTCAAATCACCAGAACACCCAGAACTTCATGGGGGTTGGATGAGGGCCTTCGATTTTGAAAGGTTCGAACATTGGGGCTCCAATGCCGATGCCGGTTGGGGTGCATGGGCCATAGAAAGTGGCTGGACACAAGGTTGGATTACGACCATACTGTCCCTCCGTGAACTGGATACATCTATCTGGGATTTGACCAAAAATTCTGAAATGAACAGCCATTACGATGTATTGAAGCAAGAAATGTTACCAATCGAACAGCAATAGTATAAAGCAAACAAAAGAAGAATGACCTTGGAAAGCGAAAAAGACATAGCAGAGAATTTGCATCAACTAAAAGAGGTCTATCGTGAAGCACTCTTTGATGACCTTGTTCCGTGGTGGGAAACCCATTCCATTGATCAAAACCATGGAGGATATTATACCCGTTTGGCACAGGATGGAACGCCCTATTCCGAAGACAAGGATATGTGGATGACGGGTAGACAGGTGTGGATGTTCAGCCATTTGTACAATGGGGTTGAAAAAAGGGAGCAATGGAAAAACATCGCTAAACATGGATTGGACTTTATGCTCGCAAATGGCTTTGCCGAAAACGGTAAAATGCACTTCAGATTGAATAGTGTCGGTCAACCCGTTTCCTCGGTACTAAGTTTGTATACTGAAGTTTTTGGGGCTATAGCATTGGCTGAATATGCAGCCCTAAGCAAGGATGAGGATTTAAAAGACCGCGCATTCAAGATGTACGATTTCTTAGTGTCGAGATTGGGACAACCATCGGATACGCCCATGTTGGGCTATCCACTCAATAGGCAATTTCACTTGCATTCCCATGATATGTGTCGAATTACCGTGGCTAAGGTATTCAAGGATATTTGGCCCTTAAAAAAATTTGATGAAGACATTACTTTATCCATCGAATCCATATTGAATAGACATTGGAAGCCGAATGAAAGGTATTTGTTGGAAAATGTGGGAATGGACGGTTCCACTATGTTGGATATTCCCGAAGGTCGGCTTTTTCATCCAGGACATGCTATTGAAAGTGCATGGATGATCATGGAAATTGGCATCGAACGGAATGAAAAAAACTGGATCAATGAAGCTGTAGCGATTATTTTGGCATCATTGGAACATGGGTGGGACAAAGAGTATGGGGGTATTCGTTACCTGACCAATATCGATTGGACCCCAACCCATGAACTGGAAGCGGACTTGAAGCTATGGTGGCCTCATGGAGAGGCATTGTATGCTTTGTTGCTGGCATGGCTTCATACGGGTAGGGAAGATATCAAAGCATGGTACCAAAAAGTACATCAATATACCTTTGCCCATTTCCCAGATAGGGAGCATGGCGAGTGGTATGGCTATTTAAATCGCGATGGAAGTCCAGTTTGGTCAACAAAAGCCAACGGATGGAAAGGCTTTTTCCATATACCGAGGATACTCTTCAGGTGTCACCAATTATTGGAAAATACCATTAAATCAACTGCGGAAAATGACTGATTTCAATAGTAAAGTAAAGGAAGCGCCAACAGGCAGTCCATTTTTAGTTGCACAGGTCTGCCTAGTGGCCTCCCTGGGAGGTGTGTTGTTTGGCTTTGACACTGCTGTCATTTCAGGGACCATAAGTATGGTCGAGGCCCAGTTCGAGTTGGATAAAATGGAAGTGGGGTGGTTTGGAAGCTCTGCGTTGATTGGAGCGATTATCGGCTCCATGATTGCTGGTTCACTTGGAGACAGGTATGGGCGTAAGTCCATACTAATTGTTTCCGCGGTACTTTTCTTTCTTTCTGCACTGGGGTCTGCTTTACCATCTTCATTCAGTTTGTTGATAGCTGCAAGGCTCGTTGGCGGTTTCGGAATTGGGATTGCTTCGGTCTTGGCACCATTGTACATTTCCGAGTTTTCTCCAGCTAATATACGTGGGCGTTTAGTGGCCTTGTACCAAATGTCAATAGTAATCGGCATATTATTGGCCTACTTCTCCAATTGGGGAGTGTTGAACTATGCCCAGGCCAATCCAGATGGTTTTGGAGGTTCTGGAATCTTCTACAGGATCATGGTATCGGAAGTCTGGAGGGCCATGTTCGGAACTGAAGTGGTGCCCGCTCTCTTGTTTTTCCTATTATTATGGACAATTCCTGAAAGTCCGAGATGGTTGGTCAAGGAAGGAAATACCAATGTAGCCTTGAGAATTTTGGAGAGGATAAATGGAAAACCAAAGGCAAATACCGAATTGAAAAACATTCTGGCAGCCTTGTCCAAAAAAGGTGGCTCATTGAAAGAACTGGCCAAGCCCGGTTTCAAAAAAGCCTTGATCGCAGGATTGGGACTTTCCATATTTGGTCAGTTTACCGGCGTGAACATTATTGTTTATTATGGCCCCGACATACTTAGGGATGCAGGCCTGAACTTCGACGGAGCTTTGAAGTTTCAAGTGGCCATTGGACTTATCAACCTCGTTTTTACGGCCTTGGCCCTTTGGAAAATAGATAGTTGGGGACGTAGGCCATTGTTGATATGGGGAATGTTATCGGTATGTATATCCTTGATTGTAATCGGAGTGTTCTTTTCGATACCATCTATTTCCAGTATTTGGATTGTGGTTATGTTGTGCATCTATATGGCAAGCTTGGCATTTTCAATCAACGCGGTAATATGGGTTTTGTTGGGGGAACTTTACCCTACTCGAATTAGGGGGCGCGCCATGTCCATAGTAACTTTCGCTAATTGGGGCGCCAATTTTGTTACTGCGTTTTTATTCCCTTGGTTTGTTTCGGTCATTGGAATGAATGCCGGATTCTTTGTTTTTGCAGGATTTTGTTTTATTGCAACAGTTTTCTTCTATAAAATGATACCCGAAACCAAAGCAAAAACCCTTGAAGAAATTGAAGAACATTGGAGAGGGGAAGGATTAAAGACAGCCGAGACTACCAATAAAGTAAGGCAATAATGTGTACATGTCAAAATCATATCTTGCACATGGTATGCCAATTGCATTAAAGTGGGGTAGCGTAAAAGGTTTTTTATGACTAATATTGTTCAAGTATTGGAAAACTAGATATCAACTTTAAATCATATACATTGTGCTGTTATGGCCAAGAGCTTTATAGCGTACAATTTTCTTAGTCAATGTAAGCATACTTCGGTATGGTACATTTATTTTTTTTGGATACTTTTTATTGGGGTTGATTCCTCATATTCCCAAACATACTCTTCACTTTCAGAAAGCGATAAACACCATCTCCGCACAACTTCTCATATCTTAATAGACCTCAATGAAACTAGCTCAGATTCGTTGATGTTTCGGAATTTGACCGATAATGTACCATGGGCAGTGATTCCTTCACAAAATAAAGTGGAAAACACCAATTTTCTTGACCAATATGCCCATTACGGCAATCAATTAGTAGTGTTGGGACAAGAGGGCTCGATTTCAAAAATTCCTGAAAACCTATCCGTGATCTGGGTAGCTGATTCGGATATGTACACATTGGAACTTGGCTTGCAAGAGACCATTGATCTGGTTAAAAAATCAAGCGACAAGGAACTTTTAAGCATAAAAGTTGACCATGGAACTACTCCAACGTTTTCAAAATTAATTGAGGTTTGGCAAGATTTAGGAAAAATGCCGAGTTTCATCAAAGCCGAAGCGTCTTTTGAACATCTATACAGTTTGGTACGTCAACTAAACTCTAAGCCAAAAATATTCGGGGTTGTTCAAACGGAAAAAGGACTGTTGGATGGGGTCAGCTTCAAAGATTATGGAGAAGTCCAGATAGGAGGGTATTTTAGTTATCCCGTACTGGATATTTTATCGCCCCCCATATTGGTGCCCTATAAGCCAGGTTTCCATTTTTCTCCGGACATTATCTACACTAGTCCGGAAAACCTGAACAACAGGAAGGAATTTGTTGGTTTCCCATTGGATGCTGAATATGGACTTTCCCACCATTTTGAATTTAAGGATGAGGTTGCCGATATATTGGCGGAAAATTCGAAGGGATTAATCTCAAATGATGTAAGAGTAAGGAAGGATTCGTTATATGGACAGGTCAGTTACTTTGAAGATGGAGCCTATGTTGATGTGGGAATATCCAGTAAATCATCATTAAAGGGGAATTTTACTATTAATGCGTGGATAAAACCGACTAAACTGGGTCAAAACAATAGTATTCTTGGAAAGGGAGACAATTTTGTGTTCAAAATTCACGATGGCTTTTTAACGTTCACAATGGCAGGTATCAAGGATTATGTATCAACTTCTTCACCTATTCCGTTAAATGAATGGTCCCATGTGGCACTGGTTCATTCCAAAATAGAGAATACACTTTTTTTCTATATCAATGGGGAACGCACAGATAGTGTAGAGCTGATTTCTGAATATGAAACATCAAATTACAATATACTTATTGCCAGTAATCTGTGGGAAGAATTTTTTGAAGGCTACATACGGGAGATAAAAATATGGGGGCGAGAATTGAATGATTCGGAAATCAAGGCTCATTATAATCAAACAAAAGTCTTGAAAAGGAATACACATATTTGGATGTATGCTTTGGGATTATCCCTCTTGTTCGGCGGAGGATATGCAGTATTCAAGTATTGGATGAAAAATAAGGTCTCGAAGGTAATAAAAAGAACACCAAGCGAAATAAAGCTTAAGGGTCCGAAATTAGAAGGGAAGCATTCCACTCAAATATTATGTTTTGGTCCTTTGCAGATTATTGATATGCATGGTTTGGAAGTTGCAAAAAAACTTTCCCCGCTCCAGAAAAAAATGTTCATGATTATTTTTTTGCATAGCCAAGGAGATAAAAAAGGGGTGGACACCAAGCGTCTTACCGAATTGTTATGGCCGGGTAAAAGTGTGGCAAGCGCTAAAAATACAAGAGGGACAACAATTCAAAATTTGAGGCAGTTGTTGGGCACATGTCCAAACCTTGAGGTAATTTTCAAGGACAAACATTGGATATTGCAAATGGGCGAGAACTGTTATTCGGATTATTCTATGGCACTGCAATATCTGGAATTCTTGACGAGCAAAGATTGTTCGGATGGACAACTTGAAATCGAACTCCGAAAATTGATTCCCATTGTTAAGAAAGGAAGGTTGTTTGCCAATACGAGCGCTCCTTGGTTAGACCCATTTATTGAAAAGTTCAGCAATCGGATTGTGGAACAATTTATCCAGATCAGTAAAAACCCGATGATTGGGACCCATTTGGATACTATGCTTGATTTGGCAGAGATCATTTGTCTATATGATGACCTTAATGAGCATGCATTAAAGATAAAACTCAATGTACTCATCGAACAAGGAAAGCTTAGTTTGGCACATCAAGCTTGCCATAATTTTAAAAAGCAATATGAAAATCTCTACGGGGAGGCCTACGAAGTTTCTTTTGAGGAAATGATTTCTTCCTAACAATAGCTTATTCCTGCCTTATTGAGATAAAATCCTGAAAAAAAACTAACATTTTTTATTCATTACCCCATTTAGTACCCCTTTTTTTATGCCCATGCTTTTTTATTTGCAGCATCATCATTCAATCAGATAGTTGGAAATAATCAATTCAAAGCATACCAAATGAAAAAAGAAATAAACAGTAGAAGGGGGTTCGTAAAAAAGTCCTTGATAGCGGGTGCCGGGATAAGTATCATCCCACGTCATGTATTGGGAGGCCCCAACTTTATTCCTCCCAGTGACCAGCTTACCAAAGCGGTGATAGGTGTTGGCGGTATGGGACAGGGTCACTTAACCTATGAAGGAACCAAATTATTGGCCATTTGTGATGCAGATGGAAAACACTTGGCCGCTACACTTAAAAAAGTTGGCCCCGATGTAAGGGGATACCGAGATTTTAGGGAAGTCCTGGAGAGACCGGATATTGATATTGTTCACATTGCGACCCCTCCGCACTGGCACGGACTCATGTCCATTATGGCCGCAGAAGCAGGCAAGGATGTCTGGTGCGAAAAACCAATGACCAGAACAATAGGCGAGGGTAAGCGTGTTGTTGAAGCCATGAAGGTCCATGGTAAAATGTTTAGGCTGAATACTTGGTTTCGTTTCAAGGATAACTTTTACGGAATGGGAACACCCGTAAAAAAACTAAAAAAAGTTGTCGACAGTGGTGCATTGGGATGGCCATTAAAAGTAACCATAAGTGGAGTTACCGGATTTAATTGGAAGTTCTATTGGGTAGGAAAGGAGAATTTGGCACCACAATCAGTTCCAGAACAATTGGACTACAATATGTGGTTGGGTCCAGCTCCCGAAAAACCATACAATCCACATCGAGTCCATTCCACCTTTAGAGGATATTGGGATTATGACGGCGGCGGATTGGGCGATATGGGCCAGCATTATATTGATCCTGTTCAATACTTTTTGGGTAAGGATCATACCAGCCCTGTAAAAGTTGAGGTGGATGCCCCGCAACAGCATTACGATGCCATTGGAACTTGGCGAAGAATAACGTATACCTATGCAGACGGTTGTCAAATTATATTGGACGGCGAAAACCGCGATAAGAATGCAGCCTATATTGAAGGACCTGATGGCAAAATATTCAATGGGTTCAAATCAACCATTCCCAATATTGATGGTTTGATCAATACCCTTCCCAATCCCGAGGAACAAATAACTTCATTCTCAGAGTCCGTTAAAACCCGTCAAAAATTCGCATTGAACGAAGAGAACGGACACCGTTCCGCAACTATTGTCAATATGGGCGTAGTGGCACTCCGACTAGGTAGGTCTCTCGATTTTGATTCAGTGAAACAAAAGTTTGTGAACGACCCGGAAGCCAATAGGTTGTTGGATCAACCCATGCGAACCTCTTGGGCCGATTAATCATTCACTTAATTTTTAAATAGAACAATAAAAGTACATACCAGTGGAACGTGTGTTGCGTTTCGAAATCAAATCGGAAGTGTCCATTGGTCAAAAAATCAGGAAAAATGAAAACAATAAAACATATTGTATCAACGCTCTTTTTGCTCTTTGCTTTACAGGTTTCTATAGGGCAAATCAATCGGACTTTGGAAACCAAAGTAGTGGATATATTGGCCCAGTTTCCGACCAAGGATTTAGAGCATTCGGACAGGCTAATGCAAGAAATGTTGGAACTGGGGAGCGAAGGGGTTCAAAAGTTCCACAAACGAATTGTTCCTTTGGGAACAGGGAACGATACCCAAGCAAGGTATGCCGTTCACAGTTTGGCGGTATTTGCGGGCAAGCACCGGGAGAGTATGGTTGAAAACACACTGCTGGATGCTTTGGAGGAAAAGCAAAACACCGAGGTAAAAACATTTTTTATAGACCGTTTGGCATTTTGTGGAACCGACACAAGTGTTAAAATACTGGGCAAATACCTAACGGATAAAGAACTATATGAACCCGCATTGGCTACTTTAACCGTTTTAGGCACTCAGAGGTCGGCAGAAGCGATTCATTCCGCAGTCAAATCAGTTGGTGGAATAAGGAAAGCGGCATTTATTGAGTCATTGGGGCGCTTACGCTATACCCCTGCATCAAAAACCTTGGTAGAAGTGGTATCCAACCCCATGTCTGATACTTTTTTAAAGCAGAAAGCGCTGATGGCATTGGCAGAAATAGCTCAACCCGACTCGTACGACATTCTTTCTAAAGCAGTTGAGAGCGAAGCGTATCAATTGGGTGAAACTAGGGCCATTATTGCATATATCCATTATGGCAATAGACTTATCGAACAAGGAAATTTCTCCTTGGGAGAGCTTCTAGCCAGGTCGCTATTGAAAAATTGTACAGAGGATAACCAATTAAATTTTAGAGTAGCAGGTATTGACTTTCTAACGGCCTCAATGGGTAACAATGCGACAAAAACGCTTTTAAAGGAAGCAAAGCATCCCAATGATGCCTATAGGGGGAGCGTGTTAAAGGCAGCGGGCCAGAACATGAGACCTACAGAAGTATCAAAATGGGTTAAACAATACAAGAAAATAGAGGATATTGGAAAAATACAACTTCTGGAAGTACTGCGAGAGCGTCAAGAGTCCAAGGTGCTGGATAAGTGCATCACAAAGGCCATCGAATCTGACAATGAAAGCTTAAAGTTGGCAGGGATACGAGCTTTGGATTTTCAAGAAAAGAGCAAGGCATTGCCACTGCTTTTTAAAACCTTACAAGGGGATAATACCAATGCAACTTTTGCAACCATTGAAAATACGTTGCTGAAAATTGTAGATGTTGACGATGCACCTTTGATTGCAGAAGAATTATTCCGTGTTGAAAATCAAAAAGCCAAAGGTGTATTGGTAAATGTACTGGCTGAACGAAATGCCACAAATCAATTTGATGCGATTGCTAGGCTGTTGGATAAAGCAAACCCTGATTTACAAAAGAACATTTATAAGGCAATGCCATCCATTTCCACGGAAAGTAATCTATCGGAGTTGATGGAAATGCTCTCTAAGGTGGATAATGAAGCAAATATTAATTACGTGCAGCAGGCCATTATCAAAGTTCTTAACAATACTGAAAAGGATAGTTCTTTGGATGTTTATAGCGTATTTGCAGATTTTGAAGATAAATCCAAATTGATTCCAATACTTCCTGCGATAGGAGGTCAAAAAGCATTGACTCTGATATCGGAACAAATGCAATCAGGAGGCATTAAGGAAAAAATGGCGGCAATACAGGCACTTTCGGCATGGAAAGGTAATAAGAGCCTATCTTATTTGTTCAAGGCCATAATCAATTCAAATGGAGACATCAGGGAATTGGCTTTTGATAAATATTTGCAAAAAGTTGCTACTTCAGATCAACCTGACGATCAAAGATTATTGTTGGTACAAAAATTAATGCCGCACAGCAAAACCTTAGCAGAGAAGAAGCAAGTGATCCGGGCAGCTCAGTCTGCAAAGACATTCCTGTCCCTGGTTTTTGTTTCGGATTATTTGGATGATGCAGAACTAAGTGCTGTGGCATCCAATGCAGTAATCAATATTGCCTTGCCAACACCTGGTGCCAACAATGGACTAAGTGGCGAGGTAGTCCGAGAAGCCGTATCAAACAGTATGGCAAACTTAACCGGCCCGGATAGTCAATATTTAAAAATTGATGTAAAAGAGTTTTTGGATAAAATGCCCAAGGAAAAGGGATTTGTATCCATATTCAACGGTAAGGACCTGACCGGATGGGAAGGTTTAGTGGAAAACCCGATTAAAAGGCGAAAGATGTCCAAAAGTGCCCTGAAAAAGACTCAGGAAAAGGCAAATGCCCAAATGTTGAAGGATTGGTTTGTAAAAGATGGGGTCATCGGTTTTAAGGGAGAGGGCTACAATAATATTTGTACCATTAAAGATTATGGGGATTTTGAAATGCTGGTCGATTGGAAAATCACGCATGGTGGAGACAGCGGCATTTACTTGAGAGGGACCCCTCAAGTTCAAATTTGGGATACGGCACGTACCGATGTGGGGGCAGAAGTGGGCAGTGGAGGATTATACAACAACCAAGAAAACACAAGTAAGCCTTTAGTAGTGGCCGACAACCCCATAAATGAGTGGAATACATTCAGGATCAAGATGGTCGGAGAGCGTGTAACTGTTCATTTGAACGGAAAATTGGTTACCGATAATGTTGTTTTGGAAAATTTTTGGGATAGGGATAGAGCGATTTTCACAAAAGAAGCGATAGAGCTTCAGGCCCATGGAGAAGATCTGGGGTTCAGGAATGTTTATGTTCGTGAAATACAGTCTGGCAACGAGCTTTTAAGTCCTGAAGAGCAAAAAGAAGGCTTTCAATCTCTATTTAACGGCAAGAACCTTGACCATTGGATTGGGAATAAGACAGATTATTCGGTTGAAAACAATGAATTGGTGGTTCAACCGGAGCAAGGGGGGCACGGAAATTTATATACCGCCAACGAGTATTCTGATTTCATTTTTCGATTTGAATTTAAATTGACTCCAGGAGCTAACAATGGTCTAGGTGTTCATGCACCATTGGAAGGTGACGCAGCTTATGTTGGGAAAGAATTACAGATTCTGGATAACACGGCACCTATCTATGCCAATTTAAAGCCTTATCAGTATCATGGCTCGGTATATGGAATTGCGGCTGCAAAAAGAGGCTTTTTAAAACCTGTTGGAGAATGGAATTCTCAAGAAGTTATGGTAAAGGGGAATCAGATTAAAATCACACTCAATGATCATGTCATTCTTGATGCAGATATTAAAAAAGCTTCTGAAAATGGCACTCCTGATGGTCAGAATCATCCAGGACTTAAGCGGAATAGTGGTCATATTGGGTTTTTGGGGCACGGCTCTACACTCTGGTTTCGAAATATCAGAATCAAGGATTTAAAATAAGAAATGGCTTCCCAAAAGTTTGATGGCATGATAAAACAAATCACCTTGATCGGAATTTGCTTGTTTTTAAATGGAACGAACCCGTTACGGGCCCAAAGTAATTTAATAAAACGGCCTGTTACCGTAATGTCCTTTAATATCCATGCGGGCTATGGAACCGATGGTACTTTTAATCTATTAAAAATCGGAAATCAAATCAGGGAAGCCCAACCCGATATTGTTTGTTTACAGGAAGTGGATCGCAGGACGCGGAGATCACAGGGCAAAGATGTAACTCTGGAACTGGCCAATATCACAGGTTTTCACTCCTTCTTTGGGAAAGCTATTCCCTATGATGGGGGAGACTATGGTTTGGCTATTTTGTCCAAATACCCCATACTCGAAGCAAGGGTACATTCCTTGCCCAGTGATGGCATTGCGGAATCTAGGATAGCTTTGGAGGTAATGGTCCAAATCAAGGGTATAAACAAAATAAGGGTTGTGAACGTGCACCTTGATCATTCCAATAAGGAATTGAACCAGTCCCAAATAAGATATCTGGACAGCAAATTCAGGGATGAGTTCCCAACCATATTGGCTGGTGATTTCAATCAAACAATGAATGACAAAGGAATGCAACACTTAAGCAAGGTCTGGAACCTTTCGATGACTGATGATGCATTTACTTATCCATCAAACAATCCAAACATTAAAATTGATTATCTCATGGCCTATCCTCGGAATAAATGGAAGGTGGAAAATGCCCAAGTCTTAAAGGATTCGAGAGCTTCAGATCATTTGCCGATTATAGCAACATTTTCCTTGTTATGAGCAAAAAAACATTATAAACCGAACAGGTTGACCTTTTTGAGTTAGTTGATGAAGATGGGCGGGGTCTGCTCCCGACCTTTCTTCTTATGAAAAAGAACAATAATCAACTCCAATCAACCTAGCCAAAAAATGAATATGATAACATTACGACCATTGGACTATGCCATAATCCTGACATTTTTCGCTATTACCCTCGGCATTGGGTTCTATGTATCCAAAAGCTCTGGCAAGAGCAGTTCGGAGTTTTTTCTTTCCGGTAGAACGATGCCGTGGTGGCTTTTGGGTATATCGATGGTCGCCACTACCTTTTCCACAGATACTCCTAATCTGGTCACTGATATTGTGCGGACCAACGGAGTGGCCGGCAATTGGGTCTGGTGGGCCTTTTTGTTGACGGGTCTTCTAACGGTATTTATATATGCAAGGTTGTGGCGGAAATCCAATGTCAATACCGATCTTGAGTTTTATGAGCTGAGATACGGTGGGGTAGCAGCTAGATTTTTAAGGGGATTCAGGGCCATTTATCTTGGGGTAATCTTTAATGTGATAACTATGTCGGCGGTGACCCTTGCCGCTATAAAGATTGGCGGAATCATGCTCGGTATCGAGCCGTGGCAGACAGTTCTTATTGCAGGACTAGTAACGGTCATTTTCAGTGCAATTGGTGGGTTCAAGGGAGTTGTGTACACGGATTTCATCCTCTTTTTTGTTGCAATGGGAGGGACCATAGGAGCAGCCTATTATCTGGTGAATATCCCCGAAGTTGGGGGCTTGGGAAACCTCCTGTCCAATCCAGATGTCAAAGATAAATTGAGAATGATACCTGAACTGGACGATACCGAAGCATTGATTACACTGATTATTATTCCTTTGGCCGTACAATGGTGGAGTTCATGGTACCCAGGGTCCGAACCCGGGGGTGGAGGATATATCGCCCAAAGAATGCTTTCCGCAAAAAATGGGAAGCATGCCATAGCGGCCACGTTCTTTTTCAATATCATGCACTATGCCGTCAGGCCTTGGCCCTGGATATTGGTGGCACTGGCTTCTATTGTTGTGTTTCCAGACCTTCAGAGCCTACAACAGGCCTTTCCAATCATATCCGATGATAAACTTGGGCACGATCTTGCCTATTCGGCCATGCTAACCAAATTACCAACAGGACTTTTAGGGCTGGTGCTCACTTCCTTGGTTGCGGCCTATATGTCCACCATATCCACGCAGCTCAATTGGGGTTCCTCGTATATTGTATATGATTTTTATAAGGAAAGGATTAATCCAAAGGCATCGGAAAAACGATTGGTGGCGGTTGGAAGGATATCCACGGTGGTATTGATGGTGCTCAGCGCTACATTGGCCCTTTTGCTCCAAAATGCACTTCAGCTTTTTGAGATACTGCTTGTTTTTGGTGCGGGCACAGGGTTGATATTTATACTGAGGTGGTTTTGGTGGAGAATCAACGCCTGGAGCGAAATCACTGCAATGTTTGTCTCTGGGATACTTTCACTAGTTTTGAAGCTGACCCCTTTGGGCGATTATTTGTTCGCTGGCGATGGCGGGCTGTTACCAAGTTGGTCGGAGTATCCCCTAGTGGTCTTTACCACCACATTGGTATGGTTGGCAGCAACCTACCTTACCCGACCCGAGCAAGACGAGGTACTTTTGGGATTCTGTGAAAAAATCCGCCCAGGCGGTCCGGGATGGCTTAAAATAGCCCGCAAGGGCAAATCAGAAAGGGGTGTGTTGGAAAATGCTGAGAACTGGAGCGTTCCCAGTGGGATATTGGCGATGCTTTTAGGAACGGTACTGATTTATGCCTGTCTTTTTGCAGTGGGCTATTGGATATATGGCGAGTGGATGTTGGCAAGCGCTATGACCGTCCTAGCGGCAGTTTCGGCCGTAGGCCTATTGCTTACGTGGAAGAAAATAGAAAAGATAATAGAATAGACCTTAAATTGATTTTATAAAAATGGAAATAGCTATGCAATCTATATGGCATAAACCAGCTGGAAGGTTTGAAGCCACGAGATATGAAAAGGTACACAATGTCATCTTTCAAGATTCCAAACAGGGATTATTACAGGTTGCCAAGGAAATATCAGACTTGATCCGGGAGAAAACTGGTAAGGGTCAAAAGTGTGTTCTGGGTGCGAGCGGAGGATCGGAACAAGGAAACCACAAAAAGATGCCAGTCTCTCAGCCTGGCAAGCTATGCATCCATGGAAGCCTTTGTGATATATGACTTTCTTAAAAAATAGGATGCTAAGATGGTATTGATTGCAGACAGTGGATCCACCAAATGTGATTGGCATGTGTACAATACGTCTGGGGTCAGGTTATTTCAAAGAAGAACAACGGGTATAAATCCCATGATTCACTCGGATGATGACATAGAGGCAGTATTACAAGGGCTAAAAGAGCATCTTGAAGATGGGATTTCCCGAGTGGAGTTCTACTGTGCCGGAGGTAAAGATTACAGTTCACAACAAAGGTTGAGCCGAATATTTCAAAAATATTTCAACCACGCCCAAGTGCAAATAGCGGATGATCTGGGAATGGCCGTGAAGTGCACTAAGGGGAAACCGGGAGTGGTGTGCATTTTGGGTACGGGCTCGAACAGTTGTTTTTTTGATGGAACAGAGATTCACAAACGATTGCCCGATCTGGGATATCAGGTTATGGACCTGGGCAGTGGCAATTATTTTGGAAGGAAATTGTTACGCAGTTATGCTTATGGATATATGCCAAGTGATTTGATAAAAGAATTTAGGGACAGGTACGACCTTAAAGGTAAGGTTTTACTACAAGAACTCTACCATGGAGAGAATCCGAGCTCCTATCTTGCCAACTTTGCCAAATTCATGATCGAGAACCATGGACATCCCTTCTTCCGGTCGATTATCGATGATGGGTTGGAAAAGGTCTTTGAGTATGTATTGGGACCTTATCAATATGAAATGAAGCGACACCCCTTGTACTTTATTGGTTCTATTGCTTTTCATTTACAAGACTTTTTAAGGGAGAAAGCAAAGGTGAAGGGATATGAAACAATTCATTTTATGGATAAACCGATTAAGTATCTATAAGTAGCATTACAGATTTATTAGGAATGTTACTTATAGATAGTTTATAAGTTTAACTAATTATTTTTACAATTGAAATGTAGCTCCCGGTACATTAGGGGTGCAGTTTGGTTTAATGCAGATGATTATTCCAAGCCCATACGCGCTGAACCCTTGCTCGAAACTTGACATGAATTAACACAATATTTCGGACTTGACATTGGTTACTGTTTTTGATTGACAACAACGGTTATGGAGATGTTTGGTTTGACGAAAGTTAAAAATTATGGATTAAAAAGGTTGAACTACAATGGTTCCTGCATAAAGCAATATTGGACTACTTCAAAGTTCAAATAAACGATTACTTACGACTGATAGTGTTTAAGCAAAAAATTATCTAAAACCGAATTTATCAGTTCATAACTATATGAATACGGATAAGTAAATAGAGATTTACCAAGTCAATGACGTTTCCACTCATTAATATTCAATTTGATCAAGATACCGTTTGGTTGACACAGGCGCAAATGGGTCAATTATTTGAAAAAAGATAAGCGTACAATTTTAGGTTTTGGTGAAGAATCCATAAAAAAATCAGTGATTATTCCCTTTTTGTATACCATGGAACAAGGAGCCAAAAAAATGGGTGAGTTGGAGGCCAGTATTCTATGCAAAAGGACAGTCAATGGTTTACCGATTCAATATCAAATTAGAAAAATGAAAGCTAAAATTAGTTGAAAACTATATTATGAAATTACTGAATACAACTCACATAAGACAGAATATATTAACCGGTACGCAAGTTTTGGTTTCGCCTCACCGGGCCCATCGACCGTGGCAGGAAAAAGAGGAGGAGGTTACTGAACTACCCAAAATAGCATATGATAAGGATTGTTAATATGTCCTGGGAATATCCGGTTGGGTGTTGAAATGAATCCGGAATATGCCCAGACCTTCTTATTTGAAAACGACTTTGCAGCTCTAATTCCGAACCTTGATGAATCTTCGTTTGAGGAAGGTGTTTTAAAGGATATTTTGAAAAGAGCATTTGCAAGGTTGTCTGTTTTTCTCCAAATCACTTCCAGACCCTAGCTCAGATGGGCCTTCAACCGATTGAAAAGGTAATTAAGACTTGGCACTAAATAAGAATAAAGTCATGTCAATTCCAATAATAGTAAAGAAAGAAAGGGTCAGAAAAGACATGTTGCGCAAATGTAACCACTTTCCGCAATTGAACAAGAAACTCTGCGACAATTGGATTTGTGAGTTTCTTTGG
Organism: Allomuricauda sp. NFXS6; assembly: GCF_040148835.1. Classification (NCBI taxonomy): domain Bacteria; kingdom Pseudomonadati; phylum Bacteroidota; class Flavobacteriia; order Flavobacteriales; family Flavobacteriaceae; genus Allomuricauda; species Allomuricauda sp. NFXS6. The sequence continues at coordinate 324,079 of NZ_JAGEMG010000001.1, read as the reverse complement.
AAAAAGATAGTATGTCATCAAGTCAAAACATCACATACATATGTTCCCATGGGGTCGGAAATTGATATCAATCCTTTGATCTAGCGTTGTCTCAATAGCGGAATAATTGTGTTGGTTCCAAAGACACTGACCAAGAGAAAGTTCAAGAATTTGGTCCTTGGATCTTTACAAGAGTTGAATGATGGAGTAGTTGGAACCAAATATCCTTCTGGGGGCAATTTTGTTTAAGCAAAACTATCATGTGATTTTAGTTCCTGGTTTGGCATATGATGCAGCGAGATTTCGAATTGGTTATGGAGGGGCCTATTACGATAGTTTTATGGTACAACATCCCAACGCCCTCAAGATTGAACTATTCTACCCATTTCAGAAAGTGGATTGTGTTCCCCGAGAACCACATGATGCTAGACTTGAAGAAGTTATTATCCCAAAAGTATAGTTTAGGGGATGCTTGTACAGCAGGATGTCAAAACATCTAGATGTCATTCACTATACTTGGGTGTCTATCTTTTTTGGAAAAAGGACATCGTTTGAACCTACTACGGTTATCAATGAAATTAAATTTTGGTTGGAACGATAACAAACTGCGATGTGAAAATCCGATTTTTTTTACTGTATTATTGTTGTACTGGGAAAACGCAACGTATAAGATCCACAAGTCTTTGTAACCATAATTTCTAATCCTATGAAAAGCACAGATCAAAAACTTAAGGAACGCGTCAAGGAATTGACCTGTCTTTATGAAGTTACCTCCATTATTGTGAATTCAGGATATGATGAACTGAACACTTCTTTGGAAGCCATAGCCTATTGTTTAAAAAGAGGTTGGCAGCACGAAGAAGTTGCAGAGTGTAAAATATCCATCGAAAAATATAGGGTCCAAACCAGCGGATTTGATGAGCAAATGGTACGTTTAGCCAGTGATGTCATGGTTTTCAATAATATAGCTGGAGCCATTTCAGTGGGGTATCCCGCATCAGTGTATGGTCCTGAAGATTTCTTGCCAGAGGAAAGGACATTGCTGAAAAATGTCTGCCTGGCTGTAGGGAACCTTTTAGAACGTAAACAAATCCATGATAGTGAACAGGAAACCAAAAGGCAAATGGAACGTAATGATCGTTTGCATATCATGGGCGAGATAACGGCGGGTATTGCCCATGAATTGAACACTCCCTTGGCCAATATTCTGGGATTTGCCGAATTGTTATTGGATGAGGCCACAGATCCAGGAACACGGAGCGATTTGCAGACAATATTGGACAACGCCATCTTTTCTAGGGAAATTGTAAAAAAGTTGATGTTCTTCACCTGCGAAATGCCCCAACAAATGGAGTTGGTTGAACTTAAAAGGGTTGTCGATAGTGTTATACGCCTCATGGGGCCGTCACTTAGAGAAAAGAGGTTGACCGTAGTAAGGTCCTATGCCTTAGAAGACCTTAGTATTCGGGCCAATACGGTCCAATTGACTCAGGTAATGTTCAACCTTATCATGAACGCAGCCTATTATTCGCCAGAGGGCGGTGAAATTAAATTGGAATTAGTAAATGGTGAGGAAAAGGTGATTGTTCATATTATCGATTGTGGGGAGGGTATTGCAACGGGTCAGGAAAACAAGGTTTTTGAACCATTTTATACCACCAAACCCGTTGGCGAAGGGACCGGACTCGGTCTGAGTGTGGTCCATGGTATCATCAAAAGCTATAAGGGAAGCATTGCCCATCGACCCAATCGGCCAAAAGGTACTATTTTTACACTGGAGTTCCCAAAATGACATGTATGCCCTTGAACAGAGAGAACATTCTTGTTGTAGATGATGATACCAAGATTTTGGAGTTGTTGGCTAGAAGGCTCAAGACACTTGATTATCATGTTTTTAAAGCCATATCGGTTAATGAAGCCCTATTTGTTTTAAAGGATGCATCCATAGACCTGTTGATTACGGATATCCAAATGCCCGAAGTGGACGGTATACAATTGTTAAAGTACGCCAACGAACATTACCCCAAGATGCCAAAACTTGTGCTCACGGGCTACCCTTCCGTTGATGGAGCTTTAGAGGTGCTTAAATCAGGCGCCATGGACTATATGACCAAACCGTTTACGAAAGAAGAACTCGAAACAGCGGTTACAAAGGCTTTGTCGCAAGGCGACCATCGCCATGCCTCAGCTGTTAAGAACCCGGTCAGGGAACATCACGAGGAGCTCAACGGTATGGTTGGCAATTCACAAGCCTTTCAGCATGTACTTTCGATTATTGGTCGGGTAAAGGACAACCAAGCCACCGTTTTGATCCAGGGAGAAAGCGGTACGGGCAAGGAATTGGTGGCACGGGCCATTCATTACTCGGGTAAATATAGAAAAGGACCTTTCATTGCTGTAAACTGTGGGGCTATCCCTGATAATTTACAGGAAGCCGAATTATTTGGTTATGTCAAAGGTGCTTTTACCGGCGCAGAACAAAACCGTAACGGTTTTTTTCAGGCAGCAGATGGGGGGACCCTCTTTCTGGATGAAATAGGTGAGGCCGGTTGGGATGTACAGACAAAATTGTTAAGGGCATTGCAGGAAAAGGAGATTGCTAAGGTCGGTTCCAGAACGGTAGAAAAAATAAATCTACGCGTTGTGGCAGCCACCAATTTGGACCTTAAGGAGGAAATCAATAAGAAAAACTTCAGGGAAGATCTTTATTATCGTTTGACTGTTGTGGAAATTATGGTACCACCGCTGAGAAAACGAAAATCGGACATTCCCATGTTAGTGAATAGATTCCTTCAAAAATACGGGATAGAATATAGAGATCGTTTGCTGCCCATTCATCCGGATGCTCTCAAGGTATTGGAACGCTATACTTGGCCCGGTAATATTAGGGAACTTGAGAATGTAATCCAGCGAGCAGTCATCATGGCGGATGGCCCAGTAGGAATCAAGGATTTACCTGATTTTTTGAAATATGAAATCACCTTTCCCCAGGAAGAGCTCCTACCTTTAAGGGAAATGGAAAGGCAATATATTCAGCGTGTCTTGGTTCATACCAAGGGGAACAAGAGCAAGGCGGCAGAAATATTACAGATCAATCGAAAAACACTTCGCGACAAAATTGATTGATCTGGTCAAATACTGACCAAATGGGTAAAAACTACCCAAACCTAAATCTTAGGTCACTTTTTATTTAAAAATCAAAGTGTTGTTTATCAGCATCTTGAGGGTATTATATTTCTTTTTCACAAGTAGGGCATATGATTTGCCATTGGTATGGCACAATCAATCAACCAGATTGGAAAATGATGGATTTTTCGGTTCCGTGGCAAAAGAAATGAGTAATGATGGCAATGTATCCTTTGAGATTTGGAGGCCTTCTACTGGAGAGCAATGATTTATTGACGATCAAAAAGTATCTGCAGCAATCGTTGGGCTTGGAAGATTATTTTCATGTTGAACTATTGGAATTATTAATCGAGAATGTACAACGTGCCATTATTGTGGATGAGAAAAGTATGCCCTCCGATGTGGTACGATTAAATAGCCGTGTGACCCTTGAAAGTTCGACAGGATGGATGAAAAGTTTTCAGTTGGTACCTCCAGATGATGCTGATACGGAAAAGGCGAAGTATTCAGTGGTGAGCGCTTTGGGCTGTTCCGTTATTGGGTTATCAAAAGGGGATAGCATTAGGTATGGTATGCCTGGCCAAGCGGCCTTATTTTGTATCGTAGAGGTAGATCAATCTGGTCTGATGGCCGATGTGGAAACTTTTGGCAAAAACCTAATGGATGCCTTACCAACCAATCCAGATGTAGCGCTTTACTTTGGTAAGAAAGAAGAGCGTAACAGTTCTGATGCAATATGGGTCAATTTAACACAAATATAATAATGGAAAAGGGGTATGAACGCAACACTTTCAATTAAACAACGCATACTGGTTGGTCTTGTACTTGCCACAGCATTTTTATTGGTACTTACAGCTAATCTTGTGGATCGACGGCATTTTTCTACGATACAGCACGCAATTGTTTCTATTCATGATGATCGGGTAGTGGTTCAGGATTTTATCTATCAATTGCGAAACCGTCTTCACGATAGTGAGTTGGAGGTAGTTGATAACGGTAGGTTTACAACAAACAGGGCGGAAAAAATCAGCATCCTCATCGATGACTTTGCCCGTACCGATCTCACTAGGCAAGAAGCACTTTTTTTAAAACGGCTGCGACAAGAATTCACGGATTTAGCGTCACAGACCCCAATGGCGTCTTTGAACATCAAGGACGATAATGCAAAAACAAAGGCCATAAAACACATTGGTGGTATCAAAAAAACCTTGGATTCCTTAGAAGAGATTCAATTGGAAGAAAGTGGACAATTGACAAAGCTGTCTGAAAAATCACTGAAGGTCAATATGATGTTGTCCAATTTGGAGATCGGTTTTTTGATTGTTATCGCTGTGTCCATCTTAATGTTGGTTTTTCAGCCCGTTAAGACATTATATCCTATTCGTTAATTGAATGAAACCAAAATAAGTGTCCCATGAATGAATTTTTGAGAAGCATATGCTCTACCTGTATTCATAGATCGTACTGTGCATTGAGCAAAGAAAGAACGTACACTACGATATGTAATGAATACCAACACTATCTGGAAGAAAGTAAGTTGCCTTCGATAGTGATATCGGATGAAATGAATTAAAAACAAAAGGTATACGACATACCACTAACTATTTTAATATGACAACAGTGTTAACAAAAAGGAAAAGACCGTCCAAACAAGGGATGTTGGACAATGTGATGCGTCAGTTCAACAATTCAGCTGATATTATTGGGCTTAACCCAAACATTAGAAAAATATTGAAAGTCACCAACAATGAACTGGTAGTGCACTTTCCGGTACGAATGGACGATGGGAAGGTTGAGATATTTACCGGCTATAGGGTACAGCACAATAATGCTTTGGGTCCCTATAAGGGTGGATTACGGTACCACCCGACGGTAGACATTGACGCCGCGAGGGCCTTGGCCATGTGGATGACCTGGAAGACCTCCTTGGCAGGGTTGCCCTATGGTGGTGCAAAGGGTGGTATACAATTAGATCCCACCAAGTATTCCCAGGATGAGCTGCAACGAATCACTAGGAGGTTCACCTATGCGCTTGGTGATAATATTGGGCCCGAGTTGGATATACCTGCCCCTGATGTAAATACCAATTCCCAAACCATGGCTTGGATCTTGGATACGTACATGTCGACCAAATCCCCTAATGAACGATCGAAAAACCTCCATGTTGTAACGGGAAAACCCATAGGCGCCGGTGGTTCCGAGGGTAGGGACCGCGCAACGGGCTACGGTGTTTTTCTTACCATCAAATTTTGGGCCGAACACAAAAAACTGGAATTAAAAAACAAGAAGTTCATTGTACAGGGATTTGGAAATGTAGGCTACTGGGCGGCCCATTTTCTTGTGAAGGAAGGTGCGCTTCTTACGGCCGTACAGGATGCCTATGGTAGCATTCGCAATGAAGGAGGGATTTGTCCGGAGTCACTCTTGGATTATGCCAAGGCCAATAAAGGAAGTATTATGGGGTTCTCAGGGGCAAACAGTATTGAAAATTCGGAATTCTTTGGATTGGAATGTGATATCTGTATCCCTGCAGCATTGGGTAATCAGATTACAGTGGACAATGCCCCTTTCATAAAGGCTAGTCTGATTGCCGAAGGGGCCAATGGACCAACCGATGTCAAGGCAGAGGAAATACTCTTAGAGCGAGGTATCGATATCATACCGGATATTCTATGTAATGCAGGTGGTGTAATCGGAAGCTATTTTGAATGGTTGCAAAACCGTAACGGTGAAATTTGGAGTCTTGATGAGGTGTTGGAACGATTGGAAAGAAAAATGAGGGAATCGTTTACCAAGGTTGCACACAAAACCAAGACGCAGCATATCGACATGCGGACAGCCGCATTTGTAATTGCCATAGAGCGATTGGAAGAGACTTATGTTCAGAGGGGGATTTTTCCATAAAGGAAGAAAGTGATTAAAAAAGGCTTAAAAAAGAGCCTGCATGGTATAATGATTTAAAATATAGTAAAATGAAATACGGGAGCTTGTTGATAGAAAAAAGGGAATATGTGGTTTTAAAGCGATTGTTGAACCTCTCAGGGTACCATAAGGACAGTGCTTGGAGAAAATCGGTTAAGAAGTTGACGGATGAATTGGAGAGTGCCAAAATCCTAGATGAGGATAAAATGCCAAATGATGTGATACGGTTCAATTCCAATGTCACAATTGTTTCCGAAAATGGCTGGCATAAAAAATTCAAACTGGTACTACCCGCCAAAAGCGATATCAGAAACAATTGCATATCGATATTGACCCCGATGGGGGCCGCGGTCATGGGGTACGCCAATGGGGATTCCATTGTTTGGGAGTTTCCATCCGGTAACCAAAGGCTTACCATTGAGGATATTGAGCAGGGAAATGAGTCTTTGAATTTAAACATGGTATTATGAAATCAGTTGGTAGACCCTATTTTCACGAATCCATAAGCCGTATTATCAGTAAAAAGGATAAGTTGGAAATCACCAATTGGACTGAAACTATGGAATGGGTCAATGAGGAATTACAATATTTGATCCCATTGGAAAAACGGCTGTTGGGAAATCCTTCGCTCCACCAAAGACTTTTGGTGGTTCAAAGAGAGAATCAGCTGCGGTTGGCAAACTTGTACCGTTATGAACGGAACATGGCGAACGTGATAGAATGTGATACCATGGAGTGTGATGCTTATTACCTCAATACCCATGAGAAAAATAGGGATGGTTATATGAATCATTTAAAAAACTACAACCAGTTAAAGTTTCTGCTGCTCTCCAAGATTTTGGAGTGCTTGGGTAAGTAGAAAATCCAAATAGGGCTGCAATAATAGCCTTTTTGTTTTCAAACTGAGCTATATACTCTTTAAAAAAATTCCGTGGGATAATGTAACATGCATAACAGCGATATCAAACTCATTTGAATTCATACACTTACTAGAGAAGGCCATAGGGAATAGAGGTAGATTTAGCTTTTTAATAGATTAATATACATTGTTATTTGATGGTGAATAGATGTTTTGTGAATCCCATAGCTCAATATGTATTAATCATTTTAACATGTATTCAAAGATTTTTGTTGACACATCCCTGGAAATTGATATGAAATTATGTTTTACAGTTAAAACAAGATATAAAAAAGGTTAAGTCTGCCATTAAGACAAGCCATTTTTTTTAGTTATGCTACCTCCCTCTTTTGCAAGAATTCCTTTCAAGGCTGCCATATCCTCACTCACCTTTCTATCAATAATCTTGGCATAATGTTGAGTAGTGCGAAGATTTTTATGTCCCAGCATTTGCCCCACTGTTTCTATGGGTACTCCATTGGACAAGGTCACGGTAGTAGCAAAAGTATGTCTGGCCAAATGGGTGGTGAGATTCTTTTTTATGCCACATAGGTCAGCAATTTCTTTTAAATAGGCATTGGACTTCTGGTTGCTCAAAACAGGAAGCACACAATCTTCATTCATGACTTTAGGGTGTTCTTTGTATTTTTCGATAATGGCCAATGCGGTTGGGAGTAGGGGAATACCCAATCTGGATTTTGTCTTGGTACGCTTGGACTTAATCCAAAGGGTTCCATCAATATGGGTTACGATATTATCAGGGTGCAGCTTTTGCACATCAATGTAGGATAGTCCAGTATAACAACAGAAGACAAACATATCCCGTACAACATTAAGACGTTCGCCCCTGATTTTCTTGTCAACCAAGGCTTGTAGTTCTTCCTTGGACAAGAACTCCCTTTCCACAGTTTTGAATTGTACTTTGTAGTTGAAGAAGGGATCCTTATTGATCCATTCATGGGCTACGGCCATTCGAATGATTTTCTTGAAATTGTTTATGTACTTTAAAGCGGAATTATGGTTACATTTTTTAACTGTCTTCAAAAAGAATTCAAAACCCTTTATGAATTTTAAATCAACATCCCTGACGGGAATATCCGATTTACCCGATTCGGTTTTGATAAATTCGGCAACGTGGTTTCTTGTGGTATTATATCGCTTGTAAGTACCTAGTGCAAATTCAATATCAATCAGCTTCTTCATTTGTTGGTTATGCTCATCAAAGAGCTCCAAGAGCATTTTAAGTTTTTCACCTTTGCCCAAATACAAATTTTTCACATCTGATGAGGTGAAGGGTTTGTTGTCCTCTACAAGTTGACGGTGGATTCTATTTATTCTACTTCTAACAGTATCCAAATACTGGTTCAATTCATTTGCTTCAAAGTTCGTTCCCTTCATTTTCCCCATCCGAGCACTCCATTTTTGTGGGTCAACTTTTCGTGAAACGCTTAATTCGCTTCGTTGTCCATTTACTGTTAAACGTAGGTATATAGGGACTTTTACGTCTTTTTCAAAATGTTTTCCTTTAAGATAAAATAGCTGTGAGAAAGAATGGCTCATTTTTGGTCTCTTTTTTAACAGAAATAAAGATATAAAAAAGAAAAATATCATTTTTATATTTAACACAAAATCAATTGATTACAAGGAAATCGGTGAGTGTTTTTTGGTTTAAAATATACTCACCGAATAAGTCACTTTTTTAATGCTATTATTTGATATTAAATGAAACCAAATAAAATAAAAAAACCTGTAAATCAGTAATTTACAGGTTTGTTGTTGTGTTTTGATGGTGTTCTAGTGGAGCCGGAGGGATTCGAACCCTCGTCCAAACAAGCAATAACCACGCTTTCTACATGCTTAGTATCTGTTTGATTTTCGATGTATACCTGACCAGATACGGCCTAATATACACTTATCTTCTTTAGGTTTTAGAGGTGTCGCCAAAGCGAACGGACACCCTTGTGTTGACTTTTTTGGTGCTCCTAAACGAATCGCCGTCAACAAGGGCTATTCAGGAACATCTCGCTTCCCTACCTTGTAGGGACGAGGCATATCCTACTATAATTCAGATTATGCGGCAAGAGCGTAATTATTTTCGCCAATTAAAAAGTGTGAAACATGAGATTAACGAGCTATATCCCAGCGCTCGACATGCTTACATCGCCATTGGTCTTGCTGTCAAAACCGGTCGGCCCCATAATGTCATTCCTGCGAAGGCAGGAATCTCTCACTTTTTTATCAAAGAACTTAACCTGCACTGCGTACTTCGACTACGCTCAGTATGAACTCGGTCAAAATGTGGGCGTTCCCAAAATATTGCTTCGCAACATTTCGGTCGGGCTATCGGCCGTACATGGTACCTGCCTCTATCCCTAACGCAAATTTTGGTTTGTAAACCACCTTTGTCACATTGAGCACAGTCGAAATGCCTAACGCGGTCGGCAAAGGTAACTCATATCCATCAAACAATAAAAAGTTTGCTTACCCTGCCTATTACTCTTATTTTGGTCAACAATTATACCAAAATCATATATGAAGCTCGGAATCATCAGGGAACGTAAAAATCCACCCGATCGCAGGGTAGTGCTATCACCAGAAGAATGCCAAAATGTCCTTTCCAAATACCCAAAAGCCAATATTTTGGTCGAATCGTCTCCAATTCGGGTGTTTTCGGACAGTGAATATACAGAAAAAGGCATCCAAGTGGTAACCGATATGGAGACCTGTGATGTACTGCTCGGCGTAAAGGAAGTCCCCATCGATGCATTGATTCCCCATAAAAAATACTTTTTCTTTTCCCATACCATTAAAAAACAACCCTATAACCGCGAACTCCTTCAAGCTATTTTGGAGAAGAACATCGAATTGTACGATCACGAGGTGATAACCAATCCAAAAGGGAGTAGATTGGTCGCCTTTGGCCGTTATGCCGGAATCGTTGGAGCCTACAACGGATTCAGGACCTACGGTTTAAAGTACAACTTATATCAATTGCCGAAAGCGGAATCCCTTCTGGACCAACAAGCTTTGATTTCGGAACTAAAAAAAATACAACTCCCCAACATCAAAATATTACTTACTGGAAAAGGAAGAGTGGGCAGTGGTGCCAAGGAAATGCTCGATGCCATGGGATTGAGGCACGTTTCTCCCAGTGAGTATTTATCCATATCCTTCAAGGAACCTGTATATTGTCAAACCGATGTGTCTCACTATGTAAAACGTAAGGATGGCAACAAAGGCAGCAAAGCCGATTTTTTCCAAACTCCCGAGGCTTACGAATCTGACTTTTTTCGTTTTGCAAAAGTAACCGATTTTTATATTGCAGGACATTTTTATGGGGATGGAGCCCCTTATTTATACACTCGTGAGGATGCCAAGCACCCCGATTTTAGGATAAAAGTAGTGGCCGATATCAGTTGTGACATCGACGGTCCCATTGCAAGCACCATTCGTCCGTCCACCATTGCCGAACCTATTTATGGCTACGATCCTGAGTCTGAAACGGAAACCGATTTTAAAAACGAAAAGGCTATTGCCGTAATGGCCGTGGACAACCTCCCGTGCGAACTGCCAAGGGATGCAAGCGTAGGTTTTGGAGAAGCATTTTCCAAGTACGTGATACCATCCTTTTTTAATAATGATAAGGATGGCATTCTAGAAAGGGCCCGTATGACGCAAAATGGTAAGTTGACCCCTCGGTACGCCTATCTTCAAGATTTCGTGGACGGCAAAGAATAATAGCCTTTTAGCCAAAAACACTTTCCAGAAGTTGGTAATGCATTGCTTTTTAGTATATTGTATGTCCTAAATTCTCAAAAGCCAGTGAAATTCAATTGGATATTTTCTGGAGATGACAATCCAGCAATGCAACGGACCTGTATCGATTTAGAATACAGCCTCAGGCCAAGAATCACGAGGTTCTTGTTGTCCCGATTGGATGTGGATACCGATTTTTCCAGTTTTTATTTTGATGTGAATGTGGACAAAAAATGGGTTTATATCTCCGAAAAAACACCCATCCAGTACATACACAAACTTTTGCCAGATTTTGATTTGGTCATCAATGGTGGACCTTTTACCTCCGTTGCCTAAGGTTTATTCTTGCAAGGTGAGGTTCCATGTAACGATAGGATGCTCCTTTGGGGCAACGTAGGCACCTAACGCCTTAAGCTTTAACTCAAGTTCGGCCTTTTTGTCCAGTGTTTTCACCTGAAGGGTTTTAGACCTCCCAGCTGGAACCGTAAATACGGGTGAACTGGAATAGAAGGTATAGGGCATTTGATTTTCAAAAATAAGATCACTGCTCGTCACATTTTTTAAAGTTACTGCCAAAATCGAGGTATTATCAATGTATTCGGCTTTTTCGATGGTAATGGATGCTCGGAGTAGTGGAACCAAATTCTCCTTTTTGCCAACCAATAACGAATTGAAAACGGCCACTGTTCTACCGGCAAACAAAGCCTCTTTAAGGGAATTAGCAGATCTTTCCTTCGCAAAAACCAATGTTATGGGGCGCGTATGTCCTTTTTCTACATAATCCCAGTCAATAAGTCCGTGGATATCGCTGGTTCCCATTATGGTCAGGTTGTTTTCAAGGGCCAGGGCCAACGATTCTTCCGAATAGTCCCCAGTGTTGATTACCTCGATTCCGTGCAACTCTCCACCGGTAATGCGTTTTTTTTGAAAATCACTAAGAATCGGATTGCCTTTTGGTGATTGGGCATACCAAGCAGGGTGGTTCCAAAAAACAAAGGCACTTTGCTTCTTGGCTTCGGCAAAAGATTCCTTGGCATCCTCCACAAGAAGTTTGTTTGCATCTTCAATAAATATGGCATTGTTGTGTCCGATCGGTGCTTGTCGGGTAATTTCGGACCCGTGAACCAGAATAAGGTCATGATCCTTTGCTTCTGTTAGGGCTATTTCGTAGGATCGGTTCCTGTCAGGGTGGGGGATATCCTCTTTATGAGGTTGGTATTCAATGTGCTCGGTAAGTGAAATCACGTCCAAATTATCCCTTAGTGCTTCCATTACACGAATGTTCGGCCACACATTTCCGTCTGAAAAGACAGTGTGTTGGTGCAGGTCTGTTTTCAATGTTTTGTATCCGGGAACATCTGGAAAATCCAAAATTCTGGAGCTTTGGTGCGAATGCTCTTGGGCAAACAAGGAAACAGCAGCAAAAATTGCGATAAAAACTGGTTGGGATTTCATATTGTTGGTTTTCTCAAAACTATGAAAGCTAATTGTGTGTTTCAACCATAGCGTGAATATTTTACAAACTGTTAACCTAGCGGTAAAGTAATTAGGTTTCACTACTCTAAAAGATGCTTGTACTAAATCACAATTAGCAAATATTTAAGGGTGAAAATAATTGCCATATGCAAGTTCCTTACTAGTTTTGCCAGCTTAAAACAGCTACATTTTGCATATTGATTTATTAATAGCGGCATTGTGGAGCCTGTCCCCATTTGGAGAGGCTAAAGTGGGTATTCCCTATGGTATGTACCGAGGGGTGAACGAGTATCTGGTGTTCGTTGTTTGTTTTGGTGCCAATGTGCTGGTATTTCCTATGATGATGTTTTTTTTGGAGTACATCAACCGTCATTTGGTCAAATGGCGATTTTATAAAAAGTCTGCTGTTTTTGTAGGGCAAAGGGCCAAAAAAGGGTCAGGTAAAAAAATACAACGATTCGGTTTTTTGGGCGTTGTATTGTTTGTTATGATTCCTTTGCCCGGTACTGGGGTCTACGCGGGAAGCATAGCCGCGTATTTGTTCAAAATGAAAAAACGTGAGGCCTTTGCCGCCAATACCATTGGTATTTTCTTTTCTTCCGTGATTGTTTGGGTGGCGACCTTGTTGTCCATGAAAGGGGCATAGTGGTTTTTACTGCTTTTATATGGGCGGTTAAACTTGGATTTATTTATTTTTCTCCTAATCTTTGACTTTTCACTAACCTAAAAGATTTCTATGGCTTCTGGTTTTTTTGCTGTTTTGGATGACATTTCTGTACTTATGGACGATGTGGCCACCATGAGTAAGGTAGCAACCAAGAAAACAGCAGGTATATTGGGCGATGACTTGGCCGTGAATGCCGAGAAGGCCACCGGTTTTTTGGCCAGTAGGGAAATCCCGGTGCTTTGGGCCATAACCAAAGGTTCTTTTTTGAACAAATTGATCATTCTTCCCATTGCATTCTTGTTGAGTGCTTATTTGCCTGTTGCGATTACGGTTATTTTGATTTTGGGAGGAGTGTATTTGGCCTATGAAGGTGTAGAGAAAGTGTACGAGTATCTATTTCATCGTAAAGATGAAGAACGGTATGAAGACCCCATTGATATTCCCGAAGAAGAGTTGCCCGAACTTGAGAAGAAAAAAATCAAGCAGGCGATAATCACAGATTTTATCCTCTCCGTTGAGATTGTCATTATTGCATTGAGCACCGTGGTCAATGAACCTTTGACTATACGAATTGCAACGGTATCGGTAGTGGCGTTGTTGGCGACCGTTGGAGTATATGGTGTTGTAGCATTGATTGTACGTATGGACGATTATGGGTACAGACTGATTCGCCTCAACGATCGTGACGATAGTTTCTCTGACAAAGTGGGCGGGGTATTGGTGAATGCCCTTCCGAAAATAATCCGGGCGTTATCCGTGGTGGGCACCCTGGCCTTGTTATTGGTTTCAGGAGGGATCTTTACACATAACATTGAATTCTTTCATCATTTGTTCCCAGGCCTGCCCACACTTCTCAAAGATTTTATTTTTGGGTTGGTCATTGGTTTCATAGCACTTTTTTTGTTGAAATTGGTCAGAAAGCTGTTCAAGCGTAAATAAAACCAAGCTCTCTTGCATGAATCCTGCTGAAGATTATATCATCAACCAAGAAGAGCCTTTCAAAAGTATATTGATGCAATTACAGGTTTTGGTAGAGACCTCGGTGCCCAACTTGGAACTGAAATACAAATACCGATTGCCATTTTACTACCTGAACGGAAAACCCTTTTGCTATTTCAATGTTTCAAGAAAAAAGGGTTATGTGGATGTTGGCTTTTGGAGCTCCGCACATTTAAGTGTTCATTTGGATAAAATGATTACGGAAGGTAGAAAAGTAATGCGGTCACTTCGATACCATAACTTAAATGATATTGATGCCGAAGTTTTCGTGGACGTCATCAAGGATGCGGAAACCGTGAATCACAAAGGTTTCTGGAAATAATTAATTTATTGAAGGTTTTAAAGCTGCTTTTTTAGTTTTCAGTTTAAAGAATGCAATCCAAAGGGAAACAATCCCTAAAATCAACCAAAGCAAATCCACCAAAAGGATGTGCTGATACCCGTTATGATACGCCACCCACAACCAATTTCCTGTAGCGACCCCATTAGCAATCGGAACCAATAATCCCAAAAATCCTCCAGAAATCAAGGTCCATTTGTTAGTGAAGGCAATATCCTTTTTAAGAATGAAGAATACGGTGAACACTAACCAGATTGGAAAATAAGTTTGATAGAGGAAGCTCATATTTACTGTTGGGGCAAACTTTACGATGATGAATTCCAATGCGGTCACAGGGAGCAAAGTTAGGCATATTGCCATATACCAATTGGCGACTTGTTGATTGAACTTTCTTCGTTTTGCGGGTATGTTTTTTTTGTCGCGTGCCACCAACCAGATCATAATTCCGGATAGAATCACAAAACAGGAAACCAACCCAAGAATAAAGGAAATTACGCGCAAGCCATAACCTGCGTAATCACCAAAATGTAGCCGATACATCATATTTTTTACCCCATCCAAATACGAAGTGCTATTGACGGGCACTTTTTCCTCTGCAATGGAACCATCGGCTATTTTGTAAATACGATGCCCCAAACCGTTCAGTTTGGTGTCGTAACCCAAATATCCGCTGATGGCGGCGTGCATGTTCTGGTCACCATAGTTAAAAATATGTGTTTCCGTTACTCTAAAATCGCCCCATTCTTCTTTCATCTCTTGAACATATTGGTCCAAGTTGATGGCGTTGTCCAATTTTTCATTTTGGAATTTATAAACAGGGTGGTTGTACTCTAAATCTTCAAACAGTTTATTTTGATTACCATCGTACAGTCCCATTACGACCGGAAAAATTAAAATACCTTTGAGCAAAAAGAAAGCTCCTGTGACGGCATACATAAACTGAAAGGGAAAGCCTATCACTCCCAGAGCCGTATGGGCATCCGTCCACATGGTTTTGAGCTTGGCCCAAGGTCGGAAGGTGTAAAAGTTGGAAACGATCTTCTTCCAATGCACCAAGATACCTGTTATGATCGCAAACAGGAAAAAGAAAGCCACAAACCCTGCCAAGGTTCTGCCGTAAGGGTAGGGGATTTGATCTAAAAAGTGGAGACGGTATAAGAATTCCCCCAAATGATAATTGCTTGCATAATCCTCGGTTTTGATTCTGGACTCAGGGTCCAAATAAAAGAAAACGGGAGTTTGGGCATCTTCCGAAGCCAACGAATCTTTGGATGCACCCAAATTGACGGAAATACTTCTCTCGTTGTAATAATGCCGTAATTCTACATCGCGTCCGTAGAGATCGTATTCTTTGGAAAGGTCACTCAAGTGGCGGTCAACGCTTCCGGGCAATGCATCTACTTGACTAACGGAATGTCCGCGTTGCCAATTGGCAATTTCATCCCTGAAAAAAGAGAAAGATCCCGTAAAGAAAATAACATAAAGTGCAACGCTGATCACAATACCACTAACGGTATGCGTGTGAAATAGAATATTGTAGATACGGTTTCCCATGGTTTATACAATTGGGTTGGTTTGGTTTCCAAAATGGAAAATGACAAAGAGCACTAAACTGGCCAAAAGATAAATACCCCAAACTTTCCAGCCATTTTTGCCCAAAAAGGCAACAATCATTAATGTAGCCCAAAGGATAAAGGCCGAAAAAGTACTGGTAATGATTACCGCTACGTGGTTGAACCAACTGGCCAAGGCCAAATGGAGTAGGATTGCCACAATAAACCCGCCCAAAATGGCTGCGGATATTTTGGCAAATCGTTGCGATACAGTAGGGGTCAAGTATTTTTTGTTGGCTGGCATAGGTTAAAACAATAGGATTTCAAATAGTACGGCGCATAAAAAGAGGATACCTAATAAGCGATAGTTCAGCAATCGCAATGGCGCCAAGAGTATCACCAAACTGGCAATGGTCATCAAAAGGATAAAAAAAGTAAATGTACCCGAACCAATACCCCAGTAAAAACAGCTAAGCCCCAATGATAAAATCATTAGGGCCAAACTGGCATATTGAGAGGCTTTTTTATTTGCACCGGTCCATCTCTCAAAACCTAGATTTCCTGCCGAAACTGTTTTTTTGGATGTGCCGTACAGTAGATAAAAGGCGAAAAAAGTGAGCAATGAAATTATGGTGACCATGGATTATCGTTTTATGCAATAGGTGGCGCAGTGCCAAATAAATTCGTAGTCATCGCCATTATAAGCGCCTGGAACTTCTTCTTTGGTGGTTGTCTCCACAATGTATTTGGTATCCCAAGGCAGGGCAAAGGAAACCTCTCCATTATCATCCGTGTACAAGGTTTTCGACCATAGGTCGGAAACGTACACTTTAAGCTCGTTTTTGGCCAATGGCTCTCCTTTGTAAACTACTTGAAGCTTGATTTCCTCCCCATCATTTTCCAATTGCTTCACTACAATTCCCTCAGGATTTGCGGTTTTTGTATCACCATCTGTTCCTACTAGAACCTTGGCCGTTGAATGATAGTGTGTCTTGAAAATCCCGAAGTCGTACTGGGTATAATCAATTACATCGATTTCATTGTTGTTCAAAGCGATGGTGTAAACGCCATTTTGTGATGGTGTAAAGCTTGCCAAATAATGGTCTTCCTTGGCTTTCGTGTTCAATTCGGTTTTTGTGCCATCAGGAGCAATTACCCAAAGGGTAAACTTGGATACTGCTGGAAAAGCTTCGCCCTCCACTTTTTCAATGACGCCATAAGTGTATTCGCCGTAATGCACGCGAACTTCTTGTGCCTGGCCCAAGGTTCCATTGCCGTTGGTCTCAATCCAAAGGTAATGTGCAGATACCGACAATACGGGCAAAGTAATGAGCAATAGGGTTGCGATTAGTTTTTTCATCTGATTTTTTCTAGAATTTATAAGTAAAGTTGGCAGAAAGGCTTCTCAAGTTTTGTGGGCTGATGGTAGACCAACCTTTGTAGTAGTCTTTGTTGGCTAAGTTGTCCAGCTTCAAAGTGATTCTGAAATTTCTTGCATCGTAAAAGGTTGATGCATTTAGGATAGTATACTCATCAATGGCAAACGTACCATTGGATCTATTAAAGATTTTGTTCTCACTGGCGTAGTTGCCTCCAAATCCAAGGCCAAAGTTTTCCAATGTGCCTTGTGTAAATCGGTAGCTGGCCCAAACATTGGCCAAGTTCATGGGGCCTGCGCTTTCTGGTCTAAAACCTAGAAAGCTGGCATCTCCTTCTACTAGTTTGCTATCATTGTAACTGTATCCTGCAATAATGTTCAATCCATCAATGGGGGAGGCAACAATGCTGGCTTCAAAACCTTTACTTGTCTGTTCACCATCTTGGGTATAGAAATAGTTGTCGGCATCGGTATCAATACGTTGTGCCATATTGCTTACCGTAATATCGTAGTAGCTCAAGGTGGCCGAAAGCCTATCATCCAACAAGTTTAGTTTGGTACCCACTTCAAATTGGTTGGCTTGTTCCGGGTTCAAAGCTCTTACCGATGTGTTTCCGTTGGATATTTCCGTTACTGGGGCCACATTGCTGAAACCGTTCATATAATTGGCGAATAAAGATACTTTGTTCAAGATGGGTTGGTACACCAATCCGAATTTTGGAGAAAATGCAGTTTGATTATAGCCATCATTGGAAAAACGGTCCACGCGTAAACTGGCCATTGCGGACAACTCTGGCAATAGATTGATTACGTTGGAGGCGTAGGCACTGAAAATTTCTTGCTCTGCCTCGCTAAATTGTGCTCCCGGATTGGCCAAAGTGGCTATTCCTGCATCGGCGCCAGCTTGGGTCAAAACACCGGAGTCGTACAATCCAGTTCCCATTGGAGTGCCAAAGAAATCGTGTAGTGCTGGAACCACTGCTTGGAACTCGTCCGGATTTGAACCTACATAGGTAAAACCTTGGTTACCGTACCCCGTGCTGTTGTTGATGGTTCTTGTTTTAAGGTAATCCAATCCCACAACCATACGATTGCGCATAGTTCCAATAGTAAAATCTCCGATGAAATTTTGTTGAATGTCGGTACCCAAAGTCTCTGAATTTTGGTTGCTTGTATAGCGAGCCAAAATAATACCATCGGAAATCGGGGTTTCTGAAAGACCTTCAGCCGTTGTGGTCACCTCGTACAAGTAGGAATAGTAGCCGTCAGATTTTGCATTGGACCTGGAAACTACAGTTTGCGAGGTCCAGGAATCACTCAAAATATAGTTCATCTGACCTTGCAGACTATACGTTGGTGTATCGATATACAAGTCGTTGCTGGTGTAGGAACGTTTAAAATCATAACCAAGTTCATCCAGATTGGTTACACGAAGGGGTACGCCACGATCTAGGAACAACATAGTTTGATTGGTGCTCCTACCGTTGTAAAACTCAGTATTGATGTTGAAAGAGAGTCTATCACTTGCCTGAAACGCCAAGGACGGAGCAAAGAAGAACGATTTTCTAAATCCGGCATCTTGGTAGCTGTTCTGGGTATGGTATGCCGTGTTAACACGAAGTGCAATATTGTTTTGATCGCCCAGAGTGGTATTTACGTCGGCACTCACACGGTTTAATCCGTAGCTGCCAGAAGTGTAGGAGATATTTCCTCCAAAGCCGTAGAATGGTTTTTTGGTGTTGATGTTGATCAAACCACCGTAAGAAATTAAACTACTACCATACAAAGTGCCCGATGGGCCTTTGATTACTTCAATGGATTCTATGTTGGCGGGATCCGGGCTACCATTGGTCAAACCTGGTAAGCCGTTGATCATAGTCGGTTGAACGGGAAAACCACGCAAAGAAAAGTAACCAGCACCATCATTGCCTCTTCCCGTAGACTCCCAAAGTTTGTCGATACCGGGAGCGTTTTTTAGTGCATCATCAAAATTGGTAATTACTTGATCCTCCAGTAATTCTGATGAGATAGCGTTGTACACTTGTGGGTTCTCGATGTCTCTAAGCGGCATTTTCGACACATAAACACTTGCCTTGCGCGAAAATTTGTTTATTTGATTGCCTTCAACCACAACTTCATTAAGCTGTTCTTGACGCTCGACCATAACAATGGTTTCTACATTGGTGGTTTGGTCGGCATAAACGTTTACGGTTTTATTTTGTGTGCCATAACCTACCATGGAAAACGTAAGTGTGTAGGAGCCAGACGCGAGATTGGATATCTCATATCCCCCAGAATAATCCGTGTTTGTGCCTAAGCTTGTGTTGGACACCGCAATATTTACATTGCCAAGAGGATTGTTTTTTTGATCGGTTACTGTTCCTTTTAGGTTTCCGGTTTGTGCTTGAGAAGTGCAAAAAACAGCGAAACTAAGAATGAGTACTATGTGTTTCATTTTATTTGTAATTGGTCTAAATAAGTTTTAGCTGCAAATGTATGTTCCAGTGCTAAATCAAACAAAGAATATTTAGACTAATTATAAATAAGGTTAAAAAAGGTGGTGTAATTTTTTGATATACAAGTGTGTACAATCAAAATTTTAACACTTTAAAATCTCGTTAGAGCGAATTGATAGTCTTTCGGATGGCGGTCAAATCCGTGAGAAGTTTCTCCAACAAACTTAAATCCAACATATTGGCGCCATCACTTTTGGCATTTGAAGGGTCAAAATGGGTTTCCATAAAAAGCCCATCAACACCGGCTGCGATTCCTGCTCGTGCCATAGTTCCGATCAACGCAGGTCTACCGCCTGTAACTCCTGAAGATTGGTTGGGTTGCTGTAGGGAATGGGTAACATCCAAAACCACTGGGGCGTATTGCTTCATAGTAGGGACGCCGCGGAAATCCACAATCATATCTTGGTAGCCGAACATGGTTCCGCGATCGGTGATCCAAACCTGTTCATTGCCAGAATCGGTCACCTTTTTTACGGCGTGTTGCATACTTTCGGGGCTCATAAATTGTCCTTTTTTTAAGTTGACTACTTTACCTGTTTTGGCAGCTGCTACCACCAAGTCTGTTTGTCTTACCAAAAAAGCGGGTATTTGGAGCACATCCACATATTCGGCAGCCATAGAAGCATCCGAAATTTCATGAATATCGGTTATGGTGGGAACCTCGAAGGTTTCGGAAACTTTTTTCAAAATCTTTAAGGCCTTTTCATTGCCAATACCCGTAAAAGAATCAATACGGCTACGGTTCGCTTTTTTAAAACTCCCTTTGAAAACATAAGGAATGTTGAGCTTGTCGGCAATGGCAACCACTTTTTCTGCAATGCGCATGGCCATTTCTTCGCCTTCAATGGCGCAGGGCCCTGCCAACAAGAAAAAATTATTGCTGTCCGTATGTTTTATCTGTGGAATTTTGGTGATGTCCATTTCTTAAAGTTTGCACAAATATAATATTTAACGATGGTATCCTTTTTAGATTTATCAAACTAAACCATCAACTATGAAGTATAAAATTGTTTTTATTGTTCTTTGTTTTGCTTCTACCATTATGCAAGCGCAATGGCAAGAACGGGGCGGAACTTTTGATTTACCGCATCTGGAACGCCATCAATTTAAATTGAATTTGTTGAGCCCTGGGTTTACGTATGAATTGGGGCTTTTCAAAAACCAAAGTGTCTCCACAAACTTGGGTTTGGCCACCGCCACCTATCAAGAAGGTTATGTCTTTGGATTGGCAATGAACAACCGATACCGATATTACCATAATTTTAATAGGAGGCAAAGACTGGACAAAAACACCTCTGGCAATTCAGGGAATTATATTGCTGCGGCTCAGGCGATTTTCTTTTCGCAGCTCCGAATCTCCACGAATGTTGAAGGTCCAGACGATTTTAATCTCGGTTTTTATGGAATGGTCTATGGTATTCAGCGTACCTACGAAAAAGGCTTTAATTTTAACGTTGAACTAGGAGCGGGATATTATAAAGGAGATGGTGTGCTGGACGGATATGGACCATTGTTTAACTTCACTTTTGGTTGGGTGGCGACCAAAAGAAAGAAAAAGGACCCATACCTGGATTAAATAAAGCCAATAAAACATACTATTTTGATGAAGTTTGGGTTATAATACTACCAAATTAACCTACAATGCGTCGTTTACTTCTATTGGTATTTCTGTCCACTGGATTTTTTTTGCATGCCCAATATGGGACTAATTGCGAGATTCGTCAGTTTAAACTCAATGCCATCAATCCTGGTGTCGAGTACGAAATGGCCCTGGGCGTAAACAGCACCTTGGATATTCGAATTGCTTATCAAGTGGCATTGGAGCCTGCCAGCTCGCAACCGCTGGAAGATTTTGACTTTTTCCCCGCCATCACCGTTCAAAACAGATATTACCACAATTTACGTAGTCGAGAAAGGCGTAGAAGATCCATCTACGGGAATTCTGGTAACTATTTTGCACCATCCGTAGCCCTATTTTCTCCTGGAGACCGTGTGGTCGAGGGGCGATTGGTGGATGGCATCCACGGCTACGGTGGACTGGTTTACGGTATTCAACGGAGTTATAATTCTGGCTTTAGTTTCTCCATAGATGCGGGTGCAGGTTATTACGTAGGCCCCTTTAAAGGAGGCATTCACCCCGTGGTGAACCTAAGTATTGGTTGGATTATCAGCGAAAAGCGCTGGTGTGTGGGTCTGTAGATTTGGAACTCCCACAAAATCAATAAGATAAAAATAACATTTAGGTGTGTTGCACAAGAAAAAATAGCAGTATCTTTGCGGGCTTAAAATTTAGGTTATGTCCAAAATTAAAAACATTGCAATTATTGCACACGTAGACCACGGTAAGACTACCTTGGTTGATAAAATTATGTACCATTGCCAGTTGTTCCGCGATAACGAGAACAAAGGCGACCTGATATTGGACAACAACGACCTGGAAAGGGAACGTGGAATCACCATTGTTTCCAAAAACGTTTCAGTTGTTTACAAAGACATTAAAATCAATATTATAGATACCCCTGGTCACGCCGATTTCGGTGGTGAAGTGGAGCGAGTACTAAATATGGCCGATGGGGTTTTGTTGTTGGTTGATGCCTTCGAAGGGCCAATGCCGCAGACCCGTTTTGTGCTTCAAAAAGCGATTGACCTTGGATTGAAGCCTTGTGTGGTTATCAACAAAGTAGATAAAGAAAACTGTACCCCGGAGGAAGTGCACGAAAAAGTGTTCGATTTGATGTTTGAATTGGGTGCAGAAGAATGGCAGTTGGATTTTCCAACCGTTTATGGTTCTGCAAAGAACAACTGGATGGGCGAGGATTGGAAAGAGCCTACCGAAAGCATTGAGCCATTGTTGGATATGGTCATCGAGCATGTTCCAGAATTTAAACCACAAGAAGGTACAACCCAAATGTTGATCACCTCGTTGGACTTTTCTTCGTTCACGGGGCGAATAGCTATCGGTAGATTGCAAAGAGGGAGCCTTCGCGAAGGACAACAGGTTTCTTTGGTAAAAAGAGATGGTTCCATTGTGAAGACCAGAATCAAAGAACTTTTCACGTTCGAAGGTCTGGGACGTTTAAAAGTGGAAGAAGTAGTTGCAGGCGATATCTGTGCTATTGTGGGAATGGAAGGATTTGAAATCGGTGACACCGTTGCCGACCTTGAAAACCCAGAAAAACTAAAGACCATCGCGATTGATGAGCCTACAATGAGTATGCTTTTCACGATCAACGATAGTCCGTTTTTTGGTAAGGATGGAAAATTTGTTACTTCCAGACACATTAAAGAACGTTTGGAAAAAGAATTGGAGAAAAACTTGGCGCTTCGCGTTCAGGAAACCGATAGTGCCGACAAGTTTTTGGTGTACGGACGTGGTGTATTGCACCTTTCTGTTTTGATAGAAACAATGCGTAGGGAAGGCTACGAACTACAAATAGGCCAGCCACAGGTGATCATCAAAGAAATTGATGGTGTAAAATGTGAGCCAGTGGAAAACCTGACCATCGATTTACCGGAAGAAGTGTCTGGAAAAGCTGTGGAAATGGTATCCATCCGTAAAGGAGAAATGACCAGTATGGAAGCAAGAGGTTCCCGAATGGTCTGTGAATTCATTATTCCATCCAGAGGAATCATCGGTCTTAGAAACCAATTGCTGACGGCAACAGCGGGAGAGGCCATTATGGCGCACCGATTTTTGGAGTACCAACCCTTAAAAGGCGATATCCCACAACGATTGAACGGTTCTTTGGTCTCTATGGAAAATGGAACAGCCATTCCTTATTCTATTGATAAACTTCAGGATAGAGGTAAATTCTTTGTAGATCCAGGAGAGGATATTTATGAGGGTCAGGTAATTGGTGAGAACTCTCGTCAAGACGATATGACTGTGAACGTAACCAAGACCAAAAAACTATCCAATGTTCGTTCTTCAGGAGCGGATGATAAGGCCAAGATTGTACCGGCCATCAAATTCTCCTTGGAAGAAGCTTTGGAATATATCCAAAAAGATGAATACGTTGAGGTAACGCCACGTCACCTAAGGATCAGAAAAATCTATCTAAAAGAAGTGGACAGAAAAAGAAACAAAGTAGTGTAATCAAAAACACACTTTGAAAAACTTATAAAGCGAGTGAGGAAACTAATCTTCATTCGCTTTTCTTTTTTGATGGCTATTCGTTTTCGTAATGACTTTACAAGAGATTCTTCACTCGCTTATGCTCGTTCAGAATGACACCAATGTAAGTCTTGGTCCTTGATTCCTGTTTGTCCTGAATCCTAAAAATCAATGCAAGTGTCCATGGTGTTGCTCACGTAAACAAGATACGGCCGCTCCAATGATTCCAGCGTGGTTCATAAGTTCGGCCTTTACCACATTGGTTTCAATTTTGATGTGGTGACTGAACTCTTCCCATTTTTTGGAGGTTCCGCCCCCAACGATTATAAGATCTGGACAAACAATAAGTTCCACCAATTTTAAAAATTTATTGAAGCGTTTGCCCCATTTTTTAAAACTGAGTTCTTCTCTTTCCTTGGCAGAGGCAGCCGCCCATTTTTCAATTTTTTTGTGTTTTTTGTAAGGAATTTGTCCTAACTCAAAATTTGGGATCAACACACCGTTGAAAAATGCACCGCTTCCCAATCCGGTTCCGATGGTAATCATAATGACCAACCCATCTTTACCTTTTCCAACACCATAGTTCATAGATGCATATCCTGCAGCATCGGCATCGTTCAGAACAGTAAATTCTTGACCTGTGTACTCGGTAAACAATTCATCAATATTGACACCGACCCAACTTGGGTCTAGGTTTCCAGGGGACTTACAAATTCCATTTTTAACTATAGATGGAAATCCACAGCCTACAGGGCCTTTATAATTAAAGTGGTCCACAATTTCTGCCACCACTTTGGCCATGTCCTTCGGTTTTTTTGATTTTGGAGTAGGAATTCGGAAACGTTCTGTCAACATTTCCCCAGTTTCGGCGTTTACCAAGGCACCTTTGATGCCCGAACCGCCAATGTCAATACCAAGAATTTCCATATATAGGAATCGCGATTAGTTTAAACAAAGTAACAAAAACTTTTATTGAACAAGTAATTGTATTGAAAATCAATGGGCTGTACTTGCATTTTGATGGTCATATCGCCTTTTGAATCACTTCAAAAACCTTACTCCCATCACACTTTAGGGTTTTGTGCGGGTATTTCAAAATCAGGGCATAGTCGTGTGTGGCCATAATAATCGTACGCCCATTTTGATTGATATCCTGCAACACTTTCATGACCTCTACACTGGTCTGTGGATCAAGGTTTCCAGTCGGCTCATCCGCTAGAATAAGCTCAGGGTCGTTCAACAGGGCGCGGGCAATGGCAATACGTTGTTGTTCGCCGCCCGATAGTTCGTGTGGGAACTTAAAACCTTTGGTTTTCATTCCCACCTTGTCGAGGACTTCCTCGATTTTGTCGTCCATTTTTTTAGGATCGGTCCAGCCGGTTGCCTTAAGTACAAATTTTAGGTTGTTATTGATGTTTCTATCGGGCAGCAATTTAAAATCTTGGAATACAATCCCCAGTTTTCTTCGTAAGTAGGGAATGTCCTTTTCTTTCAAGGTTTTTAAATCAAACTCCACCACTTCCCCCGAACCCTGTTTAAATGGTAGGTCGGCATAAAGCGTTTTCATAAAACTACTCTTTCCGCTTCCCGTTTTTCCAATAACGTAAACGAACTCCCCCTTTTTAACTTCAAGGTCAATTTCGTTGAGAACCAGATTCTCGTTCTGAAATATGGCTACGTCTTTTAGTTTTACAATGGTCTCGGGCATAGTATTGCTTTATGGAATAAAGGTACTAAGTTCTTAAATTATTCATCAATATTGCACAACCAAATGTTACAACTTTAGGTGTTGACATACTTTGGCCTTAATTTTGACGTTATGAATAAAGTCAATCGAGAAGAGCGTAGAACACTATGAATCGAAAAAAACTCCTTTCAATTCCCATATTACTGGGAACTTTTTTTGTGCTTTCCGCACAGGAAACCAAAATATATACCCACGAAAATAAAGCCTATCAAGATGCCTTGGCGCTCTATAACAACGAGCAATACCAAGCGGCCCAGCACATTTTTGAGTCGGTAAAGGAAACCACCAAAGATGGCGAAACCGAAGCCAATAGCGCTTACTATGCCGCCAATGCCGCCATTCGCTTGAACCAGCGCGGAGCGGATAAAATGATGGAAGATTTTGTGGAAAGATATCCAACATCCACCAAAAGAAATTCTGCTTTTTTAGATGTGGCCGATTACTATTTTGAAACTGGAAAATACCCCTACGCTTTAAAATGGTACAAAAAGATTGATGAAAATTCGATGCCGTATTCCGAGCGCGACCGTTTTAATTTTAATAATGGGTACGCTTTGTACACGTCCAAACGTCCGCAAGAAGCCGAACGTTATTTGAACAAGGTCACTACCTCCCAAAAGTATGGTTCGCAGGCCAAATATTATTTAGGGTACATCGCTTATGAGCAAGACGATTACAATTCGGCAAGTGCCCGATTTGACCAGATTCAAGATCCTGAATTATTGGATGAAAAGTTGACGTATTATCAGGCGGACCTAAATTTTAAATTGGGCAAGTTTGAAGAAGCCATTGCATTGGCGAAAAAGCAGTTGTCCAAAAGCAACCGTCAAGAAGTTTCGGAACTCAACAAGATCATCGGCGAAAGCTATTTCAATTTGGAACAATATGCCGAAGCGATTCCCTATTTGGAAGAATATAAGGGCAAACGGGGCAAATTAAATAACACCGACTACTATTTGCTAGGCTACAGCCATTATAAACTGGGTGATTATCAAAAAGCCATTCAGCAATTCAATAAAATTATAGGTGGGAGCAATGCGGTTTCCCAAAATGCGTATTATCACTTGGCGGAATGCTATTTAAAGTTGGATAAAAAATCCGAAGCGCTAAATGCTTTCCGTAATGCTTCGCAAATGGAGTTCAGTCCAGAAATCCAAAAAGATGCCTGGTTGAACTATGCCCGTTTGAGCTACGAAATTGGGAATGCCTACGAACCCGTTCCACAGGTTTTAACCACCTATCTGGAAAAATATCCAAAGGATGAATATCAAATGGAGATCCAAGAACTTTTGGTGGACTCTTACATTACCTCTCGAAATTTTGAAGGAGCGATGCAGCTTTTGGAGGAAAATCAAAACTACGCAAGCAAAGAAACCTATCAAAAAGTGGCCTATTACCGAGGCATTGAGCTTTTTATTGATGGTGATTACGAAGGTGCTTGGGAGCGATTTGATAAATCTTTGAAAAATGCGGAAAATACCAGTTTTGAAGCTCGCACCCTGTATTGGAAAGCAGAATCTGCTTACCGACTGAACCGTTTTGAGGAAGCCTTGGTCGATTTTGTGCGTTTCCAGAATTCGCCAGCAGCCAAATCACTTTCGGAATATGACCAGTTGGATTATAATTTGGGCTACTCCTATTTTAAACTAAAAGACTACAACAACGCGATATCTTATTTTCAGAATGTGGTGAGTTCCAATGCCATTGATGATCAACGAAAAAATGATGGTTACTTGCGCTTAGGAGACAGTTACTTTGTAAACAGTAAATATCAACTGGCAAGAAAAGCTTACGATGCTTCATCAAAGATGAACGGCCCCGAACGGGATTATGCTGCCTTCCAAAAAACACTTTGCGATGGCTTTTTGGGCAACAATTCAGCAAAGATTGAGGGTCTCAACGAATTCTTGAGGTTGTTTCCTAAATCATCATTGCGGGATGATGCCTTGTTTGAATTGGGTAATTCATATATCAACAATAACCAAGAAAGTTTAGGGCTCCAGACCTACGATAGAATCGTGGATGAATACTCGGGAAGTAGGTTTGCGCCAAGAGGATTGTTGCGTTCCGGTTTGGTGTATTACAATTCAAGTCGTAATGATCAAGCGTTGGACAAGCTAAAAGAGGTGGTTCAAAAATATCCTAACACCCAAGAAGCCAAACAAGCGGTGGCAACGGCCAAATTGGTTTATGTGGACGAAGATCGAGTTAGCGAATACGCAGCTTGGGCCAGAAACTTGGATTTTGTGGAGGTGACTGATTCCGAACTGGACAATGCCAGTTTTGAATCCGCAGAAAGAAAACAAATCGAAGGCAAAATTCCGGCCGCCATTCGCGGATATGAGGATTATTTAAAAGAGTTTCCGAATGGATTGCACGCCCAGAACGCCAATTTTGCCCTAGCACAGCTCTACTTTGCCAATGGCGAAAAAGACAAAGCTTTGCCTAAATACAAAGCCGTTGCCGATGGAGGCAATGGAGAATATACGGAACAAGCTTTGACCCGTGTTTGTGAAATCTACGTGGAAAAACAAGATTACAACAGTGCCATTCCGTATTTAAAAAGATTGGAAAACACGGCTGATATTTCTGAGAATAAAACCTTTGCACAATCCAATTTGATGAAAGGTTTTTACGGACAGAAGGACTATTCACAAACTATTGATTATGCTGAAAAAGTGTTGAACGCCCCAAAAATCGATGATCGCATCAAAAGTGATGCACAGATTATGATTGCGCGTTCCGCCATTGCCACTGATAATGAAAGTTTGGCAAAAACAGCCTATCAAGATGTTCGGAAAATTGCTTCAGGAGAACTTGCGGCCGAAGCGTGGTACTACGATGCGTATTTTAAAAATCAGGAACAGGCTTTTGAAGCATCCAACGAGTCCGTTCAAAAATTGGCCAAGGATTATGCGGCCTACAAGGAATGGGCAGGAAAAGGCTTGGTAATCATGGCCAAGAACTTTTACAATTTGGGAGATGCCTTCCAGGCCACCTACATTTTGGAAAGCGTCATCTCCAATTTTTCTGAATTTGAGGAAATCCTTGCGGAAGCAGAAAGCGAGTTGGCCACCATCAAGGCCAAAGAAGCAGAGAGCAATTCATCCGTAGACCCCAACGAAAATTAAACGAGACACAAGATGCAAAAGAGAACCTATATATTTTCATTACTTTTTTTGAGCCTTTGCGGAGCTGTTATCGGCCAAGAAGAGGATAACATTGGTACGGAAACGGTAACGGTCGTGAAACCGTATTCCCCCACCGTTTCGGATGCCTTTAAGATTAAATCCTCACCATCTTTGAACGATTCTATTGTGCTGCAAAAGAAGAAAATCAATTACAGCATATTTTCCGTCCCCGTAGCCTCTACTTTTACACCTGCAAAGGGCAAGGCTTCGGGAGTGGAAAAAACACCACCGCCCACTTTGTACAATTCGTATGCATCCGTCGGTTTGGGCAATTACAATAATGCCTTGGTGGATTTTTATACGAGCCGCGAATTTAATAGAGGTGAAGATTTGTTGGATTTTGGCCTTACCCACAACTCATCCCGTGGTGATTTGGATTTTACACCCTTGGAAACGGATTTCTACGATACCAAATTGAATGCTTCCTACGCGAAAAAGGATCGCTATATGGATTGGGGCGCTGCGATTGGTCTGCAACACCAGCTTTACAATTGGTACGGCATCGAGAGCGAATTGTTCAGTGAGGATGAAATCAATGCGATGGATGAGACGCAAAACTATTTCAATGCCGAGGCCAAGGCCCATTTTAATATGGAAGACTCCTATTTTAAAAGTGGTAATGTGTTGTTGAGGCGTTTTTGGGATGCCACGGAGTCCGCCGAGAACCGAGCTGTCATTAACCCCACTTTTGAACTTCCCATTACCGAGGAATTGATTACGATTTCCGCGAAGGTGGATTATGTAGGGGGCAGTTTTCAAAATGGTTCCATTACAGAAGGGGCAAACGATGGAGAAAAAAAATATAGCAATTTACAGGCAGGGGTAACCCCAAGTCTTTTGATTTTGCGTGATGACCTTACCATCAATTTGGGAGCCAACCTTGTCTACGGTTTGGATATGGAGAACAGCGAGAACAACTTTTATATTTACCCCGCTGTAACGGCATCATACCGTGTTATGGACGAAAATGTCATTGCCTACGGGGGAATCGAAGGAGAGTTGAAGCAAAACTCCTATCACGATTTTGTAGATGAAAACCCTTATGTGTCACCAACTTTGGACATTGTCCCCACTGACCAGCAATATGAAGGATATTTGGGACTAAAAGGGCAATTGACCTCCAATGTAGGGTACAACATCAAAGGTTCATACATGGCGGAGAATAGAAAACCACTTTTCTTTCATAATACCATAAACACATCCAGAATGGATGAAAAAAGCTATTATTATGGCAATTCCTTTCAGGTTTTTTATGATGATGTAAAAACCTTGGGCGTGTTCGGGGAAATCAATGTGGATATCAATCGTAACTTTTCGTTGGGCGTAAATGGAGAATTCTATGATTACGATACCGAGACGGATAACCCAGCGTGGAATTTGCCTTCCATTAAAGGCTCTTTGTTTATGGATTATCAAATCACCGATCAATGGTATATGGGAGCAAACTTGTTCTATGTGGGAGAAAGGGATGATTTATTGTCAACAATCAGTCCAATAAATATAGCAGATCCACCTATAGTGTACACGCCTGTCACTTTGGATGGCTTTTTTGATGCCAATGCACACGTAGGGTATCGGTTTAATGAACAACTTTCCATTTTTGTAAAAGCATCCAATATTGCGAACAACAATTACCAGCGTTGGGCCAATTTTAGGGTGCAAGGTTTCCAAGCTTTGGCGGGCGTATCCTATAAGTTTGATTTTTAGACTGTAGGAGAATACGCAATAAATTGTTAAAAATACCGTTCATTATTTTCGGTCAACTCGTTGATGTTCCAATAGTTGACCGTTCCCAGTTAAATGGAAATAATGCAACCAAGACCGTTACATAACATTTTTTTGCTTGCTTTTTTGATGCTCGCCTCATTGACGTTTGGACAAAACTTAGTGCAAAATGGTGGTTTTGAAGAGTATAGTTTTTGTCCCGTTAAAATGAGCAATCTTAATAAAGATGCAGCCTATTGGAGCGCCCCTACCTTGGGAACCACCGATTACTTTAACGAATGTAGCCGTACCAAATTGGGTGTTCCCATGAACTTCAAGGGCAAACAAGAACCTTACGAAGGTACTGCTTATGCGGGTCTTTACCTGTTCGCCCCTCGTGATTACCGTGAGTATATTCAAGTGCCATTAACACAAACACTTAAAAAGGGAAGTCGCTACCGGTTGACCTTATTCTTAAGTCTTTCTGAAAAATCCGATGGTGCCGTGATGGATATGGGAGCCGTTTTCGCGGAACAACCAGTTTCAATCCACACCAAAAGGGAACTCGGCCAGGGAGAGCTTTTATCTGGTTCAGTCCAAACATCACATATCAAACAATTTCCGGTTACCGGATATTATCAGGATAAACAAAACTGGATGGAACTGAATATTGATATCGTTTCAAAAGGTTTTGAAAATTACCTCATACTTGGAAATTTCAAAAGCAATGCGGGTACTTCTTATCTGGATAGCCAGAATCCATCAAAAAAAGAGGGAGGTTATGCCTACTATTATGTGGATGATATTTCGTTGATCTATCTGGGACCACAATATAAAACGGATGAAGTTTATGTGCTGGATCACGTGAATTTCAATTTTGACCGATTTGATTTGCAGCCCAAAGCAGAGGAGAGTCTACGGGATGTTTATGAGCACCTCAAGAAAAACCCCAACCTAAAGGTTGCTATCAACGGGCATACGGATGATTTGGGTTCCGATGAATACAACGACATCCTCTCTCGTGAAAGAGCGAGTTCGGTGGCGCAGTATTTAATCAATTTGGGATTGGATAAAAACAGGATTACATCCAAGGGTTTTGGAGATAGCAAGCCGTTGGATACCACACTAACCGAAGATGCTCGAAGAAAGAACCGTAGAGTGGAATTTGTGATGACCAAGTTTGAGGACGAAAACCCGTGAACTTATCAGTGCTTTTTCTATTTTTGGAGGAAACCAACAGAAATGAAAAAGTTCCTTTTAATTGCTACTGCCATTCTAGTTTTTTCTTGCAACACTAAAGAAGAAGTAGACCTTATTGTTACCAATGCCAATATCTACACTGTAGATGATGATTTTTCCAAAGCGTCCAGCTTAGCTGTAAAAGACGGAAAATTTGTAGCCGTTGGCGATTCGCAAGAAATTTTTAAAAAATATAACGCACAAGAGCAATTGGATGCCGAAGGCAAAACGATTGTTCCC
Source organism: Allomuricauda sp. NFXS6 (assembly GCF_040148835.1). Lineage (NCBI taxonomy): Bacteria > Pseudomonadati > Bacteroidota > Flavobacteriia > Flavobacteriales > Flavobacteriaceae > Allomuricauda > Allomuricauda sp. NFXS6. The sequence goes on along the minus strand of NZ_JAGEMG010000001.1, from coordinate 292,234 downwards.
GGCCTTATTGATGCACATTGTCACTTTTATGGCCTGGGCCAGAATCAACAAGTGGTGGATTTGGTAGGTACCAAGAGTTTTGATGAAGTAGTGGAGAAGGTAGTGGCCTTTCAAAAAGAGCGTCCATCAGATTTCATTTTAGGGCGAGGCTGGGACCAAAACGATTGGGAGGTCAAAGAATTTCCGACCAAGGACAAATTGGATGAACTATTTCTCGATACCCCTGTTGCATTAGAGCGCATTGATGGCCATGCTTATCTGGTCAACCAGAAAGCATTGGATATGGCGGGCATCACCGCCGGTACAGAAACAGAAGGTGGTGAAATCGTCAAGGAAAATGGAGAAATAACTGGAGTTTTGGTCGATAATCCAATGGGGTTGATCAATATGGTAATGCCACCGGCCAGTTTGGAACAAAAAATACAGGCACTTAAAGATGCTGAGCGGATTTCTTTGGATTATGGGTTGACTACGGTTAACGATGCCGGTCTGTCCAGAGATATCATTGAATTGATTGATAGCCTGCAGCAAGCGGGCGAATTGTCCATACGTGTGTACGCGATGGTATCTAACTATCCCGAAAATCTGGATTACTTTTTGGACAAAGGCATCATTAAAACAGAAGGGCTTAATGTTCGTTCTGTAAAAGTGTATGGTGATGGCGCACTGGGCTCAAGGGGAGCTGCCTTAAGAGCACCCTATTCCGATAAACCTGGACATTTTGGAGCTATGGTGACCCCGGTGGACCAAATTGAGTCTTTGGCACAGCGAATTGCCGCAACCGACTACCAAATGAACACCCACGCCATCGGAGATTCTGCCAATATTGTGGTGCTCCGGGCATATGAAAAAGCTTTGGAAGGAAAAACCGACCGCAGGTGGAAAGTGGAACACGCGCAGGTAATCTCGTCATCCGATTTTGATTATTTTGAAAATGGCATCATTCCGTCCGTTCAGCCTACCCACGCTACCAGCGATATGTACTGGGCCGAGGATAGATTGGGCGAAGAGCGTGTTAAGGGTGCTTATGCCTATAAAGACCTGTTGGACAAAGCGGGAATGGTTGCTTTGGGCACCGATTTTCCTGTGGAGCAGGTCAACCCATTTTTGACCTTTTATGCAGCGGTGGCCCGTCAAGATGTGGAACAATATCCCGAAGGCGGTTTTCAAATGGAGAATGCCCTGAGCAGGGAAGAAACCTTGAAGGGTATGACTATTTGGGCAGCCTATTCCAATTTTGAGGAAGATGAAAAGGGAAGTATTGAGCCAGGTAAATTTGCTGATTTCGTTATTCTGAGCGATGATATAATGACTATCCCATCAGAAGAAATTCCAAATCTATCTGCGGAAAACGTTTTCTTGGGTGGTGTTCAGAAAAAATAATATTCTTTTGTCACGCTGAACAAAGTGAAAACTCACTAAAAACAATAAAAAAAAGCCCCAAAATGGGGCTTTTATACTGTAATAGCTAAAATTTTCTAGTAGCTGATAGGCAAGGTAACTCTTGTAGTTCCCCATCCCATAACCATATTTCCGTCATCATCAAAAGCAATTCCAAAAGCTTCCAATTCTTCACTGTCACTAGAAGCAGAGGCAGTAGTTCGTACCACATCGGCATCGCTATCGTAAGAATAAGCGCCCCACTGGTGTAGGTTGCTGTTCAAGATTACGGTCCACTCGTTTTCACCCGGAATGGTAAATAAGGAGTAAGAACCAGCCTTAATGGTTTTACCGCCTACTTTGGCGTCCTTATAAAATGTGATTTCCGTGGCTTCGTTTGCGCCGGTTCTCCAAACCTTTCCAACAGGGGCAAGTTCTGCCAAACTACGCCCTTTTAGCTGTGGACGACTATAAATGACACGAGCCGCTTTATCAGCTTCTCTTGAGCTAGCTGGGTAGTAGGCGATGTCTGCAGGACTCTTGTCAAGTCCGCTAAACTTCTGCGCCGTAGCATCTGTGGTAAAAACCAAGCTGGTGCAAAGCACTAAAAGTAATAATGTTAATTTCTTCATGATTGTGATTTAAGTTCCTTGTAAAACTAGTTAATTAAATGTTTTTCAAATATACAGACGTGAAAATTAAAAAATCTTACAATGCGATTGGGATAAAACAATAAAGCGTTTTATATATTACAATATATGACTAATATAGAATAAAAAGTATTTAATTGTTACTAATAGTTAATTTAGACTTTTATATTTAAATGTTTAAGTTCATTTTTGTTTTGAAATTGTTATTAAATTAAATGTTATGTGTGGTATTGTTTGCGCATTTGATGTAAAAGAAAGTACGGAAGTACTAAGGCCCCAATTGTTGGAGATGTCTAAGAAAGTAAGGCACCGAGGGCCCGATTGGAGTGGTATTTATGCCAATGATAAAGCTATTTTGGCTCATGAAAGATTGGCCATTGTGGACCCAGCTTCAGGAAAACAGCCGCTGTTCAGTGCAGATGGTAAATTGGTACTGGCTGCCAATGGCGAAATATATAATCATCAAGAGTTAAGAAAGCAGTTCGAAGGGAAATATGATTTCCAAACACAATCCGATTGTGAGGTGATTCTAGCCCTATATCAAGAAAAGGGTGCTCATTTTGTGGATGAAATGAACGGGATATTCGGTTTTGCCATTTATGATTCCGAAAAAGATGAATATTTCATCGCCCGTGACCATATGGGGATTATTCCATTATATATCGGCTGGGACAAAAACGGAACCTTTTATGTGGCTTCGGAATTAAAGGCTTTAGAGGGAACCTGTTCCAAAATCCAACTGTTTCCTCCCGGACATTATATGCACAGCTCCGATGGTGAGTTTGTAAAATGGTACAAGCGGGATTGGATGGAGTATGACGCCGTTAAAGAAAACGAAACCAGCATTCAGAAAATTAAAGATGCTCTGGAAGCTGCCGTACACCGTCAACTAATGTCGGATGTTCCTTATGGAGTATTGCTTTCAGGAGGATTGGATTCTTCGGTGACTTCCGCAATTGCCAAAAAATACTCCCAAAAAAGAATCGAGTCCGGGGATACAGCCGATGCATGGTGGCCACAATTACACTCTTTTTCTGTGGGTTTGGAAGGTTCGCCAGACTTGGCGGCCGCCCAAAAGGTAGCGGACCATATCGGTACGGTGCACCACGAGATAAAGTTTACAATTCAAGAAGGTTTGGATGCCATCAAAGATGTGGTCTATAACTTGGAAACTTATGATGTTACCACCATTAGGGCCTCCACGCCCATGTATCTTATGGCCAGGGTCATCAAATCCATGGGGATAAAAATGGTGCTTTCAGGTGAAGGTGCAGACGAACTTTTCGGGGGATATTTATATTTCCACAAAGCACCAAGTCCAAAAGATTTCCACGAGGAAACCGTGAGAAAATTGGATAAACTCCATATGTACGATTGTCTAAGGGCTAACAAATCCTTGGCATCATGGGGGATCGAAGGACGTGTTCCTTTCCTGGACAAGGAATTTATGGATGTCTCGATGAGCATCAACCCAAAAGATAAGATGATCAATGGAGAGCGTATGGAAAAATGGGTGGTGCGTAAAGCATTTGAGGATTATTTGCCAGAAAGTGTGGCGTGGAGACAAAAGGAGCAGTTTTCCGATGGAGTAGGATATAGCTGGATAGATACCCTAAAATCCATGGTGGATGAAGAAATTACGGATGAGCAATTGGAAAATGCCCATTTTAAATTTCCGATACAAACACCAACATCCAAAGAAGAATATTATTATCGTTCCATTTTTGAAAGTCATTTTCCTTCAGATGCAGCTGCCTTGAGTGTTCCTCAGGAGCCTTCAGTAGCCTGTAGCACCAAGATTGCCTTGGAATGGGATGAAGCCTTTAAGAACATGAACGACCCATCGGGCAGGGCAGTGGCCAATGTCCATACCGATGCGTATGTGAAATAACCTTAATTTAAACCAACCAAACGTTATGAAGCAGTAAATCTGAACATTTGTTTCATTTTTTAATTAGTCCGAAAAGCCCCTTATCCAAGGGGCTTTTTAGTTGTGGGACAAGATCTAAAGGGAAGCTCTTGAAAATAGGCTGTTTTCCACAGTATTTGTTGATAACTTAAGCTGTTCAACAGGCTCTTAGAGGCCATTTGCCAGGGGTATTGATTATATTTGTAAGATTTGAAATTTTGAGGCAAATACTTAAAAATATATGAGCGAAGAAGCTAACAAAAAACAATACTCGGCGGATAGTATCCAGGCCCTTGAGGGCATGGAGCACGTACGTATGAGACCTTCCATGTATATTGGGGATGTAGGGGTCCGTGGATTGCACCATTTGGTGTACGAAGTAGTGGACAACTCAATTGATGAGGCCATGGCCGGTCATTGCGATAGGATAGACGTAATCATCAACGAGGATAACTCCATAACCACTCAGGATAATGGTAGGGGGATTCCTGTGGACCTTCACAAGAAAGAAGGGGTTTCCGCCTTGGAAGTTGTTATGACCAAAATCGGTGCCGGTGGTAAGTTCGACAAGGATTCCTATAAGGTTTCCGGTGGACTGCACGGTGTTGGTGTATCGGTTGTTAATGCCCTTTCTGTACATTTAAAAGCTACGGTTTATAGAGATGGAAAAATTTGGGAACAGGAATATGAAAGAGGTAAGACCCTCTATCCAGTAAAAAGCGTTGGTGAGAGCGATGAAACGGGTACCATTGTCACTTTTGTTCCGGACAATTCCATTTTTACACAAACTACAGAATACAGTTATGAAACCCTATGCAATAGGATGCGTGAGCTTTCCTATTTGAACAAAGGTGTTACCATAACGATTACCGATAAAAGAAACAAGGACGAAAAAGGAGAGTTTATAGGTGAGACATTCCATTCGGAGGAAGGTCTTAAGGAATTTATCAAGTTCTTGGATGGAACTCGGGAACCTTTGATCCAGAATGTAATCTCCATGGAAGGAGAAAAGAACGGTATTCCTGTGGAAGTGGCCATGGTCTACAATACAGGTTATACCGAAAACCTTCACTCCTATGTGAATAACATTAACACACACGAAGGAGGTACCCACCTATCCGGTTTTAGACGGGGATTAACATCAACGTTAAAGAAATATGCCGATAATTCCGGTATGTTGGATAAATTGAAATTCGAGATATCAGGAGATGATTTTCGTGAAGGATTGACCGCGATTGTTTCCGTAAAAGTTGCCGAGCCGCAATTCGAAGGGCAGACCAAAACCAAATTGGGTAACCGCGAGGTGACCAGTGCGGTGAGCCAGGCCGTTTCCGAAATGTTGACCATTTATTTAGAGGAGCACCCCGATGATGCCAAGCAGATTGTGGAGAAGGTAAAACTTGCTGCACAGGCCAGGCACGCCGCTGCAAAGGCTCGTGAAATGGTCCAGCGTAAGAACCCTATGAGTGTTGGTGGATTACCAGGGAAGCTTTCCGACTGTTCCGAGCAAGACCCTACCAAATGCGAAGTGTTCTTGGTAGAGGGAGATTCCGCAGGGGGAACTGCTAAACAGGGCAGGGACAGAAATTTCCAGGCCATACTTCCATTGCGGGGTAAAATCTTGAACGTTGAAAAAGCCATGCAACACAAGGTTTTTGAAAACGAAGAAATCAAAAATATTTATACCGCCCTTGGTGTTACCATTGGTACCGAAGAGGACAGTAAAGCATTGAACTTGGATAAACTTCGCTACCATAAAGTGGTCATCATGTGTGATGCCGATGTCGATGGTAGTCACATTGAAACCTTGATTTTAACGTTTTTCTTCCGATATATGCGGGAGTTGATAGAAGGCGGTCACGTATATATTGCCACCCCTCCATTATATTTATTGAAGAAGGGGTCCAAAAAGCGATATGCTTGGAACGACAAAGAGCGTGATGCAATCAATGCGGAAATGAACGGTGGCGCAAGTATCCAACGATACAAAGGTCTTGGGGAGATGAATGCCGAGCAGCTTTGGGATACGACCATGAATCCGGATTTTAGAAAATTGCGTCAGGTAAAAATTGACAATGCAACGGAATCAGACCGAATATTCTCTATGTTAATGGGTGACGAAGTGCCACCAAGACGTGAATTTATAGAGAAAAATGCCGTCTACGCGAATATTGATGCATAGATTACAGGTGTTTCACAACAAAAACTCGCCCCAAAAGGGCGAGTTTTTTAGTTTTGGTGAAAACCTCATATTATGAAAAAGATAACTTTATTACTGGCATTGATCGCGGTAACCTACGCAAAAGCTCAAGGCTTGAACAGTATTTTGGTGGCCGGAGTGGAAGATGCAGAACAATTTGCCAATTCCTATTTGGCACCGGTTTCTGAAGCCTCCATTTATGGAATTTCCAATGGATGGTACAATACCGCTGATGCCAAACCTTTGGGGGGCTTCGAGATTTCTGTAATTCTAAACTCGACCGGATTCAAAAATAAAGATGATAAAAAGGCATTTTTATTAGATCCTGCGGATTATGAAAATTTGGATTTTGTAGAAAATCCCGGACAGGCCAGATTGGTGGCTACTGGATTAGGGGATATTGAAGGAGTGGAAGCTTTTGTTGAAGACGACAGCGGTCTTTTCCGTGAGGAATTTGAGTTGCCTACCGGTTTATCCGCCGAAGATTTCAACTTTGTCCCCTCAGGATATATACAGGCTAGTGTGGGATTGGTAAAAGGTTTGGAAGTAAAGGCTCGTTTCTTGCCTAAGCTCAAATTTGATGATGCCAAAATCGGACTTTTTGGTGCGGGATTGCAATACGATTTCACCAAGATGTTGCCAGCGGATAAAATTTTGCCCGTTGCTATTTCTGCGGTAATTGGATATACCAATTTGAACGGAGAATATGATTTTACGGAACTATCAATTATTGATGGCAGTGACCAACGCGTAGAGGCATCCTTTAATACATGGAATTTTAGTACTGTGGTGTCTACCAGAAACATTCCGGTCATCAACTTTTATGGTGGAATTGGCTATATCACCGGTAAATCTGACATAGACTTTTTAGGTACATACGAGGCCAACGGACCTTTCTTTTCAGAAACTGTCGTTGATCCTTTTTCGGTTTCTCAAAATGCAAGTGGAGTTTCTGCAAACTTGGGTACAAAATTGAAACTGGGCTTCTTTAGAATCAATGCGGAATACAACATTTCCGAATTCAGCACCTTTACCTTTGGTATCAACTTCGGATTCAGATAGTGGAAAAAGACCAAATCAATCAACCAAAATAAAGAAGGCCCCTGTTCTGGGGCCTCCTATTTTCATATATGTAGTCTTCGGGTCATTCCCTGGTGGCGAAGACCGAGCCATTATCCAAGGTCAATATCTCTGGTTCTTTTGCTTCTTCCAAACTAACGGTAATGTCGTTTACTTGAGGGTCGCCATACGTAATGGAGTAGGTTCCATTTTCTTGGGACCATTTAAAATCGGTATAAAAAATTAATTCGGAGTTGGAGTATCTCTGGTACCTACCAAGGTAAACATCGTTAAAAATCCATTCTTCACGAACGGTACTTGAGCTTTTGCCCTCTATATTGGAAGATTCGGTCTTTGCCCAGATGCCCAGAATGGGGTCATGGTTTTCGGGTACGCTAGTACAGTTGCTTATGGCAATTATGCCAACAATGGACAACAATGAAAAGAGCTTTTTCATAGGTCAAGTAGGTTACGTTAAATTTGGGACTATTAGAACGTAGGTTGATAGGAAACTATTGCGCAAAAAACATAAAATATTTGTTTTACTGCTCTCGGACTTGTGGAAGCTTGTTTTTATCTAGGGCAAAAAGGACATTAACTTTGTCCATTTATAAGGAATTGGGCCGCTAAAACTGGTAAAACTCAGCTTTTTTCTGCCTTAAATGCATTATTTTTGAAGACTAAAATTTAAATCTATACAAATGAAAATTACCGTAGTTGGAGCAGGCGCAGTAGGAGCAAGCTGTGCTGAATACATAGCGATGAAAAATTTTGCAGCAGAAGTTGTTTTATTGGATATCAAAGAAGGATATGCCGAAGGAAAAGCCATGGATTTGATGCAGACGGCCTCCTTGAACGGATTTGATACCAAAATCACGGGTAGCACCAGCGATTATAGTAAAACTGCGGGTAGTGATATCGCAGTGATTACTTCCGGAATACCCCGTAAACCGGGTATGACCCGTGAGGAATTGATCGGAATCAATGCTGGAATTGTAAAAACCGTAGCAACGAGTCTAATCGAGCACTCTCCAGATGTAACTATTATCGTAGTGAGCAATCCTATGGATACGATGACCTATTTGGTGCACAAGTCCACTGGACTGCCAAAGAACAAAATTATCGGTATGGGAGGTGCATTGGATAGTGCCCGTTTTAAGTATAGATTGGCTCAAGCCTTGGAAGCACCAATTTCTGATGTGGATGGTATGGTAATCGGGGGACACAGTGATAAAGGAATGGTGCCGCTTATCAACCACGCTACCAGGAATAGCGTAAAAGTTTCCGAATTCTTGTCCGAAGATAAAATGAATTGGGTAGTGGAAGAAACCAAAGTAGGTGGAGCCACCTTGACAGGCTTGTTGGGAACCAGTGCTTGGTACGCGCCAGGAGCCGCTGTATCTGGACTGGTACAGGCTATTGCTTGCGACCAAAAGAAAATGTTCCCGTGTTCCACACTTTTGGAAGGTGAGTACGATTTAGATGATATTTGTATCGGAGTTCCGGTAATCTTGGGCAAAAACGGAATTGAGAAAATCGTTGAGATTGAATTGTCCGATGCTGAAAAAGCCAAAATGCAGGAAAGTGCCGAAGGGGTTAAGAAAACCAACGGGTTGTTGGACGTTTAAAATATAGCAACAATAACCAACTAAATTGTCATTTCGGACCTCACCCTTTAAGAGATTGATCATCAATTTGTATGGAAATTTCGGGGTTTGTCCGGAATGACAATTTTCATTTTAACAGCATAACCGTCAACTGTAATTGCAATTACATCAATTTCTATTGTCAAATCTTATCGGAAATGATATATTTGCACGCTGTTTAAGAAAACTTCTAAAAAATTAACAATCAATGCAGAATAAAGGACTTATAAGGCTTTTCGCGATCCTTTTTGGCTTGGTGAGCATCTATCAGTTATCCTATACTTTCATCACTAACAAGTTGGAGAATGATGCTGAAGCATACGCAGTTAGCCAAATTTCGGAAGCTGAGGAAGATTATGTTGCAAAGCGTGAAGCTTTAGAGGCATCGTATTTGGATTCCATCAGTGACAACACTGTTTTGGGCTTTACGAGCTATGAGGATGCCAAGACAAAAGAGTTGAACAAGGGATTGGACCTTAAAGGAGGGATCAATGTAACCTTGCAGATTTCCGTAAAGGATATTTTGAAAGGACTGGCCAACAATACCACAAACCCAGTTTTCAACAAGGCCTTGGCCGACGCGGATGAAGCATCAACCAATAGCGATGACACGTATTTGGAGCTTTTTTTCGAAGCTTTTGATAATATTAAAGGTGAGACCAAATTGGCCTCCCCGGATATTTTCGCAAACAAAGGGCTTAGCGATGACATCAATTTTCAAATGACGGATGATGAGGTAAAACCCATCATCAGAAGAAAAATTGATGAATCCATTGTTTCTGCATTTGAGGTACTTCGTGAGCGTATCGATGGTTTTGGGGTGACCCAGCCAAATATTCAAAGAGAAGGAAACTCAGGAAGAATTTTAGTAGAGCTTCCGGGTGCCAAGGATATCAACCGTGCCCAGGAACTGTTGTCCAGTACAGCACAATTGGAATTTTGGGAAACGTATCCCCAGAGCAATCAAAGTCTTGGTAATTTTTTGGTGAACGCCAACGAGCGTTTAAAAGATATCTTGGAGCCACAAGCTACGGAAGAAGAGGTTTCCAAACCTGAATCCGAAATTGATTCCTTGCTTTCTGATGTATCCCAGGACTCTTTGGACATGACCCAGGAGGCAAACCCACTATTGGGCAAGTTGCTTCCAGCCAATCCAGGTAGTCACGCCATTGCACGTGCTATGGTTGCGGATACCGCTGAACTTGGCGAGTATTTGAGAATGCCGGAAATCAAAAGATTGTTACCCAACGATGTTCAATTTACCAGATTTCTATGGGAGCGTCCAGCAAAGGATTCCGAAGTTGCCGATCTATACGCCTTGAAATCCAATAGGGATGGTGTTCCAAGAATAAGTGGAGACGTAGTTTCCGATGCACAGGATACCTTTGACCAGTTCAACAAACCAGCCGTTAGCATGACGATGAACACGCGTGGTGCAAAGGAGTGGGAAGAGTTGACAGGGGATGCCTACAATAACCAAACAGGGATTGCCATTGTACTGGATAATAAGGTGTATACTGCTCCAGGTGTTTCCTCGGGACCTATTTCCGGAGGACGTTCTGAAATTACAGGTACATTTACGGTAAACGAAACAAAGGATATAGCCAACGTATTGCGCGCAGGTAAATTACCTGCCTCCGCGGAAATCATTGATTCATTCGTAGTAGGCCCATCCTTGGGACAAGAAGCTATAGATAGTGGATTTATGTCCTTCGCGATAGCGATGTTGTTTGTATTGATATGGATGATTTTCTACTACGGTAGAGCAGGAGTATTTGCTGATATCGCCCTATTGTTCAACATACTTTTGATTTTTGGTGTATTGACCAGCTTAGGAGCTGTGTTGACCTTGCCAGGTATTGCTGGTATTGTGCTGACCATAGGTATGTCGGTGGATGCCAACGTACTTATTTTTGAAAGGATTAAAGAAGAATTGGCGCGTGGTAAAGGAAAGGCACAAGCCATTGCCGATGGTTTTGGAAATGCTTTGTCTTCCATTTTGGATGCCAACATTACAACGGGACTAACCGCGATCATCTTATTTATATTTGGGTCAGGGCCTATTAAAGGTTTTGCCACTACATTGATGATTGGTATCGTAACTTCCTTGTTTACAGCAATTTTCGTCACTCGATTGATGGTCAATGCCTACACCAACAAGAAAGGACGCAGATTGGATTTCAGCACAGCAATCACCAAGAATCTGTTCACTAATTTGAGTATCGACTTCTTGTCAAAGCGTAAAGTATCATACATTGTTTCCGGTATTTTGATCATAGTGAGTGTAATCTCATTATCAACCCTCAAACTTCAACAAGGGGTGGATTTTGTTGGTGGACGTTCCTATCAAGTACGATTTGAAAAAGCAGTAAATCCATCTGAGATCGCTGCTGATTTGAACGAAGAATTTGGAAGTGGAACCAATGCAAAAACATTTGGTACTGCCAATCAAATAATAATTACCACCAATTATAGGTTTGAAGAAAATGGGCCCGAGGTAGACACGGAGATTTTGAACGAAATGTTCACAAATCTTCAAAAATATTTCCCTGATGGTACCACTTATGATGACTTTAAGCCAGGAGGTACAGCAGAAGAATTGGGAGTGTTGAAATACCGTAAGGTAGGACCGACCATTGCAGATGATATTAAAAAGGGAGCCGTATTGGCCATTATTGCATCGTTGGCGGTAGTTTTCCTTTACATTTTATTGCGATTTAGAAAATGGCAATTCTCTTTGGGTGCCGTAGTCGCTGTATTCCACGATGTTATGATCGTATTGGGTATCTTCTCCTTAACCGGAAGTATTATGCCTTTCAATATGGAAATTGACCAAGCTTTTATAGCGGCCATTCTAACGGTAATCGGTTATTCCCTGAACGATACGGTGGTAGTATTCGACCGTATCCGTGAAATCACCCTTCTCAAAGGGTTTAAAGGTGGTGAAAACATCAACGATGCCTTAAACAGTACTTTGAGCCGAACGTTGAATACGTCCCTTACCACATTGATTGTGTTGTTGGCCATCTTTACCTTTGGAGGTGAAAGCTTAAGAGGATTTATGTTCGCAATGATCATTGGTGTAATTGTGGGTACATACTCCTCCGTATTTATCGCAACACCGGTAATGTTCGATTCATTAAAGAAGAAAATTGCTGCTGCTACAGGAGCATAGTTTTTCGTTTTTTTATTACACTTTATAATAAAGGTCCTCACTTTGAGGACCTTTCTTTTTTATAATTATGTTTTGTTGGTCGATAATGTTTCCAACCACGATAGCAATTGGCTGAACAAGGTGAAGTTCTGAATTACCCGAAGCTGACCGTTAAAGCCCCATTTATCCCTTTCTTTGGGGTGGTTGAGCATATAGGCCAAGGTCTTGGATAAACCTTCAATATCTGTGGGGTCGGGATTTATTTGTCCCGTGTTGTTGTGGACCACCTGAAGTTTAAGTCCAGCGGCGTTGGAAACTAGAACGGGCTTTCTTTTCCACATCGCCTCTGTGGCAGTGAGTCCAAATCCTTCTTGAATGGAGTTTTGAACAATAATACTGGATGTACGCTGGAGTGCATTCACAATCAAAGCATTTTCCTTTGGATTGTCCAGTGGTAGCAATAAGATGGCAATATCATTTTGCATGCTGCTGTCCACTTTTTTATAAGTTTCCGTAAGTTCTTTTAGCACCTCTTTGCCCTCTGGGTCGTCGGATACAAAAGCTGGATCTGGTCCGCCCAATACCAAAAGTGTCATTTCAATGCGTTTGTACCCTAGACTTTTAGGGTCACCATTTTTCCTATTGTCCAATTTCATTTGAATAAAGGCTTCCATCAATTCCTTGAAACCCTTAAGTCGGTCCCATCTTGAGATTTCTGTCACGATGGGGCGATAAATCAAGTCCAAGTTTTGACCAACGTCCAACACATCAAAAGAGCCATCGGGCATTACCTTTCTCACCAAATGCTCATATCGATGGTACAAAATGGCCTTATGGTCATCCAAAACACCGGATTGATACAAAATACCAATACACTTGTGCAATTGAAGTTCACGGTTTTTGTGACTCAAGGGGTCAATGGCCGGTGGTATAATGGAAACTCTGTTTTTTAAAGGCTTTGGAACGTAAGCAGGAAGGCTGAATACAAAATGGTCGTAATCGTTGGTATACGGCTCCAAAAACTTCCAAACAGCATCTGTTATTTCCGTATCATCTTCCAGCCCTATATGGCACCTCCAAATAATGGAAACCTTCTTTTCTTTCTTGATCATGGCCGCCAATGGCATTGGTTGTGGATCGTGGACCACCACTATATCACCATCATTGATGAGTTCCAGAGCTTGGGGAAGATTGTTTCGGTTGACTTCCTCGTAGATTTTTCGGTCATTTTCTGTGAAAATTCCGTTACCGCTTCCGTGAATAGCGTTGTGGATACGTTTGGTCAAATCAAAAAAGGCATCTTTTTTTGCTTCTATAACGAGCCATTCAATGGATACGCCCAGTTCCCGCAATATTCGCATTTGACTGGGGAGCATTTCAGCAACACCGCCACCTATGGCTGTGGAGTTGATCATCCAAATGGTTCTACCTTTAAGGGATTCAATAGGGGCTTTGGCCTGTTCCGTAAAATCCAGAACAGAAGAGTAGAGGGAGCCATATGCCTTGTAATCTACAAGCTTGGCACCTGGCTTAACATTTATTTTTTGCATTTAAGGGAAAGTTAATGATTGAATTCCCTATAAGATAACAAAAAAATGAATGGGTGGGTTAAGTGTTTGTTTGTGAAACGTTTATGATTTGGAAGTGATGCCTGTGGAGCCTTTTTCCAACGGATGTAGTTCAAAAATATGCTCTGGAGCTAGCTCTGGCTCTTTACGATGGGATACAAAAATGATAGCGGTTTCGCTTTCTTTGGCGATTTTGTTTACCAAGGACACAAAAAGATTCGCACTGGTATCATCCAACCCTGCCGTAGGTTCATCCAAAATAAGTAATGGTGGATGTTTTACCATGGAGCGCGCCATCATAACCAAACGCTTATTACCGGTACTTAGGTCGCGAAAGTGATCGTTTTTTCTATCGTTTAGTTGTAAAAGCTCAAGCCATTGGTTGGCCAATTGCTTTTCACGGTCCGTAGGTTGTACATAAAGCCCAATGGAGTCGTGGAGCCCGGAGATGATCATATTTTCCAGACTGTGATATCCTCGAAATTTGTCGGTAATGGCAGGAGCGTAGTACCCTATTTTTTGTTTGAGGTCCCAAACACTTTCACCACTTCCTTTTTTTTGTCCAAAAATGGTCAGGTGCTGTCCGTAACCTTTATGGCTATCTCCGGTAATCATCGATAGGAGGGTGGATTTACCACTGCCATTGGGACCGATCAATTGCCAGAACTCCCCTTTTTTGATGGTCCAATCGATTTGATTCAAGACTTGACGGCCATCAAAACTTACGGATACCTTTTTAAAACTGACCAATTCGATATTTTCCACTTCAACTGGAGCCAGCGGTGGTGGAATAGCTCCATTAAAATTGATGGATTCCATTTTATTTTCTGCCCAAAAAGAATCTGAAGATTCATAGGGATGCAGATTGTCTCCATCAAGTTTGAAATAGTCTGTTGTATTAGGTAAAATATCGTCCAACCTACCCATCAATTGTACCAGAACCTTGTTCGATGCAATGTCCGAAAGCTGTTCTTTCAACTTGTGTTGCGTGGCAACATCCAAATTGTCAAACGGATTGACCAAAACCAGAAAATCCGGGTCTTGTTCCAATAAATAATTGAGCAACGCTTTTTTTTGTTCCCCGCTGCTCATGGTTTTTAAAGGTTGTTTCCTTCCCTTGGTCAATATTTTGATGTCGTGGCGATCTTCTTCATCCATATATCGATTGATTTCCGAACGAGAAAAAAGCAGTCCGCGCAGCGTTTGAAGCTCATTTAATCCATCAACGGGTCGATTTTTGAGCAAATTATGAACCAGTTGATCGGTATTGGAGTTGTTTTGTGTAAGGATGGCGTAGCTCTTGGGTAGCTTCATGGGGTAAAAAGGTATAGTCCCAAAATTACGATTATCCTTGATTCACCCTAAAAATATGTACGGGATTATTCTTGTAGGTAGTGGTTTTGTCCAAGTACATACCGTTTTTTTGTGCCACTTTTTGAGATGGAACATTATCCACATGGATGATGGAAATCAAGGAATCTGCAAAGTTGTTTTCGAAAGCGAACTCTTTGCAATTTTGAGCGGCTTCGAATGCGAAGCCCTGTCGCCAATATTTTGGAAGTACAGAATAGCCAATTTCCAATTCAGTAATATTGTCCACGGTTTGTACGAGCAGGCCGCAGATGCCGACCAATTCTCCCGATTCTTTTGAAATCAGGCCGTTCATACCACCCAAATTGTTTTCGTAGCGCTCAAAAACCCTATCAAATTGAGCTTTGCAAGCTTCAACGGGATCTTTGGGCAAGCCTTCCCAATATTGTGTTGATTTTGGATTGCGGTAGAAGGGCAGCCAATCATCAAAATCCGATGCTTTCAGTTTGCGAAAAAGCAACCGTTCCGAAGTTTGGTTGTGCAATAGAAATTTTGACATTTTAATTTCTGGAAAACGAGATACTGTCTCCAACTTGCAGTCCCAATTGGTCCGAAAGTCCCGCATTGATTTCCAACACATATTTTGCAGGGACATTGGAGGGCAGGCTATTTTCATTGAATGGTTGTGCGTTCTTTTGGAAGCTGACAATCTTCATTCCCGTATTGATGTAAATGATATCCAAAGGAATTTCGGTATTCTTCATATAAAAATACTGTAAGGACTCTGTGGGCTGAATAAAAAGCATTCCTCTATCCTTTTTCATGGATTTTCTGTACATAAGTCCTGTCTGGGTTTCGTACTCGTTTTCGGCAATCTCTATATCAAAATTGGCCTTTATGGTATCTGTTTCGGTAGCAATAATAGCGAGTTCCCCTTCTTTGGTAAAGGAAATGGACTCTGTTTTTATTTCCCGTTTAGCATCATTTTTACAAGATAAAAAAGCTAGAAAAATGAAAACCAATATTTGGCCGACTCTTGCCATACGTTAAAGTTCTATGGGTTCAGGTTTCATCATAAAATATATTCCGATAAATATCATAGGGATACTTAACCATTGCCCTGTAGAGAGCGTCATTCCCAACGCATCCTCAAAACCACCTTGACTCTTTTTAAAGAACTCCACGAAGAACCGGACCACGAACAATAGCAACATGAAAAGGCCGAAAAGGAACCCAGGTTTGTTTTTCCAGTCGGTTTTCCAATACAAAAGGTATAAAACGATAAATATAAAAATGTAGCAAATGGCTTCGTACAATTGTGCTGGATGACGGTATGGGATGGACTGTAAAATTTCGGAGAATTCCGGATTGTGCTGTATGGCTTTGTAAGCCGCGTTCGGTGTTTGTTCGTTGGTGAGTGCCATAGCTTGATACGCGGGCATATCGTCTGAATCGCGGATAAACCGTGTGGCCAAAAAATAGGATTTGTCCACCACTTCTCCATTGATCTCTGAATTGAAAAAATTACCAAACCTTACAAAAGCTGCTCCGATGGCAGATGGAATTACCAGTCTGTCCAACAACCAGAGCATTTTGATGTCTTTCCATTTTCTGGTGTACAACCAAATACCAATAATAGCGGCTATGGTCGCTCCATGGCTTGCCAATCCAGTAAACCCTGTAAATTCATATCCATTTATGATACCAAAAAGTGAACTGTCGGCACTTTCGCGAATGGGCAACAGAATTTCCGCCAAATGCTCTTTGTAATAGTCCCAGTCATAAAAGAAAACGTGTCCCAAACGGGCCCCCAACATAATGGAGACCACGGTATAAATGAAAAGGGAATCCAGTTTTTCCATGGATTTCTTTTCGTTCAAGAAGATTTTCTTCATAATGAACCAGCCGAGAACAAAGGCAGCAATCCATAGTAGATTATAATATTTTATTTGCAAAAAACCCAGTTTAAAAAGGGTTCCTTCGGGGTTCCAGTCAAATCCTAGGAAGTACATTTAAATAAATTTTGGGACTAATATAACTACTTTCAATGGTTGCAGGGTGTTAATTAAAGTTCAATTTTCAGGGAACGGGATCATAACCGCTTCCTCCCCAAGGGTTACAACTGACTATTCTTTTGATGGAGAGCCATCCTCCTTTGAAGAGTCCGTGCTTTTTTAAAGCTTCCAAAGTGTATTGCGAGCAGGTGGGGGAGTAACGACAGCTTGATGGAAACATAGGGGAGATGAAATATTGATAAAACTTGACCAATAGTACAAATGGCGCTATCAATATTTTTTTCATCTTTTCAGTACATTAAAGTTCCACAAGACAGCTTCTTGATAGGAACGTTGATAAATTAATTGATGCTGAACGTAGTTCCGTCCTTCCCATCTTTTATTTGAATGCCCAGGTCAACCAATTGATCTCTAATCTTGTCAGAAGTTGCAAAGTCCTTTTTGGCTCGAGCTTCGTTTCTGATATCGATCAATAATTCCATCACTCCATTGAGTGTATTGGAATCATCTTTTGTCATGGATTGATTTTCAATGCCAAGAACATCGTAAACAAAGGCATTTAAGGTATCGGCCAACAATTCCTTATCGTCGGCTGTGATGCTTTTTTTGTCCTCTTTGATCAGGTTGATGTGTTTCACGGCCTCGAACAACTGCGCAATCAAAATCGGTGTGTTGAAGTCGTCGTTCATGGCATCGTAGCATTTCTGCTTCCAAGCTGTTACATCAAAATCTGATTTGTTGCCTGTTTTGAGATTGTCAATACTTTCGAGAGCATCCATCAAGCGGTTGTATCCTTTTTCGGAGGCTTGCAAGGCTTCATCACTAAGGTCCAAAATACTAGTGTAGTGTGCCTGCATCATAAAAAACCGAACCACGGATGGTGAGTAGGGTTTGCTCAAAATATTGTTGTTCCCACTAAAAATCTCGGCAGGGTAAATATTGTTGTCCGTGGATTTGGACATTTTTCTACCGTTCAAGGTCAGCATGTTGGCGTGCATCCAGTAGTTTACGGGTGATTTTCCGGTACTGGCTTCCGCTTGTGCTATTTCACATTCGTGGTGCGGGAACTTAAGATCCATTCCTCCTCCGTGAATGTCGAAAGTCTCGCCCAAATATTTGGTGCTCATGGCTGTACATTCCAAATGCCATCCTGGGAATCCGTCTCCCCACGGGGAAGGCCAGCGCATAATATGTTGGGGTTCCGCTTTTTTCCAAAGTGCGAAATCCTGTGGGTTTCTTTTTTCATCTTGTGCGGTAAGTTCGCGAGTGTTGGTAATCATATCTTCCAACTTTCTACCGCTCAACTTACCGTAATCGTGGTCTTCGTTGAACTTGACCACATCAAAATAAACCGAACCGTTTGCTTCGTAGGCCAATCCTTTTTCAAGAATCTCCTTGATGATCTCAATCTGCTCTATAATATGACCTGTGGCCGTAGGCTCTATACTGGGTGGCAATAAATTGAACAATTGGAGGGTGTTGTGAAAGTCAACGGTGTAACGCTGAACCACTTCCATAGGCTCAATTTGTTCCAGTTTAGCTTTTTTTGCAATTTTGTCCTCACCTTCATCCGCATCATTTTCCAAGTGCCCCGCATCTGTAATGTTGCGAACATAGCGCACTTTGTACCCCAAATGTTTGAAGTAACGAAATATCATATCAAAAGACATAAAGGTTCGGCAATTGCCCAAGTGCACATTGCTATAAACGGTGGGGCCGCAGACATACATGCCTACGTGGCCTTCGTTTATGGGTTCGAATACGTCTTTTTTTCCAGTAAGTGAATTATGGATTCGTAAGGTTTGGTTTTTGTACAATTGCATTTAAACGGTTGGTGTTTAAAATTCGGTATCCAAGTTGATGTAGTCCAAAAACTCTCTTCGTGTGGCTTCTTCTTTAAACTTTCCGCCATATTCTGCTGTTACGGTACTACTATCAATATCGCGTATTCCTCTGGAATTTACACAAAGGTGTTTGGCATCGATAACACAGGCAACATCTTCTGTGCCCAATACTTTTTGAAGCTCTTTTACAATCTGGATGTTCATGCGTTCCTGAACCTGAGGTCGCTTGGCGAAATAATCCACAACGCGGTTCATTTTGGAAAGGCCAACCACAGTTCCGTTGGAAATGTAGGCGATGTGCGCCCGTCCTACAATAGGTAGCAAGTGGTGCTCGCAGGTAGAGTAAACCACAATGTTTTTTTCCACCAACATTTCGCCGTACTTGTACTTATTGTCAAAAGTGGACGATTTTGGTTTTCTATCAGGATGCAATCCGCCAAAAATTTCCTGTACATACATTTTGGCTACTCGTTTTGGGGTACCCTTTAAACTGTCGTCATCCAAATCGAGGCCTAGGGTAAGCATAATTTCCCTGACACTTTTCTGTATTCTTTCGATTTTTTCTTCGTCGCTCAATACAAAAGCATCCTCTCTTAATGGTGTATCCGATGAGGAACCTACGTGGTCGTTTCCTCTTTCTTCATATTGTTCTTCCAATGCCTGCTCTAGTTTCATAGCTATTGCTTAAAGTGAGCAAAGATATACATTAATGACCGATTTAACATCTGGTATCAAGGGTTTGACAACATAAATTATTGTTAAGGCAGATAGCACGGTACTTTTATAATGCCCAAACCTACAGTCTTTTATGTTTAGAGCTTTCGCAACGACCTTATTATTACTTTTATTTTGGCAGACTGCGCAAACGCAGGTTGCTCAAGATTGTGCGGATGCAATTCCCATATGCAGTAATACACCCATCAATGGCGGAACCAATGGTTTGGGTGCCGATGATTTTAATGGTGCAGCTTCCAGCGGGTGTTTGGAACAGACTACTACGGGTGCCATTGAATCAAATTCGGCATGGTATAGATTCACGACCGCAGAGGCAGGTCAGTTGGGCTTTAATATTGGTCACAACAGTAACGAAGATTGGGATTTTGCGCTTTACCGTTCGAGTGATTGTAGCAATTTAGGGGAACCTGTTCGCTGCAATTTTTTTGATAATAGCGAAAACACCAGTTTTATCGGAGTAGGGGAAGACCCTACGGGCAATGAGGATTCGGTGCACTACGAGGATTGGCTTCAAGTGGAAGCAGGCGAGGACTACTACCTTTTTATCAATAATTTCAGCAACTTAAATTCAGGGTTTTCCATTCAGTTTACGGGAAATATTTGGGTAGACTATCCGAATAATGCTTTGGATTGTTCCATAGTAAGCAACTTGTTGGGGCCACCAATAGCTGCCTGTGAGGGAGATAATGTGGTTTTGGATGCTACTACTTCAGGAGCAATCAGTTACGAGTGGTACCGCGATACAGGAAGTGGTTATCAATTGATTTCGGGCGCCAATGGGGCAACACAAAACGTTCAAAATTCTGGGCAATACCGTGTCGTGGTAGCTACATCCGCAGAACGTATTGTTAGCGATGTGCAAGTTGGTTTTAATGAGGTGCCGATTACAGGAACAGTTTCGGATGAAACTTTTTGTTATGAGGTTGATATGACCTTTGATTTGAACAGTAAGAATATCGAATCATTAGGAGGTATGGACCCAGATGATTTTGTGGTCAGTTACCACAGTACACAAACCGATGCAGATGCAGGGGTTCATCCTTTGGAAAAACAATATATGTTGACTGGCGCTTCCGAAACGTTTTACGTCCGAACCACCTCTTTGGCAAATCCCGAATGTTATGATGCCTCCCAAAGCTTTGCTTTGAATGTCATTGAAACCCCAGTGTTGCGTTTTGATGAACAAGCGGTGCTATGTGAGGCTGTGGGAAGTTTGGAAATTGGCGAAACCCAACCCGATACAAGCTATACCTATCAATGGAGTACGGGGGAACAAGCACCGTCCATTATGGTTTCCGAAGCAGGAGAATATACTTTGACGGTAACCAATCAATCCAACGGAATGGTTTGCGAAGCCAGCAGAACGGTATTTGTGGAAGTTTCCACAATGCCGATGATTTCAAGTATTGATGTCAAAGATATGAGTGCCAACAATACGGTAACCATCAATATGGAAAACAATGGTGTGTATGAATATAGTTTGGATGGCGGCGATTATCAAAACAGCAATGTTTTTAGCAGTGTTCCTCCGGGAGTGCATACAGTGAGCATGCGAGATCTCTATGGTTGTGGTGTGGTCGAGGAAGATATTGTGGTGGTAGGATATCTGGCCATATTTTCACCCAATGGTGATGTACTGAACGAAACTTGGCAAATTGAAGGTCTTTCCACCTTAGACTCACCGATTGTTACGATTTATGATCGCTACGGAAAACTTATCAAACAAATGACCGAGTTTGATTCTGGATGGGACGGAAGTTTTCAGGGAAAACCTTTGCCATCCACTGATTACTGGTTCAAGTTATCCTATGTTGATAATGATGGCAACCGAACCTTTGCCAAATATTTACAGAGTCATTTTTCATTAAGGCGGTAAGCAGTTGTCCGTTGGTCGATTATGTGCAAATTTCTTCGATGAACACATACTAAAACCTGGAATTCGAGAGTTATAATGGTTATAAGTA
The DNA here is from genome assembly GCF_040148835.1 of Allomuricauda sp. NFXS6. Taxonomy (NCBI): domain Bacteria; kingdom Pseudomonadati; phylum Bacteroidota; class Flavobacteriia; order Flavobacteriales; family Flavobacteriaceae; genus Allomuricauda; species Allomuricauda sp. NFXS6. Next base: position 270,799 of record NZ_JAGEMG010000001.1, on the reverse strand, counting down.
GCATAACCAATAGCCCCAAAATTCTATGAGAGCTCTATTTAGCGCTATCTGTTGCTTTTTTCTATTCCAAGTAGTTAGCGCACAAAACTCCCCAGATTGTAGAACAGCAATTCCTGTTTGTGCCGATGCGCCCATTTTGGGAACCACTGATGGTAGTGGCGATATTGACGATTTTGATCCAGAGGTAATCACCCAAACAGGTTGTTTGGAAAAGGGAAGTGTGAGCTCGGCCAATATTGAGAACAATACAGAGTGGTATGTGTTTCGAGCAGGTACGGATGGTCAAATTGGTTTTGATATTGAAGCATTGCCCGTAAATGCTGGAGGCCCTGTTACCGCAGAGTGGGATTTTGCGCTGTACGGCCCTTTTGATGAAACTTCCAACGAAAATTTTTGTACGATAATTGGGGATGGAAGTGCTCAGCCCATTCGATGTAATTACGAGTATAATGAAACCAACTACACAGGTATAGGTGTCAATCCCATTGATGGTCGAGAGGGAGCTCCTTTTGTAAAAGGAAGTCAGAACACTTATGATGAATGGTTGAATGTAAGACAGGGAGAAATCTACTATCTCTACATTAATAACTACAATACCAACTTTGATGATGAACCTGAGTCCTTTATGTTGACTTTTACTGGTACTTCTGTAGATGAAGATCAAGATAATGCCTTGGATTGTACCCTCCGTGATGAGTTTTTAGGGTTTGATATTGTGGCCTGCGAGGGGGATCCGGATATTGTGCTCAGTGCATTGAATTCACCTGTAGGACCAAGTATTGCAAATATTACATGGGAGTTGGACGCGGATGACGATGGTACTTACGAATCGGTTTTGGCCACTGGGGCTGGTCAAACCGAGTTAACGGTATCAAGTCCAAATTCAGGGCGTTATCGTGTCACCATCGAATCAACATTTGGGACTACTATATCAGATGATATATTGATTACGTTTTACGGAGTACCGGAATTGGATGAAGTTCGGGTTATTGATGATTTTGTGAACAGCGACCAAACCGACCCGTACAATGTTGAGATAGTTCCATTGGGTGATGGCAACTACGAATACGCTATAAATGGGGGTGAATTTCAGGACGATCCTGTTTTTCGAGATGTTCCTCCTGGAATAAATACGGTAGTGATCAATGATAAAAATGGTTGTGGTACCACAGAACCTATTGAATTCTTGGTCGTAGGTTATCCCAAGTTCTTTACTCCGAACAACGATGGTGTCCACGATAATTGGATGGTTTATGGTGTTGAGGAACTTGTGAACCCAATGGTCTATATTTTTGATCGCTTTGGTAAACTATTAAAGCAAATCGATGTGAATGTTGGATGGGATGGTACTTTCAACGGGCGGAACATGCCGTCTTCCGATTATTGGTTCCGATTGGAATATGAACGTGACAATGAGGGGGTGATGGTCGCCAAGTCGGTTCGAAGACACTTTTCACTTGTTCGCTAAAAAAAAGGCCGGAATTTCTTCCAGCCTTCGTGCTATTTCTTTATTGAATACGTCATTCTGAGTTCATTTTCAGAATCTCATCACGTTTATTATGAGAACCTGAAACAAGTTCAGGTTGACGAAACTACATTTTAGGTAGCCTTCTCTTATTAAGTATTATTCTAGAACTTTAGGGTATATCCCAACGCTATATTGGTATTTCTTCTATTTACAAGTGCTGCACTGTCAATACCTCCATCAAAAAAGTAGGAATTCGTGTCCTGTTCCGTTCTGCTGTAGGCCAAATCCAATCGACTTGCTCCAAAATTATATCCGATACCTGCGGAAAATCCGTTAAGGTCGCCAACAAAATCACTGTTGGCATAGGGGCTTTCTTCATAGCGGTAACCAGCTCTTAGGCTAACTTGCTCTATGCGGTATTCTCCTCCAAGGCGAAAGGAGTTTACAGCGCCAAGTGTACTTCCTATAAAATCATTTTCTGAAGCGAAATTTGGGTCGCCGGTAGGCCTAAGCTCTGCTTTGGACATATCTTGGTAAGAATAATCTAAACTGATAAGACCTTCCTTTCCAAATACCAGCGCCAAGCTTCCGGTATACTTTCCGGGTGTTTTTATGCGGTATTCATCATATAGGTTAACAATGCCAAAGTTGATAAAGTCTATATCGGAAACGGCCAAATTGGAATTGATGCGCTGAGATGTGTCATCGGTCAACGTATACCACGTTGGTGACTGGTAGCTGCCTCCTAAACGAATTGCTTGGTTTACTTTGGCAATGGCTCCTAAGCTAAATGAAAAACCATAGCCTTCTGTATGTAATAAGTTGTCAAAAGATGCAAACTGGATAGGGGAGTCGATGTCATAACCATCTTCGTCCAAGTATGTGACTTTATCGTACAACACATTATGGAAGTTTAAGGAAGCACCGATGTACAGGTTGTCCTCATATTGCGTGGCAAAATTGAAGGTGAACTTGCTGTTGTATCCGGAAGTGTTCTGCAGATAGCGTTGGTTAACGTTTCCATATTGTGCATTGGAAAAATATGAGGTGTTTGCATCATCGTCTTCAACAGGCTCGATTATCCCAGCCTGAAAACCAAGAAACGCTTGTTGTGCCGAGTACCCCAGGCTGGCTCCAATATCGAGATAGGCATCTTCGATAAATTCTCCCTCTTGGGTGCGCAATGGCCCCAATGGCTCTCCTTGGGCAAAATTGAGGAAATAATTGTCAATTCCCACAGGTGTGTTGCCTCTTGCGATAAATTCGTTGTCATAATTTTGTACCAAATCATAATTGAAAGCCAATGCAATTTTCTTCCAAGGGCTATCGGTCGATGAGTTGAATACGAACACCCCGCCCGCTTGGTTAAAATCCAAAGAGTTTGAGGTGGTGTTGCTTATGGTATTGCCGTATAGGGCATCGTTGTTTCTATGGTAATTGGAAAGCGTGAATCCTATCTCGCTAAAACTGAATACCGCAGATCCTGCCGGGTTTATGTTTAAGGCAGACAAGTCGCCGCCCAAGGCTCCAAATGCACCGCCCATAGCTTGAAACCTTGCGGTCCCTTGCAGGTTTTCCGTACTGTAGCGCAATACGTCATCAATGGTCTGTGCGCTAGCGAAAGTGCATGCCAATACCATTATGAAAGTTGAGATTCTTTTCATTTCTTATGATTTTTGTTTATCAAAATAGTTTGTGGGAATTATGGTCTACCGCCGCCACGACCACCTCTACTACCTCCCGAAGAACGTGACCCCCCGGAAGAACGTGACCCCCCAGACGATCTGCTGACACCTGAGGATCGTGATGCTCCTGAAGACCTACTTACCCCTGAGCTTCGAGAGCTGCTTCCTGAACTTCTATAGCTGCCGCTAGATCTGCTGCTTCTTGAAGAACCACTGCTGCGGTACCCTCTAGAACTTGATCCACTGGAAGAACGGTTGTAACTTCTACTGCTCGGTGAATAACTTCTGGAAGAAGAACTGCTTCTATTGTAGCTTCTACTGCTTCTTGTGGAAGGCGTGGTGCCATATGAGCGGCTGCTTCTGGAACTTCCGCTATAATTTGGAGAAGTTCTAGTACTTCTGCTAGTTCTGTAATTTCTATTTCTGGCAACGGCGTCTGCGCTTACAGACCTTCTAACGTTTGACCTATTGTTATAGCCTCTTGAGCTTCTGCTGGCCAAATTATTGCTACGGGAAACGTTGTTGTTGGAACGTCCACTGTTATTTCTAAACCTACTGGTGTATCCACTGTTTCTAGACGAAAGTGTGGTTCCTGGTATGCGGGAAGAATAACCTCTACGTCCTCTCATGTAGGCGTAACCTCCACCATAATAACCTCTGTTGTAGTAGGGACGGTTCCAGTAACCACCGTAGTAGCCACCCCAGCCGTAGTATCCACCCCATCCGAAGCCAGCACCAGCCCAGCCCCATCCGGCGTTCCAACCCCATCCGGTATTCCAGCCCCAGCCAGCATTCCAGCCCCAACGGTTAAATCTCCAGGGGTTGTTCCAGCCCCAGCCGTAATATCCACCCCAGCCCCAGCCAGTATTCCATAACCAAGGATCGTTCCAAGCGCCCCAGCCCCAGCTATTATCATAGACGTTGATAGAAACGTTGGTGGGATTGTCTCCCCAACCAGGGTTGCCAGTGTAATTGTTATTATAGGCGAAGTAATCGGTTTGTTCGCCATAAGGAATCGTATCGTTTTGCGTTTGACTCGAATAACTATCGACATCGGTAAAAACTTCACTGTCCAAAATTTCACCATATTCGCTTGCTTTGTCACCAAAATAGTCTCCGTAGATATTATTTTCTTGCTCTTCTATTCTGACAGCTTGGGCGTTTTTCTTTTCAACACCGACAACACGGTTATTGGAAGAATAGATGCCGTCATCATAATAAGAGGCTTGCTGATAGGAACCACAAGAAGCCATAAAGAGGGCAGTGACCATCAATATGGAAGGGGTTCGTAATTTTTTATGGAGTAAAGACTGTAACATGGCGCAATTTTTATTGTTGAACATACTAAAAATAATTAGTTTTACCCAATCATTTCACTACTAAAGACACAAGTTTTGTGCCAAACTTCAATACATGGGTAAAAATTTAACGAGCAGAGCAGAAGATTATTCCAAATGGTATAACGAACTAGTTGTAAAGTCGGATTTGGCTGAAAACTCAGGGGTTAGGGGATGTATGGTGATCAAACCCTACGGATACGCCATATGGGAAAAGATGCAGGGGCAATTGGATAGAATGTTCAAGGAAACCGGCCACGAAAATGCATATTTCCCGTTATTTATCCCAAAATCCTATCTGAGCAAGGAAGCGAGCCACGTGGAAGGTTTTGCCAAGGAATGTGCGGTTGTCACCCATTATCGATTAAAGAATGCTGAAGATGGCAGTGGAATAGTAGTGGATGAAGATGCCAAGTTGGAAGAAGAGCTTATTGTCCGTCCAACATCCGAAACCATAATTTGGGATACGTTTAGAAAATGGGTACAATCTTATCGTGACTTGCCACTTAAAATAAATCAGTGGGCCAACGTAGTGCGATGGGAGATGAGAACGCGCCTTTTTTTAAGGACCACAGAGTTTTTATGGCAAGAGGGTCACACCGCGCACACCACCAAAGAAGAGGCAATGGAAGAAGCCGAGCTCATGATGAACATTTATGCCGAATTTGCTGAAAAATATATGGGTGTTCCGGTGATAAAGGGAACCAAAACGGAGAGTGAGCGATTCGCAGGGGCAGAGGAAACCTATTGTATAGAAGCCTTGATGCAAGATGGAAAGGCCTTGCAAGCGGGTACCTCGCACTTTTTAGGTCAGAATTTCGCTAAAGCTTTTGATGTAAAGTTTGCCAGCAAAGAAGGTAAGCAAGAATTTGTTTGGGCCACCTCTTGGGGAGTGTCCACCAGATTGATGGGAGCCTTGGTAATGACTCATAGCGATGATAACGGCTTGGTACTGCCTCCTAAATTAGCGCCAATTCAAGTAGTAATTGTTCCTATATATAAAGGACTGGATCAATTGGATGCCATTTCGGAAAAAGTGGAGCCGTTGGTGAAGGAATTACGTGATAAGGGGGTTACCGTAAAATATGATACCCGAGATACACACAAACCTGGTTTTAAGTTCAATGAATATGAATTGAAAGGTGTTCCGGTACGTTTGGCGGTAGGTCAACGGGATTTGGCCAATGGAACTTTTGAAGTGGCGCGAAGAGATACCTTGACCAAGGAAATTGTAAAAGCCGATGAGGTGGTGGATAAAGTAGTGTCTCTAATGGATGAGATTCAAGAAAACATCTTTAATAAAGCACTGGATTATAGGAAAAATCATATTACCGAGGTTAATTCCTATGATGAGTTTAAAAAAGTGATCAAAGAAAAAGGTGGATTTGTGTCTGCGCATTGGGATGGAACTGCGGAGACCGAGGATAGGATAAAAGATGAGACCAAGGCTACAATTCGCTGTATTCCCTTGGATGCGGAAAAGGAAGAAGGAAGGTGTATAGTGACAGGAAAATCATCTGTTCAGCGGGTGTTGTTTGCAAAGGCCTACTAGAGAGGGTGCAAAAAATAATAATTACTGTTGCAAGACTTAAAAATAGTTGTATTTTTGCATCCGCAATTATGCAACCATACGGCCCGTTCGTCTAGGGGTTAGGACGCCAGGTTTTCATCCTGGTAACAGGGGTTCGATTCCCCTACGGGCTACGAAGAAGAGTTTTAAGCTAAAAAAGCTAACTTTGTAGCTTAAAATTTTGAAATTGAAATAATGGCCCGTTCGTCTAGGGGTTAGGACGCCAGGTTTTCATCCTGGTAACAGGGGTTCGATTCCCCTACGGGCTACAAAGAAAATATTTAGAAAGAATTAAATTTAAGCAATGGCAAACCATAAGTCAGCATTAAAGAGAATCAGAAGAAACGAATCAGTACGTTTGCGTAACAGGTATCAGCATAAAACTGTGCGTAATGCCATTAAAAAGTTACGTAGCGAGGAAGACAAAAAAGCTGCCGAAGCTTTGTTGCCCACTGTAGTTGGTATGATTGATAAATTGGCCAAGAAAAACATCATTCATAACAATAAGGCGGCAAACCTTAAGAGCAAGTTGATGACTCAAGTTGCAGCAAAGTAATTTTTATTACTTTACAATATTAAAAACGCCTCCAATTTGGAGGCGTTTTTATTTTTGAGAGGTTTTGGTTTTTCACCGGAAAGCTTTCCTTCTGTGGGCCAGTACACCAATTAAAAAGCCACCGTACATAAGAAGGATCAATATCTTCAATACGCGTCTTAAACGGTACTCTATCCAAATTTCCGGGGCTTCGTAGCCGATGATATGGAGAAATGGAAAAATCAAATGGAAAATGACCAATCCCAAGCTCGTCCAGAACATCAGGTTATGTTTTAAGGGGTAAGGAGAAGATTCTGTTTTTATTTCTTTAAAATAAAGGTATATGTTCCACAATAGTATCATGGATGCAACAAGGTCCGCATAGTAAAGGTTGGAATAAAACGGGTCTTGAAAAAATAGGCTAATGATATAACTGGATAAACTTACCACGGCCCCGATTTTAATCCAATCTTTATGTTTTTTTTGTTTTACCACTTGCCAATAGATATAGTAGAAGAAGGAAAAAGTGATTACGGAATAGATGTTATAAACAATCACATTGTACCAATCATATTGGTTATCACTGACCACCTGAAACTCATCATAGAATTTTATAAAATACCCTAACAACTCCGTTAAAAAGGTATACATTAAATAAATGGGGAAAAATTTTAAGGGAGTATCGAAATAAGTGCGATAGCGTGCCATAGCTGCAATCCAAACAAGGAAGTAGAATGGCAAAATGTAGTGACTGGAAATAAAATTATAAAACTCCTCCATTGTTGCGTGGTAACCGCTCACACTAGCAGTATGGTCCCAACTTTTATTGGGTTGATAAAAATAGCAAAAAAAACCTCCCCAAAAGGGAGGCTTACTTTTTAGGAGGATGTTGGCTATCGAAAAGCCTTTCGCTTTCCAACAATTAAACCAATAATTATCAGAATGTACATTAAAACAATAGCAGTAAGCAACAATGGCCTAAAATAAATTTGAATTCCAATGTTAAGATCAAGTAGATAAATAATCAATATTATTGGAAAGAATGAGTAAAAAATCGTTAAACCAGCACTGACCCAAAACATCAGGTTGTATTTTAGAGAATGCGGTATTTTCTCTAAGTATTTTTCCCTGAAATACGATCCCAATATAAATAACATCATTAATGAACCTATAATGTGGGCATAGGTCATTTGATTGTGTAACGGATTGTAAACTATGGCATTTACAATATATGATGCCAAACAAATTATACTCAAATAACGAATCAGTTTTTTGTTTAGCTCTTTTAGCGAAACTTTTCGATATACCTCAAAAAAGAAGAGAAAGAAAACTATTTGATAAATATTAAAAATAATTACATTATGCCATGCATATCTTGAGTCAGAGAAGAATAGGAATTCATTGCTATACTTAATAAAATAACCCAATACCTCGGTAAAAAAGGTATAGATTATTAGCATCGGTAGATATTTTAAAGGCGTGTCATAAAACCTTTTATATCTAATAACCGATATTAACCAAGTCAAAAAATAAATTGGTATATAAAAATGATCCTTTAAAATTCTGATAAGATCTTCTGGCATAGAGCCCTAATATTAGAAATCTGTGTACGGTGGAGGTCCGGAAGTACCATGGTTAAGATTCAAGCTTTTGCTGCCGCTTTGAAAAAAACTTGGAGCAAAACTAGCTTGTGAGGTGTTGGGTTCGCCGTTCTCTCCCGTTTCTGAGCTGCCAACAACCCCTTTAATAGGTTTTGCATTTCCATCTGCATCTATATAGAAACCACGTTCTTCGCCATCCATTATGGTAGTGGGTACAATAAAAATGGAATTCTGTCTGGGGTGCACTACTTTTTTGCCATCAGGAAAATCGGGTTTGTCCGGATAGTTGGCAAAATATAAACGGAGAGAGGCTACTTTGACCCCTGCTTCTTCAGCTTCTTGTTCAACGTAGGCCATATAGTCCTTCATTTGTCCATAGGTAAAAGATGTAAAACGGGCGGGTATGTGTTTTTTGTCAGGACTGCGTTCCGCTTCATATTCCTCTATCATACCAACACGGTTTTTGGTATAATTGTCATACAGGGATTTGGACTCTTCCAAAGAAATAATGCCTTCAGGCGGCAATACTTCTTCCTGCTCGGGTTTGGTCGGTTCTTCTTTTTTTGGTCCTTGTTGGCAAGCTCCAATAAGCAAAAAAGAGACTCCAATAAAGGCAATTGCAGTCTTTCGGTAGTTTTTCATAGTTAAGGTATTTAAAGTTCAGTTTTGGGGAAACCGAAATAAAGATATGCCTTTTCTGTAAAATGACTCAACAAAAAGCCCTTCAAAAAATTTGAAGGGCCTGTAATCTTATTGTGTAGAGGGTTGTGGGTTTTTACTCGTTCATTGTGAGCAAAAATTCCTCGTTGTTTTTGGTCTGCTTTATACGTTGCTCCATAAACTCCATTGCTTCAATCGGGTTCATATCCGCAAGATATTTGCGCATGATCCACATACGTTGAATGGTATTTTCATCCAATAACAAATCGTCTCTTCGTGTTGAGGAAGAAATAAGGTCGATGGCAGGGAAAATTCTTCTGTTGGAAATCCTTCTGTCCAACTGAAGTTCCATGTTACCAGTACCCTTGAATTCCTCAAAGATAACTTCGTCCATTTTAGATCCAGTCTCGGTCAATGCCGTAGCAATGATGGAAAGTGACCCCCCATTTTCAATGTTACGTGCCGCACCAAAGAAACGTTTTGGCTTGTGTAGCGCATTGGCATCCACACCACCACTCAATACCTTACCAGAAGCTGGCTGTACAGTGTTGTAGGCACGGGCCAAACGGGTAATGGAATCCAACAGAATCACTACATCATGACCACATTCCACCAATCGTTTTGCCTTGTCAAGAACAATATTTGCAACCCTCACGTGCTCAGTGGCTTCTTTATCAAAAGTGGAAGCGACTACTTCACCACGTACATTACGTTGCATATCGGTAACCTCCTCTGGACGTTCATCGATCAAAAGAATGATTTGGTAAACCTCCGGGTGGTTGGCAGCGATGGCATTGGCAATATCCTTCAACAACATGGTCTTACCTGTTTTGGGTTGGGAAACGATCATTCCCCTTTGTCCTTTCCCGATAGGGGAGAACAAGTCCATGATTCTTGTGGAAATTGTGCTTTGTTTTTCCGCCAATTTGAACTTTTCCTTTGGAAACAATGGGGTAAGGTGCTCAAAAGCTACCCTGTCCCGAACCACTTGCGGGTCCAGTCCATTGATTTTGTTCACTTTGATCAGTGGGAAATATTTTTCACCCTCTTTTGGAGGTCTAATATTTCCTAAAATCGTATCCCCGGACTTAAGTCCGAACAATCGAATTTGTGATTGGGATACATAAATATCATCGGGAGAAGACAGGTAGTTGTAATCGGAAGATCTTAGAAACCCATAACCATCCTGCATAATGTCCAGTACACCTTCACTCTCAATAATGCTGTCGAACTCAAATTCAGGCTCTTTGTACCTATTTCTCAAGTCCTTGTCATAATTGCTGTTCTTTTTGTCGTGCTGGGGCTTGTTGTGTTGATTGTTTCTCCTGTTGTTGTTTTGGCTCTTTTGAGGACTGTTGTTGCTATGGGACTTATTGTCTTGCGACTTGTTGTCCTGTGGCTTGTTGTCCTTTTTTTGAGGTCTTCCTTGTGGTTTGGAGTCGTCTTTTTTGCTTCTGGGCTCCCTTTTTTGAGGCGCTTTTTTAGGAGCGTCGCCATCTGTGCTTTTTGACTCTGTGGCCTTAGGGCGCGGAGCTCTGGGTTTTCTGGGCTTTGGAGCTGGTTTTTCGTCCGCGGTTGATGTAACAGTTTCTGCGACAGCCTTAGGGTTGGATGCTTGAAGATCCAGTATTTGATATACCAGGTCCAGCTTTTTTAATGATTTGAATTTGGGAACATTAAGACCCTTAGCAATTTCTTGCAACTCAGGAAGCTTTTTAGCTTTTAGATCTGAAATCTCGAACATTAAGTAATGAAATAAGTTAAACTTGTGATTCTAAATATGAAGTAAAGTTATCTTTGGATACTACTGGAGAAAAGAATTCCGAGGTAGGTGCTTGATAATAACAAGACAATATTACAAATTATTTTTTAAGAATAAGCCTTAATTTATCAAAAAGACGCCTATTTTTGCGATTCCAAATCAATTTGCACAATGATTCAACGGATACAAACGTTTTATTTGCTGATAGTGGGCCTAGTTTCTGGCATACTTCCGTTTTTTCTGAATCTATGGGTGGAAGTAGGCGGAAAAGAAGTATTTGCCCAAGATGAAGTACTCGTAAGCCTCGTTTTTTATGTGGTAACGGTATTGGCCGTGGTGTCGATTGTATTGTACAAGAAAAGACAAAATCAATTTGTGGTAAACAGATTGAATATGATATTGAACCTTTTTTTACTAGGATTTTTCGTTTATCGATCGCTAAGCTTATCCGGAGAAACTATAGTTTCTGAGAAGGGTATTGGGATGCTGATTCCTGTATTTTCTATCGTTTTTCTGGTCCTGGCCAACAGGGCTATCAAAAAGGATGAAGATCTTGTAAAATCTGTTGATCGCTTACGTTGAACCTAACATCTTAGTAGTATTAGTGCGAAAAAACCCTGGCTTCGGCCGGGGTTTTTATGTTTACTGGCCTACAAATTGAATTGTTGGTTGAAAGCCGATACATTGAAACCGGCGTCCAGAACTTTTTGGTAGGAATCACTAGTTTGATTTAAAAGTGCGTTCGTGTGGTTAAAGTGGATAAAATGCACTTTGGATTTTTCAGTTTGAGGGAGGTTTTGAAACAAATCCATGCTTTCGGACACAAACGGATGGGGAATTTCAGCAATATTTCTTGTGTTGATTTCCGGACCATCAAAAAATGTGGCATCCAAAAATGCAAAATCCACATTTTGTATTTCCGTTACAATATCCTTCTCCCATTTGGACCATTTATCAATATCAGGAATAAACAAAGCCGATTTATTGGGTCCGATAATTTTATAGCCGACAGTTTCCGAATATTCATCCCGGTGCGGTACCGTAAAGGGGATTACTGTAAGGTTTGGGGTAAGTTCGACCTTGGTTTCATGCTGAATTGGGAGAATATCAATATTGTTTAATTCTACCAGTTGCTCCCACGGCCCATTAGTTTCCAAGAACATCTTCATTCGTGGCATGGCGTAAACAGGTATGTTTTTGCCACCCAGAGATTCTCGGCCCAAATACATTAAACCGGCATAGTGGCCAATGTGCGCATGGGTCATAAAAATACCATCGGGAGTTTCTTTGCTGCCCTGTGCATGTTCCTTTAAAAGTTTCAACTGTGATGGCATATCCGGAGTAGCCTCAAAAAGAAAGCTTTTATCATTTTTATGGTCCACAACACCTAAGGAAACAACCTTTCGAGTGTTGTCAGGGTTTTTGAACAGTTCGGAGCAACACGATTTTTGGCATCCTATATGTGGACTGCCCCCATCTTGAACGGTACCTAAAATATAAAGTGAAACTGAATCTTGTTCGGGTTGGAATGGAACAGCATCTTTTTTAGAAGTTGTACCGTTACAAGCTCCAAATATGATTGCCAGTATAAGCAAATAGTTTTTCATTTTTTATCGTTTTCCAAGTTCCACTACTTCCAAGTCGGAAATCTTGTCGCCATCAATAACAAAACGTAGCATAGTGCGCACTTGATGGAAGCCGTGTTTGCCGCAGGCACCTGGGTTCATGTGCAAAAGCTTGAGCTTTTTGTCGTTCATCACTTTTAAAATATGGGAATGGCCACAAATAAAAAGTTTGGGTGGGTTGTTTCGGATTTCTTCCCGCACACGAACATCGTATCGGTTGGGGTAACCGCCAATGTGCGTGATCCAAACATCGACCCCTTCGCACATAAATCGGTTGTTTTCTGGAAACTCCTTTTGAACCACATGGTCATCAATATTGCCGTGGACCCCCCGAACAGGCTTTAGAGCTTCCAATTGGTCTGTGACGGATAAGCTTCCAATATCGCCTGCGTGCCAAATTTCATCAGCCTGTGCGGCATATTTTAAAATGGTTTTGTCCATGTGTCCGTGCGTGTCGGAAAGCAATAAAATTTTTGTCATTTCGCTAAAAATATGCTAAAAACCAAAGGTTGAATTTGTGTTGGAAAGTATTGAATTATCTTTATCGACCTAAAAGTAAGTGATCCCATTGAGATATTTTATCCAATTTTCTTATTTCGGAAAAGCATACCACGGATGGCAGAACCAACCCAATGCCATAACCGTGCAAGAGTTTTTGGAAAGGGCCCTGTCCACATTGCTGCGTGAAAAAGTGGAAGTGGTAGGGGCGGGAAGAACAGATGCCGGTGTGCATGCAAGGCAAATGTTCGGTCATTTTGATGTTGATCCCATCACCGATATTGCCGATTTGGTGTACCGATTGAATGCCTTTTTGCCCGATGATATTGCGATACAAGGAATCCATCCAGTTGCTGCTTGTGCGCACGCGCGGTTTGATGCCTTGGAACGTACCTACGAGTATTGGTTGGTTAAGGAAAAGGACCCATTTCTTTTTGATCATGCCCATTTTGTAAAACATCCTTTGGATGTGGATGCTATGAACAAAGCGTCCAAAATTTTATTGGAATACATTGACTTTGAATGTTTTTCCAAATCCAACACCGATGTAAAGACATACAATTGTGATGTTCGCGAAGCTCGCTGGGAAATTGATCATAACAAGTGGATGTTCACCATCACCGCAGACCGATTTTTGCGAAATATGGTTCGCGCCGTAGTAGGCACATTGTTGGATGTGGGGATAGGGAAAATGCCTCCCGAGGACATCCATCAAGTCATTGCAAGTAAAGATAGGGGAGAGGCAGGCGCCTCCGTCCCCGCAAAAGGATTATATTTGACCAAGGTTTTATATCCAAAAGAAATTTTTGATGAACAAAAAGGATGATGTAGGAAAAGCGTTTGATTTTCGATTGTTCAAACGGGTTTTTTCACGAACCAGACCCTATAGGGGCATTTTTTGGTTGGTAGCCATTGTGGCTGTCTTGTCCGCAGCATTTGCCATTGGGATTCCGTTATTGGTAAAAACCATTATCAATGAATCTTTAGAGAGTAAGGATTCAGGACAATTGCTCAATAATGTGTTGTTGATGTTGGCCTTTCTACTTGGTCAGGTTACTACGCAATTGTTGTTCAACTATTATGCGAACCTATTGGGAGAATCGGTGATTCGGGATATTCGAATCAATCTTTTTGAAAAGATGACCAGCTTTAAAATGACCTATTTCGACAATTCTTCCATAGGAGTTTTGGTCACTAGAGCGGTTGCTGATATGCAACGAATCGGGGAAATTTTTAGCCAAGGATTTTTTATGATCGTTGCCGATGCCCTTAAAATGCTGTCAGCAGCCATCATTATGGTGGTCATTAATTGGAAATTGGCATTGATCGTATTTGCTATTCTACCCGTTATTTTGATTGCTACGCGTCTCTTTCAGCAAGCTATGAAAGTAGCTTTTGTGGAGGTGAGGGCCCAAGTATCCAACCTAAATTCCTTTGTGCAGGAGCGTATTGCGGGAATGAAGATTGTGCAACTCTTCAACCGTGAGGAAATTGAAAAGGAAAAGTTCCGGGTCATCAACGAAAAACATCAAAATGCCTGGTTAAAGACCGTTTGGTACAACTCTATATTTTTCCCCATTGCTGAAATATCCAACTCCATTGGTATTGGGTTGGTGGTATATTTTGGCGTGATTCAGAACATTCAGAATGTAGGGATGGACAACAAAGGGGCCATTGTGGCCTTCTTTTTCTTGATGGACTTGCTTTTCCGACCACTGCGTCAGATTGCCGATAAGTTCAACACCTTGCAAATGGGCATGGTGGCGGCTAACCGTGTCTTCAAAATTTTGGATACCGATAGCCATATTGATGATAACGGAACGGTCGAGAAAAAAGACGTGAAAGGAGATATTGAATTTAAGGACGTCCGTTTTGGCTACGTACCCGATGAAGAAGTGCTACACGGAATCTCATTTAATGTAAATGCAGGCGAAACTGTTGCCATTGTGGGTGCTACTGGGGCCGGGAAGTCAACCATAATCAACTTGCTCAACCGATTCTACGAAATCAATTCAGGAGAAATTTTGGTGGATGGTGTTTGTTTGGACGACTATACTTTAAGATCACTCCGTTCCCATATCGCCATTGTATTGCAAGATGTCTTCTTGTTTGCCGATACTATTGCAAATAATATTTCACTTCGTGATGAGTCTATTACTACTGAAGAAATCGAAGCCGCGGCCAAGCAAATCGGGGTGCACGAATTTATTTCAACTTTGCCTGGGGGTTACCAATACAATGTGAAAGAGCGCGGAGCCATGCTCTCCAGCGGTCAGCGCCAATTGATTGCCTTTTTGCGGGCCTATGTAAGCAATCCAAGTATTTTGATTTTGGACGAGGCCACCTCTTCCGTGGACACCTATTCCGAGATGTTGATTCAACAGGCTACGGACAAGATTACCGAAGGCAGGACCTCGATCATAATCGCACACCGTTTGGCCACTATCAAAAAAGCAGATAAAATCATTGTGATGGATGCGGGTAAAATCATTGAAACCGGAACTCACAAGGAACTACTCGAAAAAGGCGGTTACTACAACGATCTCTACAACGCCCAGTTCTTGGCCGAGGAGGTTGCTTGATGACTTTAAATTTTAGTTTTGAGGAGGTACCAAGTCTTGTAGGGTGATTTCTCCTGTCAATAGCATAATCACAGGTATCAGTACTGAAGTGAACAAATAAAGAATAAACAAAATCACATAGAACACAAATAACCGACCTATAAGGGCTTTACCTTTTGAGCCGGAGATTCTAATTATTACATAGGTAGAATACACTATCATGCTCAAAGAAGCAATCAAAGAAAATGTAATATAGTGCTCTGGAATGATGAGAAGTAATAATACCGACGGAATAAAGATAAAAAGGCTAAAATGGGCAAGAGCATACATAAATATGATCATTCGCTCTGCAAAATTGTATTTCTTTTCATCAAAACATAACCAGCCGGATATGGCCATTAAAGGGATGTAAACCAAGAAAATTAAAGCCTGATAATCCAGGATAAAGCCCATAAGCTTTTCTTGATAAACGGTTTGGGCACCTGTGTCGAAAACATCGAATTGCATAAAATCAATGGATTTGGCCATCAGAAACACGATAATTCCTGAAAGGGTCAATGCAATTCCAATATAGCTAATGGGGTTCAGGTATTTTCTGCGAATCCCTTGCAGATAGCCCTCGATGACCACTTCGGGTTTGGTGAACAAATGGACAAAGGTTCTTATAAAAGTATTGTCGAGGTTGAAATATCTTTCCAAGAAATCGACCCACAGATTTTTAACGGTAATTCTGTTGCGAATCACTTTTGCGCCACAAGCTGGACAATAAAGAAAATCTGTTCGAAGTCTTGCGTCACAATTTTTGCAGGTCATTGCTCCAAATCCTTTTTAATACGTTTTACCAACTCGTCCCTTCCTTTGAAAGGAATAAACTCACCATTTTTAATGTAAGAGATGGATCCCGTCTCTTCACTCACTACCAAGCAAAGTGCATCGGTTTTTTCGGTAATGCCTACGGCGGCTCTATGGCGTAACCCAAAACGTAGGGGAATGTTACGATCGTTGGAGACAGGAAGAATGACTCGTGTTGCGGTAATAAAATTATCCTGAATCACAATGGCACCATCGTGCAAGGGACTATTTTTAAAGAAGATGCTTTCCAATATGGGTTGGGTAACCTTTATGTTCATGGAGTCCCCTGTTGATTTCACAAAATCCATGGAGTTGTTTCGTTCTATTACAATCAGTGCTCCCGTTTTAGAAGTGCCCATACGTTCGCAGGCCCCGATAATGGCTTCCACATCCGTGCTAGTGGAAATGGCTTCTTGCCTCAGAAATTTAAAATGCTTGAAAATATTACGCTTGGATGCAAAGTTGGTGGAGCCGACCATCAGCAAAAACTTTCGAATCTCTTGCTGAAAAACGATGATCAAGGCTATCAAACCAATGTTCATGAAACCGCCCACCATACTACTGATCATTTTCATTTGAAGCAATTCGGTAAGTTTCCATAAGGCCCAAACAATCACGATGCCAATAAAAATGTTGATGGCCACTGTACCCTTGACCAGTTTGTAGATATAATAGAGCAATGCGGCCACGAGGACTATGTCGATGACATCGGTAATCTTAAATTCGAGAAAGTTTAAAAAATCCAACCGCAGCGTTTTTGTAAAATTAGCAAAAATAGAAGAACCTCAAATTAGAGTGCGTTCGCTTTTAAGGCTTCCACAAGTTTAACACATTCTGACGCTTCTTTTACATCGTGGGCCCGAATAATGTTGGCGCCTTTTAAAAGGGCGACTGTATGGAGTGCTGTTGTTCCGTTCAATGCTTCTTGTGGTGAAGACTCCAAGATTTTATACACCATTGACTTTCTGCTTAAACCAATCAAAATGGGCAAACCAAGGGTTTGGAACATATCCAAATGGTGTAAAAGGGTGTAATTCTGAGCCGTGGTTTTGGCAAAACCAAACCCAGGATCTATGATGACGTCGTTTATTTTTTTGGAAGTGGCCTCTTGTATTTTTTCTGAAAAATAGAATCTCAGGTCATTGATCAAGTTATCATAGGTAGCTTCTTTCTGCATGGATTGTGGTGTACCTTTCATATGCATCATAATGTAAGGCACTTGATGTTTTGCAATGGTGGCAAACATATTTTTATCCAAATTCCCCGCGGCAATGTCATTGATGATTGCTGCGCCATGCTCAATACTTTCAGCGGCAACTTTACTTCGGAAGGTGTCCACCGAAATCAAGGTGTCCGGAAAGTTTTTCAAGATCAAGTCGATTACAGGAATCATTCTTTGTAATTCTTCATCCTCTGGAACATGGTCTGCATCGGGCCTTGAACTATAAGCACCCATGTCAATAAAAGCGGCGCCCTGGTCGAGCATATATTCCACTTGCGTGAGTATGGAGCTTTCATCCTTATACTTTCCACCATCAAAAAAAGAGTCGGGAGTAAGGTTGAGAATGCCCATTACTTTGGGCGATGTTAGGTCTACGAGTTCACCTTTGCAGTTTATGGTCATAAAAAATATCTGCTTTGTTGGGTTTCATTATCTTTGGCAAAGTGCTTTCGGGCACAAACAAGTTGGACGAAATTTACGCAAATTAGCAACAATACATGCACCATACTTCCCAACAATACGATGCGGTGATACAGACTTGCCGGGAATTGTTTTTAAAAAAAGCAAAGGATTATGGCACCGCTTGGCGAATCTTACGGTTACCATCCTTAACAGACCAAATTTTTATAAAGGCACAGCGCATTCGAAGTCTTCAGCAGAACGAGGTGAGGAAAGTGGATGAGGATGAGCGTTCCGAGTTTATCGGAATTATCAACTATTCCATAATGGCACTTATCCAAATCAAAAAAGGGGTAGTGGAGCAGCCAGACCTTAATGCCGACGAAGCCATTGTCCTTTATGATGAGGAAGTCGCTATCACCAAAAAATTGATGGAGGACAAAAATCACGACTATGGTGAAGCTTGGCGCGATATGCGGGTAAGTTCACTTACGGACTTAATTTTACAAAAGTTGTTGCGTGTAAAACAGATTGAGGACAATCAAGGCGCTACCTTGGTGAGCGAAGGTGTGGACGCCAACTATCAGGATATGGTTAATTATGCGGTTTTTGCGCTCATACATTTGAGCGAAAATTCCAAAATCCAAGCACCAAAATCCAAATAATAGCGCATGACAGAGCAATGTGGATATAGGAGAAAAGAGACAAGAGCAAAGACAAAAGAAGATGGTTGGGTTTATCATCAATCACATATTGTGTCTATGGCTTCCTATACATTGGTGAAAATTGGTGGAATCCGTGTCAGGTCGGCGTTTTTTGTTTCTTGAAAAAATTATTTTGATAGTATATGAAATATTTAGTTTGGATATCAAGAATTATAGTAGGGGTGCTGTTCATTATCAGTGGATTGATAAAATTGAACGACCCCATGGGATTTTCTTTTAAACTGGAAGAATATTTTAGCCCCAGCGTTCTTGATTTGACTTTTTTAACGCCATTGGCACTGGGGATATCCATTTTTGTAGTAATTGTTGAAGTGATTTTGGGCGTATTGTTACTTGTAGGCTTTAAACCAAAATTTACAGTTTGGAGCCTTTTGCTCATGATTGTCTTCTTCACCTTTCTTACCTTTTATTCGGCCTACTTTAATAAAGTAACGGATTGCGGGTGTTTTGGGGATGCCATCAAACTAACACCGTGGGAATCCTATACCAAAGATGTTATTCTGTTGGTATTTATTTTGATTCTTTTCTTTGGTAGAAAATATATTACCCCACTGTTCAACCCCAAGACCAACTGGATTGTTGGCGGCGTGGCCCTGTTGGCCTGTATGCTGTTTGCAAATCATGTCTTGGCCCATTTACCTTCGGTGGATTTTAGGCCCTATAAAATTGGCACTAATATTCAAGAAGGAATGTCTGTTCCCGAAAATGCGCCGCAGCCTATTTACGAGTATGCGTGGCGTTTCAATGTGAATGGAGAGGAGCAGATTTACATTACGCAAGGTAATTACCCAACGGTAGATGGCGAGTTTATTGATGTGGAGACAACCGAGATCCAAGAAGGATATGAACCTCCCATCCACGATTTCACCGTTGAACAAGAAGGCCAGGACTATGCATCTGAATTACTGGAGGAAGATAAGTTGGTAATGGTGATAGCTTATGACATGGCAAAAAGTAACTACGAAGCTTTTGAGGAAGTTGCCAAAGTTACCGCCGAAGCAAAACAGAAAGGGTACAAAGTCATTGGCATGTCCGCTTCGAGTAGTGATATGGCCAGTAATTTGATAAATACCTACGGCTTGGATTTCGAGTTTTATTTTACCGATGAGACCACCTTAAAGACCATAGTTCGTTCCAATCCAGCTATTCTGGTGCTGAACAAAGGCACTATCCAACAAAAGGTGCACTATAACGATTTTGACGAACTTAAGTTTTGATGTTTGTTGTTTTTCAGTTAAAATGTTTTAATGTGATATGGGAAGGATAGATAGGTTTGAAGAATTGGAAGTATGGAAAATTTCCAGGGAACTATGTCAACTGGTTGAAAATTTTTTTCAGACAACAGAATTGGGAAGCAACTATGCATTGCGCAATCAGGTGGAGAGGAGTTCCGGTTCGGTTATGGATAATATTGCGGAAGGCTTTGGAAGGGGAGGTAATAAAGAGTTTCATAATTTCTTGAGTTTTTCAAAAGGTTCATGTGCCGAACTAAAATCTCAATTTTATCGCTCGTTTGATAAAAAGTTAATATCTAATGAGGATTATCAGAGAGCTATAGAGTTGACAGAACATTGCGCCAATCAAATAGGGGCATTTATGTATTACCTTCGAAACACCAAAGTAAGGGGGCAAAAATTCAACAAAAGAGTAAAGGATTAATGTTTTACTCCAAACACCAAACACCAAACACCGAACACCGAACACCAAACAGTATAACATAATAACAAAGAACATGAGAACAAAGATTGTAGCGGGAAACTGGAAAATGAACAAGAACATCAAGGAAACGGAGGAGTTATTGGCCGAGCTTTCCGCCAAACTGCCAGATACCGATGCCGATGTAATTGTAGCGCCTACGTTTGTGAACCTTCAAGCCGCAAAGTTGGCACTTCAAGATTCCAAAATACAAGTTGCTGCGCAGAACATGCATTTTGCGGAAAGTGGCGCTTTCACAGGAGAAATTTCAGCCGATATGTTGCTTAGCTTGGGTGTGGATGTTGTAATACTAGGTCATTCCGAAAGACGCGCGTACTTTGGTGAAGACGATGAATTATTGGCCAAAAAAGTAAAAACAGCCATCGAAAAGGATATGAAAATTATATTCTGTTTTGGTGAAGAATTGGAAGATAGAAAATCCGACAACCACTTTGCCGTTGTGGAAAGCCAATTAAAAAATGCACTTTTTGAATTGGATGCCAGCGCTTGGAGCAAAATAGTACTTGCCTACGAACCAGTTTGGGCCATTGGTACAGGAGAAACTGCAAGTCCAGAGCAGGCCCAGGAAATGCACGCGTTCATTAGAAAAACAATTGCCGAAGGATTTAATTCATCCATTGCTGATGAGGTTTCCATACTTTATGGGGGAAGTGTAAAACCTGCCAACGCAGCCGAGATTTTTTCAAAACCTGATGTTGATGGTGGTTTGATCGGTGGTGCTTCATTGAAGGCAGACGACTTTACGGATATCATCAAGGCAATTTAATAATGTCCTTGGTTTATCTCGAATACGATTTTAAAATAACCCCGCTACAACCCGCAACCGACATTTTGATTGCGGAGTTGGGGGAATTGGGTTTTGAGAGTTTTGTAGAAAATGAAACGGGGCTATTGGCCTATATCCTAAAATCCGAATGGAAAGAAGATGTCTTGGAGGACCTCTTTGTGTTTCAAAATCCAAATTTTGAAATAAGCTGGACCAGCAAAGCGATTGAACAACAAAACTGGAATGCGGAATGGGAAAGGAATTTCCACCCTATTTTGGTGGGTGAAAAATGCATGGTCCGAGCACCATTTCATAAAGCTGTCGATGTAGATTACGATATTGTGATAGAACCCAAAATGAGCTTTGGAACAGGGCATCACGAAACCACCCATATGATGCTACAGCATATTTTGGATAATGATTTTGAAGGAAAATCGGTCTTGGATATGGGCTGCGGAACGGGCGTGTTGGCCATTTTGGCAAAAAAACGGGGGTCAGGCTATACAGAAGCCATCGATATTGATGAATGGTGTTTTTTAAATACCCAGGAAAATGTGGAACGAAATGACTGCGGCGATATAAAAGTCTTTCAGGGTGATAGCGGTTTGCTCAAGGGTAAAAAGTTTGATATAATTCTGGCCAATATCAACAGAAACATTCTTTTGGAGGATATTCCTGTATACGCCAATTGCCTTAAAAAAGGAGGAACCTTATTTTTAAGTGGATTCTATTTAGACGATTTAGATACAATTTCTTCAAAATGTGGCGCCTACGGTTTGGAATTTGTAAAAAATTTGGAGAAGAATAACTGGATTGCGGCAAAATATGTAAATTAGAATATAGTAAACTTGGTTTGATATGGGTACTAAAGAAAAAGAGTTGGAAGATGTTCTCTTGGAAGAGGAGAACATAAATGAGCACGAAATAGTTCTTTTTAATGACGATGTCAACACTTTTGACCACGTAATAGAAACCTTGATTCATGTATGTGAACATACCCCCGAACAAGCGGAACAATGTTCGTTGATCGTGCATTACAAAGGCAAGTGTACAGTAAAGACAGGTGAGTATGCTGCCCTAAAGCCAAAATGCAGCAAATTATTACAAGCGGGTCTTAGTGCAGAAATCGTTTAGCTTGCTGACCTTAACCATGGATTAGCCTTGGAAAAACTGTTTCCAAAAACTTTAAAAATAAAGTTTATGAATTCTTTACCTTGAATAGAATCATCTGCCTCCCCCAATTCTTTAACTTTAGCCGCGACAATCAAAAAAGCAACCCACTAACCACCCATTCTGAAAAATGAGTGAATTTTTTAAGGCTGAACTAAAAGATCGTTTTTTGGAATATGCTTTGGATCGAAGCGACTACTTTGAGATCCAAACCCTTTACGATGAATTTTTGAGACCTAACTATAGTTTGGAATACGTTCAGAAACTGGTGGAGGAAATTCAAGCGTACGACCCCAATTTACTGGATGTAATGAGTGGAAACGGAATGGATATCTTTATGCTGGCTTCTACGCCAAGTACAGAAGATTTCTTGGATGAGGGAGGGTTTATGAATCTTTATGTAAAAGAAGAGGAAAAGTGGGATGCATTTTTAGGGCAATTGTCGGGTACACCAAAAATGACCAAGGAGGAAAAGAAGCAACTGAAGCGGAACACCCCTGATGTAAAACGCGAAAAACTGATGCTTGTAGGGCTTATTGTAGCAGTAGCGGTCAGTTTTTTGTTCACATTGATCAGTATTTTGAATGAGACCCTTTTGAAACCAGAATATGTTCCCGCGGATGAATTCGAGCGAAAATTGAACCAATTGCAAGAACAGTATATTTTGGAGAACGAAAGGCTACAATTGGAATTGAAGGAGGCACTACGTGTTTTGGATTCCTTGGAGCAATAGCAGGTTAAAAAAAGCGACAACTTTAACGTTGCCGCTCTATTTTGATTCATTGACAATATATGGATTGCTAAGGTTTCATTCCTGGCTGAACAATTTCATAATTGGATTCAGTCTTAGCTTCCTCTACAATTTTCTTTACATCTTCCAATAATTGCTTGGCATCATAAATAATACCATCCTTAATGGTGTACTTAACACCGCCAACGCGTTCAATAGTATTGTCTTTTTGAAGCTGAATTGCCCCTGTCCCATATAGTGATTTAAAGTTTTCCAACGGGTTTTCTTCGGTAATCACAAAATCGGCCAATTTACCTACCTTAATGGTGCCAATTTTATCATCCAGGCCAAGCGCTTCAGCTCCGTTCAATGTGGCCGCTTTGATCACTTCCAACGGATGAAAGCCTGCTTCGCGCATCAATTCCAGTTCTCTTGGGTAAGCAAAACCATACAATTGATAAATAAACCCAGCATCTGTGCCAATAGTAACTCTACCACCTCTATTCTTATATTCATTTAAAAAAGTCATCCAAAGCTTATAGTTTTCCTTCCAGTCAATTTCTTGTTCGGTGCCCCAATAATGCCAGTAGGAACCATGCGATTGTCTGCTGGGAGCGTAAAATTCCCAAAGCGAAGGCAGGGTGTATTCTTCGTGCCATTCGGCCCGTCTCGCTCTTTGCAAGTCTCTATTGGCCTCGTAAATAACCATTGTTGGTGAAAGGGAGAAATCTAGGGAAATTAGTTCATCCATTACTTCGTTCCATTTTTCGGAAAATGGTTTGGCGGCTTGTTTCCACAATTGTCCTGCTTCGCCGAAACGGTCTTGTTCATTTTGGTAGTTGTAGTCCAAAGAATAATCCTGAACCGTCCTGTCATCGAACATAGCTTCGGGCAATCCGTACCAGTGCTCCATGGAGGTTAGTCCAGCTCTTGCACTGTGCAATACGTTCCATCTACCTACATACAATTGGGCGTGATGGGTTTTGGAGCGCAGTCCCATTTTTTTGTTTTCGTCCAATGCGGCTGTCATCACTTCTGGTAGGCCTCCACCAAACTTGATGCCATCCGCACCTTTTTTGGCATTGTCCCTTACCCATTCACGGGCAGCTTCGGGAGTGGTAATATCTCCTCTTCCGCGCTCGCCGTTCAAATTGCTTCCAAACCAAGTGTAAGCTTGTATTCTTGGAGCCGTAATTTCGTTTTTGTTGCTTTTTTCTTTCTGGTCCAGTACCCAATCGATGCCATTGCCCGAACCTGGGTCGCAAATGGTGGTAATGCCATGGCCCAACCATAATTTGTACACATACTCTGCTGGAGTGCCTTGAGAACTGCCGCCAATGTGCGCATGGGTGTCCACAAATCCTGGAAGCAAGTACATACCTTCAGCATTGAGCTCTTTTCCGCCGGGTTTTAGCTTTGGTCTTCGCTCCGGATTGATGTCCATTCCTGGGAAACCAACCACTTCCACAGAAGCGATTCTGTTGTTTTCCACTACAATGTCCACGGGGCCGATAGGGGGAGATAGGGTTCCATCGATTACGGTAACACCGCGTATGATCAATTGCGACCAGGGCCCATCACCTTCGGCCCTTGGAGGTGCTTTTTCTATTTGGGCGAAGGAACAGATGCCCCAAAGCAGTGCAACAAATAAAATAGTCTTGGTTTTTGGCGTCTTCATGAGATTGGTTTAGTTGGTTTTTGTATTAAAGACAATTCTTTTTGCAATCTAATATTCTTGTTGACGAAAATTTAGTGTTTCTCTTTTTTTAGTTTAAAAAACGAATATTTAGTACGCTAATTTAAGCAACCTATTGAATTATTGTTAAATTGTTACACGCTAATTCAATAAACCATTGACACTTTTTAAAAGATTTCATTGTTTTCTCAAGAAGGGAAGTTTATTTGCCTTTTTTTTGATGGCACAGTTTACATTCTCACAAAATGCGCCGATAAGCATTTCGGCAGATTCAAAAACTCCTGCTGAATTCTTCCAGGAATTGCAGGCCAAATCCGGTTATTCTTTTTTCTACCTCGATGATTGGATTGAAAATATTGAGGTAGAACAGAATTTTCAAGATACTACCGTTTCCGAAATTTTGGATGTCGTTCTTTCCGATACCCCATTTAATTTTTACATTCTTGAAGAAGAGAAACGGGTGTTTTTATTACAAAACACGATTATCTATGATGAACTCCCCCCTAGTTTTTATCAAACAAAAGACACTTTGGAAAGCACAAATGCTGTACAAGTTCAAGGAAATATGCCTCCCCCAACATTTTATAATGACGAAGTGTCCCAAACCACTCAAAAATTTCCCGTGGTGCGGATAGGAAGGGCGGACGAGCAAAATCTGAGACCGACCTATACATTGTCGGGGCGCCTTGTGAATGCCCAAACAGGTGCCCCCATACCCGATTTGGCCATAAGGGTTGGCGGCCGTGTTGCCGTCACCAACGAGCAGGGCGCATATGAACTGGAACTGCCGGCGGGATACAACATCCTTTCAACAAGTGCCATGGGAATTCAAGACACGGATCGTGAGGTCATCATGTACAACGATGGAACCTTGAATCTTCAATTGCAGGAGAGTTTGGAGCAATTGGAAGAAGTGGTAGTCGAGGCAGATGCAGTTCGCAATGTGGAAGATGCCATTTCCGGCAACGAAGAGATAACCTCTGAAGAATCCAAGGACATCCCCCTGGTATTGGGCGAGCGAAATATTTTAGAGGTGGCCAAGGCCTTGCCCGGAATTTCCTCGGCTGGCGAAGGAGCCACGGGACTCAATGTTCGTGGTGGAAAAACGGACCAAAATTTGGTGTTGCTGGACGATGCGGTAATTTATAACCCGACCCATTTCTTCGGGATTTTCCAGGCCTTGAACCCTTTTACCACAGAAAAAGTAAACATTTACAAAGGTGCGCCCCCCGTGGAATTTGGTGGGCGGCTTTCCTCGGTACTCGATATCGAAACCAAAAATGGGGATACCCAAAAAATCAAGGGGGAGGGCTCCATAGGCCCGGTCACGGGAAATTTGGAGCTCGAGATCCCCATAAAAAAGGACACCTCATCCATCATATTTGGTGCACGTGGCGCCTATGCCGATTGGATATTGAAGATTCTGGACGAGGAATCCTTGAGCAACAGCGAAGCTTCATTCTTTGACGGGATCATAAAATACCACCATAGGTTCAACGAAAACAGTGAAATCCGAGGTACGGCCTATTACAGCAAGGACAATTTTAGCATCACTTCCGATTCGCTGTACAATTACAGCAACAGATTGGGCTCTGTACGTTGGGCACACAAGCTGAGCGAGAAAAGTACCGGGGTGCTCACGGGAAGCAATAGCAACTACAATTTTGGAATTGACTTTGATGACGAGGGGAACAGTGATTTTGATTTGAACTATGCCATAAATGAATCGGAACTGAGATACCGGTTGCGCACCCGTTTGAACGATGCCCATACACTTGATTACGGTCTGTCCGGAAAATATTATTCGGTGGACCCGGGAAGCATTGAGCCCAAAGGAAGTGCATCCAATGTGGAACCCATTTCCATAGATCGTGAGCAAGCTTTGGAAGGAGCCTTGTTCATCGGGGACGAATTCAAGGTTTCCGACAAGCTTTTGCTCAATGTGGGCGCACGCTATGCTTTTTATGCCGCAATGGGCCCGGGAACCCAGAATACCTATCAGGAAGGGGCGCCAAAGAGTGAATCCACGGTTCAGGACACCATAAGCTATGACAGCGGCGAATTCATCAAAACATACGGAGGCCCGGAGGCACGAATTTCTGCCAGATATTTGCTCGCCCCCGATTTTTCGGTAAAGGCCAGCTTCAACAATTCGTATCAATTTATCCATACCCTTTCCAACAACACCACGGTGTCGCCCATTGATACCTGGAAGCTCTCGGATTTGAACATCAGGCCGCAAAAAGGCTATCAGGCCACTTTGGGTTTCTTTAAAAACCTCAATGACAATATGTTCGAATTGAGCTTGGAGGGCTACTACAAACGTATGGATGATGTGCTCGATTTTAAGACGGGTGCCGACCTGTTGCTCAATGAAAATGTGGAGACCGAAGTGCTTCAGGGACAAGGGAAGGCCTACGGGGTGGAATTTCTTCTAAAGAAAAACAAAGGCGACCTGAACGGATGGCTGAGTTATACCTATTCCCGTTCCCTATATAAATTTGACGGTGAGACCAGTGAGGAACGCATCAACAATGGGGAGTTTTTCCCATCCAATTTTGACAAGCCGCACGATTTGAGTGTCATCGCCAATTACAAGTTTACCAGGCGGTACAGCGTATCCATGAACTTCGCCTATCAAACCGGAAGACCGATCACCTATCCGGTGGGAACCTTTAGGTTCAACAATTCGGATTACGTTGTCTTTAGCGATCGGAACAAATTCAGGATACCCGATTATTATCGCTTGGACCTTGGAATCAATATTGAGGGAAACCACAAAAAGAACAAACTGGCCCATAGCTTTATCACCATCCAAGTGTACAATGTCTTGGGCAGGAACAACCCTTACTCGGTCTTTTTTGTAACGGAGGATGGGGAGGTCAAAGCATTGCAGAGTTCCATTTTTGCGGTGCCCATTCCTTCCATTACCTATAATTTTAAGTTTTGATGAAATTTCTTAAAGTTACATATCGCCTAATTTTGGGAATCATCTTCCTGACATCTCTTGGTGCATGTTTGGACGAATTGGATATTCAAACCTTGGGCAATGAAGAAGAAGAGCCGGCCCTGGTGGTGGAAGCTGTGCTGACCGATGAGCTCATCACACAAAAAGTGTATTTGAGCAGGAGCAGTCTGCGGTTGGATTTGGAGACGGACACGGTGTATAACCCTTATATTCCTTTGGGTAGCCGACCTGTGGATTCCGTTGATATGGAAGGGGGAGCCACGGTTCGAGTCCTGGGCGACAACGGTGTGGAATTCAATTTCACCGAAGGCGATGAGGGCACTTATCTTTCCAATCAACCCTTTGCCTTGGAGATGGGGGTAAACTATACCTTGGAGATCGAGACGGGCAATGGACGGGAATATGTTTCCGACCCATTGAGCGTGCAAGGAAAGTCGCAATTGACCAATGTGTATGCTGAAAAAGCTGTCAGTGATACCGGAGTGGAAGGAGTTGCCATATATGTGGACAGTGAGCCAACACAAGGAAACCCTCAATTTTATCGCTATACTTTTGAAGAAACCTATAAAATAGTTTCTCCCAACTGGTCGAGCAGAGAGTTTGTACTGACCAATTACGACCCTTGTGCCCTCCCGGTGCCAACATACGATTTACAGGTAGTGGAAAAAGAAGTGGAGAACAGGGTGTGTTACAATACCGTTCCATCAACTTCAATAGAACAATTGAGTACTTCCGGTGCATCTGGGAGTAACATTTCCAAGCATATGGTGCGCTTTATTGGCAAGGACAATTTCATCATTTCAGAACGATACAGTATTCTGGTACAACAACAGGTGCAGTCTGCCGATGCCTATTCCTTCTACGAGACCCTGGATGATTTTTCGCAATCGGACAATGTGTTTTCCCAGATTCAACCTGGGCCTCTTTATGCCAACGTTCAAAGAAAAGACGGTACAAGCGAAGATGTTTTGGGGTATGTGGATGCCGTTGGTGTATCGGATAGGCGATTGTTCTTCAATTTTGAAGATTTTTTTTCCGAGGAAGAACTGCCACCTTTTCCTTTCGACTGCAATTTAACCTCAATTCCGGAGTCACATCCATCCTATTGTTCCCAATTTCCTGAACCGAACCCTTGTCCGGAATCTGTAATAGAAAGGGTAAATATAGGTACCATATCTTATTATTCACCCTATGATGAAGACTTGGCACCCAATGCCACTTGTCCGGGTCCTTACATAGTTGTTCCAAGAATTTGTGGAGACTGTACGCTGTTGGGCGATAATGTTGAACCTGATTTTTGGGTGGAAGAATGAGCTGCAGAACAAACATATACGGTTGGGTCGCTTTATTGATGGCTTTTGCTTGTGTAGAACCTTTTGATGCCACCTCCGACATACTTTCGGATACCAGTATGGTGGGCGCATTGGTGGTAGAGGCAAATATTACCGATATGGAGACCACACAAAAGGTTTTCTTGAGCCGAATGCAACGGGTGGAAAGTGACAGTACGGTAAATGTGGAGGAAGAACGACTTTTTAACGTGAACACGCCCATTATAATAGAGCGCGGTCTTGGACCCCAATTCGAAAGCGGCGCAGATGTCGAAATTCGTGCAGGCAATGGTACGGTTTACGACTTTGAAGAAACCGAAGACGGCACCTACGAATCCTTGGCCCCATTTGCGGCAATGCCCAATGTTTCCTATCAATTGTTCGTGTCCACCTCCAATGGGGAAGCATATGAGTCCGATGCGATGCTGCTTCCGCAGACCTCTACCATTGAAAATATATATGCCGAGCGAACGGTCAGCGACTCCGGACTCGAAGGTGTCGGTATTTTTGTGGACTCCACCTTCCCGACCGATGGCGACAAGCTTTTAAGGTATGCCTACGAGGAAACCTATAAAATAATTGCACCTTATTGGACCCCTTTTGATTTTGAAATCATACGGGATCAAACGGAGGTTATTTATGATGATCTTGGCAATATCGAGGAGATTTTGTATCCCGACGTACGATTGGTGCCCAGGGCCAGGGAAGAGCAGGTGTGTTTTAGGACCGACCTTTCCACGGGAGAAGTGTTGTTGAACGGGAACAGACTTGGTGGAAATAGGGCGGAAAGGACCATGGTCCGCTTTATTGGCGTTGATAATCCGATCATATCCCATAGATACAGTATTTTGGTCAAACAAAGGGGCGTATCCAGGCAGGCCTTTGATTTTTATGAAAAGCTAGTGGCATTTTCACAAAGTGAATCGCTTTTTAGTCAAGTACAACCGGGCAGTTTGGAAGGAAACGTTTACAGCACGAGCGGCAATGTCCCTGTGGTGGGCTTTTTTGACGTAAGCACAGAGGTGAGTCAACGCTTGTACTTTAATTTTGATGATTTGTTCCCCGATCAGTCGCTTCCCCCTTATTTTGGAATCGTCAATTGCGAGAATCCCGTAGCCCCGCTCCTTGGAAATCCAGAAAGGGACGGACCATTACCGCCATCAGGGGGCGATGCATGCCCTCAGCCGTTAATTGAACGTATAAAGTTAGGTTTAGTGGAATACTATCAGGATAATTCGGGTCTAGCTGCATGTAATGGTCCATATTTGGTGGTCCCCACCATATGCGGGGATTGCAATGTAGTGGGATCCAATGTAAAACCCGATTTCTGGATAGATTAAAAAACACAGCTCATGAAAAAACAATGGATAATACTTTTGGTTTTTGCAGCATCGGTTTTGAACGCCCATGCGCAATATGTGATAAGCAATCTTGAGGAATTGGAAAACCTAAAGGCCCTTCCGCAAGAAAAGGTGTATTTGCACCATACCGGCCCATTGATGTTCACGGGAGAATATTTGCACTATGCGTTTTATTGCTTCAACGCACGCACCAATCGGGCAAGCAATGTGAGTTTTGTGGGTTATGTGGCCTTGGTCGATCAGCAAGGGGAATATATTGTGGAGCAAAAGGCGCGACTTGAAGAAGGGAAATCACAAGGCGATTTCTTTATCAATACCGATGTGCCTTCAGGAAACTATAAATTGCTCGGTTATACCCAATGGATGAAAAACAATGGGCTGGAGCAGGTCTTCCAAGATGATCTGGTCATCATCAACCCCTATCAGGTCGATCAGTCCTCCTTGTTGCCCGATGATTCAGAAGCCATGGTGTCGAATCAAGATGTGTCCGTTGCTCAACCCGTAGACTCATCTGTGGTGCAGCTAAAAATGGAAAGAGAGGTTTTTGGAACAAGGGCGAAGGTGGTGGTGAACCTTAAAAACTACAAAGGGCAGTTGGGCCACGGCAATTATACCATCAAAGTCCAAAAGAAAAGTGAAATGGAAGTGCAACCAGCGATGAATGCCATGGCCTACGCAACTAATTATCTGGATGTAAAAGGAGATACGGACAAAACGGTGGGAGACAGTATATTTTTACCGGAACAGCGTGGGGAGTTATTGTTTGGAAAAGTGACCGATGGCAGCGGAACTCCGGTGGAGGGTGCCGACGTAGTGGTTTCTGTACCGAGTGAGGAATTTCTGTTAAAATTTGCCACCACCGACAGTAACGGAAACTTTTATACCTATTTGAGAAAAGATTATAAGGAGGACAGGGCCGTGATACAGATAAATGAAGATGCATCTAATTTAGAGGTCTCACTGGGAAAAGTGCCTCATCTGGATGTCTCTGGATTGGCCTTTGGTCAATTTTACCTAAAGCCGGAATACACGGATGCCATAGAACGGCGCAGCATCCATAACCAGTTGGAAAATCAATTCTTCTCCGTAAAACCGGACTCCGTTCTTTTGGGTGACCCGATAGACCCGTTTGAAGGGGGGATGGCAGAGACACTCTATTTGAACGATTTTACCCGCTTCCCCACCTTTCAGGAGACGCTTGTGGAAATCCTTAATTATGCAGGGTATAGAAATAACAGATCAGGTAGCGATTACATCCGTATTGCCCAAGATTTTGAAACCTTTAATGAAGAAGCCAACGTTTTTCCGGCCATAGTTTTGATTGACGGTGTTTTTATCCCGAATCATGAAAAAATAAAGGAATTTGATGCCAGAAAAATAGCATCCATCAGTTTGGTGCGAGATCAATTTAGAATGGCGGGTGAGCAATACCAGGGAATGATGTTGGTCAAGACCATAGATGGCGATTTTTTTGAAGACTATGCTCCAGCCCATGGCATTAATGTGCCCATAGAAAAACCGATGCTAAAAAAGAACTATTTCAAACAGGATTATATCATGGAAAATGAGGATAATCAACAGATTCCCGATTATAGAAGAATTCTGCTTTGGGAACCGCATGTTGAGGTAGAGGATCCTGATTTGCAATTTGAGTTCTACACCTCTGACCTTACGGGTGAATTCGAAGTGGTTCTGGACGGATTTACCACTTATGGCAAACCAATAAGCATGTATAAAACAATTATCGTAAAAGATGCGAGTCAATAGTTGTACTTTTAAAGAATTATTATAAAAAAACTTGACATAATGAGAGCCTTACGTACATTAATCATATTTTTTGCCGTAGCTACATTTTCCAACCTGGATGCCATTGGGCAGGAACAATTGAATGCCGAAACGGTGAACGATTTAAAAAACACCAAACAATTCGCCATTGGAGTAAGTGATGAGCGCCATTTTAAAGGAGCGTTGGGTATGTATGATTTTTTGGTTGAAAGTGGAGTTGAAATCGAGGATTACGAAGTTGTTGTTAAGGGCAAGGTAGTCGCCGATTTGGTCAAGGGTTCCGAACTGGAAACCTTTTTTCAAAAATACAAGGGCAAGGTACGTGTAAGCATTTGCAGTGTGGCCATGGAAAAATTGGGGGTATCAAAGGACAAATTGTTCGATGGTTTGGAACCTATACCCACCTGGTCGGTTAGAATCCTGCAACTGCAGGCCAAGGGGTATAACACCTTGACGTATTGAGTTTTGAATTCTTTCTATACAAAAATATCCCAATAAAAAAACGCCAAGCACTGCTTAGGCGTTTTTTTATGGAATTGTTTGTTCGTGACCGAGGCAGGATTCAAACCTCGCTCCGCAAGCCTTATATTTAAAGGATTTTAAGATCTTACAAATCTGTTGACCGAATTACTGTCTTTTAATTTGGCAGTAATTCTCGATGATTCAACTTTCAAAATACAGATAATAATTTTAAATGTTTGAAATCACTTCAAACAAGAATTGGTCCATTTTGAAATGATTAGAATACTGATAAGTCATTGGTCAGTTTTGAAACCCCAAGTCTTAACCTCAACTTTTACGCTTGTCCTATCGGTTTTTCTAGTGTTCGGAAAGATAAGTTCCATTAACAGCTCCAAGGAAACAGCAGCCACTTAGTTAATTGATACTCTATACACTAAAGAAAGGGATTTAGGTTTTCACGCTCGCGTGAAAAATCGAATACAAGATGTAGAACTCAATGTCACTGAATTCCTGATTGGTATTAATTGCAATTCACTATCTTTCAATTGATTTGGAAGAATGGTGGGCCACTATCCGCCAACGAGTCAAAAACCTAACTGTTATTGCTAATTTTGAATCCTTCCTATGAAGTTATTTAGAAAAACTAGGCATAAGTTGTTATTGGACAATAAAAAAACTCAATACCTTAAGTATGCTCTAGGAGAAATTATATTGGTTGTAATCGGAATTTTGATTGCGTTACAGATAAATAATTGGAATCAGTCAATTAAGGATAAAGATTCTTTAAATGAATATTTGACTAAAATAAAAACACATACATCGGAAGATATCGAACAGTTAGAGGAATTGAAAAAAGGAAGAAAGCAAATTGGTGATATCTGTAAAAAAGCACGGAATAGCATTTTAAATAAGACCGAAAATGAAAATCTTTTTTTATTCAAGGTAAGTGGTGCGGCTTTTGCCGATTTTTATTTCAAACCGAATGTTGGCGGATACGAATCCTTAAAAAGTTCAGAATATTATGGTAAAATAAACAATACCGGACTCGATTCGCTTTTGGCAAAATATCACGGTTTAGTGGATATTATAGCTGAAAACGAGAAAAGTTACAATGAATCCACGGTGTATCAAGAGAATTATCTAGATACTCAATTCGATAGATCACTAATTTTAGCTTCTGCATTTATGTCAAAAGATTCTTTAGACGCAAAAGCAACTCCTCAATCAGAATATGACAGAGCATTCATAGAATACACATCCAAACCAGCTTATAGAAATGTCATTAGTCTAGCAGCATGGCAATTCGATACAATGATTGACCAATACAATCAATTAACAGCACTAGGACATGAAATTATTAGAGAAATAGATATAGTAACTCAGGAATAAAAAATGATAAAAAATAAAAATGCCAAATGGACGGTGCGCGTTTTGCTACTGGTTGGAACCTTAATTTCACTTTATTTTGTGCCATGGCTATTGGTAAAAGCATGGATACTTCCGCTGCCTGATACGATTCAGGAACAAGCAGATGAAGCTATCGATCATGGGTTTGACGGAATAATTGTCTATATAGACCAAACTGGCAAACCACCTCAGTTTTATGCTGCAGGCTGGCACGACCGAGAATCCAAGATTCCCGCCAAACCCGACGCATTGTTTAAAATTGCCAGTATCAGCAAGCTACATGATGCTGTGGCCGTTACTAAACTGGTAAGTGATGGACGGCTTTCCCTAGATAAAACCATCGCTGATTATTTACCTGAACTCGTGGGAAAAATCGAAAACGCAGAGAAAATTACGTTGAGGTTGATGATTCAACATAGAAGTGGAATACCCAACTTCACAGATGCTCCGAATTTTTGGGCAGCTCCAACACAATCCTATGAAGAGAGTCTTGCATTGATTTTGGACAAGCCTGCCAACTTTGAACCCGGTGAGGACTATGAATATTGCAATACAAATTACCTTCTGATCAACAAGATAATGGATGATGTTTTGGGGTATCCCAATTTTCAATTTATACGCGAAGAAATTTTAGAGCCTCTACATCTAAATAATACCTATGGATCATTAAGTGAGGTGAATATGGATGATGTAATGAGTGGTTACCATGTAGGACATCCTTATGATTTGAAGGAAGATGAACATGGCATGTTGGCCACAGCTGAAGACGTGGGCACTTTCCTGAGGGCACTGAACGACGGTTCATTGTTTGCACCAGGAGAACAGGAAATATATGCTTCTATTTATGAATACGAACATGGAGGTTGGGTTCCAGGGTATCAAAGTTTTGCAAAATATCACAAAGACATTGATGCAGTTACCATCGAGTTTTACAGTACAACTGATTCCAAACTTTACAATTGGAACTTGTCAGAAATCATAAATAATAGAATTTTTAAAATTCTAAAAAGGCAGAAAAGCTGATAACATAGTACAAAGGCATTAAAAACGTTATTTGTACTAAACGTTTCAAAGGTTCAAATAAACGATAGTTGACTAACTGACCTCCTCCCGTTAATCCGAACAGTTTAAAACTAGAGGAACTGTCCGAACGTCCAGAATTGGCCAAAGACGCATCGCCCATTTCCGGTCCTTTAAAATATTACAGCGATAAAGCTCATGTTATTTTCTACCAATTTGATAGTGTTGAGGAAATTTTTATTGTCAGGGTGTTGGGCAAACGCATGAATTTTGTTGAGCATCTTTAAAGTTCATAAAAACGATAGGATGCCTATAATTTAACAACCTTCTAAACTGGATAAAAACCTAAAATAACATCATAAGCAAAAGATTTGGCATCCATGGAGTATGCTATTGCTCGTAGTTATTGCTTTGGGCTTTATACTAACTTCGGAAAAAAACAAAAAGATTCCTAACTCGATCTAATCGTTTTTAGGGAAGGCTACACCATTTACGGTCACTCTTACAAAGATTTCCGCTTTATTATTGATAGCTCATGATTTGTTGATACAGAAATAGGATTGAAAAGGTGTATGATGTTTTCATAGTTGTCATCGTAGGGTTAAACGTTAAGATGAAAGTCAAATCAACTATGTACCAGTGTCTTAGAGCTTCATTCGGTCAACAGTATTGACGATTGGATTTTGTTGACCGATTTGTTACCGATTGATATGAAATCAAAACAAATTAAATGATACTCTAAAAATGCTGAAAACCTTACAGTTATAGATTCTGTAAGGTTTTCCGTTTGTTTGGCATTGCTGCCCAGTGACCGCGGCAGGATTCAAACCTGCAACCTTCTGAGCCGTAATCAGATGCGCTATTCAGTTGCGCCACGCGGCCTTATTTAAGGGCTGCAAATATATTTCTTTTTAACTTTACCACAAAACCCTAGCACACAAAAAAATGGATTTTGCACCCTACATTCGTGATATTGAGGACTTCCCCAAGCCAGGGGTCGTTTTTAAGGACATCACCCCTTTGCTAAAGGATCCAAAAGCTTTCCAAAAAGCGGGCGAAGCATTGTTGGGTTTAACCGCTAATATGAAAATAGATAAGGTTGTTGGAGTGGATAGTAGAGGCTTTATTTTTGCCCCGATGATGGCCGAAAAATTGGGTGCAGGATTTGTAACCGTTCGTAAATCCGGCAAACTGCCTTTCCATACAGTTTCTGAATCCTATGATTTGGAATACGGTACCGGAATTTTGGAAATGCATTCAGATGCCATAGAAAAAGGCGACAAGGTTTTGGTACATGATGATGTTCTGGCAACTGGCGGTACGGCCCAGGCCGTTTGTAAACTGGTTGAAAAACTTGGGGGAGAAGTGGTGCAATGTAATTTTTTAATTGAACTTACCTTTTTGCAAGGGGCGGAAAAAATTAAACAATACCAAAAAGAGGTATTGCTGCAATATTAATCCAAGGCATTTTTGGTAACGTAGTAGCGCCAGCCTATAATGGCCATTTGCAGTTTGGAAGCTTTGGCCAAATCCAAACCCTTTTTGGAATACGACGGAAGAACCGCCTTGTTGATTTTTGCCAATATCTTGTAAAACATATAACTACATTCTTTTGTACAAATATAGGTAAAGCTGTTTACAAGCTTTTAAGCTCAATAGCAATGTAGCAACCCTTTACGGTTTTAAATAAATATAACCGTTAAGAGTTGCACAAGAAGTGTGATGAAGAACTTTACAATTGCTATCATTTTTTGATTGATTTTAGGTTTGAAAAAACTGTTATCTCTTTGTTGTTTCTTCGAATATATAATGATAAAAGTCATGCTTCCAACTAATTAGGTCAAAAACAATGCAATTGCATACGAGATTGTATCTTAAAAAATAGATTGCTCCTTCAACTGAAACCTTATATCTTGTAAAAAGTTATAAACTGTAATATTAAAATCATTTTTACTTATATAAATGTTAGAATCATAGAGGTGTTTTGAAGTGTTTTTTGAAAACCAAGGGAGGTTTCGTTTAAAAAAGGGTCAATTTTGACGTTTTCGTTGCTGCAGAAAAAAAGAACCGCTCCTTTCGGGGCGGTTCCATTGACCATTCAAAAATGATAATTTTACAATTATTCATTCTTCTTTGTGGTGATTTCGATAACCCCATCTTTAGCTTTTTTTCCGTATTTCTCTATCGCTTTGTCACCTTTAAATACGTTAACGCTTTCAATATCGTTGGGCGATATTTTTTTAAGGTCCTTTGATTTGGATTTTTTACCATCAATATAGTAGAGTGGCTCACCCTTTCCGTCATTATCTATAAAAAAGTAACTGGCGTCATCATCGCCACTAATAACTTCAATGTCTTCGTCGTCATCAGAATCTCTAATGACCATAACATTTTTACTCTCTTTTACTTCGATTTCTTTTTCATCATCCGTTTTGATCATCACAACATTCTTGTGTTTTTTCTCCCCCACTTTTTTGATGGTCACATGCCTAATGTTTTCGTCTTCCTCGTCCTTTGTTACAAAAATGGAAGCAACGTTATCTAAATCGATATCTTCCATTTCTTTCTCGGTCAGTCGCTTTCCATTGACGATGACCTCTTTCTCTTCATCACCTTCTTTAATAATGATTTCAGTATTATCATCGGTTGTCCAAGAGCTTTTGCCCTTTATTTGATGGATTTGAACGTTTTGGCTCTTGCCAGCATTCCAAAAAGAAACCGCATTGTTTGCATCGTCGTAAAACACGGTAATGGGGCCAATGGGTCCGTCAGAATTGCTATTGTAGTTACCGCTGAACGATTTTCCTTCGGAGTTTTTTCCGCTCAATTGCAGGGAAATTTCAATAATTTCCTTGTCATCGTTCCTCACGGTGGTGTAGCTAAAATCTATGTCGTCCTTGCCCAAATCCTTTTTGATTTTGTCCAGTTCGACATCAGTAGTGTTTTTATCAATGGTCAACTCAACTGTTTTGTTATCATCTGAATTTTCTTCGGTCATTAAACTCTCTACGCTATCGGAATCCTTGTACAGATACGTTTCCTCAATACTGAAACTTGCCAAAAACAAGCCCAACAAAGGAAGCATCACCAAGGTTTTGAGCACATTGACTTTTTTTGATTGATTTTGATTTAACATGACTATTCGTTTTTTGATTAATGAATTATAAAATGAACTCGCTAAAGTGTGTTCTTGTGTATCTACCACCTGCTTTAGCATCAGGTATTGGTAGGATTTTTTGTCTTTTGCTTGTGCTATGGCAAAGTGATCGGCCAAATACTCCAAGTTTTGCCTTACTGCACTTTTATATATCCACAATACTGGATTGAACCAGAAAAAGATTTTTAACAGTTCCAGCAACAAGATATCCAACGTATGGAGTTGCCGAGCATGGACTTTTTCGTGTTCCAAAACCGAATGCAGTTCGTTGGATTCAAAAAGTCGGGGGTTGTAAAAAAGATAATTAAAGAAAGAAAATGGAGATATCGGCTTCTCCGTTTCCATATGCAAAAAAGGTGTTTCCCTTCTTTTACGAGCATTTTTGGCCAACTTTTTCAAAGAAACCAACTTGCTGATAAACCTAATAAACAGAAAAAGACTCACAACAATATAAATGGACAAAAGTATGTTTTCGAGGGTGTAAATACTTTGGTTCGTCGTATTTAGGGGAATTTGTTCACTCGTTTCTACTGCTTGAACGAGCGTAGCTTGTGAAACAACAATTGTTTTTTGAATCTTGATCAATGGAAAAACAAAAGCAAGCACCAATCCCGACAATAGGAACAGTCTGTTCTCTTTAAAAAGGGTGTCACGCTTTAAAAATATATGGTACACCGCTAAAAATGCACCCGATATAAGTGCCGATTGCAAAAAGTATAAGAATATCGGTTCCATTATTTCTTCTTTTCAATTAGGTCAATAATCTCTTTCAGTTCCGTTATGGATATTTTTTCCTCCTGTGCAAAGTGGGAGAC
The DNA here is from genome assembly GCF_040148835.1 of Allomuricauda sp. NFXS6. Classification (NCBI taxonomy): domain Bacteria; kingdom Pseudomonadati; phylum Bacteroidota; class Flavobacteriia; order Flavobacteriales; family Flavobacteriaceae; genus Allomuricauda; species Allomuricauda sp. NFXS6. The sequence continues at coordinate 231,915 of NZ_JAGEMG010000001.1, read as the reverse complement.
CAAACTTTTAAAGGAATCATTATAGTAATCGGCAATAGCCGCATTAACATATTTTTTACGGTACTGTTCCTTGCTCACCACCGGGAAATACCTGTGGGTATTGCCAAAGGCCTCATGATCTACGAACCCTTTTTCCTGAAGATTCCTTACAATGGTGGACAAGGTGTTGTAATGTGGTTTTTCGCCCTCGATTTCTTCCAGAATTTCCTTAACAAAAGCTTTTTTCAGCTCCCAGAGGATTTTCATGATTTCCTCTTCCTTATTGGTCAATTTTTGCATGATGTTGTTATTAGCTGATTCAAACATAATACTATTGTTTTAGTTAAACAACTATTTTTATAGTTTATTAACTAATTATTTAGTTTTTCTTTTTGATGGAACCTTCTTTGATGAGTGATTCTTCCCTTATCTTTGCGCAAAATTTTACTTTTTTTGGGAAATCTACTTTTTATCGTTTTGGGATTGATTCTTCTGATTGCCGGGGGAAATTGGTTGCTAAAATCAGCGGTAGCCTTGTCCCTACGATTAAACATCCCCAAAATTGTGGTGGGTATGACGGTTGTTTCCTTCGCGACTTCCGCTCCAGAACTTATTGTTAGTATCAAAGCCGCTTTGGATGGGTTTCCAGATTTGGCATTGGGCAATGTGGTTGGTTCTAATATTGCCAATTTGGGGCTGGTTTTGGCCATTACCGTAATCTTGGGCAGTATTGATGTTAGAAAAAGTTTCTACACTACGGATTGGCCGGTAATGATTGTTGCATCATTATTGTTTTGTGGTTTCATTTATTTTGATGGAGAACTTCAGCAAAACGAAGGGATTATCCTCGTGTCCTTGTTATTTGTGTTTTTGGTTTACCTGTTAAGGTTTCAAAAAACGGCGGTGGTTGATGAAATGCCCGAAGACGACATCCCTCTGCCACTATATAAAATTGTCCTGTTTTTGGGGATCGGGGGCACGGCATTGTGGGGTGGCTCGGAACTTTTGATTGATGGTGCCGTGGGCATGGCCTCATCTTTTGGCGTTAGTGACCGTGTAATTGGTATCACCATTGTATCCGTAGGGACCAGTATACCGGAATTGGCAGCTTCGGTGATTGCGGTGTTAAAAAAAGAGAAGGCGATTTCTCTTGGAAATCTGATTGGTTCCAATATTTTTAATCTGTTGGCCGTATTGGGAATCACATCCATAATTACTCCGATTACGGTTATGGACCAAGGCTTGCTGACCAACGATATTTTTTGGATGCTGGGAATATCCTTTCTTATTCTACCCTTGGTATTTTTTCCAAAAGGATTGCGATTGGGTTGGCGGGATGGATTGATTCTTTTGGCTTTCTACGCGATGTTCATCTACTTTACCGTAAAATAAAAACCGCCCCAAAGAACGGGACGGTTTTCATCTATAATCAACAACTAATTTAGATACGTGTTTTATACTTCGGCGGATTTTACCGTTTTTACGATTACGGCCGCAACTTTGTATGGGTCGGCGTTAGAGGCAGGTCTTCTGTCTTCTAACCATCCTTTCCATCCTTTTTCCACGGTAAGGATCGGAATTCTGATGGATGCCCCTCTATCGGAAACACCATAGCTGAAATCTGTAATGGAAGCAGTTTCGTGTTTCCCTGTCAATCTTTCATCATTGTACTCACCGTAAACTGAGATGTGCTCTTTGGTTACAGGACGGAAAGCCTCACAAACTTTTTCATAAACTTCTTTGGAACCACATGTTCTCAACAAAGTGTTGGAGAAATTGGCGTGCATACCGGAACCGTTCCAGTCTCCTTTAATAGGTTTTGGATGGTACTCAATATAGTATCCGTAGCTCTCGGTCAATCTTTGCAACATATAACGAGCTACCCAAATCTCATCACCTGCTTTTTTGGCTCCTTTGGCGAACAATTGGAATTCCCACTGTCCGGCAGCCACCTCTTGGTTGATGCCCTCGAACTGCAGTCCAGCATCCAGACAAAGATCGGCATGCTCTTCAACAAGATCTCTTCCCCAGGTGTTTCTTCCTCCAACGGAACAATAGTAAAGCCCTTGAGGGCCAGGATAACCACCAACGGGGAATCCTAATGGCAGTCCTGTAGCAGTGTCCATAATAAAGTATTCCTGCTCAAATCCAAACCAGAAGTCATCATCCTCGTCATCAATGGTAGCTCTGGAATTGCTCACGTGTGGCGTTCCATCAGGATTCAATACCTCGGTCATAACCAAATAACCATCTCTTCTTGCGGGGTCTGGATAAATGGCAACGGGCTTCAATAGGCAGTCAGAGGAACCTCCTTCGGCTTGTTTTGTAGATGAACCGTCAAAAGACCACGTTGGGCAATCTTCCAATTTACCGCTAAAATCTTCTTCTATTCTAGTTTTACTTCTAATGTTGGCTGTTGGTTCATAACCATCCAACCATAGATACTCTAATTTAGATTTGCTCATAATTTTGGTAGTTAATCGTTCTCAATTCTATGATTAGCAAAAATAGTTTTTTCATTTAAATATCAATGTTTTAAGGGGTTAAAATCACAAAGTTGTGTTTATTATTTATATTACCCCTGTTTTTAAAAGGGATGAATGAAAAAAAAGTAATTTTTGAAGTTTAAATTATTAAATTCTTAATTGTAGATTTGAAAATTAAAGATTGTTGAAAATGTCAAAAACAAGATTTCAGGCCTTGGCGGAAAGTCGAAATAGGGGGCAAATTAGTATTAATGAAACAGGAAAAAGATCCGATCTATTCGGGAAAAATGTTTTCAATGAGGATAAGATGCTCCAATTCCTCACGGAAGAAGCTTTGGATAAGGTAAAGTCCGCTATTTTTCAAGGAACTAAAATAGACCGAAAAGTAGCCGACCAAGTTGCCGAAGGTATGAAAGCCTGGGCACTATCAATGGGAGCTACGCATTATACACACTGGTTTCAGCCATTAACAGGTGCCACAGCAGAAAAACATGACGCTTTCTTCGATATTCTTCCCAACGGAAGGGCGATGGAGAAGTTTGGAGGCGCACAATTGGTGCAGCAAGAACCCGATGCTTCCAGTTTTCCTAGTGGTGGAATCCGAAACACTTTTGAAGCACGTGGGTACACCGCCTGGGACCCCACATCTCCAGCTTTTATTTATAAAACAACCTTGTGCATCCCCACCATTTTTGTGGCTTATACGGGAGAAGCTTTGGATAATAAAGCTCCATTACTGCGGGCCTTGCATGCTGTAGACCAAGCAGCTACTTCGGTAGCGCAATACTTTGATAAAAATGTTAGAAAAGTACATGCGACACTGGGTTGGGAACAGGAATATTTTTTAATTGATAAGTCATTGGTAAATTCCCGTCTGGATCTTTCCGTAACTGGACGGACCCTAGTCGGCAGTTTCTCGGCCAAAGGCCAGCAATTGGACGATCACTATTTTGGAGTGATTCCGGCAAGGGTTCTAGGGTTTATGAGTGAGTTGGAAAAAGAATGTACCAAACTCGGAATCCCGGTAAAAACACGCCATAATGAGGTGGCGCCAAACCAATTTGAACTTGCCTCCGTATTTGAAGAGGCCAACCTCTCCGTAGATCATAATTTATTGTTGATGGATGTGATGGAAGAGATTGCCGATAAATACAATTTCTCCGTGCTCTTCCACGAAAAGCCCTTTTCGGGAATCAACGGCTCAGGTAAACACAACAACTGGTCGCTAGGTACCGATACGGGCGTTAATTTATTGAGCCCGGGTACAACCCCGATGAAAAACCTACAGTTTCTGACATTCTTCATAAATACCATCAAAGCAGTGGATACTTATGAAGAATTGTTGAGAGCTTCAATTGCTTCGGCCAGTAACGACCACAGATTGGGAGCCAATGAAGCACCACCACCCATTATTTCCATATTTATAGGTAAACAATTGAGCGATGTGCTTGATGAGTTGGAAGGGGTTTCCAAAGGGAAATTGTCCCCGAAGGAAAAAACCGAGCTCAAACTCAACGTAGTGGGCAAGATTCCGGAAATATTGCTCGACAATACGGACAGGAACCGAACATCACCTTTTGCGTTCACCGGAAATAAATTTGAGATGAGAGGGGTAGGGGCCAAGATGAACTGTGCCAAGCCCATGACCATGCTCAATACGATTGTGGCCAAACAATTGACCGACTTTAAAAAAGAGGTCGATGTCTTGATCGACAAGAAAAGCCTAAAAAAGGACGAAGCAGTTTTCAATGTATTGCGAGAATACATCAAAACATCCAAACGTATCCGTTTTGAAGGGGATGGGTATGGTATTGAATGGCAGGAAGAAGCACGCAGACGAAAACTGAGCTTCAACAAAAATACACCGGAAGCGCTGCAGGTCATCACATCAAAAGAAAGCTACGCACTCTTCAAACAAATGGATGTGATGAACGAAGTGGAACTCAAAGCTCACAAAGAAGTGGAATTGGGCGCTTACATTTTCCATATTCAGATCGAAGGCCGTATACTGGGGGAAATGGTATACAATCATATTATTCCTGCTGCTGTCAAGTATCAGAATATGCTATTGGAGAACATTCAAGGGCTTAAGGACGTTTATGGGGCCGCTCATAAAAAAACGGCAGAAGTCCAATTGAATATTTTAGAACAAATAGGGGAGCACATCTCTGAAATTAAAAAGCTTACGGATGAAATGGCCGATGCTCGAAAGCGTGCCAATGGTATGTCCGTGGTGGATAAGAAGGCCCAAGCGTATTGTAATAATGTGCGTCCGTATTTTGATAAAATCCGTGAACATTCCGATGCATTGGAAAAGCTTATCGCGGATGAATTCTGGCCATTTACCAAATACAGGGAAATGTTGTTTTCCAAATAGAGCACAACCCAAAAGGAAAAGACGGAAAGCATATCAATAATTTGATGGCTTTCCGTTATTTTTGCCCAAACCTTTCATATGTCATCGGATACCAGTAAAAGATACGCTCAACGAGGTGTTTCAGCCTCCAAGGAAGATGTGCACAACGCCATCAAAAACATTGATAAAGGACTTTTTCCCAAAGCGTTCTGCAAAATAGTACCCGATTATTTAACAGGTAGCGAAGACCACTGTTTGGTAATGCACGCCGATGGTGCAGGAACCAAATCCTCTTTGGCTTATATGTATTGGAAGGAAACGGGGGATGTTTCAGTTTGGAAAGGTATAGCCCAAGATGCACTTATTATGAACGTGGATGACCTTATCTGCGTAGGCGCAACGGACAATATTATATTGTCGTCCACCATTGGGCGCAACAAGAATCTAATTCCAGGTGAAGTAATTTCGGCCATCATCAATGGTACCGAGGAATTGATTTCCGATTTGGAAAAGCACGGCATCACCATTCGCTCCACAGGGGGTGAAACTGCAGATGTTGGCGATTTGGTGCGAACCATAATCGTGGATTCCACTGTTACGGCGCGTATGGAACGAAAAAACGTGATCGACAATGCCAATATCAAAGCTGGAGATGTAATTGTAGGTTTAGCGTCTTTCGGAAAGGCGAGTTACGAGACCGAATACAACGGTGGTATGGGCAGTAATGGGTTGACTTCAGCCAGACACGACGTATTTTCCAAATATCTCGCCGAGAAATACCCGGAAAGTTTTGATGCTTCCGTTCCCGAAGAATTGGTATACTCCGGAAGTACAAAATTGACGGATGAAGTACCCGATTCGCCCCTTGATGCTGGGAAATTGGTATTGTCTCCGACCCGAACTTACGCGCCCATTATCAAACAAGTGCTGGAACACTATACTTCAGAAGAAATTCACGGGATGGTGCATTGCAGTGGAGGCGCGCAGACGAAGATTCTTCATTTTGTGGAAAACCTTCACATCATCAAGGACAATATGTTTGCGATTCCACCCCTGTTCAAACTGATTCAAGAACAATCTGGGACCGATTGGAAAGAGATGTACCAAGTTTTCAACTGTGGCCATCGAATGGAATTGTATGTGGATGAGCAAGTTGCAGAGGAAATTATTGCGATATCCCAAAGTTTTAATGTGGACGCACAGATCATTGGTCGAGTAGCATCCTCCGACACTAAAAAATTGACTATCCAAAGCCCCTACGGCAAGTTTGAATATTAGCATACTTTTTGCCCCGAAATAGCGTTCTTGTAATAAACCTTACGCTATGGAAAGAAAAGAGTTTCTCCGAAGTTTGGGAGCAGGTGCGGCGTTTGCCCTCACATTTCCTTGTTTACAAGGCTGTTCCAAAGACCAGATAGATGGTAATTTGGTCGAAGAACCTACGGGGGTCGATTTTGCTATAGACCTTACTTCTTCGGAGGCCTCCAGCCTTTCTGAAAATGGTGGATTTATATTGAAAAATCTAGTGGTTATAGCCAGAAACTTGCAAGGAGAATATGTGGCGGCAAGTCAGGTTTGTAGTCATCAATCTTATGATCAAGTGCGTTTTGTGGACCAGAATGGCGGTATTTTCTACTGTGATGTGCACGGATCGCGTTTTGATCAGGATGGAACCCCGCTCAATCAAGTGGATGGGAGTCCGGCCAAGGCCCTGAAGGTCTACAATACAGAACTCAACGGTTCCATGTTACGGGTTTACGAATAGTTGTTAAGTTCCAAGTCGAATGAAAAAAATAGTCTACATACTAATTTTTTCCTGTGCGGGTATGCTTCACGCACAATGGCAAGAAAATTTCGATGAAGCCCTCACCAAGGCCTCTACTGAAGACAAACCCATTGTTTTGGTTTTTTCGGGTTCGGATTGGTGTGCCCCCTGCATCCGATTAAAGCGACACATTTTTGATAGCGATGAGTTCCAAGCCTATGCCTCGGAACATTATGTAATGTATGATGCCGATTTTCCAAGGAAGAAACAGAATAAGTTGCCTGAGGAAAAAATGAACCAGAACAAATCCTTGGCCGAAAAATATAACCCAAAGGGTTATTTTCCCTTAGTGGTGGTAATGGACAAGGATCAAAACGTTTTGGGTACCACAGGTTTTGTGGCCCGGACCAGTCCAGAGAAATACATCAAGACCCTAAATAAATTTTTGAAATGAAAGCCCTCGTTGCCTTAGCTTGCAGTCTTTGTTGCCTGTTGTCGTTTGGGCAGTCGAGACAAACCGATGTCACCGTAAAAAGGACCTTGAAATTAATGGGGACCCGTTTCGAGATAACTGTGGTGGCACCGAATGAGGAAATTGGCTACATCAACATAGACGAAGCCGTATCTGAAATTGAACGCGTAGAAAAACTGATTTCGTCATGGGATAAGGATTCCGAAACCACATTGATCAACAAAAATGCAGGAATCAAACCCGTCAAGGTAAACCGGGAGCTTTTGAATTTGATTGAGCGTTCCATTAAAATATCCGAAATAACAGATGGTGCTTTTGATATCACCTACGCATCAATGGACAATATCTGGAAGTTTGATGGGACCATGGACAAAGTTCCGACCGAAGCAGAAATAAAAAATTCGGTTTCAAAAGTGGGGTTCAAAAAGATTCAGCTTGATGCGGAAAACCAAACCGTCTACCTCCCTGAAAAGGGAATGAAAATAGGATTTGGTGCCATTGGTAAAGGCTATGCTGCGGATAGGGCCAAGGAATTGTTGGTTTCCAAAGATGTTAAGGGAGGAATCATCAATGCGTCCGGGGACCTTACCACTTGGGGAACCAAAGTAACAGGTGAAAAATGGCTGGTAGGTATTGCCAACCCGCTGAGCAAGGACAAAGTTTTTAGTTGGCTGCCCATCATCGAGTCTTCCGTAGCTACTTCTGGCAATTATGAAAAATATATAGAGCTCGACGGGAAAAAGTATTCGCACATTATGGACCCAAGAACGGGATACCCGACGCGAGGCATCAACAGTGTTTCCATTTTTGCCAAACAAGCCGAGTTGTGCGATGCTTTGGCAACAGCTGTTTTTACGATGGGCAGGGATGTTGGCCTGCATATGATCAATCAGATTGATGGGGTGGAAGCCGTTGTGGTGGACTCCGAAAATAAAGTGCATAAGAGTTCAGGTATTATGTTCGATACGAATTAGTACATTTAAATTATGGGAAGGCTATATTTTTTACTATTGCTATTGATTTTTTCGAGCTCTTGTGTTGCCGTGCGCGAGTACGACAAGGTGTATGTGAACGATGAGGAAATGCAGTTGAGCGCTAGACCATGCGAGCGCTTCGAAACAAATTTCCATATTTATAGGGAGGCTTCTTCTGGTGCCAACGGTGGCAAAACAGGCGGTGGATGTGGATGTAATTGAAATGGTCAATAAAAAAAATATGGGGCCAGGTTTTGTCAACCTGAACTTGTTTCAGGATCTCATTTGGCTCTTGATTACCCATATAATGAGATTCCGAAATAAATTCGGAATGACGTACACAAGGAAAATACTACAGATTACAAGTTTCAACTTTTAAAAACCTATGACTCAATTGTCCATTTCAACAAAAAACCTTTCCGTAGTTTTATTTTTTCTGATGGTGTCTGTGAGTTGGGCGCAACAAAATGCTACTTCTTATAAAAGGAGGGTGTTGGAGGCAAGCGAGGTGGATTTACTTTTTAGTTATTACAGTCAAGATGGGCAAAATGCAGCAGTAACAGGAGGGGAGGGCACCGAAGAATTGACCGATGCCACATCCAGTATTGTACTGCGAATGCCTATGAACGAGGATGATATTTTAACGGTAGATGTTGGGCTATCAGCCTATACTTCGGCATCTTCGAGTAATGTGAACCCTTTGGATGGTGGACTCAATGTTAGCCCGTTTGATGCCTCTTCGGGCGAATCACGAAAGGATGTATTGGCCTATATCAACCCCAGTTATCAACACAGTTCCGATGATCGTAACTCCATTTGGAGTGCCAATGCTTATTTTTCTTCTGAATACGACTATTTCTCTATTGGTTTTGGAGGTAGTTACACGAAACTTTTTAATGAAAAGAATACGGAGATCACGCTCAGCGGGAACGTATTTTTAGATAAGTGGAACGCAATTTACCCCATTGAACTGCGAGAAGGTTTTTTTGATGACCGAATCACAGGTAATGGAACATACAGCCCTATTTTCTCTGAATTTGATAGCGAGAACAGGAACTCCTATTCCTTGTCATTGAGCTTTTCACAAATTTTAAGTCAAAAATTGCAGGGCGCCCTATTTATGGATGTGGTTTCCCAAAACGGTTTGTTAAGTACACCGTTCCAACGTGTATATTTCTCGGATTTTGAAGATTTTTATATTGATGATTTCCAATTGGCGGACAACGTAGAACAATTGCCTGATAGCCGATTTAAGATACCTGTGGGCGGTCGGTTGAATTATTATTTGAACGATTTAGTCGTGCTGCGTTCCTATTACCGTTTTTATTGGGATGATTGGGGCATTAGCTCCCACACCGCAAGTTTGGAAGCTCCAGTCAAGTTGACCAATAAATTCACTTTGTACCCGACTTACCGATACTACACCCAAACTGCAGCGGATTATTTTTACCCAAAGGAACAGGCTTTGTCCACCTATGATTTTTATACTTCGGACTACGATTTGTCCAATTACGATGCCCATCAATATGGAATAGGAGTGCAGTACAAGGATATTTTTACGAGTGCCAGAGTCCTCAATTTTGGGTTGAAAACCATCAACCTACGCTTTAGCCAATATGATCGTAGTGATGGCCTCAATGCCTTCATCGTTACGCTTGGGACTACTTTTATTGGGAATTAGCTGGTAAATATCCTTCATTTTGAAGGTCTTTGGTATTGCAGATTAATTTAGAACATCCATTTTTCAAAAAATACAGTTCATCACTTAGCTCTAGGATTTCTTCGTAGAAATGGTCTGTAAGCAATATGACTTTATGGGCCTTTCTTTTCTGTATGATTTCCTTGATTTTGGAGATATAAAGAGGGGCTAAGTTGGAGAAAGGTTCGTCAAGCAGAATTATGCTTTTATCACTATTTAAAATTAAATAGGTTTCCAATAATCTTAATTCACCACCCGAAAGTTCTGAAGTATAATGGTTTTTGAATGTTTTGAAATGTTGAAAAGTTTGAATGAATGTTTTCCAGTCAATATTGAACAATTTAAAGCAAGTGCCTACTTTAATATTTTTGGAAAGTAGTTTATGCTGCGGCAGGTAGGCAACCTTAGTGCTTAGAAACAAAGGCTCTTTTATGAACTTTCCATCAATCCGGATGGATTTATATTTAGGTTTTAAGCTTCCAAACAGAATATTAAGCAAGGATGTTTTGCCAGAGCCATTTCTACCCAATATTCCAGTAATTTTTCCGCTTTCGGCTTTCAAATACACTCCCCTCAAAATGCTTTTGTTATCAAAAGAGAGCTCTATGTTGTCAATTTCAAGAATCAAGAGAAAAAGATGAGATATATAATTGATGATATAATCAAATCAAAAGCAAAGGAGAGAGACAATAAACATATTTTTGAAATACCGAAGTTTTGATATAATATCAAATCTTTCGAATATCTTGAATCTGAAAACCTTACCGTTAGCAAACCTATAAAAACTAGTTTTAAGCTAATTATTGTTGAAAAGGGAGCTTTGAAAAACATTAACACAATTGCTATCGACGTGGATGCCAAGAGAATGGTTTTGTAGAAGAGGAAAACCATCAGGTACGTTTTAAGACGGAATAATGAAATCATTGTATTTACTAAATGTACAAATTAATCGTAAATTCGCATTCCTATTAGGAGGATTGATTTATGCTAGACAAACTCAACATCGTAAAACAGCGTTTTGATGAGGTTTCCGACCTGATCATACAGCCCGATATTATTTCGGACCAAAAGCGTTACGTAAAACTGAACAAGGAGTACAAAGACTTAAAGTTGCTCAGCGACAAGCGCGACGAATACATTACCCTTACCAACAATATTCAAGAAGCGGAAGAAATTATTGCAGATGGCAGTGATGCGGAAATGTTGGAAATGGCCAAGATGCAATTGGATGAGGCCAAAAGTGCGTTGCCCAAGTTGGAAGAAGAAATTAAATACCTTTTGATTCCCAAAGACCCCGAGGACGAAAAGAACGTGGTAATGGAAATCAGAGCGGGAACTGGTGGGGATGAAGCCAGTATTTTTGCGGGCGATTTATTCCGTATGTATACCAAATATTGCGAATCCAAAGGGTGGAAGACCAATGTAATCGATTTGAGTGAGGGCACTAGCGGTGGATATAAAGAAATCCATTTTGAGGTGAATGGCGAAGATGTGTATGGAACTTTGAAGTTTGAGGCTGGGGTGCATCGTGTACAACGCGTACCACAGACCGAAACCCAAGGTAGAGTGCATACCAGTGCCGCTACCGTGATGGTGATTCCCGAAGCAGAAGAATTTGATGTGCAGATTGACCCCAAGGATGTACGGATAGATTATTTCTGTTCCTCTGGACCTGGTGGACAGTCGGTGAACACCACTTATTCTGCGGTGCGTTTAACGCACGAGCCCACAGGGATTGTGGCCCAATGTCAGGATGAAAAATCGCAGCACAAGAACAAGGATAAAGCCTTTAAGGTGCTTCGTTCCCGTTTGTACGATATGGAATTGGCCAAAAAACAGGCCGAGGATGCTGCCAAGCGTAATTCTCAAGTAAGTAGTGGCGACCGTTCGGCGAAAATCCGAACGTACAATTATCCGCAAGGTAGGGTGACCGATCACCGAATTGGTCTAACGCTTTACGACTTGCAGAATATCATCAACGGAGATATCCAAAAAATTATCGATGAGTTGATGTTGGTGGAAAACACCGAGAAACTCAAAGAAGCTTCGGAGATATTTTAAGCTGTTAATTTTCAATTGAGCACGGTCGAGAACCTTTCATAATGAAGATAGAAGATTTAATTGCCCAGATACATCAAAAAAAATCATTCCTCTGTGTTGGTCTCGACACGGATCTAGATAAAATTCCAGAACATCTTCTAAAAGAAGAAGACCCCATCTTCGCTTTCAACAAAGCGATTATTGATGCTACGCATTCCTATTGTGTGGCCTATAAGCCGAATATCGCCTTTTATGAGGCTTACGGTCTGGAAGGATGGAAATCCTTGGAGCGTACCATGGCATATTTGAATGCCAACTACCCAGAGATGTTCACCATTGCCGATGCCAAGCGCGGTGATATTGGGAATACGTCTACCCGCTACGCGAAAGCGTTTTTTGAAACGATGGATTTTGATTCCATTACCATTGCACCCTATATGGGCAAGGATTCTGTGGAGCCCTTTTTGGAGTTTAAGGATAAGCATACCATTTTATTGGCGCTTACATCCAACCAAGGCGCATTTGATTTTCAGACTAAAATTGTGGCTGGACAGGAATTGTACAAAGAGGTTATATCCGTTTCCAAAACGTATAAAGGTTCAGAACGATTGATGTATGTGGTAGGAGCTACAAAGGCTACTTATTTGGAAGATATTCGAAGGATTGTACCGGAGAGCTTTTTATTGGTACCTGGTGTGGGGGCACAAGGAGGTAGTTTGCAAGAGGTCTGCAAGTACGGAATTACCAAGGATATAGGTTTGTTGGTGAACTCCTCACGTGGTATTTTATATGCTTCTACAGGGTTGGATTTTGCTGAAACTGCTGCGAAAAAGGCACAGGAAATCCAGAAGGAAATGTCTGTTGAACTCGCTAAACTGAATTAAGTCCAGACCTACAAGCTCTCCAAAACCTTTTTTAGACTCTGCGCTTTTCTTTTGAAGAATTCTCCCAACTGATTGTCTTTTCCAGCAACGCTGGCAGCTTTCTCCATAAAATTGTTGTGCATTACTTCCAAAACTGATGCTGCTTGGCTAACACTTGTGATGGGTGTAACAGAACCAACTTTACAATACTGATTATTCATAGCTCTCAAGATTTGTTAATAACAAAGATACGTTCAAAACGTGCTCGTGGACTACGTAGGTAGAGGGTATACGTCTATAAATCAGGTAATTTATCTAAAATTTAACGTATCCCGCCCTGTTGAAGAAAACTACTTACATTGGGGTAGGATAAAATTAACGTACCTTTAAAATGAGTCTCTTTTTACATTCAAATGATTCAAATGCATAAGATAACAATCATTCTAAGTTGTTTTTTTCAGCTTGTCTTGTTTGCGCAAGATTCTCAAAATTGTAACTGTTGCTCTGAAAATCACCGTGCTTTTGATTTTTGGATAGGAGAGTGGGAAGTAATCAATTCAAAAGATGGTTCTCCTGCTGGTTCAAGTGCAATAAGTAAGGGAGAAGGTGGTTGTGTGATTCGAGAAAATTGGACAAGCGCAAATGCAGGGTATACAGGAACCAGCCTTAATTTTTTTAATGCCCAAACCAATCAATGGGAGCAATTGTGGGTGGACAATGCAGGAGCTTCATTAAAATTGAAAGGGAATAGGGTCGAGAATCAAATGATTCTGACCTCCGAAGAATTTACAAAGGCTGATGGCAAGCCATATAAAAACCGAATTACATGGACCAAGAATGATGATGGAACCGTTAGGCAGTTGTGGGAGGTACTAGATGAAGAGGGCAATGTATCCATTGCATTTGATGGGCTCTACCGAAAAGTTTTGAATGCAAAAAACCGGTGAAGAACACCGGTTTTTAAACTAACTAACTCAAAAAAATGCTAACTCAGATAACTTGTACAAAAATCAAGTTTAACCTCTGGATCAAGGTTAATTTAACTTTAGGATTTTGTTATAATTATACTTTATTATTGAGTTAATAACGACTTATTGTTTGAGTTATTGCGTTTTTATCAAAAAATTATGATTTATCCTGAAGAGCAAACACCTTTTTTAATAAATCTGTTGTTCTTGACGAAACTTTTGTCCTAATTTCCTTTTCTTCCAAAGCAATCATGGTATAGACACCTTCCAATGCTTCGTTGGTAGTGTAATCCGTTAAATCGGGGTTTACATCATTGGTCAATGGCAAGCTATTGTACTTGGTAATGATATTGCTCCAGATTTGGTCAGCCCCCACTTTTTGGAACGAATTTTTGATAATAGGGTTAAATTTATTGTACAACTGGGTTTTTGTGGCCTGCTGCAAATATTGGGTTGCTGCATTATCGTTCCCTAAAAGTATCTGTTTGGCATCATTGAATGTGATTCCTTTTACGGCATCCACAAAAATGGGAGTGGCCTCGCCAACGGCATCTTCGGCAGCACGGTTGATAATTCGCAAACCTTCATCGGCCAAACCGGCCAAACCAACATCGCGCAAGGTTTTGTCCACTTTTTGCAGCTCCTCTGGAAGCATGATCTTTACCAACTCATTCTTGTAGAACCCATTTTCGCTGGTAAGTTGGTTTACTTGCTTTTCAATGCCCATGTTCAGCGCCTCCCGTAATCCCTGGGCTATTTGATCATTTCCTATTCCTGTTGTTCCTTGGGGCAATTGGTCCACAACCTGCTGGAGTTCTGCGCACCCTACAAGTTGTAACACTAAAATACATAGCACTAATCTTTTCATGGTTAAATTTTTTAATTTGGAGTGATGATATATGGGGAAACTACATAAATAATGGTTAATTCAAAATAATGGATTCACCATTGACAAGAATTTCTAAGCTTTCACCTTCATCAATAGTAAAGGTTGCACCGTTTTGGGCAACAGTAACCTTTAAAACCCTGTCCCTGAAATTAATTTTGAAGGAGTACCTATCCCATTGTTCAGGAATTTTTGGAGAAAAGCAAAGCTTACCGTCTCTAACACGCATACCACCAAATCCTTCTACAATACTCATCCAAGTCCCTGCCATTGATGTAATATGCAGTCCTTCTTCGACCTCTTTGTTGTAGTCGTCCAAATCCAATCGAGAAGTTCGCAGGTAAAATGTGTAGGCTTGCTCCATTCGGCCTAATTTGGCAGCCTGTACGGAGTGAACGCAGGGTGAAAGCGAAGATTCATGAACGGTGAAAGGCTCGTAGAAATCAAAGTGCTTTTCCAGTTCCTGCTCCGTAAAATGGTCTTCAAAGAAATAAAACCCCTGCAAGGTGTCCGCTTGTTTGATATAGGGTGACCTAAGAATACGGTCCCAGCTCCAATGTTGGTTGATGGGGCGTTCTCTTTTATCGAGGTCGGCCACACGGACCAAGTCTTTGTCCAAGAATCCATCTTGTTGAAGGTAAACCCCATGTTCTTCGGAATATGGAAAATACATATGGGCGGCGACTTTTTTCCATAAGCCGGTTTCATCGTTGCCCAATTTAGTCTTTTCCAAAACTCTTTTGTAATCCTTCGGATAATTTTGCCGAACGTCTTCCAATTGTTCCAGTGCGTACTCCAGGCACCATTTTGCAAGGTAATTGGTGTACCAGTTGTTGTTGACGTTGTTCTCGTACTCGTTGGGACCGGTTACGCCCAACATTACATATTTCTTGCGATGTTCGGACCAATTGACCCGTTGCTGCCAAAAACGAGCAATTCCAATCAGCACTTCCAATCCCATTTCTGGAATGTAGCTATAGTCTTGGGTGTATTTTGTATAGTTGTAAATGGCGTAGGCTATGGCTCCATTACGGTGGATTTCCTCAAAAGTGATTTCCCATTCGTTATGGCATTCTTCACCATTCATAGTAACCATTGGGTAGAGCGCAGCCCCATTTTTGAAACCTAACTTTTCGGCATTTTCAATGGCCTTTTCCAGATGATTGTAGCGGTATTTGAGCAGTTTCCGAGCCACTTCCTGATTTTTAGTAGCCATATAAAATGGAAGACAATAGGCTTCGGTGTCCCAATACGTGCTACCGCCATATTTCTCGCCCGTGAACCCTTTCGGGCCAATATTTAATCGGGAATCTGTTCCGGTGTAGGTCTGATTCAGTTGAAATATATTGAAGCGTATCCCTTGCTGTGCTTTAACATCACCTTCTATTGTAATGTCGCTCATTTCCCAAATCTGGGCCCAGGCTTTTTTCTGCTCCTCCAAAAGTCCATCATACCCTAGGGAAGAGACTTGGTCCAATGCATCATGGGCAGCTTGTGTTAACTTGTCGGCATCGTGGTTTCGGTCTACCGTATACCCTCCGAACTTTACAAAACTTACTTTTTCTCCCTTTTTTACGTTTTGATGGAATTCAAAACCGATGGAAAGCTTCTTTTCGTTTAAAGAATCGGGAGTATCTTTCAATGTATCACCATAAACCAAATGCGCTTGCATAAAGGTGCACACATTAAAATGGGTTTTCATGGTATGCGATTCAATAAAGGCCCTGTTTTTATCGGATTCGATATTGGTGGTATTCCAGAATTTATCATCCCAGTTACTGTCCTCATTGGTGATACCTGCATCAACATAGGGTTTAAATACAATTTTGGCATCAGAATTAAGCGGGGTAATTTCAAATTTGATGGCTCCAACTTCATCATGCGACAGACTCAAAAATCGGGTGGCAACAACCGCTATTTCAATATTATTGGGTGTGGTGGCGACGAAATTTCTTTGGTACCACCCTTCTTTCATATTAAGTTCCCGCTTAAAGTTTTTGATATGTGTACAAGTGTTCAAATCCAAAGGCGTTCCATCGATTTCTACATCAATACCTATCCAATTTGGGGCATTTATAACCTTGGCGAAATATTCTGGATAACCGTTTTTCCACCATCCCACACGGGTTTTGTCAGGATAGTATACCCCTCCGATATAACTTCCTTGAAAACTGGGGCCTGAATAGGATTCTTCAAAATTGGCACGTTGTCCCATAGCTCCATTGCCTATACTAAAGAGACTTTCGGAAGATTTAACGCGATCTTGGTCAAAACCCTCTTCGATAATGCTCCATGGATTGGGTTGTATATAGTCTTGATTCATTTTAGGGATGATTGATGTTGTGTTTGTACTCGTTTTTTAGAAGATACGTAATCTTTTATTAAGAAAAAATCACTGTTTTATTATTGTAGACCATCGTTTTCCGAGCTACATGAAGCTGCACGGCCCGAGAAAGGACAATACGTTCCAAATCCCGTCCTTTTGCAATAAAATCCTTCACGGAATGCGTATGTGATACCGTGGTTACATCTTGCTCTATAATGGGGCCTGCATCCAAATCTTCGGTAACATAATGACTTGTGGCCCCAATAATTTTAACACCTCTGTTAAATGCGGCGTGATAGGGTTTTGCTCCAGCAAAGGCAGGCAAGAAGGAATGGTGAATGTTAATGATTTTCTGAGGGAAAACATCAATCACCTTGGGTGATACTATTTGCATATACCTCGCCAAAACAATAAAATCAACTCCGTACTGTTCCAAAAGCTCCAATTGTTTGTCTTCGGCCTCTGCCTTGGTTTCTTTGGTCACTGGAATATGAAAATAAGGAATATTGAACTGCTCCGCCACATATTCCAAATCCCTATGATTGCTTAAAATAAAAGGAATTTCAACAGAAAGTTCCCCAGAATTATACCTGCTCAGCAAATCGTACAGACAATGATTGTACTTAGAGACAAAAATGGCCATTTTTGGTCTGTACATATCCGTATAAGCATCCCATTCCATATGAAAACCTTCCGCCAATTCACGTCCAAATTCTTTTTTGAATTTGGGTAAATCCAGATTATGTTCAAACTCACTCTTCAATCGCATAAAAAACACGCCTGCCTGTTTGTCCACATGCTGGTCAAGGTACACCACATTGCCTTTTTGCTGATGGATAAAGGTGGTGACGGAACGAATGATTCCCGATTGGTCGGGGCAGTTGATAAGAATGGTCAGTTTCATTGAACATAATTGAGCCGATAAAATTATGGTATTCAAAAAAGGATGCCCAAAGTTTTACTATTTTTTATGCAATCTTAATCAAAATCATTTTTCAATTGCATTTTCTGTAAATTGCAGAGCAAAATCAGACCTTTTATTGCAAATGGAACAAATTAAACCCTACAAGCCAAAACATAAAATCAGAATTGTAACTGCAGCTTCCCTGTTTGATGGGCACGATGCTGCCATCAATATTATGCGAAGGATTATCCAAGCCACAGGGGTTGAGGTGATTCACTTGGGGCACGATAGGAGTGTGGTCGAAGTTGTTGATTGCGCCATTCAAGAAGATGCCAATGCCATTGCAATGACTTCTTATCAAGGTGGGCATAATGAGTATTTTAGGTATATGTTCGATTTGTTGGAGGAACGAGGAGCAGGTCACATCAAAATATTTGGTGGAGGTGGTGGTGTCATCCTTCCGGAAGAGATAAAGGAACTGATGGATTACGGTATTGAGCGAATTTATTCTCCAGATGACGGCCGGGAAATGGGGCTTCAGGGGATGATCAATGATTTGGTGGAGCGTTGTGATACTGCTGTACCTGATTTGGACCTTTCTAAAGAAAAATCCTTGGAAAGCGAATTGGAAAAGAAGCATCCCAATACTTTGGCTCGTTTGATTTCTTTGGCGGAGAACCGTCACGAAGAATATGAGAGATTTGAGTCAATCATAGCTAAAAGACAGACCAATGTACCCGTTTTGGGAATTACGGGTACTGGGGGAGCAGGTAAATCCAGTTTGGTGGATGAATTGGTCCGACGGTTTTTGATGGATTTTCCAGATAAAAATATTGGAATTATTTCTGTGGACCCATCCAAACGAAAAACGGGAGGGGCGCTTTTAGGGGATAGAATCCGAATGAACGCCATCAATAACGAAAGAGTCTATATGCGCTCTTTGGCCACGCGCCAATCCAATTTGGCCTTATCCAAACACGTTTCGGAGGCAGTTCAAGTGCTGAAATCTGCAAAATATGACCTAATTATCCTAGAAACTTCAGGAATTGGTCAGTCCGATACCGAAATTTTGGAACATAGCGATGTTTCGCTCTACGTAATGACCCCCGAATTTGGTGCAGCTACCCAATTGGAGAAGATTGATATGCTGGATTTTGCGGATATCGTTGCCATCAATAAGTTTGATAAAAGAGGAGCACTTGATGCGCTTCGTGATGTAAAAAAACAATATGCCCGTAACCATGGGTTGTGGCACACCAATGAAGATGAACTGCCCATTTTTGGAACCATTGCTTCGCAGTTCAACGATCCAGGAATGAACAACCTCTATAAAATGGTGATGGATACTTTGGTTGAAAAAGCGGGTTCCACATTGAATTCTACCATTGAGATTACCCAGGAAATGGCGGAGAAAATCTACGTGATTCCGCCAGCACGCACCCGATATTTATCAGAAATTGCCGAAAACAATAGAGGTTATGATGCCAGAGCCAAAGAGGAATCCAAAATAGCCCAAAAGCTTTATGGTATCTTTTTGACATTAGCTTCTACTTTGGAAATGGACCAAGAACAAGCGGAAGAATTGTTTTTGGATAAGTCAGGCTTGGATGAAGAAGCAATTGAATCCAACATCAAAAATGAGGAATCCAAGGCATTGGTGAAGCTGCTCATCAAGGAGTTTGACAGGATAAAGATGCACTTGAATCCACATAACTGGAAAGCTATCTTAAAATGGAAAGAAAAAGTAAGTCGCTACAAGGCCGAAATATATTCCTTTAAGGTACGGGACAAAGAAGTCAAAATACAAACGCATACCGAATCACTTTCGCATAGTCAGATTCCAAAAGTATCCTTGCCCAAATATCAAGCTTGGGGCGATGTTCTACAATGGATTTTACAGGAAAATGTACCTGGCGAATTTCCATATACGGCCGGTTTGTATCCTTTTAAAAGAGAAGGGGAGGACCCAACAAGAATGTTTGCGGGCGAAGGTGGTCCAGAACGTACCAATCGCCGCTTCCATTATGTGAGTATGGATATGCCCGCCAAGCGGTTGTCCACAGCTTTTGATTCGGTGACGCTGTACGGAAACGACCCAGACCATCGACCAGATATTTATGGAAAGATTGGTAATGCAGGGGTTTCCATTTGCTGTTTGGATGATGCCAAAAAATTATACTCAGGATTTGACTTGAGCAGCCCGATGACTTCGGTGAGTATGACCATAAATGGTCCCGCACCGATGCTTTTGGCCTTTTTTATGAATGCTGCCATTGATCAGAACTGCGAGAAATACATTAAAGAAAATGGTCTACAGAAAAGGGTCGAGGACAAAATAAAAACCATCTTTAAAGAGAAAGGGGTGGCACAGCCCAAATATTACGGAGAGCTTCCCGAAGGGAACAATGGTCTCGGATTGATGCTTTTGGGTGTTACAGGAGATCAAGTTCTTCCAAAAGAAGTGTATCAGAAAATAAAGGTAAAGACCCTGAGCCAAGTTCGTGGGACCGTTCAGGCCGATATTTTAAAAGAGGACCAAGCACAGAATACCTGTATTTTTTCAACGGAGTTTGCCCTCAGACTGATGGGAGATGTGCAGGAATATTTTATTGAACAACAGGTTCGTAATTTCTATTCCGTTTCCATTTCCGGTTACCATATTGCAGAGGCGGGTGCTAACCCGATTACCCAATTGGCATTCACGCTTTCCAATGGGTTTACCTACGTGGAGTACTATTTGAGCCGTGGAATGGACATCAACAAATTTGGTCCCAATCTTTCGTTCTTCTTTTCCAACGGTGTAGATCCAGAGTATGCCGTTATTGGTCGTGTAGCTCGACGGATTTGGTCCAAAGCTTTGAAAGAGAAGTATGGCGCCAACCCAAGGGCGCAGATGTTGAAATACCACATCCAGACCTCGGGAAGAAGTTTGCACGCGCAAGAAATTGACTTTAATGATATCCGTACAACGCTTCAAGCTTTGTATGCGATTTATGACAACTGTAACTCGTTGCATACCAATGCCTATGATGAGGCCATTACCACGCCGACCGAAGAATCGGTGCGTAGGGCCATGGCCATTCAATTGATCATTAATAAAGAATTGGGATTGGCCAAAAACGAAAACCCGATACAAGGGTCATTTATTATCGAAGAGTTGACGGACTTGGTGGAAGAGGCTGTTTTAATGGAGTTTGATAGAATTACAGAACGTGGCGGTGTACTGGGCGCTATGGAAACCATGTATCAGCGTTCCAAAATACAAGAAGAGAGCCTCCATTATGAAACCTTGAAGCATTCAGGTGAATATCCGATAATTGGTGTGAACACATTTTTGAGTTCAAAAGGGTCTCCCACGATTTTGCCCGCGGAGGTAATTAGAGCTACGGAGACCGAAAAGGAAAATCAAATAAAAACCTTGCAGAACCTGCACAAAAGGGAAGAAAAAGAAGCAGAAAAACAACTGGCCGAACTACAAGAAGTGGCGACCAACAATGAAAATATTTTTGAAAAGTTGATGGAGGCCGCTAAATATTGTTCACTGGGCCAGATAACCGGAGCCTTGTTCCAAGTAGGGGGGCAGTACCGAAGAAATATGTAGGAAGAGAATCAATCGTTCTTACTGATCAAGGACTTTCTCCATTTTTTAAAGGAGACCCGGAATATGCGAATCTCTTTTCTAAGAAGGTTTAGGTATTCTTTTTCCTTAACGCCGTCCCGTTCCAGACCATTGCAATAGGCCAAGATATTACGGGTCATAATATTTACATAGGAAAGGCTCCTCATTCTTGAGGAATAGCAATTGCTGAGTGCAGCTTGTTCCACCTCTTTGGTGATCAAATCGGCATCTGTTAAAAGGGATTTGGAAATGTCATCTCTGAAGGAATCGATTTTACGTAGAGACAGTATTTCCCTGTTCTGCGTAAAATATGCAGCCACAGCTTCGCTCATATCGCGAAGCGCCAAAGATTTACGGTATACACCTAAGGAGTTGAGAGCATTTTTCTCCATTTTTTCATAGCAATTTTGTTTCATAAAATTACGCACGAATTAAATTTATTTACTTTTGTTAGTAAAGCTATTATTAGATTTTACTTTTGAAAACAAAAAAATAGTGGTAAATTTCTTTATAAATGAAGATAGATGACTTGAATTGGCAAATCCTAAATCATTTACAAAAGAATGCGAGGGAATCTTTTGCCAATATTGGAAGGAAAATAGGGCTCACACCACCTGCAGTTGCAGAGCGTGTGAAAAAGATGGAAGACCTTGGTATT
This sequence comes from Allomuricauda sp. NFXS6, assembly GCF_040148835.1. Lineage (NCBI taxonomy): Bacteria > Pseudomonadati > Bacteroidota > Flavobacteriia > Flavobacteriales > Flavobacteriaceae > Allomuricauda > Allomuricauda sp. NFXS6. The sequence goes on along the minus strand of NZ_JAGEMG010000001.1, from coordinate 209,920 downwards.
ATTGAGCGTTACAGTGCCTCTATCTCTTATGTTGAGGCCGGATATCAGTTGAAAGCCATAATTATGTTGCGCGCTTTTATGGGTAAGCTCAAGCCTTTTTTGGACAAGGTCAAGACTTTTCAAGAAGTGGTGAATTGCTATCGGATTACCGGTAACGAAAATATCATCATGGAAGTGGTGCTTCGAGATCAGTCCCATTTGGAAAAATTTATTGATGAACTTATCGTGTACGGGGAATGCAGGACCCATATTGTGCTGTCCAATGTTGTGGCCAACTCACCTATCAAAAAAAGTAGGACAGGTAAATGATTTTATCGTTAAATTGATACTTTATATACAGACTTTGGCTAGATTTTTGCGAAATTAGAATTATGAAAAAGATATACTTACTGACCTTTCTGACCTTTTTTTGTGCAATTTCCATCTTCTCACAACAATTGGTTTTAAAAAAAGGGGAGATCATTGAAAATCTTCCAATCAATGATTCTATTGAAAACACGTATTCCATCTATGTTCCCAAAGCATTCTCAATGGATAAAAAATGGCCGCTACTCGTTGTGACCGATACGGAAGGGAACGAAAAAAAGGCGCTTTCCATGTTTACCATAGCTGCTGAGGAAGAAGGGTATGTTTTGGCCGCACCCAAGCTTATCGATAGTATTTCTTTAACCAAAAACATGGTCATAACTGGTCAGGCAATTCAAAAAGTGACTAGTTTGTTGCCTATTCATGTAGATAGAATTTATGCTGCCGGCGAAGATGCAGGTGGCCAGTTTGCAAGCTTGGTACCCGTGCTGATCAATGGAGTTCGGGGTACCATGTCAATTGGTGCTTCTTTGGCCAACAGTGAATTGATCAACGTTAAAAAACCATTCCATTTTGTAGGTGTTGTAAATAAGGAGAACTTTAATTACCCTTTTATGCTCACGGATACCAAACTTTTAGATCGCTATAAGTTTCCAAATCAGGTGTTGTTGTACGATGGAAATGGTGAATGGCCAGGTGTTTCCTATTTGGCAAAGGCAATGCAGCTTTTTACCTTGGATGCCATGGGTCGAAAATGGATTCCACAAGATTCATCCTATATTGAAAAAGCGTATCAAGAGGATTTGGAAAAGATAAATCAGTTGAAAGGTATTGGTGATTTATTATGGGTGGAACAGCATATGACCGAAATGATGTCGATATATGGAATATTTAAAAATATGGACTCCTTGAGAACGGTACAGCGAGATCTTCGTAGGGATAGGGATTATAAAACAATGAAAAGAGCGGAGAATGCGGCCTTTTTAAAAGAATCTATGCTGAAGGAAGATTATCAATATTATATGGAGGAGGATGTATACACCTATAACTTTAACAATTTGGGTTGGTGGAACCATCAAATGGGGGAGATAGATAAATTTATCTCGGGTTCAAAACCTTATGAAAGGCAGATGGGGCATCGGTTAAAAGGATTTGTAAATGCTTTGGCGGAGGACAACATCAATATTATAGCATCAGAAGAGGTGGTTGATGAGGATGCATTGGCATTTTTGTATATGCTGAAAACCATTTTGGAGCCCGATAATTTTGAGTATTATTTCAAAACCATATCGCTTAGCGCAAAAAATGATGATTTCGGCACTTCATTGTTCTATATGGAGGAACTTTTGAAAAAAGGTTTCAAGGATAGGGAAAAACTTTACAGTCTGGAGGATACGGCACTATTGCGCATTACCCCTGAATTTAACGAGCTTGTTTCAAAATATTTGGAAGATGCCCGTTACGATATCAAAGTGGATGAAAACCGTCCTTAATCTCATAATTCACTTCTAACGGGTATAAGCTGTATTTTTGCATAAATATCCTTTGCAATGAAATATGCAATCCTATTTTTGGTAGTTTTTTTGATGGCCTGCGGACAGGGTAAAAAATACCACGACGAAGAAAAGAAAGCTGGGACTGAATCCGACTTGGCAGCAGATATTTTAGAGTACCAAGAGGAACAAAATGAAAGCTTTAAAGACCCCGACTCATCTCCCTTACCTGATAAATATCGTAAGGATTTTGAAGGACTCGATTTTTTTGCACCCGACACCAACTATATCGTAAAAGCTCGTTTTGAGCGCACACCGGATGCGGAACCTTTCTTGATGCCCACAACAACCGATAGGCAGACACAGGAAGTGGTTTATGGAATTGCCCATTTTAGCTTGAATGGAGAAGAACATCAATTGGAAGTATACCAAAGTTTGGGCTTGATGGATGATGAAGGATATGAGGATTATCTGTTTTTGCCTTTTCTGGACAATACCAATGGTGAAGAAACTTATGGAGGCGGAAGGTACATTGATCTGACCATTCCCGAAGGCGATACTTTGGTGATTGATTTTAACAAGGCATACAATCCTTACTGTGTTTATAACAAAAAGTACTCCTGCCCTCTAGTGCCAAGGCAAAATTATTTGAGAACTAAAGTGAGAGCAGGAGTGAAAAATTTTAACAAGGATTAAAAAAAGCCTTAATCCTATTGGAATAAGGCTTTTTTAGATCATATATACCCTTTTTTAGAAGGAGTAGATTGCAGCAATCAAGAAGGAAGATTGATTGCTGGTAAAGGCTCCATCGCCGTCGTTATAAGGTTCTATATCATTCCCCCAGCTATCCAAACGAATCTCAGGTTTGATGATAAGGTTATCCTTGGTAAAGCTGCCGGTCAAGGTAAGTCCAAGAACAGGAGAATCGTCATCAACAGTATCGTCGGTAAACGTCATATATTCTCCACGAAGTCCAAGTGCAAAGCTATCAGACATGGTATACTGTGGGTAAATGGCAGCGCCGTAGAAGCCAGTTCCTGTCTCCGAGTTGTCGTTGTAAGCCGCATTGATTCCAAAGAAAAAATCCTCAGTAAGATCAAATCCACCGGTATAATCGATTTCAAAACCAAGACCACCGCTTTTTCCGCTATCGTAGTATAGGTTCAAGAATTGACCGTAAAAGCCCAACTGACCACCTAAAGAGTACTCGCCAGTATCACTGATGTCGTTGGTATCCCAAGGGTTCATCACAGCAAGCATTAAACTTACGTCATCGGATAACGTAAAATCAGCTTTTAAACCCAAGTGGGAAAACGGTCCGTTCGAAAACAAATATGAAACACTATAGTTGAAGTTTGCTTGCGGAGCGATTACTTCATACCCCAAAAAGGTGTTGAAACGCCCCATGGTCAATGTAGTGCTTTCGGAAACATTCCAATATACGTAGGCTTGGTTGATGATACCGTTAAGTACGTCGTTGTTAAAAGTAGCTTCGGTACCTCTTGGTCCAAAAACCAAGTCAACCACAACACCGGTATCTCCCATATCGTAGGTACCTATTAAATTGGCCATACCCAATGCAAAACCTGTTTGGTTTGCAAATGATGTAAAGGTTGCTGTGTCAGCTTCTCCTCCATCTTTTGTGGTTGTTCTGTAATAAGCATCAACAGATCCGCTAAGACTAAACTTTGATTCTTCCTCCTCCTGTGCAGTGACAGAGAAAGTTACCATTGAAATGATGGCGATAGCCAAAAATTTTACGAAATTTGTATTTATAATCGTTTTCATATCATAATCGTTTAAAGTTGTCCTTTTAGCGCTTTTGCGAAGGACAGTTAGTTGTAATAAATGTGAGTTTGATTGAAAAGGTTATTATACGGAGCGTTTGGCAGAACGCTCCGTTCCTTTTTTACAATCTTGTTGTGAGTTTGAAAGACTTGTTTTATTTGTCTTGAGAAATGTGTTCTGGATAAGATTCCACACCATGTTCGTGGATATCCAAACCTTCGACTTCCTCTTTCTCGGATACTCTCAATCCAATAGTTTTCTTCAATATGAAAAGTACTATAAAGGATGCAACGGCTGCCCAAACTATGTAAGCCAATGATCCATAGGTCTGTACCCAAAGCAGTTTTCCGCTACCACCGTAAAACAATCCGCCATCTAGTGCAAATAGACCGATGAGTACGGTTCCGAGGAAACCACAAACTCCGTGAACAGAAATGGCACCTACTGGGTCGTCAATCTTAAGTTTTTTATCGATAAATTCTATGGATATTACCACAACGATACCACATAGCAAACCAATGGCAAGAGCTCCCCAAGCGTTTACGGAACCACATCCAGCAGTAATACCTACCAAACCGGCCAAAGCACCGTTCAATGTCATGGAAATATCTGCTCTACCATATCTGGCCCAAGTAAAGAATAGGGCCGCAATGGCACCAATGGCGGCAGCTAGGTTTGTGTTGATGATAACACCTGTGGCACCGATGGTGTCGTCGCCTCCCCAAGCCAATTGGGAACCACCGTTAAACCCGAACCATCCCAACCAAAGGATAAATACACCCAAGGCACCAAAGGCCATATTGTGACCTGGTATTGCTTGCGCTTTACCATCTACGTATTTACCAATTCTTGGGCCTACCAAAATGGCAGCTACCAATGCAGCGGCACCACCAACGGCGTGTACAACGGAAGAACCGGCAAAATCGACAAATCCTGCGGTGTTTAACCATGCATCGTCATCAAATGGCCAATACCAACTACCTGAAATTGGGTAGATTAATGTGGTAAGGACAGCAGAGAAAATCAAATAGGTTGAAAATTTGGTCCTTCCTGCAATGGCTCCTGACACAATAGTGGCTGCTGTGGCACAGAATACTGTTTGGAAAAACAGGTTGTGCCAATCATCAGCGCTAAAAAAGAAATATCCTTGATCGGATGGGCTGGACCTGAAAAATCCTCCACCTACTAAGTCGCTTCCGTACATAATGGCATACCCAACTGCCCAGAACAAAACCGAACCAGCGGCCAAGTCCATTACGTTTTTCATAATAATATTACCAGTGTTCTTGCTACGGGTAAAACCTATTTCCAGCAATGTGAACCCTGCCTGCATAAAAAATACCAAAATGGCCGCAAGGGTAATCCACAATGCACCCATGTCGCCAGTTATGGCTTCCACGGCTTTATCTATCGCTTCTTGTTCTTGAATAATCATAATCTAAAGTTTTTAAGTTTTTTGGCTATTAATGTTAGTTGATTCCGGCGCTTCCGCTTTCCTTGGTTCTGATTCTGTACGCTTCCATAACATCGGAGACGAAAATTTTCCCATCACCAACGTTACCGGTACTTGCAGTGTCCAAAAGAACGTTTACGGTTTTTTCCAGGAAGTCATCGCTAACCACGATTACCAAATACCTTCGCTGTATATCGCTAGTGCTGTACGATATGCCACGATAGACATGCCCTTGTTTCTCATTTCCAACTCCGGTTACATCCCAGTAACTAAAAAAGTTGACCTCAATTTGATGCAGGGCTTTTTTTACCTCATCAAATTTGGATTTTCTAATAATTGCCTCGACTTTTTTCATAATTAAGTAGTTAATTGATGGTTCAAATATATAGGATAAAAAGGGATACCATTAAAATGAAAGGGGTGTGTGGCTATTTTTACGGGTATAAGAAAAACACCCCCTAAATATTAGGGGTATTTAATTTAGAATTAATGTTTGTTGTGTATTTGGTGATTTTAATTTAACATTCAGCTTCTGAAGGTTAATTTTTCGCAAGATTATGCGCTTAAAAACCGATAAATGTTCGATTTTTAACAAATTTTAACTAAAAAAATGAAATTTATAACTACTAAATATGTTTGGCGATCCATAATCCCAAAACAACGGCCAAAACACCGATGCCTATGCTGGAAATTAGATAAATGGCCAAATTAAGAAAGTCGCCGTTCTTTAGTAAGGAATGCTTTTCAAAAGCAAATGCAGAAAAAGTGGTGAAGCCACCGCAAAATCCGGTAGCAAGAAATAACGTATTATTGGAGGAGATAACATTGCCTCTTGCGGTCAGCCCCAAAAAAAGACCGATCAGTAGGCAACCTATAACATTGACGAGAAACGTCCCTAAAAAGAAATTGTGAAAAAGTGGGTTGAGTGGTTTGGAAATCCAATAGCGTATAACGCTTCCAAATCCCCCACCCAAAAAAACAAGAAAGGCCTGTTTCATGCCTTAAAGATACAAACTAAACCGCTTCTTTGTACTCGGTTTCAATAGCCTCACGGGGGAAAAATTTAGTGGTTGAGGTTTCGGAAATCCGTTGTATCGGTTTTGTGAATCTTTCCTTGGCTCCATTGACGCTGAAAATCAACAAAACGGCATTTACAGCAAGCAGAACAAAAAGAATACTAAAAAATACAGTCATTCAGGTTAGGGCTAAATTAATGTTAAACAAAAGTACGGTTTTTCCTATAAGAACGAAATCTGGACCGTGCTATTGTTGTGAAAAGAAAGATTTTTGTGGTTACTGTAATTTCGAAGTTAATTTTTAAGGAAGTATTTAATAATAAACAGGATAATTATAAAAGTTATGAAGGAAACCAGAATCCAAATAACACCTTTATAATTTTTTTGGTGCAGTTTTTTGTCTTTCTTATAGGTTAAAATGACAATGGTTACGAAGGCGACAAAGAATAGGGCTGCAAAAATCAACTGTCCGGTACTGAACATATTTTATATTTTTATGCAAAGCTAAATCAAATAAGTGTAATGGAAAGTAAAATTAAAGCTGTGGAGCTCTTCCACAATTCTTTTGGCCTCGGAGTTGAACAAAAGCCAAAGGCTGATTTGGGGAAGGAAAAGAACAAACTTCGTTTTAATTTGATGGACGAGGAGAACCGTGAATATTTGGAGGCCGCCAACAATAACGATTTGGTCGAAGTGGCCGATGCACTGGGCGATATGCTCTACATTTTATGCGGTACCATCTTGGAGCATGGAATGCAATACAAAATAGAAGAAGTCTTTGAAGAGATTCAGCGGAGCAATATGAGCAAATTGGGAGCGAATGGCAAACCCATTTACCGAGAGGATGGAAAGGTACTAAAAGGCCCAAATTATTTTAAACCGAATATACAGACCATTATAGATAAATAAAAAACTGTCTAGAAAGTGTTAAAACAAGTCATTCTGAATTTATTTCAGAATCTCATCATACTTATAAATGAATCTTTATGAGAACCTGAAACAAGTTCAGGTTGACGAAAATCAACTTTTTAGACAGCTTTTATTACTAAATGACCACCTCGCGGCGCCATCCAAATTTATCTTCAGCCCGATTGTATTGAATGTCTGTGATTCTTTTCTTTAAAAAAGAAGCATAGCTTTCCTCCAATTCCGGAAGGTCATAATCCTTGCCTTGGTAGCCAAAGCCTGAGATTGGGGAGACCACCGCAGCGGTACCTGCCCCAAACATTTCTTTTAGCGAACCATTTTCAGCGGCTTTCACCAATTCATGAACGGATATTTTACGCACCTCGGTTTTAATATCCTCATCCTTGGCGATGTCCAAAATACTTTTACGTGTAATCCCATCCAAGATACGGTCGCTGGTTGGAGCTGTAATCAAAGTGTCGTTGATGCGAACAAAAACGTTCATTGCACCAGCTTCCTCAATAAACTCGTGGGTGTTGTCATCCGTCCAGATTACTTGTTGATACCCTTTGTCCGCAGCCAATTTTGTTGGATAGAACTGACCCGCGTAATTACCACCGGCCTTGGCGTATCCAACCCCACCATTTGCAGCTCTGGAGTAGGTTTCTTCAATCAGGACTTTTACCTTTCCAGAAAAATAGGCTCCAGAAGGGGCACAGGCGATTATAAATTTGTATTCATCTGCCGGTGAAGCGTGAAATCCTTTTCCGGAGGCAAAAACAAAAGGTCTAATATATAAGGAACTCCCTGGGTTTTGCGGAATCCAGTCATTCTCCACTTGAATCAGTGTGTTGAGTCCCTCCATAAAATACGCTTTGGGTATTTGTGGAATGGCCAATCTTTCTGCCGATTTGTTCAATCGTTTCCAATTTTCTTCAGGTCTAAACAACCATGCTTTCCCATTTTCGTCCTTATACGCTTTCATGCCTTCAAAAATGGATTGGCCGTAATGGAAAATTTTTGCAGAAGGATCTAGCGTAATCGGTTGGTAGGGAACCACTTTAGGTTCGGACCATTCACCATTCTTGTAATCACAGACCAACATATGGTCGGAATAGACACTTCCAAAGGAAAGATTGTCAAAATCCACATCATGGATTTTGGAGGATTTAGTCTTTTCTATGGCAATTTTGTTAACCATTGTTTCCATATCACTTACATTTACCGTGATAAAATTAGCTATTTATTGTTAGTTTTGGACATTTCGTAAATCAAAAAGCAATACTTAACCTACAATTTCTTAAATGTTATCAATAATGAAGATTTTTAACACTTTCACTACTGTTTTTTTAGTTGGTATTTTGATGGTTTCCTGTAAACAAGAAACTATTCAGGGCGATTATTTTGGAGAAGAATTTAAAATATCAAGAAAAGCTTCCAAAACCTCGGCCCCTTTTGATGGGATTACGGGCAAGGATTCCTTGCAGACCCAAATCGTTGGTGAGATCAAGGAAGTTTGTCAAGCCAAAGGTTGCTGGATGAAGGTGCAATTGGAGTCCGACGAAGAGGTTTTTGTTCGTTTTAAGGACTATGGTTTTTTTGTTCCCAAAGACGCCGCTGGAAAAAAGGTGGTGATGAACGGAGCCGCCTTTTATGAAGAAATGTCGGTGGAAGACCAAAAACATTACGCTGAAGACGAAGGAGCTTCGGAAGATGAGTTGGCCCAAATAACCGCTCCCAAGAAAACGCTAAGGTTTGAAGCGGACGGCGTTTTGATTGCCGATCAACCTTGAAAAGAAAAATAATTACGACAGGGGATGGTTCCAAGACCATTCAAATAGAGGATTGGGACGAACAATACCATTCCAAACACGGTGCCGTACAAGAAGCTTACCATGTTTTTATCGAACATGGTTTGCGGCTGTTTCAAAATGAAGAAATAGACCTGTTGGAGGTAGGTTTTGGAACGGGACTCAATGCCCTGATTACCCTTGCAGAAGCACCCAAACATCATTTAAATGTAAACTATGTGGGGGTAGAGGCTTATCCTGTTTCCATGGAAGAAGTTGCAGCATTGCAATATTGTGTGCAATTGGGCTTTGATGATAAAAAGGGAGCTTTTCAAAAAATGCATAATTCCTCTTGGGAAAAAACGATAGCAATTACCCCGGATTTTTCACTTTTGAAACAAAAAAGGGACTTTAGGGAGGTTGATGAAGAAAACTTGTTCAACCTTATCTATTTTGATGCCTTTGGGGCAAGGGTGCAACCTGAGCTTTGGACCGAGGAAATATTTTTAAAAATGTTTCGCGCATTAAAACCAAATGGAATTTTGGTTACGTATGCAGCAAAAGGTAGTGTACGCCGTGCTATGCAAGCGGTTGGATTTAATGTTGAAAGATTGCCGGGTCCTCCGGGTAAAAGAGAAATGCTAAGGGCCACAAAACCAGTATAGTTGCCAATGTTCTGTTAAGGAAATGGTCTTTGGTGTCATAAATGGGTTTAAAATGTGAACAAATATGTTAAACCTAAATTAAGGTCTGATCAACAGTCGATTAAACCTATAACTTTGTATAAAATGACAGTATGAAGGTGTTGATAACAGGAGCTACAGGAATGATTGGACGGGCCATAGTAAAGGTGTTGCACCAAAAAGGCATTCCTGTAAATTATTTGACAACAAGTAAAGATAAGATTGAATCTACAGAGGATTTCCAAGGTTTTTATTGGGACCCCGCCAAAGGTGAGATAGACCTGAAGTGTTTTGAAAATGTACAGGCTATCATCAATTTGGCCGGTGCAAGTATAGCCAAGCGTTGGACTCCCCAACACAAAAAGAAAGTACTTAACAGTAGGACAAACAGTTTGCAAACCTTGAGAAAAGGATTGGAACAGTCTAGCAATAAAGAAGTGGAATGTATGGTTTCGGCTTCCGCTATCGGTATTTATCCAGATTCCATTTCAGATTATTTTGAAGAAAGCACCTCCAAGGTTGATGATGGTTTTTTGGGTGAAGTGGTCAGCAAATGGGAAGCTGAGGCAGAAACTTTTGAAGAAATAGGGGTAGATGTGGCCAAAATCAGGATTGGCTTGGTACTGGCGAAAGACGGTGGCGCACTGCCCAAAATGGCCATGCCCGTAAAAAACTTTGTTGGCGCACCCATAGGGAGTGGAGAGCAGTGGCAGTCTTGGATACATATTGAAGATTTAGCACAAATGTTTGCCTTTGCGGTGGAAAACAACCTCAGAGGAATATACAACGGTGTGGCTCCCAATCCGGTCACCAATAATAAATTGACAAAGGAATTGGCCAACACTTTGGAGAAGCCCCTATGGTTGCCTAATGTGCCGGCTTTCCTTTTAAAAGCAATTTTGGGCGAGATGTCAACATTGCTGTTGGCAAGCCAAAGAGTGAGTAGTAAAAAAATAGAAGAAGAAGGATTTTCTTTTCAGTATGTGAATGTCTGCCAAGCATTACAAAATATATACGGACCAGGGAAAGAAAGCGTTCCTGCATCTGTTAAAGCATAAAATGGAGTGTTTTTAGCACTATTTAAATGACCGAAGACCGCCGCTGGCGGTTTTTTTTATGTTTTGCGGTGACATTTTGACATTTTTATACAATTGGCAGTACTTTTGCCACTTCAAAGCGGAATAAAACAATGGAACATGAGCAATAAAAGTAAGGTTGAGGAAATGGAAGATGAGCCTGGAAAAGGGCGAACCGAAGAGAGTACTGAGCTGAACGATGAAAATATAGAAACCAATAGCGCAGGGGAAAGCCAAGAAGAGATTTCCGAGGAAGAAAAACTACGCGAAGATTTGGCAAAAGAAAAGGAAAAATTTCTTAGGCTCTTTGCCGAGTTTGAAAACTACAAAAGAAGAACTTCCAAGGAACGGATGGATTTGTTCAAAACGGCAGGACAAGAAGTCATCGTATCGTTGCTTCCTGTTATGGATGATTTTGATCGTGCACTAAAAGAACTTTCCAAATCCGATGATAAAGAAATGTTCCAAGGAGTGGAGCTTATTAGTAATAAGTTCAAAGAAACCTTGAAGAACAAAGGTCTGGAGCAAGTTGAGGTAAAAGCGGGGGATACATTTGATGCCGAAGTGCACGATGCCATCACCCAAATACCCGCACCAGACAAAAAAATGAAAGGGAAAATCATAGATGTCGTGGAGAAAGGGTTCAAGCTTGGAGACCGCATTATAAGACATCCAAAAGTTGTTGTTGGAAACTAAAACTGTATGAAGGAGGATTATTACGAAATATTGGGAGTCTCCAAAGGAGCTTCAGCCGCAGAAATAAAAAGGGCCTACAGAAAAAAGGCCATCGAATTCCACCCAGATAAAAACCCTGGAGATGCCAAGGCAGAGGAAATGTTCAAAAAATCTGCCGAAGCCTACGAGGTATTGGGAAATCCTGACAAAAAGGCAAAGTATGACCAATTTGGCCATGCTGCCTTCGACGGAAGCGGAGGATTCGGCGGCGGAGGTATGAACATGGACGACATCTTCAGTCAGTTTGGTGATATTTTTGGCGGAGCCTTTGGCGGCGGCGGCGGATTTAGCGGATTTGGTGGCTTTGGCGGCGGACAGCGCAGGGCCAAGGGGAGCAATCTCCGTATCCGTGTAAAACTTACGCTGGAAGAAGTTGCCAATGGAGTGGAGAAAAAAGTAAAGGTAAGACGCAAGCTTCAAGCGGACGGCGTTACCTACAAAACTTGTCCCACTTGTAATGGTACGGGGCAAATCACGAAGGTTACCAATACCATATTGGGTAGAATGCAAACGGCCACCACCTGTACCACTTGTGGAGGTGCAGGCCAGGCCATAGATAAAAGACCCGCTGGAGCCGATGCCCAAGGGCTTAAGGTAGAAGAGGAGACCGTGTCCATTAAAATACCACCAGGTGTTGAAGACGGTATGCAGTTAAAGGTGACAGGCAAGGGCAATGATGCCCCTGGAAACGGCATTGCCGGTGATTTGTTGGTGGCCATTGAAACACTTGAGCACGAAACGCTAAAACGTGAAGGTGACAATTTGCACTACGATTTGTACATCAGTATGCCGGAAGCTGTTTTGGGCAGTTCCAAAGAAATTGATGCCATTGGTGGAAAAGTCCGTATAAAACTGGAATCAGGTTTGCAATCTGGGAAGATTTTAAGACTTCGTGGCAAGGGAATCAATAGCCTTAACGGTTATGGGGCCGGAGATTTATTGGTGCATGTGAACGTTTGGACACCAAAGGACATAAATAAGGAGCAGAGGGAGTTTTTTGAGCGTATGCAGAACGATGAAAATTTTGTCCCAAGGCCAGAAAAATCGGATAAATCCTTTTTTGAAAAGGTAAAAGATATGTTCTCTTAATAGAAAAAACCTTCTGTTTAAATAAAAAACGTATATTTGGAACTGATGTTGGGTGACCGATATCTAATTTTCTTTTTCATAGCAATTTTTTTCCCATCCTTGATTTTTTTAAGGGTGGGTTTTTGTTTTTATGGGAAAAAGGGTAGCTAGCAAATACATATCTTTGAAAAAATAGATTACATGGATCATATCCTTGTTGCCAAAAATGTGACCAAAACTTACGGGGACTACACGGCGCTGAGCAACATTTCACTTCAAATTCCTGCGAATTGTATTTATGGACTGTTGGGTCCGAATGGGGCGGGTAAAACATCTTTTATCAGGATTATCAACCAGATTACCCAACAGGATTCTGGTGATATCTGGCTCAATGGGGAACCTTTGGCTCCAAAGCATATTGCCACCATCGGTTATTTGCCCGAGGAAAGGGGGTTGTACAAAAGTATGAAGGTGGGGGAGCAGGCACTGTATTTGGCTCAACTCAAAGGATTGTCAAAAAATGAAGCTAAAACACGGCTCAAATATTGGTTCGACAGATTGAATATTGGGGACTGGTGGGACAAAAAAATACAGGAGCTTTCCAAAGGAATGGCGCAGAAGATTCAGTTTGTTGTTACCGTTTTGCACCAACCTAAACTGTTGATTTTTGATGAACCCTTTAGCGGTTTTGATCCCATTAATGCAAATATCATCAAGGACGAAATTCTTCGGTTGAAGGAAAACGGGACCTCCATTATTTTTTCTACCCACCGTATGGAATCCGTTGAGGAACTTTGTGAGTATATCGCCCTCATCCATAAATCCGAAAAAATTCTGGACGGAAAATTGTCGGACATCAAAAAAGCATACAAAAACAATATTTTTAATGTTGGGATTCAAGTAAATGGAGAAGTTGAGGCGTTAATGCAATCTCTGAAACAACAGTTCAACATTCTTTCGTCGGATATTGATATTTTGGAAAACCAACTGAACTTCAAGGTACAGTTGCCGTCATCCAGTACTGGTCATATTTTGGCTGAACTCTCTAAGGTGTCGAACATCAACAAATTTGAGGAAACCATTCCATCGGCAAACGATATTTTTATTCAAACCGTAAACAACAAGGACAATGGCCAGTAAACTAGGATTGATCATAAGACGTGAATATTTGGCCAAGGTGCGAAACCGTTCGTTCATTGTTATGACCATTCTGAGCCCCCTCCTAATGGTGGGAATGATAGTTTTGATCGCTTATTTGGCAAAAGTGAATGATGATGAGACCAGAGTGGTGTCGGTTTTGAACGAAAGTCCCTTTTTTCAGAGTGAGTTCAACCCATCCAAGAATATTTCTTACGTACATATGGATAATTTGACGCTGGAGCAGGCCAAGGATTCAACCAATTCGTTGGAATATTACGGGCTGCTCTATATTCCCGAAGGTTCAACAGTCGAGGAGATATCCAATGCCGCTTACCTTTTTACCAAGGACAATCCCAATACATCGATTACCAATGAGCTGGAAGGTATTTTTCAAAACCAGTTACGTCAAGATCGCTTGCAAAAGCTTGGGGTAACCTCAAAGCAATTTTCAAGCGTAGAAAAGCCCTTTCAAATCAACCTGTCCACATTTGAAGGAGAAAAAAGTATGAGGGGCATCAACGAGATCAAAGCTATTATCGGAGGAGGTTTTGGTTATGCCATTATGATGTTCATAATAATATACGGAGGTTTTGTGATGCGAAGTGTTATTGAGGAAAAAACCAGTAGGATCATCGAAGTAATCATATCCTCGGTAAAGCCGTTTCAACTAATGCTCGGAAAAATTATAGGAAATTCCTTGGCGGGAATCACTCAGTTTTCCATTTGGATCATATCAGCCTCTGCGCTAATGTTTGTGGCAGTGTTGATTTTTGGGATAGATTTGTCCGCGCTATCCAGCGATAGCGGTATGGCTGCGGGCCCTATGGGCGGAATGTCCCAATTAGGGACAATGGACGATAAAATGATGCTGTATGCAAAGGAAATTTACAATATCCCGTGGGGCTTGCTCATTGGATCCTTCTTTATTTATTTTATCCTTGGATACTTGATCTATAGCTCCATTTATGCGGCCATAGGTGCTGCCGTGGATAATGAGACGGATACACAACAATTTATTTTCCCCATTATCTTACCTTTAATGTTGGCTATCTATGTTGGGTTCTTTTCTGTTTTCAGTAATCCAAACGGACCCATTGCTGTTGGGTTTTCACTTTTTCCGTTAACATCGCCCATTGTAATGTTGATGCGTTTGCCCGGTGGAATTGGAGAAGGTGGAGTACCTTTGTGGCAATTTTTATTGTCCGTTTTCCTTTTGATCGTCACCTTTTTGGGTATTGTATCGTTGGCGGCCAAAATTTATAGAACGGGTATCTTGATGTACGGAAAAAAGCCAACGTACAAAGAATTGATTAAATGGTTGAGATATTAATAGTATGCAAGAGGAAGCAGAAGATATAAAGGAAATCATTAAAGTGGATATTTGGGGGTCGATCAAGGACTTTTTGGATTTGGGATTCCATATTGGTGAAGGCGAAAAAGCCATTGACCTTACGATTGGGCTTTTACTGTTGTTGACGGTTACGATTGTAGTGACCAAGTTTTTGTTGAAATGGATGAGGTACCTCTTCACCCGTAAAATGCAAAAAGAAGACAAACAGAAATTTACCAGCGTATTCAAGTTTATCAATTACGTTATCTACCTCATAGCTGTGCTGGTAACCTTAAGTGCTGCGGGAGTGGATATCACTTTGGTGATTACGGCATCGGCCGCTCTTTTTGTTGGTTTGGGTCTTGCATTGCAGGAGCTGTTCAAGGATGTTCTTGGAGGTATCTTTATTATAGTGGACAAGTCGCTACAGGTAGGGGATGTTGTTGAGGTTGATGGCAAGGTAGGGAAGGTCTTTGAAATAAAACTCCGTACCACCAGAGCCATAACCCGGGATGATAAGGTATTGATATTGCCCAATCATAAATTTATAAGCGATATCGTTTACAACTATACCCAGAACCACAGAACCACGCGGGAAAAAGTTAGTGTAGGTGTTGCCTACGGCAGCGATGTGGATTTGGTCACCAAAATTTTGGAAGAAGTGGCCCATACCCAAAACCAAGTACTTAAAAACCCCAAGCCATTTGTGCTGTTTGAGGATTTTGGAGACTCCGCTTTAATATTCTCCATATACTTTTTTACCAACGATACTTTCCGAGATCCAAGGATAAAAAGTGAAATGCGGTATAAAATAAATAACAAGTTCAAGGAAAACAACGTTACTATACCGTTCCCACAACGCGATGTACATATTTTTCAGCCTAAACAATAGACGGACATAAAAAACTCGATACATCATATTGCAAATTGGAAGTGGTTCACTTTCATTGTAATGCTTTGTTGCTATAACTTAAGCGCTCAGAGTACGGATATTTTTAGGTTGGAGTATCTCAACATTCCAGAGAACGACGCGGGGATAAAAACACAACGATACAAGGGTCTTTTTAACCTGCCCATAAAACTTAACGAAAAGAAGGATTACCTTATTACTGGAATTGAATATAACCGATTTGATAGGGACTACTCTGCAAATTTGCCTTTTGATAAAAGTGAATTGATCAGGTTTCACATAATAGACCTTAATGTAGGATACATTACCAAATGGAACGAAAACTGGAATTTGGTCACCATTTTAACACCCAGAATGGCTTCAAATTTCGTGACCGGTACGGTTACTGGTGATTTTTTTATGAATGCTACCGTCACTTTGTGGAAGGAAAGACCAAAAGCGGATAAACCTTATCGCATTGTGCTGGGGTTGACCTATAACAGCACGACCGGGTTACCGGTTCCGTTGCCTTTGGTAAATTATTATCGTAGATTTCACCCCAATTGGTCTTTTACGCTTGGCATACCAAAATCAAGTTTTACCCATCATATTACCAAAAAGCACTCTTTAGAAGTGGCATTATTGTTAGATGGTTATTTTATAAACCTCCAAAACGATATCCTTTTGGAAGATGGGCAAGTAGCTTCAAAGATGTCGTTGACATCCTTGTTGGGAACTTTGGTGTACCAATATAATATCTCGGATAGAATGTCTGCTTTTGCTATGTTTGGTCAATCAGTTTATCAAGAAGGGATTTTAAGAAATGATGATCAAGGCAAGGTTTTTATATTGAATGATAAACCTAGTTTATATATTAGAACAGGTTTAAAAATAGGAATATTTTAAATAGCAGTATATGGCAAAAATTTTGGTAATAGAGGACGAATCGGCAATTAGAAGAGTATTGGTTAAAATATTGGCCGAGGAAAATGATAGCTATAATGTATTGGAGGCAGAAGATGGCCTAGCTGGAATGGATGCTATTAAAAAAGAAGATTTTGACTTGGTGCTGTGCGATATCAAAATGCCAAAAATGGATGGTGTCGAAGTGCTCGAAGCCGCAAAAAAAACTAAGCCAGAGATTCCTTTTATCATGATTTCTGGTCACGGGGACCTGGATACGGCAGTGAATACTATGAGGCTTGGAGCATACGACTATATTTCCAAACCACCGGATCTAAACCGATTGCTAACAACCGTGAGAAATGCCTTGGAAAGAAAGGAATTGGCAGTAGAGAACAAAGTGCTCAAGAAAAAGGTTTCCAAGAACTACGAAATGATCGGGGAAAGCAAGGAAATAGATGCCATTAAGGAAATGATCGAAAAAGTGGCCCCTACCGATGCTCGTGTGCTCATTACAGGGTCCAACGGAACTGGTAAAGAATTGGTGGCACATTGGGTGCATCAAAAGAGTCCACGTTCTTCCTCACCTTTTGTTGAGGTGAACTGTGCCGCAATTCCATCAGAATTAATAGAGAGTGAATTGTTCGGGCACGTTAAAGGTGCATTTACCTCCGCCGTAAAGGATAGGGCAGGTAAGTTTGAAGCGGCCAACAAAGGAACCATATTTTTGGATGAGATCGGGGATATGAGCCTCTCCGCGCAAGCCAAGGTACTTCGCGCACTGCAAGAGAACAAAATTAGCCGTGTAGGTTCGGATAAGGATATTAAAGTGGATGTTAGGGTACTGGCCGCTACCAATAAGGATTTAAAAAAGGAGATAGAGGACGGTAAATTCCGAGAAGACCTTTACCATCGTTTGGCGGTTATTTTAATAAAAGTGCCGGCCTTAAACGATAGGCGAGACGATATTCCTTTGTTAGTGGAACATTTTTCCAAAAAAATTTCATCGGAACAAGGAGTGGTACAAAAGAGTTTCTCCAAAAAAGCCATCGATTTGCTCAAAAGCTACGATTGGACAGGCAATGTACGTGAACTTCGCAATGTAGTGGAACGCTTGATTATTCTGGGAGGCAAGGAAATATCGGAGGAGGACGTTAAATTATTCGCCAGTAAATAATCTAATTACAATCCCCAAGCTCCTCTAGAGCTTCTTCTGCCAGTGTTTTTACACGTTGGTGGTATTCTTTTTTGTGCTCCGACAAGTTGGTGTTCAGCAAGGTCAAACGCGCTTCTTCATAAATATTGCTCACAAACCGCTGTGCATCTTCACAATCCACGTCAGAAACCACTTTGTCCAAAGAGGATTCAAAACCCAATAAACATTGATGTACCTGTTTTTTAATCGCTGAACCTTGGGTGAGAACCATGCCGTTCTTAAAATCGAGAACATCCTTGGTGTTCAGAACCAAAACATTGCTTCCATAATCACTGGCGGTCTGCTGCTCGAATTCCCTTAACACATTAATGCCGATTATAGCGCTTTCCAAGGCTTTGTGCAATGCTGTTTTGGATTTTGGTAGAACATCGGCTTTAGTGGCCGTTTTTAGATGATTTGATGTGTTTTCCAGACTTACTATGGCACCCTCGCACCCACAATCCAAAAAGTTGTTCTTGGTTTTTTCAATACCGTTCAAGGCCTTGTAGGCATGGTATTTGGCCATGTTCAAGTCGTCCGTCATTACAGCCTCTTTAATTTTACTTTTGATGTACTCCAAGTTGGAACTTGCATACTGGCAAGCATTTGCGGGGGTAGTAAAGGAAGCCATAAGCCAAAGACCAAGTAGGCCAATAACAAAGACTATGAGCAGGATAATCTTTCTATACTTCATAACGCTAAGGATTTGGGACGTTGCGCTTTGATTTACATAAAGTTATAGTTTCAACCTTTGGATGGGCAAATAAATCGATTAACTTACCAACTTTGGGTATAAGCGGTCAAAACATCGATGAACGACAATTTTAAAACACAGCTGGGTTGAAGGAGTAATCAAAAAGAATTATATTCAAACCTATGAAAGACATCAATACGGAAGATTACCGAGTAACAGGCAAAGTAAAGTTGTCCGAAATAGCTACGCACGAAGATTTTGGTGAATCGAACAAGAAACTCAAAAAAGAACTCAAAAATATCCGAAAAAATCTTGGGGATTTTCAAGACACACTCTATGCCCACGGAAAATACGGCGTTCTGGTCTGCCTGCAAGGAATCGACACCGCAGGGAAAGATAGTTTGATCAGGGAAGTATTCAAGGATTTTAACGCAAGGGGAGTGGTGGTCCATAGTTTTAAAGTGCCGTCCACTAAAGAGAAAAAGCACGATTATCTTTGGAGACATTACATCGCATTGCCAGAAAGAGGAAAGTTTTCTGTTTTCAACCGAACACATTACGAAAACGTTTTGGTCACTAAGGTGCATCCCGAATATATTTTGGGAGAAAATATTCCCAAAGTGGATTCCGTGGAAGATATTGATGAAGAGTTTTGGGAAAAGCGTTACCGACAAATCAATGATTTTGAAAAACATATTGCTGAAAACGGTACCATAATCTTCAAATTTTTCCTCCATTTGTCTAAAGAAGAACAGCGACAACGACTGTTGCGAAGGATTCGATTAAAACGGAAGAACTGGAAATTTTCGCCTGATGACCTTGAGGAACGAAAGCTTTGGGGTAAATATGTAACATGTTACGAGGAGGCTTTGGGCAAAACCTCCAAAGAACATGCACCATGGTTTGTAATTCCTGCCGACAATAAAAAAGCGGCAAGGGTTATAGTGGCCTCTATTATGATGGAAGCGTTAAAAAAATACAAAGATATAGAGGAACCCGAACTGGACGACGAAATAAAGGCTAATTTAGAAATCTTTAAAAAAGAACTGGAAAAAGAAACTTCATGAGAACAGTCCTACTTTTGGCCTTTTTGTTGGTCAGTACCCCATTTTTTTCTCAGACCGAGGACGAAAAACAAATCAAAGCAATTTATGATGAGGCCTTGACAAATGGTAAGGCATATGATTGGCTCAATTACCTCTCAAACCAAATTGGAGGACGCCTATCAGGTTCGGTGCAAGCGCAGCAAGCCGTAGAGTATACCAAGGCTCAACTGGACTCACTTGGATTGGACAAAGTTTGGTTACAACCCGTTATGGTGCCCAAATGGGTGAGGGGAGTGCCTGAATTTGCCTATTTTGAAAACAAGCCGGGATTGACCACCAACGTACCCATTTGTGCACTGGGCGGTTCTGTAGCGACACCTACGGGAGGATTAAAAGCCAATGTGGTCGAAGTTCAAGGCATTGAAGACTTGGAAAAACTTGGTCGCGATAAAATTGAAGGCAAGATAGTTTTCTTTAATCGTCCCATGGACCCGACTTTGATCAATACCTTTTCAGCCTATTCGGGCTGTGTGGACCAACGCTATTCCGGAGCCGCCGAAGCTGGAAAATACGGAGCCTTGGGAGTTATTGTACGTTCCATGAACCTTCGTTTGGACGATTATCCGCATACAGGTTCCATGGGGTATGGCGATACTCCCGTGAATGAGCGTATACCCGCCGCAGCTATCAGTACAAAAGGAGCTGAATTACTGAGCACTACACTTAAATTAAATCCTGATGTAAAATTCTACTTTAAACAAAACTGCAAGCAGTTGGAAGATGTGCAATCCTACAATGTAATCGGCGAAATTACAGGTGCTGAGTACCCTAACGAAATTATGGTCGTTGGCGGTCACTTGGACTCTTGGGATTTAGGCGATGGCTCCCACGATGATGGCGCAGGTTGCGTGCAGAGTATGGATGTGCTACGTCTGCTAAAAGAAACGGGGTATCAACCAAAACGAACATTGCGCGTTGTCCTTTTTATGAACGAGGAAAACGGAATGCGCGGCGGAAATAAATATGCGGAAGTCGCACGTAATAAAAATGAGCAACACGTATTTGCCCTGGAAAGTGATTCCGGAGGATTTACCCCTAGAGGCTTCTCTATAGATGCTTCCCCAGAGAATGTAAAACAGATTCAGGGTTGGAGGGATTTATTTGAACCGTACTTGATCCATATGTTTTATGAAGGGGGAAGTGGTGCAGACATTGGTCCGTTAAAAGAAGAGGGCATGGTATTGGCAGGATTACGACCCGATACCCAGCGTTATTTTGATCATCACCATGCCGAAACCGATACCTTTGAGCATGTAAACAAGCGTGAGCTGGAGTTGGGAGCCGCCACTATGGCTAGTTTGGTGTACCTCATAGATAAATACGGAACCATCCCTACCAAAAAAATCAAAGGATAAACAGTGTAGATTTTGAACGAAAATGAGTCAGTTCGAGTTCATTTTCGCAACGAAGTGTAGAAAATGAGTATCGAGAACAGTTTTTCATTTGAAAAGCGTATTCTCGATATAAAATTTCCACAAGAAATTTCACTCGAATTGACGGCTTTCTTTTTGAAGTTTTAAGTTTTGTTTGCTTTTCGCATTCTTTTGGGCCCGTACCAGAGCCAAAATCCGGTGATGGTGAAAATTAAAAGGGAAATACCCATTACGTTGGTGTACACCAGTTTGATGTAGCCGTTTGTTCCAAGGTAATCATCCACTATGGAACCATCGTGAATATTTTCCATAAAATCGGACCTTCGTTTGCCAATGGAAAGTACACGGCCCGTTGCACCATCCAACTGCACCTCATAAAAGGAATCCACAAAGATAAATTTAACGGACCCTTTTTCTTTTCTAATATCTATACGGTCAATTTCCAGGGACATATCTGGAGAGACTTTATGATGAAGCGTATTACAGGCAATTGTGTGCAAGCTGTCAACCGGCAACCATTTTTTTAGGTCTGCCGTGGTCCCTTGTTCTGTTTTTGGTAGAATATATCCATTGGAGTTCTTTTTCCAGCCCAAGATGAGACCGGATATGGAAATGAAAAAGAAAAATATAAATAATAATGCTCCTGTGGTTCTGTGTATTTTTCTAAATATGCGTAATACTTTGGCTTGCTTCTTCCTTTTGCCCATTCGTCCTGTTAAAAACCCTAAATATCATCAAATTTTATGGAAGAATATGAAGCCTTTACCCTTGAATTTATCGTCAAGTTAGTATTTAACATAAATTTTAGAATGTGAAAGAAAATTGGCTGTTACAACTAACGAAAAATATGATCAATTGCCTGCTATGGGAGAACCGAAAATACCAACGGCCAATTCTGCCCAAATGAGTAGAAACAAAATTACAACAGCGGCAATCGCAATTAATTTCTTATTGAAAGATTTGGCTTTATGAGCTGCAAAATCAATAGAGAGTCCCAGGGCCAACAGCAAGCCACCAGCTACCAAAAAATCAAAAGGAGACCAGTTTACTTCGTACGAGAACTGCATGGCAACAAATGGTATCAAAAGCAATACCAAAACGGATGTCAGAATTACGAGAGGTCTTTTACTGATGGTCATGGGTACATACATTTATACGGCTAAATTATACTTTAAATGACTTATTGGTAAATATTTAGGAGAAAATTAATGGAAACCCATAGCTATTGCAAGAAATGCCGTTATGATTGGAGCAAAACAAGTATGAAATTTTATGGGTTGCACTTATCGTCCCGTATAAAAAATAGCGGGAGTTGAGACAGATTTGAGCATTTTTTTTGTACAGTGTTGCCCACAGTTTTTAATCCGCATTTTCATAGGCTTCTTTCAGCCATTTTTTCAATTCACTATCAACTTGGTTGGCTTCTGATAATTTGACTCTATGAGTGCACATTGTTCCAAAAGGACCTGAATTTTCAAGTCTATCTGTTGTGGGTTTGTCCTTAAATTTTAATCCTAAATCAATTCTGGTTTTAGTTGCAGGTTTTATTAGCGCGAACTGTTTTTTTCTGATTATGCTTACACTTGACTTCTTTGGTGTGATTGTAACATCTTTACCAAATTCTTTGACCACAGCTAATAAACTTTCGTAAATCGGAAGTAAATTTTCCTTTCCTTCGTATTGGTTTTTAACAAGGTCCGTTGGCGATTCATTTTCCTCTTTTGATAATACTACTATTGTATTAGCAAAACCGTGAGTTACGTTGTGTTCTTTTTTAAGAAAGTTTACCGCTTCAGAATGTTTAGAAAAAGACTTTGTTTTAAGCACCTTTTTCCATTCACTTAAAGATTTACCCGTTTTTTCGGGCATATTGTCTATCATTGTTTGAAGTGCTTTGTCCATATTATTCTTTTTTTGTCTTTGTATCTGCTTCCAAATACAAAATTAAGTTCATTAACAACTTTTCGTTTGCAGGAATGAAATATTTCAACAGCGAAAGATATTTCGGATTGTTTTTATATCCAATTCCGTATGATTTCACGCTTGTTTTCCCTTTTTCGATTTCGTTAAAGTAAATGATGTTGTAAAAGTCCTTCGCTTCTTTTTTCATAAATTCTGGGAAGTTGTCAGTTATCTCTGCTTGAAGCGTAATCAGTGTTTTGGGAGCATAGTTAATAATATGTGTTACGATAGTTGTGCTGTCGCCAATTTTTCCAGCTTTGTTATAATTTGTTTTTATATATCCACCAACTTTTAAATCAACTTCTGCGAGAGGAACCGCCCAACTTTCCCAACCTTTTTTTGTTGTGTAAGCATTCCAAACAGAATCAATTGGGGAATTAACTATAAATTCTTGGATTAATACTAATTCTGGTGTTTTGGTTGAGTCAATTGTAGACAAAACTCTTTTTTCATCTGAATTCTCATCTATTTGACCAAAAGAGTTTGATGCCGAAGAAATTAGAATCAGTATGATAGTTAATTTTCTCATGTCCATTTAACAATTTAGGTTAGTGTTGGTTTATTTGTGGCATAACGATTAGCTAAACATCGTTTCAATACTTCGGCTACGCTCAGCACAAAGTGATTTTTAGCATACGATACCGAAACCAGTTCGGCACAAGCAAGTGAAGTTAGTATTTACCCAGTTAAAATTCCACCGCCAATTGATGAACGGGGTTGATGAATTGATGGATTTCACCAACCTACCGATACCTATCATGCAACCCAATACCTTCTTTAATCATGGGCAATATTTTGTCCAATCTTCGCAGTTTGGTTTTTTCCTGTTTGGCCTCCGCAATATATTCACAGAACTCATTTTGTTTGTAAGGCGTAAATTTTTCAAAAGCGGTTTTTAAAGCAGCATCCTTCGCCAGTTTTAATTTTAGTAACTCTGGAATTTCAACTTTCTTGGTTTTCTCCGCTTTTGTTTCCAACCCTTTTTTCTGGTTGTCCAATGCTTCTTTCATATAGCCAAGCACTGCTTTTTCGTCCACTTCGTCCAAACTTTGGAATTTCCAATGCCGCATGCCCTTGGTTTTGCCTTCCTGTGCATTTTCCAGCACGTTTTTGGAGTCTTTTAAAAACACGCCGTTAAAAAACCAAATCCCAAAATGGCTTTTGAACTTACAAACGCCAAAAACATTCTTGTTGTTCCAAGTGTATACGGGAATACTCCATTTAAAATCCTCCGTCGCCTCCGTTTTTAATGCAATGTCGCGTAGAAATCCAATGCCGTCCTTAAACGGATGCTCTTTTGCATAATACGCCTCCAGTTTTTTGGATTTAACCATAACTACCTGATTTGACTAGCGGTAAGTTCGCAAATTTTAACGATAACCATCACCGCTTTCTCCATGCTTTCCAAAGGAACATACTCATATTTACCATGAAAATTATGTCCGCCAGCAAAAATATTGGGGCAGGGCAAACCCATAAAACTCAGTTGCGAACCATCCGTTCCACCTCGAATAGGTTTGATAATGGGCTCTATTTGCAAGGATTTCATCGCCTCTTCGGCTATCTCCACAATATGATACATCGGCTCTACCTTCTCCCGCATATTTTTGTATTGGTCCTCAATGGCCAAGTTGATGTATTCCCCATATTTTTTATTGAGCTTTTCCTTGATGTCGTTCAATAAGTCTTTCCTCGCTTGAAAATGTACTGCATCGTGATCGCGGATAATGAGTTCTATCTCCGCTTTTTCAATTTCTCCCTTTATTTTATGTACATGAAAAAAACCTTCTCTTCCCGTGGTGTGCTCGGGAACTTCGCTAGGGGGCAGGTGGGTTAAAAAATCGTTGGCAATGCCGATGGCGTTGACCATTTTGTTTTTGGCATAGCCCGGGTGAACACTTTTACCCGTTACAGTGATTTTTGCCTTTGCTGCATTAAAGTTTTCAAATTCCAGTTCGCCAACTTGGCTACCATCCATAGTGTAGGCCCATTCCGCACCGAATTTTTCTACATCAAATTTGTGTGCGCCGCGACCAATTTCTTCGTCCGGGGTAAAGGCAATACGTATTTTACCGTGTTTGATCTCGGGGTGATTGATCAGGTGTTCCATGGCCGTGATGATTTCCGCAATCCCAGCCTTGTCATCCGCGCCCAACAAGGTAGTGCCATCCGTAGTGATCAAAGTTTGGCCTTCATACGCTTTTAAATCTTCAAAATAATCGGGAGACAGCACAATGTTTTTCAACTTGTTCAGCACAATGTCTTTCCCATCATAATTCTCAACAATCTGGGGCTTTACATTCTTGCCCGAAAAATCAGGGGAGGTATCAAAATGGGAAATAAAACCGATTGTGGGCACCTTTTTGTCCAAGTTACCGGGCAAAGTGGCCATAATGTAGGCGTTCTCATCTATGGAGACCTCTTGCATGCCAATCTGATGCAGTTCCATCACCAATTTCTTGGCCAGATCCCATTGCTTTTCGGTGCTCGGTGTGGTTTTGGAATAAGGGTCGCTTTGCGTATCCGTGGTCACGTATTCCAAAAATCGAGGAAGTAATTTTTCCATGGTCGGTGTTGAGTTTCATCAAAAATAATGCTTATTCAAGCGCAATTTTAAAAATCAAAGGCATTAATAAGTATCTTTCGGCAACCATTAATAGTAACCTCAATTGAAAGCGGTAGTATTTTTTCTTTTTTTGATTTTTGGATATTCCGGGTTTGCCCAATTGGACTGTATTTTAGGAGTCGGCGGACGGGACAACGAAACAATTGCCAAAGTTTTTGAGTTGACAGAAGAGCAACAAGAAAACCTGAAAAACTGGAGTGCCGAGCTAAAAATCCGAAACGATATTTTTAAGGATAAGGCTGCCTACTTGATGAAACAGCATCAGGAAAGCTCGCCTGAAGTGTTGATGGAGGTGTCTAAAAAGTATCAATCGTACATTGATAGTATGGCTAAAAATGTGCGAATGATCGATAAGCGTTTGCTTACCGGTTTTAATGAAACACAATATGAAAGGTATTTAAAATTATGTAGTCAGTTAAGCCTGCGCCCTATCCACATTAATAGGTCTGTTGACGAAAATTGACCGAATTGAGAAGAACTGTTTTAAGAGTTTTTATTTTTGTCCAAAATCCATTTTGAATGTATAAATTCCTTATTCGCCCGGTACTTTTTTTGTTTGATCCAGAGGCCGTGCATCATTTTTCGTTTTGGGCCATTAAGCTATTTTCAAAATTGGGTTTTAGCGGTCTTTTCAGGAAGATTTTTGAGGTAAAAGACCCAAAATTGGAACGCGAGGTTTTCGGTGTAAAATTTAAGAACCCCGTAGGACTTGCCGCTGGATTTGATAAAAATGCGAAGCTTTACAATGAGTTCTCGGACTTTGGTTTCGGTTTTGTCGAAATTGGTACGGTAACTCCCAAGCCACAACCGGGCAACCCTAAAAAACGATTGTTTCGCCTGCGTGAAGATAAAGCCATTATCAACCGTATGGGTTTTAACAATAAGGGAGTTTTTGAAGCTGTGGAACAGTTGAAGAAGAAGCACCGTGTGATTATTGGGGGAAACATTGGCAAAAACAAAGTAACGCCAAACGAGGCTGCCATTAAGGATTACTTGATTTGTTTTGAAGCTTTGTTCGAACATGTGGATTATTTTGTGGTCAACGTGAGTTCGCCCAATACGCCCGGACTAAGAGAGTTACAGGATAAAGAACCTTTGACCAAATTGCTGAAAAAGCTGAAAAGTCAGAATAAAAAGCTGGCCAAGAGTACAGCGAATCGAGAAAAGCCGATTTTATTGAAAATTGCCCCGGATTTAACAGATGATCAATTGTTGGACATTATTGAAATTGTTGCTGAAACCAAAATTGATGGAGTAATCGCTACCAATACCACCATTGAAAGAAAGGGTTTGAAGTCGCATTTAATTTTATCCGAGGAAAAGGGTGGTCTAAGTGGAAAACCGTTGAGTAAAAGGAGCACTGAGGTAATTCGTTTCTTATCCGATAATAGCAGAAAGGCATTTCCGATTATTGGGGTGGGGGGTATCCACTCAGCGGAAGATGCTTTGGAAAAATTGGAGGCGGGCGCCGATTTGGTGCAACTCTACACGGGTTTTATTTATGAAGGCCCTGCACTTATAAAAAAAATCAACAAAGCCATTTTGGAAAAAATGGACTAAGAGGATATGCACAGTTTAATTTTATCCCTGGAAACCATCAATTATCCCATTTTGATAGGGTTTTTGGTGTCCTCCTTGGCCTTGGCCATTTCACCGGGGCCGGACAATATTTTTGTACTTACCCAAAGCATCAGTAACGGAACAAAATCAGGTTTGGCGACGGTTTTTGGTTTGGTTTCGGGCTGTTTGGTGCATACCACTTTGCTGGCTTTTGGGGTTTCGGAAATCATTAAACGAAGTGACACCTTGTTTTTTGCCATTAAATTGTTTGGGGCAATCTATTTGTTGTATTTGGCGTATCAAGTTTATCGAAGTGATGCTGCGATTCTACTGGATAAAGAAAATAAACCTGCCAAAACATCCTCGAAGCTTTTTTGGAAAGGCTTTACCATGAATGTGCTCAACCCAAAGGTAACTATCTTCTTTTTGGCCTTTTTTCCAGGATTTTTGTTCAGTGATGAGATCAATGCTGTAATTCAATTTTATGTTTTGGGATTGCTTTTTATGGTATCCGCACTTTTGGTTTTCGGTACAATTGCAGTCTTGGCAGGTAAAATTTCCAAGTACCTGACCCGTCATCAAAACGCGGGCGTTTACCTCAAATGGGTACAAATTATTGTTTTTGTAGGGATTGCGGTTTATCTATTTTTATCGGATAAATAAGTGCTATTTTTACGGAAGCTATGTCAAAAGTAAAACTTATAGAATGTCCACGGGATGCGATGCAGGGTATCAAAACTTTTATCCCTACACAAGAGAAGGTTAAATATATCCAATCCTTGTTGGGCTGCGGTTTTGACACCATCGACTTTGGAAGTTTTGTGTCGCCCAAGGCCATTCCGCAGATGCAGGACACGGCAGAAGTTTTGGGGGAATTGGATTTATCGCGCACCCAAAGTAAGCTTTTGGCCATTGTGGCAAACGTTAGAGGTGCTCGAGACGCCTGCAATTACGACTCGATTGATTATTTAGGCTTTCCTTTCTCTATTTCCGAGAACTTTCAGATGCGGAATACGCACAAGACCATTGACCAATCTGTGGAAACCCTAAAAGGAATCTTGGAGTTGGCCAATGCCAATGACAAGAAAGTGGTGACATACATTTCCATGGGGTTTGGGAATCCGTATGGAGACCCTTGGAATGTTGAAATAGTGGGGGAGTGGACAGAGAAACTGGCCGATATGGGTACCAGTATTCTTTCGTTATCGGACACTATCGGTACTTCTACACCAGAGGTAATCCAGTATCTGTTCTCCAACTTGATTCCAAAATACCCAGAGATTGAGTTCGGTGCCCATTTACATACCACGCCTACTAAATGGCACGAAAAAGTGGATGCGGCTTACAAGGCCGGGTGTCGCCGTTTTGATGGTGCCGTACAAGGTTTTGGGGGTTGCCCTATGGCCAAAGATGAGCTTACGGGCAATATGCCTACGGAAAAAATGCTGTCCTATTTTACTGCAGAAAAAGCCGATACCGGTGTTAATTGGATGGTTTTTGAAGCAGCATTTAACAAGGCTACGGAGCTATTTTCGGTGTACCATTAAAAAGAGGTCTAAAAAGGCAATTTTCGTCAACCTGAACTTGATTCAGGTTCTCATAATAATTTGTTTATCAGTATAATGAGATTCTGAAATAAATTCAGAATGACGTGTTTCAATACCTTTTAGACCTCTTTTGGAATTTCTTCAAAATCAAAAATCAATAGCGAAGCTCAACTCCAGCATAAATACCAAATGGATGTCCAGGTCGTAATCCGGCAGGTACCCTGGCAACAGCATATTTTTGGTCCAACAGGTTGATTATATTGGTTGTTAGCGCTACATGCTGGTTGAATCTGTATCGGCCACCAAGATCTACGATAAAATTAGAGTCAACTCTTTCGTTAGTGGGTATGGTGCCGCTACCGGCCATGGTCCTAAATGCGCCATTGTATCTTCCGCTAAGGTTTACTTCAAAATTTTGATGCTCAAGGGAAAGGGCGGCATTGAACTGGTGCTTGGCAATATAGGGCATCTCATCGCCTGAATTAACTTCTCCCCAAATATCGTTCTCACTGCCAAAACTGTTCAAAAACTCCGTATCGGTAAGGGTGTAACCAAAAGTAAAGGGCAATTGAAGGTTTTCGTTGTTTTCCAAAAAGTTATAATTGAGCAACAACTCAATGCCCTGCACCCGCACTTCTCCTGCATTGAACTGATCTAAAGTGCCTGTGCCACCAGTTGCAGCAAGATCGCTGCCCAATAGGTTGCTATAATCGTTGTAAAAACCAACAAACTCCCCGGAAATCCCAGCGAACGAGAAGCGGCTTCCCAGTTCGTAGTTGACACTCTCTTCTGGATTTTCCCCAGGTTGGTTGCTAGGGGGTGAAAACCCTTTGTGGACCCCTCCGAAAATAGAAAGGGTATTGAAATTGTAATTGAATCCAATTCCAGGAATAAAAACATCCACTTTGTTCTGTCGCCCCGAAATATCGGTGCCTGTTCTATCCACGTCATTGGTGCCATAGTCCAATCGCTCCAAGGTCATGTTTTCATAGCGTAAGCCAGGGGTCAAGGTCAATTCGTTGATTTTTAACTTGTACATGGCATACGAGGCAAAGGCCTTTGCACTGCTAATGCGGTTGGCATTTGTTCCGGGAATGCCTTCGTTGATCAATTGCATGTTTCCGTTCACCATGGCATAATCATCTATCCATTGAAAACGGTCTTCTTCATCATAATGGTAACGCAGTCCTATTTCTAGGTCGTGATAGGTGTTCTCACCGCTCCAATGATAGTCCAATTTTGTTTGTACTCCTGAGGATAAATAGGCTCGATTGTTATTTCTGGCATTTAGGGAATCATCATCCCCACTATTGGCGGCACCGGTAACCAAATCAATGTAGGATCCATACGTGGTAGGATCTCCAAATATGTTCCCGATACCTTGGCGTTCACCGTTAATGGTAACGTAATCGACTTTGTACCAGTTTCTGCTAAAATCATTGTAGTAGCCAACAGTTGTAATCCTAAATTGGTCACTGAACTTTAAGGCGTGTGTTCCCATTATCTGAAAATGCTCGGTGTTCATTTGGTCGTTTTGAGATCCTGCATATCTACGAAAGGGGTCTGCATCGAAATCCTCTTGGGTAAGCCCTAGATAGGTTTCGTTGGAGGTTTCATCAGAATACTGGAATTTCACCTCGAATTCCTGCCCCAAAGCGGCCTCGGGGTTGGTGTTGACTTTAAATTTGGCAACGAGGTCATTCTTGTCAAAACCTGTGTTGTCCCCATTTTCAAGATTTTTGAAGCCATTGGAATTATAGTTGAGGTATTCTACGGAATACCCGAAGTTTTTACGACTATCTCCAAGTTGGGTGTGAATACGGCCGCTTTGAAAACTACCATAGCTACTGTTTAAGAAAATGCCGAAGTTATCCGGGACTTCTGTAGAAACCATGTTGATGGCACCGCCCGTAGTGTATGGCCCATATTGTACTTGGCTGCTGCCCTTCAATATTTCAACGGCCTGCATACGGGCTATGGTGGGGAAATAATATGCAGACGGTGCGCTGTATGGCGCAGGGGCTATAAGGACACCGTCCTCCATTAAAGTAATCTTGGAACTTCTTTCTGGGGATGTGCCTCTTAAACTGATGTTCGGTCTGAGGCCAAAACCATCTTCTTCGTAGATATTGACCCCGGGAACGGAACGCAGTGTGCGGTTGATATCGGTATAATTGAACTTCTTAATTTCCTCAGGAGAAAGGTAGTAAGAGGAACCTGTCCTGTTCTTGGCGGCAAACTTGCTTCCAAAAATTACTTTGGCGGACAAAACAATCTCATTCAACTTAATGGTAGAGGAGTCGGTAGTCATAGGGTTTTGTTGTGCTGAAAGAACCAAACAACTGAAAAGAGCAATAGCTGAGAATAATCTATACATAAGGTTAATTAAGACTTATTTTAAATAAGATGATTTTTGCGAGGCAAAAATATGTGCTTCTGGGAATAAAACAAAGGTTATTTAGAATAAATAAATATAAAGATGGGTTTTCTGTCCGATACAATTAAAAAGAAATCTTTGTGGAAAACTGTGATGGGATGCAAGCTAAATGCGAAGACTATTCCATATTTGATATTGAAAACCTTTGTTTTTACTATCGAGGCCAGGCCTATTTTGTACTATGTCAATGTATTTTTCCTAAGAAGTTGCAGAAAGTACAATAAGTTTTAGTTTTCAATAAATTGATATTCAATTTCCTGATAGGATAGTAATTTCATCTTTTGTTTTTCTAAACGCAGTAAGCTCAATAATTCATCAACCTCTTCTTTATTCACCAAAATGATAAAATGCTTTTTTCCGACCGAAATTGGGATTTTGCGCTGTTGATTCCAGTTTTTCAGCTGTTTTTCCCAGTACGATATATCCAATTGTTCTATATATTCCTTCAAAGCTTCCAGTTCCCATTCGTAGAGTTCAAAACAGAGATTGTTGTAGGTCAATTGAAACAGTTTGGAGCGGTTACAAAATGTCAGCACTCCATTTTTGGACCGATTCATTATATTGAAATAATTGCACATACATAAGAATTGAGTCATAAAGATAACAATTATATAGAATGATTCTAAATAAATAAATGGAATTCCGATTACTAAAAAAATGTACTATCGGCATAACGAGGTATTCAAATAAATTAATGGTATATTTGCACGCAATTAATCCGTAATTGCAATGGAAGCTCACCAAAACAAAATTGTTGGAGAAGGACTAACCTACGATGACGTTCTTCTTGTGCCGGCATACTCCGAAGTACTTCCCAGAGAAGTCAATATCCAGTCAAAATTTACAAAGAACATTACCATTAATGTGCCCATCGTTTCTGCGGCCATGGATACGGTTACAGAATCCCGCATGGCCATTGCCATGGCTCGGGAGGGTGGAATCGGTGTTCTTCACAAAAATATGACGATTGAGGAGCAGGCAATCAAGGTTAGAAAGGTAAAGCGTGCAGAAAGTGGAATGATCATGGACCCTGTTACGCTTCCTTTGGAATCTGTGGTGCGTGACGCCAAGGCCAATATGAAAGAACATAGTATTGGCGGAATCCCAATTGTGGATGCGAATAATAAATTAATAGGGATTGTTACCAACCGCGACCTACGTTTTGAAAAAAATGAAGATAGGCCCATAGCAGATGTAATGACTTCCGAAAATTTGGTAACGGTAGCGGAAGGTACCTCGCTGCAACAGGCTGAAGTGATCCTACAGGAGAACAAAATTGAAAAATTACCCGTGGTCAATGATAAGAATGAGCTTATTGGTTTGATCACTTTTAGAGACATTACCAAACTCACCCAAAAACCCATCGCCAATAAAGATCAGTACGGGCGTTTGCGCGTAGCTGCTGCCATTGGGGTTACCGGCGATGCCGTGGATAGGGCCGAAGCATTGGTAAAAGCTGGTGTGGATGCCATTATTATCGATACGGCCCACGGGCACACCAAAGGTGTGGTCAGTATTTTAAAAGAAGTTAAAAAGTCATTTCCGGAATTGGAGGTGGTTGTAGGTAACATTGCGACCGCCGAAGCTGCAAAATATTTGGTAGATGCGGGTGCCGATGCCGTTAAGGTTGGAATCGGACCTGGTTCCATTTGTACCACTCGTGTTGTAGCAGGTGTTGGTTTCCCCCAGTTTTCCGCAGTATTGGAGGTTTCTGCCGCATTAAAGGGAACAGGTATTCCCGTAATTGCTGATGGTGGTATCCGTTATACCGGCGATATCCCCAAAGCATTGGCCGCAGGTGCCGATACAGTGATGTTGGGCTCTTTGTTGGCCGGTACCAAAGAATCTCCGGGAGAGACCATTATTTACGAAGGGCGTAAGTTTAAATCGTACCGTGGAATGGGCTCAGTTGAGGCCATGAAAAAAGGTAGCAAGGACCGTTACTTCCAAGATGTTGAGGATGATATCAAAAAATTGGTTCCCGAAGGCATTGTGGGTCGTGTACCCTACAAAGGAGAATTGGTGGAAAGCATGCACCAATTTATTGGTGGACTACGTGCAGGTATGGGCTATTGTGGCGCCGGCGATATTGAAACTTTAAAAAACAATGCACGGTTTGTAAAAATTACATCCAGCGGAATCCACGAAAGTCACCCGCACAATGTGACCATTACCAAAGAAAGTCCGAATTATAGTAGATAAAATAAGGTAAGGCTCTGGGAAATTAATTTACTTCCCAGCATACGTCTGCCAATCTTTGTCCTTGTAGATGTTATCACCAAAATATTTGGCGATTTGCATAAAAGGCTCTACTTGCTGGTATCCGGGAACAGGAGATAGCATATTCAACTGTTCATCCAAGAAAACTACCGTAGGATAGCTCATTTTGCCCTGTAGTAAAGCGGCTGCCAATTCGTGGTAACCTCTTCGTCCCGAGGGAACAAACTTGAATGTTTTACCTTGGTATTCAATCGGGTCTTTACCTTCAGCATCCATTTTTACCATGTAGAAATTATCCTGCATGTATTTGGATACTTCTGGATTTTGAAAGGTGTTTTTATCCATTTTTTTGCACCATCCGCACCAATCGGTATAGACGTCCACAAATATTTTTTTGGGCTGTGCATCGGTTTGGGAGAGTTCAACGGCTTTTTCCCAAGAGATCCATTGAATGTCTTGAGCGTGGGCAGTAGCACCAACCAATAAAAGAAAAAGCAAGCTGATTTGGGTATAAATTGAGCGCATAGTTCCGATTTTTAGGACAATTGTCGTCCTATTTCTACAAAACTAACGAAAATTGCACCAAAAAAGTATTGACTTTAACAGTCTGATAGGGCTTTGTGGTTACTTAACGGTCTGTTTTTTTGGTGATTCAAAAAGCTCTTTTACGTCTACTTGGTTGTGCAGGATGTCATCAAAGGTTTCCCTTTTTCTTATTAAATGGGCTTTTCCTTGGTACCAAAGCACCTCGGCCGGTCTGTATCTGGAATTATAGTTGCTGGCCATGGTAAAGCAATAGGCTCCTGCATTTTGAAAGCACAATACATCACCTTCGGATATTTCGTTGATTCTGCGGTTACTTCCAAAGGTATCCGTTTCGCAGATATAGCCAACAACAGAGTAATAGCGTTCTTTTCCTTTGGGATTTGATATATTGATGATTTGATGGTTGGAACCATACAACATAGGTCTTATCAAATGGTTGAAACCGGAATCGATACTTGCAAAAACCGTGGAAGTAGTTTGCTTCACCACGTTTACTTTGGCCAAAAAGTGTCCAGCTTCACTTACCAAAAACTTACCGGGCTCAAAAGCCAATGTAAGTTCCCTACCATATTCTTTGCAGAATTCGTTAAATCTTTTGGTCAGTTTTTTACCCAATTCGTCCACGTTGGTTTGGATGTCCCCTTCTTTATAAGGTACTTTAAACCCGCTTCCAAAATCTATAAACTCCAAATCTTTGAAGTTTTTTGCTGTTTCAAAAAGTATTTCCGAAGCGTATAGGAACACATCAATATCCAAAATATCACTACCGGTGTGCATATGGATTCCGTTGATGTTCATATTGGTCAAGTCCACGATACGTAACAAATGCGGAATTTGATGAACACTGATACCGAACTTGGAATCGATATGCCCCACAGAAATATTGGAGTTTCCTCCAGCCATCACGTGCGGATTAATACGGATACAAACGGGAATATCGGGATGCTTGCTCCCAAACTGCTCCAAAATGGATAGGTTGTCAATATTTACCTGTACACCTAGTGCGGCAGCTTCCTCAATTTCTTCCAAAGAAACACCGTTGGGCGTAAAAATGATGGACTCCGGCTTAAAACCAGCCAAAAGCCCAAGTTTTACTTCTTGAATGGATACGGTATCCAACCCACTGCCCAAACTGTTCAACAATCTAAGAATGCTTACATTGGACAATGCTTTGGCCGCATAGTTCAACTTAAGATTGGGAACACCTTTAAAAGCACTGGTCAATTTTTTATATTGCGAAGTGATTTTATCTGCATCATATACATAAAGTGGTGCGTCAAATTGTTCTGTAAGCTGAAGTAAGTCCTTAGAATTCATATGAAACCAATATTTTAAGCAAAACTAGGTTTTGTTGGACATACAGACAAGAAATCTAAATTTTTTATCAAAATATAACAAGTTGTTTTATTTGCAACATTGATTTAAAAGTAAAGGTTGTGACTTTAGGTTTTGATATGTATTTTTAGAAAAAATGCAATAATGAAGCTACCATTATTCCCATTGCAGTCGGTGTTTTACCCAGGTGAAACGGTTCCTTTACATATTTTTGAAGACCGTTATAAACAGCTCATAAAAGATTGTAGAAAGGAGGCGTTGACCTTTGGCATACCTGTATTTATTAACAATACAATTTCGCATGGGACGGAGGTGCAATTGGTAGAAGTGGTGAATACCTACGAATCTGGGGAGATGGACGTAGTATGCGTGGCACGTCAAGTTTTTAAGGTGCTGCATTTTGAGCACCAAATGGAAGGCAAGTTGTATGCAGGTGGAAAAGTTGAATTTTTGGAGATGGAAAACGATGCTGATGAAAGTTTAAGGGAAGAGGTGCTTCAACGGTTGGAAACTCTGTACGATATTATGGATGTCCCCTTCACCAAAACATCGCCCAAACAGTTCAATAGTTATTCCTTGGCACATAAAATGGGACTTTCCTTTGAACAAGAATATGAATTATTACTGATGACCAAAGAAACCGACCGTTTACATTTTATCAAAAAGCATTTGGAAGCAACCACCAATGTCCTTAGCGAGGTAAACCGTACTA
Source organism: Allomuricauda sp. NFXS6 (assembly GCF_040148835.1). Taxonomy (NCBI): domain Bacteria; kingdom Pseudomonadati; phylum Bacteroidota; class Flavobacteriia; order Flavobacteriales; family Flavobacteriaceae; genus Allomuricauda; species Allomuricauda sp. NFXS6. Next base: position 174,031 of record NZ_JAGEMG010000001.1, on the reverse strand, counting down.
AGGAAGTCATTGAAATGAACGGTCATTTTAAAAATTTTGATCCCTTGGACTTTCAAGATTTCAAATTGTAGCGTTTCATTTAAGTGAAAGAGCCATTTTCTTCGCACTTATCGCTAATTAATCATTTAACACCTTCAATTTGTCAGCGGTGTTTTCTATTTTTGTCTGCAAACAAAAGTAAAATTCACAGATGAATCTTCACGAATATCAAGGAAAAGAGATTTTAGCCAGTTTTGGTGTTAGAATCCAAAGGGGAATTGTTGCCCACAACGCCAAGGAAGCGGTAGATGCCGCAAAACAACTTACAGAAGAAACCGGAACCGGATGGCACGTCATCAAAGCACAGGTACATGCAGGTGGCCGTGGTAAGGGCGGTGGTGTAAAATTGGCTAAAAACTTGAAAGAAGTTGAAGAAATAGCAGGTAACATTATAGGTATGAACCTTGTTACCCCGCAAACATCCGCCGAAGGTAAAAGAGTACACCAAGTCTTAGTGGCCGAAGATGTTTACTATCCCGGTGACAGTGAGACCAGCGAATTTTATATGTCTGTTCTTTTGAACAGGGGAACGGCTAAAAATATGATCATGTATTCTACCGAAGGCGGTATGGATATCGAAGAAGTGGCGGAGAAAACCCCACATTTGATATTTACCGAAGAAGTAGACCCTGGATTAGGTCTATTGCCTTTTCAGGCAAGAAGGATTGCCTTTAACTTGGGTCTTTCCGGTACTGCGTTCAAAGAAATGGTAAAGTTCGTAATGTCTTTGTACAAAGCTTACGTTGAAAGCGATTCCAGTCTTTTTGAGATCAATCCGGTCTTAAAGACTTCAGATGATAAAATTATGGCAGTTGATGCCAAAGTGTCCATTGATGACAATGCCCTTTACAGACGAAAAGCATATGCGGAAATGCGTGATTTGCGCGAAGAGAACCCAATTGAGGTTGAAGCTCGCGAAGTTGGATTAAACTATGTTGATTTGGACGGTAACGTGGGTTGTATGGTAAACGGAGCCGGATTGGCAATGGCCACCATGGACTTGATTAAAATGGCGGGCGGTGAACCCGCAAACTTTTTGGACGTTGGTGGTACAGCCGATGCCAAAAGGGTGGAAGAGGCTTTTCGTATCATCCTCAAAGATTCAAACGTAAAGGCGATACTTATCAATATTTTTGGGGGTATCGTACGTTGCGACCGTGTCGCTCAAGGTGTTGTGGATGCCTATAAAAATATGGGGGATGCCATACAGGTGCCAATTATCGTAAGGTTGCAAGGAACCAACGCGGAGTTGGCTAAAGAAATTATCGACAACTCAGGTTTGGCGGTACACTCAGCTGTACAGTTTAAAGAAGCTGCGGATAAAGTGGAAGAAGTTTTGAGCTAAGCTCAATTTACCATAATAAATATTCAAAGGGCAATACGTAAAAGTGTTGCCTTTTTTTATTGTGCCAGCTTCAAAAGCATATTTTATTATGTTTATTTCATGGATTTCCCTACTTCTTTCATTATGAGATGCTTCTTCTTTAAATCCTTAATGTAAAGTTTTTATCCTGATGAAAATAGTATTATTAGCCCAAGGTTAAGGACTTTAAACATTTGTTAAATCGACTCAAAGTGTAACAATTTAACTTTTTAATCGTCTTATTTTTGTAGTGTCATTAAAAAGGACCGTTAATCAAGTCTAAATATTGGCATATCGTTAATCATCAATTTTTAATCAAAAAACAAAATCATGAGAAAATTCAAAACTGTTTCAGTGGCGTTCGCATTATTTGCTACTATGAGCGCCTTTGCAATCGAAGGAAAAAAAGGGACCAAAGAAAACAATCTTTCCGGTCAGATTTATGAAATGTTGAAAGAAAATCAATTCAATGCGGATTACAAGGAAATGACCGCCGAAGTTCGTTTCATTGTAAGTGAAAAAGGTGAATTGGTAGTACTTTCCGTAGAAACGAAAGATGAAATTTTGGAAGGTTTTGTAAAAACTCGTTTGAACTACCAAAAGGTGGAATTGGACAATGTAGCCCCAGGTAGAGTTTACAAACTTCCGGTACGGATTACCGCTTAAAAACGGGAATTGTTTGAGTTAGTTGGAAAAAAGCCCTGAAATTCAGGGCTTTTTTATGTACTAAAACAAGGTGTTTTGGAGTTATCTAGTTAGGATTGCGAACCTGAACCAGACGTCTATGGGTACATATAAGGAAAAATTGAGCATACTTTCGGAGATGATCGGCTTTGCAAGGGTGGATCATTCCTTAAAGCAATCTGAGTACGAATTTTTGCTGAAAGTGGCCCGAAATTTAGATGTGAGCAAAGAAGTTTTTGATGGTCTTCTAAAAGAAAAGTCTCCTAAAGTCCGGCTAAAAACACAAGCAGAGCGGATTGTGCAGTTCCATAGACTGATTTTGCTCATGAACGTAGATCAAGAGCAACATAAAAAGGAAATCAATACACTTTATAATATTGGACTCAAAATGGGGTTGCCTCCTGCGGCAATCAGTCAGGTGCTTGAAATTATGCACCGCTACCCCAACAAGATTGTCCCACCGGATGTGCTGATCAATATCTTCAAGGCACATTACAACTAATGTCAAAATGACATCTATTTTAATGTAAAACATGTCAAAAAGACATGTTTGTTCTATTGGTATAAGTTTTGTCTTTATATAAGTGATTTAAATGTTTAACTAAAATTGAATCGCCATGAGTATAGTAAAAAGAAACAACCTGTTTTTTCCATCCTTGATGAACGATTTTGTAAGCCCTGATTGGTTCGGTGGAACAGAAAAGTGGAATACTTCTGTGCCTGCTGTAAACATAAAGGACAATACTGAAGGATTTGAATTGGAACTAGCTGTTCCAGGGATGAAGAAAGATGATTTCACAGTCGAAGTTGATAACGATGTGTTGACCATTTCCAGTGAAATCAAGACCGAAAACGAAGAGAAGAATGACAATTATACCAGAAAGGAATTCTCTTATGCTTCGTTTAAAAGAGCCTTCACATTGCCGGAAACCGTAGATGGGTCAAAAATCGACGCCAAGTACGAAGATGGAATATTGAAATTGACATTGCCCAAAAAACAAGAGGCATTGCCAAAACCAAAACGATTGATTGAAATCGCATAAAACATTAGAACACCAACTATAGGTGTTTCATGATGGTTGGATTAGTTGGTTAGTTTGAGGCGCGCCCCTGCACTTGCGGGGGCGCGCTTTTTTTCATTCTTTTTCCTGAAGCATTTTGATCTCGTCACGGAGCTTGGCCGCCTCCATAAAGTTGAGTTCCTTGGCAGCTTTTTCCATAGCTTTCCTTTTATCTCGGATCATTTTCTCCTTTTGGTCTTCGGTGATGTATTTCAGATCTGGTTCAGCCGCACGCAACTCTTCTTTCTGGAAATGATAGGTAGAGACCGAATTTTTGGCCAAAGCACTGTCCAGATTTTTCTTTAAGGCCGTTGGGGTGATGTTGTTTTCCTTATTGTAGGAAATTTGTTTGTCACGACGATAGTTGGTTTCGTCAATGGTTTTTTGCATGCTTTCGGTAATTTTGTCCGCATACATAATGGCCTTTCCGTTGAGGTTTCGAGCTGCACGACCCACCGTCTGAGTCAATGAACGGTTGCTGCGTAAAAAACCTTCCTTGTCTGCATCTAGAATGGCCACAAGCGATACTTCGGGCAAATCCAAACCTTCACGCAAAAGGTTCACCCCGATAAGTACATCAAAGAGTCCTTTTCGCAGGTCTTGCATGATCTCCACCCGCTCCAAGGTGTCCACATCACTGTGGATGTAACGACAGCGAACATCAATTCGGGACAGATATTTAGTAAGCTCCTCGGCCATTCGTTTGGTAAGCGTGGTCACCAGTGTGCGTTCGTCCAGCTCCACACGCTGCTGAATCTCTTCTACCAAATCATCAATCTGGTTTTCGCTGGGTCGTACTTCAATAACCGGATCCAGCAAACCTGTGGGACGAATAATTTGCTCCACATAAACACCCTCACTCAATTCCAATTCGTAATCGGCCGGTGTGGCGCTAACGTAGAGCACCTGGTTTTGCAGGGCTTCAAACTCTTCAAACTTTAACGGACGGTTGTCCATGGCCGCGGGCAAGCGGAAGCCGTATTCCACCAAATTTTCCTTTCTGGAACGATCTCCCCCGTACATCGCATGCACTTGTGGAATGGTCACGTGGCTTTCATCAATCACCATCAGGTAGTCATCCGGGAAATAATCGAGCAAACAGAAAGGTCTAGTTCCTGGTTTTCTTCCATCCAAATAGCGTGAATAATTCTCGATTCCAGAACAGTAGCCCAGTTCGCGGATCATCTCCAAATCAAAATTGGTGCGCTCTTCCAAGCGTTTTGCTTCAAGAGGACGGCCTATTTCTTTGAAATAATCTATCTGCGTCACTAAATCGTCCTGAATCTCCTTGATGGCATTTTGCAGCACATCCGGAGAGGTAACGAACATATTGGCAGGATAAATGTTCAAGGTTTCATAGATCTCGATGACTTTGTTGTTGTACGGGTCCAGTGCTTCGATTTCCTCAATTTCATCTCCAAAAAAATGAATGCGAAAGGCATGATCTGCATATCCGGGGAAAACATCGACCACATCACCTTTAACCCTAAAATTTCCATTCCTAAAATCTGCGGTGGTCCGCGCATACAAGCTCTGCACCAACTGTTTTAGAAACTTGGTTCTGGAAATGACTTGGTCTCTATGTATGGTGATTACGTTTTTTTGGAACTCAATCGGGTTTCCGATACCGTACAAGCACGAAACGGAGGCTACCACAAGTACATCCCGTCGTCCCGACAGGAGGGAGGAGGTGGTGCTCAAACGCAGTTTTTCAATATCCTCGTTTATGGAGAGGTCTTTTTCAATGTAAAGTCCGCTGGTTGGAATATAGGCTTCGGGCTGATAATAATCGTAGTAGGACACAAAGTATTCTACCGCGTTGTTTGGGAAAAACTGCTTGAATTCCGAATACAGCTGCGCTGCCAAGGTTTTGTTGTGGGCCAAGACCAAGGTCGGCTTTTGAACAGATTCCACTACATTGGCCACGGTAAACGTTTTGCCCGACCCGGTTACTCCGAGCAATGTTTGGTGCTGGGCTTTGGTTTCGATGCCCTCTACCAATTGTCTTATGGCTTCGGGTTGGTCGCCCGTAGGTTTAAAGTCGGATACTACCTGAAATTTCATCACGTAAAAATACTAAAGGCTTCCCCAAAAATGAAGCAAAAAGAAGGGATTATCGCTTTAGGGTAAAATGCCCCTTGAACTGTTGGTTCGAATCATTCACGGCCACGAACCAATAATCGCCAGATGGCAACCGATTCCCTTGAACCGTTCCGTCCCAACCTTGTGAATATTGAGAAATTTGCTTTAAAAAAGTACCGTATCGATCAAAGATTCGAATGCTTCGGAAAAGTACGGGTTCGGAACTTTTGGGTTGGATAAATTGCCAATAATCGTTGATGTTATCTCCATTGGGGGTAAAAAACTTCGGAAAACCTTCCACCGTGAGGTTTTGAGTGAATTCTTTTTCGGCGATCCCACAGCCATTTTTGTCGCGGACATAAATGGTATGGTTTCCAGGCGCTATATTTTCAAAGGTGTTATTGTCCGTGTAGGGTCCATCAATATTATCAATGGCATACTCATAATCCCCATTGCCGGATACATTGACAACTAAAGATAGGTTTCCGTTGAAACTTTCTGGTCGAATTCCATCAATAGTGGGAATTTCGGAGGATACCACTTCGAATATTTTGGAAGAGGGGCATTCAATAGTGTTTCCACTTTGATTTACCGTATTGTAGGCTTCGTATCGATATTGACCGTTTTCGGTAATGGTCACTTCTCTGTTGGATGAAATCAAAGTTTCATTGCCGAATTGATCTATCCGGTACCATCGAAAACCTTCGGCTTCATCGGTTGAAACTATGGTGAGCGGTCCTTCGTTCTCACAGGTGGAAATAGTATTGGGAAAATCAATTTCAGGATTTATGGTAACATACTCCCCTGTATCAAAATCCAAATAAGGGCCACAACCTAAAAGGGTCGTAAAACTTGTTTGAGTACAGCCTTCTGCCCGCCCTGCATCATTAAAAGGAACGATGGTGATAAAAAAAGTCTTGTTGGGCTCAAAATTAACCACTGGAGTCGAGTTGGTATAGAAAGTACCTTCTTCCAAAATATCACTTCCTTCGGGTGTGGTGCCAATGGTAACGATGTATCCTGTGGCATCGGATACGGCAGACCATTCCAAAAATGGAGATAGGGGCACATTGGTCTCCCCGTTTTGTGGATATATGATTGTTGTACAATCCGGTAGGGCCGATGGGGCTCGTGTCGTAAACTGCTGGTAGGTGCATCCCATTGCCGCACCCAATGAATTGTAGGGGACTACGGTGGCGTAAATGGTTGACTCTGCAGGAAGTTCAAAAGTTGGGTTATAGGTCAATGTGTTTTGGACATCGAAATTATTCAATAGCTCCGCCCCCCCGGGAGTGGTTCCTAAGCTCAACCGATAGCCTTCAGCCCCATAAACATAGTTCCATGAGATATTTGTGTTGGGATTGACATCCACGGCCATATCCGATGGGTTGGTGAGCTGGGTACAATCGGGAATGGCGGTCAACGGCTCCGTGGTAAAGCTGGTGCTGGGGCAGGTTATGTTGGGCTTATCGAAAAAAAACAAGGTAATGGTCACATAAATTGTGGTGTTGGCCGGTAACCCAAGAGCTGGGGTGTAGGAGGAGCTACTGGCAAATTGAGAGGTCAAGATGTCATCCCCACCCGGTGTGGTGCCCAAAGTAATGTTGTAGGATGGTACGTCATCCACGGTTTCCCAATCAATAGTGGCATCCAAAGGAATATTGGTGACGCCATCCGCCGGGAATAACATATTGGGGCATTCCTGGGCATAGGTCGATATGCCCATCAAAAGAACCAACAATACGTATAATCTGTTCAGCATTTACATGATTATGTGCACCTCACAAGATACTACAAATCACGTTTCTTCAATAATGCGTAGGATAAATAGATAAAAATGGCTGTCCAAACGATGACGATTAGAAACTCGTACCAATACACATGGTAATCAAATTTCATGTTTTCTCCAATCTGTTCACCGATGTTCTGTACAGCGGATAGTCTTGTTACTGGTTCTTTGATCAAGTTGGCCATAGATTCCAATGGAAAAAAACGTTTGACCGTTTTGGCTGCTTCCCAGCTCATTACTTTCCAGCCCAAAAGCCCGAATACTACTTGTTCCAAAATGGTCCAAAGAATGAGAAAACCTAGTGCAAAGGCCGAACGTTTGACCAAAATTCCCAAAAACAAGCAGAAGGAGAAAAAACCCACCAATTTGAAAAAGAAAGCTGGCAAAAACTCCATATCGGAGAAGATAATGGAGATTTCGTTGTAATCTGAATAAATGAGACCTAGAATCATGGAAACCAGAAATACGAATACCGTGGAAATCAATGCGAATGAAATCACGGTAAGTACCTTGGACAGGATGAACTCCTTTTTGGACAATCCATCAATCAAGTTTTGTTTGATGGTTTTGTTGCTGTATTCGTTGGACATCATCGATACGATGACAATGGCCAAAAACAGTTTGAACAACGCCGTGACGTAGGTATTAAAGTGCCAGATGTAGGGAAAATTAAAAATCCCTTGGTCGGCCAAGTGAAATTGAACCGGGCCAATATCAAATTTTATTGCAGCAATAAGCGCAATGGAAGTTAGGAGCACAAAATAAGAGATGATCAGCACCTTGCTGGCCCTATTGTTCCAAAGTTTTATAAATTCTATTTGTAAAAGACGTAGCATTCGTTTTTGATTATTGGTTCTTGGTCAAGGTTAAAAATTGTTCTTCGAGGCTTTCTTTTCGTTTTACAAGATGTGATAGGGTAATCCCTTTATCAAACAGCATCCTATTTAAACTTTCGGCATCCATTTCTTCCTTTAAATAAGCGGTAAGGGTTCCATTAAAATTTTCGATTTTCCCAAAACTGGCACTTTTTTCGAGCAATTTCTGTAATTGATCTAGATCGTTGGACCTCAGCTCAAAAAAGCCGTGACTGGCCAACATACTGTCCACCGGCCCTGAGTATAAATTTTCGCCTTTTCGAAGAATGACAACGTGCGAACATACCTTTTCCACCTCGTCCAATAAGTGGGAAGCCAATAAAATGGTAGTACCTTGACTTGCAATTTTTTTGATGATTTCCCGAATTTGATGGATTCCCTGTGGATCCAGACCATTGGTGGGCTCGTCCAATATCAGTATTTCAGGATCGTTGAGCAGGGCAGAGGCAATGGCCATACGCTGCTTCATCCCCAAAGAATAGGTTTTGAATTTGCTATTGCGACGATCCCACAATCCAACCAGTTCCAGTTTTTCCTGAATCTTGGTCTCGGGAACATCCTTGATCTTACAAACCAAACGTAAATTCTGGATGGCGTTCATATATGGGTAAAAGTTGGGGCGTTCGATGATGGCGCCTACCTTTTTAAGAGCTTCGTGCGTGGACATGGTGCCATCGAACCAGCTGAAATCACCAGAAGTGCGGTTCACTACATTGAGGATAATGCCCAATGTGGTGGATTTACCGCTTCCGTTGGGTCCCAAAATGCCGTAAACATTTCCTTTTTCTATGGTAAAGGAAAGGTCTTTTACGGCGGTGAGGTAACCAAATTTTTTGGTAAGATGATTAACGTTTAGTATTGTTTCCAAGATATGCTGTCGTTTTTTTGAATGGTTTATACTAACTTGACGAAGTATATTGCAATTTGTTACAAAATAATCGAATACAATGTCGGAAGAAAAGTTGATGTCGAAAAAGAAACCTGCCTATCCCATAAGCAAGGAGCTGGACGAATATTTGAAATACTACAACCGGAAAATCGAGATTCCCATCCATTATGATGATTTGCTCCGGTTCTCGGGAAGTGTTGCCGTATATGATGCCAACGACGAAGATACCCTTTGGGTACGGGTGTTCTATCCGGAGTTTGACCGGGATGAAATCGACTTGGCGCTAAAACGGGTCTATTCCAATTTTGTTTCCGATGGTAGCGACTCCATCTTCCCGTATTTGAATGTGGACTATGTGGATTATTGCACTTTTGGGAACTCAAAACCCTTCAGGATCAAGGTGCGTAACATTTTAAACGACAACTATACCCTGTTGTACGTGAAAAAGACCGATGCCTCCCGTGTGTACGGGCTGGAATTGGAACACATGCTCTCCCCGTACAACCTCAATTTTGTCATTTATGAAAACACATTGATCGAGGAACATATTGTTGGCATCCCAGGAGATGTGTTCTTTAAAAAAAACCTGCCAGAATGTTCGGAATTTGACAAAGCGCAGATTGCGAAGGAGTTTGTGAAGTTCAACGAACGGTGTATGATTCGTTTGCTGGGTGATATGCGATCCTACAACTACGTGATCGTGCCGACCCACGATTTTGATAGTGTGGTCTATAAAATCAGGGCCATTGATTTTGACCAACAATGTTACGAAGGGAAAATAAAGGTCTACCGCCCCCAATTCTTTAAGGAGAACAAGGTTATGGTGGATTTGGTGCAGAGTAAGTTGACCATAGACTCTGTAAACCAATACATTGTGGAGGAACGATCCATTATCGCAAAAAGAATATTGAGTTGGGGGCGACGGCTTAAAAGACTATTGGATGTGTGCAAAGAAGATACTATTGCCCCTACAGAAAATATGGAAATGTTGAAAACCCAATTGTTGGAGCTAACGGGCGATATTAATTTTAGGGACAGCAAAACTATGGGAGAGGTATTGATCCACGCCCTGGATTTTGTAAAGCGAAATTACGAAGATGTAAGTATGCGAGAGATTATAGAGAAGAAATTCTAACTCTTTTGCTCTTTGTTGAAATAAACAAGATAGTAATACATCTGTCTTTCTTCATCCCAACCTTTTTCCACAAATTTTTCCGCGGATTCCGGGTTGATGAAATCCATCTTAATTTGAATATTGGTGTCTAAGTTGATGACATTCTTGATCTTCTTTCGAGCATCGCTCACCGCCTTGTTGGCAATATCAAAATTGGAAACGTCCTCAATGCTGTATTTTGGACCTTTTTCAACTTTGTAATGCTTGAATTCTGGAATCAATTCCGGGTTTTCCATTACCTCGTTCAAAAATGAGGTCTCCTCAAAATTGTCGTTTTTGGCAAAGTGGTTTACCGCACGGTTCATAAACATTACTTCCTGTTGCTTGTCCTCGGCAGGAAGAACAACGTCCTTGGCAAAGTTTTGACAGAATTTAAGGTAATTCTTGGTGTAAAAGTTTTCATCCGTCAACGGGGCCACCCCCAAAAAGTTTTCCAACCAATATTTTGCATCGTATCGGTTACTGTCCACTGAAAGCACTTTGTAACCTTCTTCCTTGCTCACGTTGAACACAATACAGCCCTTGTCCAGTTTGTTGATGTTGATTCCTTGTCGAATCAAGATTTCCAAGTTGTGCTCTTTTTCTTCAAATTGAAGGAAATCGTGTTTTAATTCGCTTTTAAAAATACCGACGGCATCCGTTTTTTGGTTATCAATGACCATATCCGAAAAGTGCACTACATAAACTTCCCCACTTTTTATATGCGGGTGGTTGGATTGTTCGTACAGGTGCGTGGTTATTTTTTTGGACAACCTATGGTTATCGGACGGATTTTCGAAAATTCCTGTTACCGCGGTGCAAACCTCATTGAACTCCAAATCCACCTCGTGGCTAAATTTATAATAGTTTTCCTCCTTTTCCCTGAATGGCTTGAAGAAATATTCCTTTAAAAGCCCTGACATTTCATCGTTCAACGAAAAAGGCTCAGCGGATAAAAAGGCAGATTCATTTTTACTTTTATTGCCAACACGATGAAGCGAAATGCTCTCGATTTGGGCGGAATATAGGTTTAGCATTTTTAGGTGAAGTATTAGTGGTTAAAACTTAGGTCAAGTGTTCTTTCAATTCCAGTTTTCGTCAAAATCCATATCATTGTAACGATCTAATAGATCGTCAAAATCCCCTTCGTCATCGCTTGGTTTTGCTTCAAATTGCTTCTCTGGTGGGGCATCGGGAAGTTCCCCAAAGGTAAACAGTAGGTTCGGATAGACCCGGCCGTCTTCTTTTTCCACAATATCGGCAAGTTCCACAAAAAAGGTCCACATGCTAAAAAAGTCGTACACGTAAATCAGCTTTGGGTCGTTTTCGGTCATTACATCGCCCAAAGTGGTTTCGTTCATCAATCGGATATCGGAACCGCTCTCACTCATATCAAAAAGCGCTATCTCCTCGTCTTGGTTCCATTCTTCATCACAGGTATAAAACGAGGCCATCTCGCTCCCCTCAAAACCAAAAGCTTGTGTTATGGCATTGTGGAAATCCTCCAAATTGCTTTGGTCCTCAATTTCGATATCGCGAAAGATATCTTCCTCAGCATCAAGTATTATCCTGATTTTATAAATCATCCATCAAATTTTAAAGTGGGCACAAAGGTACAATAATAGACCTTATTTGGCGAACCTGTGCAAGGTAAAAGTCATTGCTGCCAATAGGAAAAACGCCCCAATTTGATGCGCGACTCCCAACCAAAGTGGCACAGCGTAAATCAGCGTGAGCACACCCAATAAAAATTGAACAAAGACCAATGCCAATAAAGCTTTTAATCCCTTTTCCTGTAATGAACTTGTCTGTATTTTACGTGTTCTGTACCAAATCAATGCAATAAAACCAACTACAACATAAGCTAGGTATCGGTGTACAAATTGTACGCCGCTTTTCCCTTCATAAAAGTTTTTGATGACGCGTTGTTGCTCAATGTACACGGTTTCGTGCATCAGTTTGCCATCGCTCATCAAGGGCCAATGGTTGTGTATAAAACCTGCATCCAAGCCTGCCACAAAGGCACCCCAGATAATCTGTATCAACAAGAGCACAAGTCCAACCCGAATCAAATTCCTGATTTTTATATTGATTGCTTTTCGGTCTGGATAGATAAGGTCCAAAGCCACCCATAAACTATAGGCAAAAGTGAGGAAGGCTGTGGTCAAGTGTGCTGCCAATCTATAATGGGACACATCGGGACGGTCCACAAGGCCACTTTTGACCATATACCAGCCCAAAAAGCCTTGGAATCCGCCCATAAAGAGTAAAATCAAACATTTTTTGATGGTGGGACGGTCCAATTTTTTGGTCGCTAAAAAGTAAAGGAACGGCAAAATGAATACCACCCCAATAAATCTTCCAATCACCCTATGCAGCCATTCCCAGAAGTAGATGTCCTTAAATTCCTCTATCCCAAAATGATAGTTTAGTTTTTGGTACTCGGGATATTGTTTGTAAAGCTCAAAGGCTTCTTGCCATTCCTGCTCGTTCATTGGCGGAATGGTGCCCTGAATCAACTTATAGTCCGAAATGGAAAGTCCGGAATGGGTCAATCGTGTAATGCCTCCCACCAAAACCATAACAAAAATTAGCAAGCACCCTGTTAACAACCAATACACTACATATTTGTTCTTCTTCATTCGGAATGGACTTTTAGGTTCATTTTCCTGCCTTTTTTCAACATAAAATCGTAGGCAGCTTCATATTCGTTCGGGATTTCACCCTCTAAAATGGCTTCTTTGATTGCATCTTTGATGATGCCTATCTCTTTGGAAGGTTTTAGATTGAAGGTTTTCATGATTTCTTCACCGGAAACAGGAGGCTGAAAGTTTCGGATATGGTCCCGTTCCTCGACCTCGACTATTTTTTGGCGGACAATCTTAAAATTGTTCTTATACTTTTTCTGTTTTTTCGGATTTTTGGTCGTGATGTCAGCCTCGCACAAGGTCATAAGGTCTTCTACAAAATCACCAGCATCAAAGACCAATCGCCTAACCGCGGAATCTGTTACGTGTTCTTCGGAGAGAATGATGGGTCGGGAACTCATCAACACCATTTTCTGAACGAATTTCATTTTCTCGTTCAAAGGCATTCGCAGCCTTTTGAATAGTTTGTACACCATTTTTGCTCCCACGAACTCATGTGCATGGAAAGTCCAACCAATTTTTTTGTGGAACTTTTTAGTGGGCGCCTTTCCTATATCGTGCAACAATGCGGCCCAGCGCAACCAAAGGTTGTCAGTGGTTTCGGCGATATTGTCCACTACTTCCAACGTATGCCAAAAATTGTCCTTATGGCGCTGCCCTTCTTTTTCCTCGATGCCTTGCAAATCGGTCAGTTCAGGAAGAATCAATGGTAGCAGGCCGGTTTGGTGCATCAATTTGAAACCCACGGATGGTTTGGAACTCATCAAAATTTTGTGAAGTTCGTCGACGATCCGTTCCTTGGAAACTATTTTGATGCGTTCTTTGTTTTCCGTAATGGCTTGTAGTGATTTCAGTTCAATCGTAAAATGCAATTGTGTGGCAAATCGGATGGCACGCATCATCCGTAAGGGATCATCTGAATACGTGATGCCCGGCTCCAAAGGTGTACGGATAATTTTTCGGTCCAAATCTGCCAACCCATCAAAAGGGTCCAAAAGTTCACCGAAATTGGCACGGTTCAATGCCAATGCCATGGCATTTATGGTAAAATCCCGACGGTTTTGGTCATCTTCCAAGGTGCCGTCCTCTACAATGGGTTTTCGGCTATCACGATTGTAACTTTCTTTTCGGGCACCCACAAACTCCAATTCCAAATCCTTGTGCTTGATCATGGCCGTTCCAAAGTTCTTGAAAACCGAAATCTCCGGTTTCCCCTGTAGTTTGGAGGCTACTTTTTTGGCCAACGCTATTCCGCTACCGATGGCAACAATATCAATATCCTTTGGAGTACCCCTTTTTAGAAAGAAATCGCGCACAAAACCACCGATGACATAAGCGTCCACGCCCAACTCATCTGAAGCTTCGCCAATAAGTGTAAAAATAGGATGTTGTATTGCCTCTGTATGGAATTCCTTCGCCATTCTTATTCCCGGATAACCTTCACCTTTCCGTCGTTGCTTAATTTGATGATAGCGGAGGGGGAAGGGTTTATGTTTTCATCTTGCAAATTTACCACATACGATGCTTTTTTCAATGAAAGATAATTCTATAACTACTGACCATAAAAAACTGTTAAAAAATTAACATAAAACTTACATTATGTAGTAAAAGAATGTTTATAATTGTAAGAATAGTAACCATTAACAATTTTAATTATGAAAAAATTTTTTATTTATTTATTTGGGATGATTATATTCTTCTCTTGTCAAGACGAAGAAATACTGAATCCTAGTTTTAGTGACGAAACTTCATTGGAATTGGAACTAACCCAGAGTATTGCATATATTGACGGAGTAAGAACAACAGTTTATTCTGAAAAGCCTAGTGGGAAATTCATGGTTTTAAATGGTGATGATTATGTTGATTTATCTACATTTTATGATAATGAACAACTTGTGTATTACATTAACGGTGAATTGAAGGATTTTCTAATCTTCACTTCAAAAGATAAAATGAAAAGCTTTATCGAGAACCCAGTTCAATACAGTGAACTTTTGGATAGAATTAAAGCACTTGACCCATTAATGATTAAAGAAGTTGATAAAGGTGCCACTGCTGATGCTTCAGGACCAAGTTTTACGATTGCGACTGCCCACAGTCTAGGGGGCTACACATTTACTAAATCATTTAGTTATTTATATGTTAACCCCCACTTGAGATGTAATCAATATGAAACTAATTGTATTAACTTTAACGATGAAATTAGTTCTTTTAAAGTGACTAATGCCTACATTGAATTTTATCCGGGAAGTTTCAGCAATACAGGTGGTCTTGTATTTGCTGACGCCAGGGGCACAACGATACAAGCAAATTATTTACATGAATGGAATGATGTAATCACCTCATTCTGGGCTACTTCATCTTCAGAAGAGGATGTGCCGAGTATAGCTTTAAATATATGGTCAGATTATTTATATAATTGTCCTCATGATTATAGTGATCCCGCATGTGGTTCCGGTGGAGGTGGTGGCCCTGGACCTGGAAACGGAGGTATACAATAACTTTGTAAAGCATTGTAGAATAAAAAGGGGGTTATTTTGCCCCCCCCTTTTTATTTACCTTATTCCCGAATAACCTTCACTTGTCCGTCGTTGCTCAATTTAATGATCGCGGAGGGAGAAGGGTTTATATTTTCGTCTTGCAAGTTTACCACATAGTCCACTCCTTTTAAAATTTCTTCATCAATATCCTTGAATTGTTTTGGGGTGGGATTGCTGGAAATATTCGCCGAAGTCGAAACAATGGGTTTTCTGAATTTATTGATGAGATATTGGCAGAATTTATCTGAAGCTACGCGGATGGCCAATGTGTTGTCCTCCGCCACCAGGTTGCTGGCAATGCCCATGGGTTCGTCAAAGACAATAGTGGTGGGCTTTGTGGCCAAGTCCATAATATCGTAGGCCACATCGGGCACTTCTTTTACGTGGCGCTCCAACATAGCTTGATTGGCCACTAAACAAATAAGCGCTTTGCTATCTTCCCGTTTTTTGAGGGCGTACACTTTTTTTACGGCTTCTGGATTCGTGGCGTCGCAGCCAATGCCCCAAACAGTATCGGTAGGGTAGAGGATGAGCCCTCCATCTTCCAGTACCTTATTGCAGTTGTTGATTTCATTTTGAAACGTGTCCATCCTATAAATTTTTGTGGAGCCGTTTGAGCTCTTTGTATTTTGCATGTACCCCTAAGGCATTCAAGTAGCAAATGATAATACCTTTTTTCCCATCTAAAAAACCTAGGCGGATTATATAGTGATTTAAGAATTTATATAGTGGCCGAAAGATACTATGTAGCCAACTTCCTTTTTTTTCATTTTTAAATTCGTCCATTGCCTTCATTTTGCCATATTTGACCATCTTTCTTTTGTAGTCAGCATAGTTGGCGTAGGAATAATGAATAAGCCTATTTTTTAGTGTTTCCGATTCTCCTTCTACCACCAAAGTCTCATGAACAATCCTGTCCTTTGCAAAATGTACCTTATCCTTTTTAAAAAGTCTATAATTTTTATCGGTCTGCCAACCGCTAAAATGAAGTACTTTGTTTTTGAACATGAAGGTTCTCAAAAAATAGTAAGCTGAAGCCGTATTCTCTTTGTGATTTACAATTTGAAGGATTTCTTCTTTTAATTCGGGAGTAACACGCTCGTCTGCATCCAAAAAAAGAACCCATTCATAGTTAGCCTGTTCCAAAGCAAATCCTTTTTGGTCCGTATAATTTTTAAATTCTCTTTGAATAAGCTTTACGGTTTTATGTTGACTTACTTTTTCAACTGTATTATCGGTACTAAAGGAATCAACGACAATTATTTCATTTGCAAATGCTAAATTTTCCAGCACTTCGTCAATATTTTTCTCTTCATTGAGAGTAATCAATAATGCTGATATTTTGTTAGCTCTATTATTCGCCATTGATTAAATACGATTCTATTTTTTTTTCTTGTTGTGTTTTGTCAAAATTTTGGACTATGTGATTTCTGCCCGCAATGCCCATTTCCTTTCTCATTGTGGGGTTTTTTTGTAAACGAATTATTTTGTTTGTAAAATCTTTTAAATTGTTCAGCGGTACTAAGAAACCTGTTTTTCCATCGAGAACAAGTTCCGGATTACTACTGACATTAAAGGCGACTATTGGTTTTTTGCACATGGCTGCTTCAGCCAAAACATACCCAAAACCCTCCCATAAAGAGGATAGAACAAAAACATCTGCTTGTGAAATGAAATGAATAGGCTCTTCAATAAAACCCTTTAGGTGAACATGCTCGGACACTCCATATTTTTGTATCAATGATTCCAATTCTCCCTTTAATCTTCCAGTGCCTCCGATAATCATTTTATGGGATATGTTTTTATCCTTGAGTTGTTTGGATAATCGAATCAAAAACTTTTGATTTTTTTGATATTCAAGCCTTCCTAAGTTGACCAAAAAAAGTTCTTTGGAATTCGTTTTCCTATGATGATTGAATTGTTCTGTAGATTCCTGAATTTCAACCCCATTGTAGATTACCCGTATATCTTTCTGTGGAAACAATTTTGTGTTGTTTTCCAGAACCGTTTTTTTTGTCGCTTGTGAATTGGCAAGTATTTCAGTGACAATGTTTTTAAAGTAATACCGATTTAAAAACGAGTTTTTAATGGGAATCGCACTACCGCGACGATAAATAATTCTTTTAACATTAGCTCTTTTGGCACATGGTCCAGCAATTTTGACGTCTCGAGAAAGGTTCATTACAATAGTGTTAAAACGCTCCTTTCTAAAAGTTGAGGTAAGTGACAAGTGTTTCAATGGGTTCAGAAAACTTAGGTTGGATAGTTGTATACCCCTGTAAGGAATATTGGTTTCCTTTATTTTTTTAAGCAAAGCGCTATCCTCTCCAGCGATAACCATTACATCATAACCCTTTGCGTTAAGTTGCTTGCTGACCTCAAAATGCCATTTTTCTCCACCTCCCCAGGCTTTTGCTGTATTAAAAAAACAGATTTTGCCCACTTATAATATCTTTTTATAGGTGTTTATTAGGTTTTTCGCCACGTTTTCATCATTAAACTGCTGAGCGTATTGATACCCTTTTTCAGCAATTTTTTTTCGTTCGGTTGGATTTTGGAAAAGCCAAACTATTTTATTTCTAATATCTTCTGGACTACTTGGGTCAATAAAAATAGAATCGGGACCGGCAGCCTCAGGAAAACACCCACTTTTTGTTGTGACTACTGGAACTTTGCTATAAAGTGCTTCGATAATGGGGATACCAAAACCTTCACAAAAGGAAGGATAGCAAAACACGGTGGCGTTTTGATAGATTGCTACTAATTGCTCTAAATCGGCATCTTTGATAAAAGTTATTTGGGATTGAAGATGGTGTTTCTCAACATAGTCGTAAAGCTTTCTGGCATATTTTTTCTCCTTTCCGACAAGAACCAATTGATGTTCGGTACCTTCAACAGCTTTTATAAGGGTTAGGGCATTTTTTCTTTCTTGCAGGGTTCCTACATATAGAACATACTCGCTGGGAAGTCGATACTTGTCCTTGACAGCATTTTTTTTATCCGTTTCTATTTCCGTTTTAAAGAGGGCATGACATCCTTGATAAACTACGGAGATTTTTTTCTCATCAACATTAAAATATTTGATGATTTCCGATTTCGTCTCTTTGCTTATTGCGATAATGTGGTCAACTGTTCGGCAAGCATAGCGAAACTTCAGCTTGTAAATTAATCGATCCCAGAAGTTATAGTAATGGGGATGACTTAAAAAGATTAAGTCGTGAATGGTAACTGTTTTGGCGACTGATTTTTTTCTGAAATTATAAGGTATTTCCCCAGATAGGCCATGATATAAGTCTAAATCATATGCCATAATTTGCTTCCATTGCCCGAGAAGGCGCCACAAAGATGGAAAGCTTTTCCAAAACCAGCTCTCGGGAAATACTACCGTCGCATTACGCTCTGGGAGAGTGAATTTTATATTGGATTGTTTCGTGTTGAATAGATAGAAACACGAGACATTGGTATGTTCACTCAGAATACGAACAACATCGCGTCCGTAGTTGCCCAATCCTGTTGAATTATGAAAAATGCGCTTGGCATCAAAGCCGATTCTCATACGTTCTTGACTTTCTAGGGGATTTTGAGTCAAAAATAAAACAAAAATATCCTATCGAGTGATTATTGGTTCGTATTTATCCTTGTCTGTTAACGGATCATATATACTTTTTGTAAACATCTGCGGTCATTTTTGCAGTTCGTTCCCAAGTAAATAGTTCTGCATACTTTTTCGCTTTTGCTAACAGGGATTGGTCAATGTTGGCCACTTTTTCTATTCCGTCTCCAATACTTTCGGGAGAAAATGGATCTACCAAAACGGCATGTTCCCCTGCGGATTCGGGTGCAGCTCCGGTATTACTTGTTAGCACGGGTAAGCCATGGTGCATAGCTTCTAAAATTGGAATTCCAAATCCCTCATAAAACGTCGGGAACAAAAAAGCTTTGGCATGTTCGTACAAAAACTGGACCTCACTTTTTTTAAGGTAGTCCGTTATAACAACTTTTTCTCCCAACTGATGTTTTACGATATATTTTATAACCTCCGATTGGAAAGACTCTTGGATCTTTCCTGTGATAACAAGTTTCGTGTCTATATTCGATGCTGATTGATGATAGCCCTTTATGAGGTTTAGTGTGTTTTTTCTTAGGGATACACCTCCAACAAATAGAAAATACTCTTTTCGTTTCAGGTTCAATTTATTTAAAATGATTGGATGATCCGTTGTGGTTTTTGTTATGCTAAATCTTGAAGGAGCCAATGGGACAACGTGAATGTCTTCCTCGGGGAAGTCAAAAAACTTTAAAAAATCGGCTTTGGTGGATTGACTCACGGTAATAAGGGCATCAGCTTTTTTTGAAAATTCCTTAAAGAGATGGAGTCTTTTATTTTTAAAGTACTCACTTGCGAAATCGTACTCTTTGAATTCTGGCAAGTGAACAGCTAAATCATGTACAGTGGCGACTTTTAAAGTTTTACTTGGATTTAAGAATGGAGTATGAAGGCTGTGGGCAACATCAATTTTTTGTTTGGAGAGCACTAGATTATTTTGATGCCAAATATGATTGTTTTTCAAAATCTCAATCTGTAGGTCGCTCTTTTTTTGAAACCTCTTTTTTAATCGAAAGCCCAAAACGGGTTCAATATCGTTGTTTTGTGACAATGATTGATAAAGGTTAAGAATATAAAATGGTATACCGGTGTAATTGTTGAAAAACAAAGAAGAACTCTCTAAAACTACTTTCATTTAAGTATGATGGTTATTGCGAAAGTATGCAAATATTACCAAACAAGTATTTGTAAGTCGCAATCTTGCCCAGAATCCCAAGAATTAAAATGAGGCCAGTGACTTCTCAGGTAATTTAGACATAGTTTTCTCTTTTTTTAGTTCGGAAGCATACTTGTATTGTTTTTCCAATAGGTATAGATGTCGATACCTTACAAAAACACTAAGTGCATTTAAGTAACAAATGGTAATACCCTTTTTTAAATCCATAAATCCTAAACGTAAAAAATAATTGTGGAAGAAGCGCCATAACGGCTTGATTACAAACTTGAAGTAGTTAAAAGTTTTGCCATTAAAAAACTCTTGTTGCGCTTTTAACTCACCATAATGAATCATTTTAATCCGGTAATCCTCATAGTTCTTGTAACAAAAATGGGTTAATTTTTCCTTTAGGATTCCAGATTTTCCATCAACCACTAAGGTTTCGTGCACAATCTTTCTATCTGTAAAATACGCTTTACTTTTTCTAAAAAGTCGGTGGTTTTTATCGGTTTGCCAACCACTATAATTTAACGGTTTGTTTTGGAACATAAAGCTTCTGTAGAACCAATATGCCTCATGTGCATCGGGCTTGTTTATGGTTTCGATGATTTCCTTTTGCAGTTTATCGGTCACTACTTCATCGGCATCCAAAAACAGGACCCAATCATTGGAGGATTGCTTTAACGTAAATGACTTTTGAGCGGTAAAGTTTTCAAACGGATTTTGAATTACCTTGACTTTTGGATGATTTACAAGATACTCGTAGGTACCATCGGTACTATAGGAATCGACAACGATAATTTCATCAGCGAATGAAACGGAATCAATGCATTTTTCAATGTATCCCATCTCATTGTAGGTGATAATAAGTGCTGATAATTTTTGCTTTGGGGCGCTCAATACAGCCATAATTTATTGGTGTAGGGTTTGGTATTTACAAATCTATAACAAAAAAATAGTGTGAAAATTGTTCAAGTGTTACTTTTTCTTACAAACAATCAACTTGGCAATTTCCCTACTCATTAAATGTTAAAACCATAAATTTTAATTCTGTTCAGTATATGATAGAGGGTAAAAAAGCGATAGGGTTGCTTCTTTTTCATTAAAAAAACAACCCTATGCATAATATATGGTCAATCGATGACTAAAAATTTGAGCGTACTTGGTATTATACGGCTACATTATGCTCACGAAGGGCATTGTTCAACGAAGTTTTCTTGTCAGTACTTTCTTTTCTTTGCCCAATAATCAAGGCACATGGAACTTGATAATCCCCAGCAGGGAAACTTTTGGTATAACTTCCAGGAATAACCACAGACCTTGCAGGTACACGGCCTTTTATTTCCACGGGTTCGTCTCCGGTAACGTCAATTATTTTGGTGGAGGCAGTCAACACCACATTGGCACCCAGAACGGCCTCTTTCTCCACACGAACACCTTCCACAACAATACATCTGGAACCAATAAAGGCATTATCCTCAATAATTACAGGAGCCGCCTGCAAAGGTTCCAATACGCCACCAATACCAACACCACCACTTAAGTGGACGTTTTTACCGATCTGTGCGCAACTGCCTACCGTGGCCCAAGTATCCACCATGGTGCCCTCATCCACATAAGCCCCGATGTTTACATAACTGGGCATTAAGATGGTTCCCTTGGAAATATACGCGCCATGCCTGGCAACTGCATGGGGAACCACTCGGACCCCTTTTTCTTTATAACCTTTTTTCAAAGGAATTTTATCGTGATATTCAAAAATACCAGCTTCCAACACCTCCATTTTTTGGATAGGGAAGTAAAGTACCACCGCCTTTTTCACCCATTCGTTGATTTGCCAACCACCTTCTGTTGGTTCAGCACATCGTAATTCGCCAAGGTCGATTAGGTCTATCACTTCACGTATGGCGACTTGCGTTTTTTCATCTTCCAACAACGCTCTATTGTCCCACGCCTGTTCTATCACCGCTCTTAATCCTGTCATTTTTCTTAAAGTTTTGACAAAGATAAGGCCCATGGCAGAATTATGGTTCCCATTTTTAAGCGCATAACATTTTTAAGGTTATTTTTGCCAAAAAAATATTTTGGCTAGAATTTTGGCTTTGGATTTTGGAAAGGTGCGGACAGGAATAGCGGTTACCGATGAACTTCAGTTAATCGCTTCTGGTTTGACCACTGTTGAAACCAAAGATCTGCTCACCTTCTTGGAAGAGTATACTAAAAAGGAATCCGTGGAACGTTTTGTGATTGGATTGCCAAAGCAAATGGACAACACAGCTTCTGAGTCCGAAACACTGATCCAAGGTTTTTTAAATAAGCTGAAAGCCAAATTTCCCTCCATTCCCGTGGAGCGCCAAGATGAGCGGTTCACTTCCAAAATGGCGGTACAGTCCATGTTGGACAGTGGAATGAAAAAGAAAAAAAGAAGGGACAAGGCCCTAGTTGATGAAATAAGTGCCACGCTGATATTGCAGGCCTATTTAAACAGATTTTGATTTATGATTTTACCCATAGTAGCTTATGGCGACCCCGTTTTGCGTAAAAAAGCGAAGGATATTACCTCAGAATATCCAAAACTGGATGAATTGATTACTAATATGTGGGAGACCATGTACAATGCCCACGGTGTTGGTCTGGCCGCCCCGCAAGTAGGTCTGCCCATTCGAATGTTTATGGTGGACACCACGCCTTTTGCGGATGATGATGAATTGACCGAAGCCGAACAAAAACAGCTTGATGGATTTAAAAAAGTATTCATCAATGCCAAAATTGAGGAGGAGAGTGGCAAGGAGTGGGACTTTAACGAAGGTTGTTTGAGTATCCCCGATATCCGAGAAGACGTAAAACGTAAGCCCGAAATCACCATCACTTATTTAGATGAAGATTTTAAAGAACATACCGAAACCTTTGACGGCCTTTTGGCCCGAGTGATTCAACACGAATATGATCACATTGAAGGCATTTTATTCACCGATAAGCTTTCATCCTTGAGAAAGCGACTATTAAAAAGCAGATTGGAGAAGATTTCCAAAGGAAAAATAGATGTGGATTATAGAATGAGATTCCCCAATATCAAAAAAGGACGTTAAAAAAATCGCAGTTTGCGATAAAAACATATTTTTGCGCCCATAAATTACTATTTGAATGGCATTAGACAAGATTTTATCTATTGGAGGTAAACCAGGACTTTACAAATTATTGACCCAAACCCGAGGTGGCTTTGTTGGCGAATCCCTTTTGGATGGCAAACGTGTAACCGTTGGTTTAAGAAGCAATGTAAGCGTGTTGTCCGAAATAGCCATTTACACTTTGGAAGAAGAGCTTCCTCTAAAAGAAGTATTCCAAAAAATCAAGGAAAGAGAAGAAGGTAAAAAAACGGCTATCAGTCATAAAGCTGACAAAATCGAGTTGGAAGAGTATTTCTTCGAAGTACTTCCCAACTATGATGAGGATCGTGTGTACGCCAGTGACATCAAGAAAATCATACAGTGGTACAACATCCTTATCGACAACAACATTACTGACTTTGTTGAAGACGAAAAGGATGCTGAAGAACCTACTGTTTCTGCCTCCGAAGAGGAAGAATAAACACTATTCTTTTTTCCAATCCACCAACTTTGTTGGGTAATAATTAATCTGGTTGGATTCTAAGTAAGGAACCTGAGCAGCTAGGCGTTCTTTGTAGTCGTCCCAATCAAGGTGCTCGCCGGGAGACCAACCCAATTCGGCATACCCTATGACTCGTGGGAAGGCTAAATATTCCAATTCGGCACCGTTGCTAATCGTTTCCGACCAAAGCGGAGCTTCAATACCGAGAATATTTTCTTTGGAGAGCCCCTCAACATAAGTTTCGGGATCCCATTGGTATCCCACATCAACAGGGATGTAACCTGCCCATTTCAGGCCATATTCCGAAATGGAATCGTATTTCATGTCCAAATAGGCTTTTTTTGCAGGGGAAATAATAATTTTAGAACCATTTTCGGCTGCTTTCAAGGCATTTTCTGGTTCGTTCCAAAGTTGCGCAATAGCGTTGGAACTAATTTCAGCTTGCGCAATTTCGTTCCAACCAATCATTCTTTTGCCGTGCTTTTCAACAATTTTTTCCACTTTTTCCACAAAATGTATGTAATCACTCTTTTTGGTAACGTGGCTTTCATCACCTCCAATGTGGAAGTATGGGCCAGGGCTCATTGCAGCGATTTCGCCAATTACATCATCCAAAAAGCTGTACACCGTATCCTTTCTTGCATCAAAAGAACTGTAACCAACTTTCATGTCGGTTCGTACACGAGGAGTCTCAGCTCCAGCGTAATGTAAAAAAGGATAACTCAAAGATGCCGCATTGGTGTGTCCAGGCATATCAATTTCGGGAACAATGGTAATATGCCTGTCGGCAGCATATGCTACAATGTCTTTATACTCTTCTTGTGTATAAAATCCACCCTCGCCACCACCGACTTCGCTTGCACCGCCAATCTCGGTCAGTTTGGGCCAAGACTTGATTTCAATGCGCCAACCTTGATCATCGGAGAGGTGTAGGTGCAAGGTGTTGAATTTGTAGTAAGCCAAGCCATCAATATATTTTTTGACTTCATCCACGGTGAAAAAGTGTCTGGCAACATCCAGCATGGAGCCACGGTAACCAAATTTAGGGGCATCCATTATCTTGCCCGAAGGAATAACCCACATGGGGCGGTCCGTCAAAGTGTCATTACTGGTCTCTGGAATAAGTTGGCGAAGCGTCTGCACACCCCGGAATGCACCGGCTGCAGTTTTGGCATTCAATAAAATGGAATCTTTTTTAATGTAGAGTTGATAGGATTCCGGTGTAGCCAAATCCACACTGTCCGATTGGTTGATATAGATCAATCGTTCTAATTTTTCCCCAGTTGATGCATTTACGGCAACATCCAGTCCTATTTTCTCTTTGATGCTTTCAGATAAAAACTTCCCAACCTTCTCAAAATCAGGGTCGGTGGTCGAAGTGTAAATAGCTGTGCCCGCATCCAGCCCAAAAGCGCTTCCCGTGGGAATGGTTTTAATGGGTTTCGGAATCAATGGGGCTTTCGCAAGGTCTGTTTTAGGAAAATTGATTTCTTTTTTTTCGGTTTGGCAAGCTGCCATGCAGATAACTGCAACGAACAGCAAAATTGATCTGTAAATCACGTTTGTTTAGTTTTAGTCTATGTAATTTTTGATAACATCATACCAGATGTCATATCCTTTATCGTTCATATGAAGGCCATCTTCAATAAAAATGTCCTGTTTTACTTTTCTTTTGTCCAACATGGGGTACCATACATCAAGAAAGTAGATTCCCTCTGTTTTGGAAGCCAGCCTCTCGAGCTTACGGTTTAATCGGCGATACCTGCCCCGATATTTCCAACGGGAAATACTGGGTTTGGCAGAAATCAAAACGATTTCCATATCAGGGTTGCGTTGTTGAAGGACGCCAAGAATGTATTCGGCTCTTTGTACTATTTTTCGAGGTCTTTTTTTGGCGAAAATATCGTTGTCGCCTTCATAAATGAAGACTTTTACGGGCTCGTAATTAAGAATTAACTCATCTAAATAAAATTCTAAATCAGAAAACTGGGAGCCTCCAAAACCAGTGTTCAGCACTTGGTGTTCTGGAAACCTCTCTTGTACATCCTCCCAAAAACGAATACTGGAGCTTCCCGTAAACACAATTGTTGGTTTGGAAGAATCCCAAAGGGAGTCATTTTTTTCTTGTATGGATCTTACCTCGTTTTTAAACGGATTATCGGTTTGCCCAAACATTAGCAAAGGAGTTATGAGCAAAGCAATAAAAAGGTGTTTCATGCTACCGGGGTTTGCCTTAAAATTGCGTTGAAGATAGCAATATTTTTCCGTAAGCATGCTTTGTTGAAAAATACAAGAATACTTTTCATAAACCGTCAGTTCGATTTTTTTCAGAAGGAAAAAGTACCTGCCTGCCGGCAGGCAGGTCGGGAACAAGGTTTATGCACAAGAAAATTATTTTCTCGATACCATTTTTTGACCTTCGGTTAAAAAAACCACTCGAAATGACGAATTTTTCATAAGTAAATTTTGATGATGGATTTTCTAATCTAGGTACTTCGTATTTTTGGTCAAAATTGAAACCAATGAACACTAGATCGGAACAGTTGGCAGCCATTGACCGTCTTTTGACCATTATGGATGAACTCCGGGAGCAATGCCCTTGGGATAAAAAGCAGACGATGCAAACCCTGCGCCACTTGACCATTGAGGAGACCTATGAGTTAGGTGATGCCATTCTCGATAATGATTTGGAAGAGGTGAAGAAAGAACTGGGCGATATTTTATTGCACATTGTGTTCTATGCCAAAATCGGTTCCGAAACACGGGATTTTGACATTGCCGATGTGGCCAATGGTATCTGCGAGAAGCTCATTAACAGACACCCGCACATTTATGGCGATGTAAAAGTTGAAAATGAAGACGAGGTAAAGCAAAACTGGGAGAACATTAAATTAAAGGAAGGCAAGAAAAGCGTACTGGAAGGTGTTCCCAATGGTTTGCCATCGCTGGTCAAGGCCAACCGAATCCAAGATAAGGTTTCAGGTGTAGGTTTTGATTGGGAAAAGCCGGAACAAGTTTTTGAAAAATTAAAGGAAGAGTTAGGCGAGCTTCAAGAAGAGGTGGAGGCCAACAATGCTGATAAAATGGAATCCGAATTTGGAGATGTGCTATTTTCTATGGTGAATTATGCACGTTTTCTAAAAATCAATCCGGAAAATGCATTGGAACGGACCAATAAAAAATTCATAAAACGCTTTCAATATTTGGAGGGAAAAGCCAAGGAAGCAGGAAAGTCCATACAGGATATGACCTTGGCCGAAATGGATGTGTACTGGGAAGAGGCGAAGCAGTTATAAACTTTATTAATTCCCTAATATTTCAACCGACCAAAATTGTCGCGAATCTAGCTATATTTGCCCTCCTTTTAAATATCCGTTGTGTTTCAAAATTACACCAAAGAGTTCGCCTATAACCTAAGACTGTCCTATCCCGTTATTTTGGGGATGTTGGGACATACCTTTGTGGCCTTTGCGGACAATATTATGGTGGGGCAATTGGGAACTGCAGAACTGGCAGCGGTCTCCTTGGGCAACAGTTTTGTGTTCATCGCAATGTCACTTGGTATTGGTTTTTCCACTGCCATCACCCCATTGGTCGCTGAAGCCGATGGAGCAAAGGACCAAGCGGCGGGCAAAAGTGCCTTAAAACACGGTTTGGTGCTCTGTACCGTACTGGGCTTATCCCTTTTTGGACTTATACAGATTTCCAAACCATTGATTCACTATATGGAGCAGCCCCCAGAAGTAGTGGAGCTCGCTTTACCTTATTTGGATTTGGTGGCATTTTCGTTGGTGCCCTTGATCATATTTCAAGCCTTTAAACAATTTTCGGACGGTCTATCCCAGACCAAATACCCCATGTACACCACCATTGTAGCCAACGTGGTGAATATTACCCTTAACTACCTTCTTATTTTTGGTGCTTTGGGTTTTCCTAAAATGGGGATTGTGGGAGCTGCGGTCGGTACTCTGGTATCACGGATAATAATGGTAGTCTTTATCTGGTATTTGCTAAAACGCAAGGAGAAATTTAAACCCTACGTGACCCATTTCAATTTTAGAAAGATTGAAAAAAAAGTAATGAACAAAATCATCAGTTTGGGCTTCCCGTCTGCTTTGCAGATGTTTTTTGAAGTGGCCATTTTCACCGCGGCCATTTGGTTGAGCGGAGTGCTCGGAAAAAATGCACAAGCGGCCAATCAAATTGCATTGAACTTGAGCAGTATGACTTTTATGGTGGGCATGGGCCTCGGTGTGGCTGCCATAGTACGGGTCGGAAATCAGAAAGGGCTACGGAATCATAAAGAGTTGAAGCGAATCGCGGAATCTGTGTTTTTCTTAACGCTATTGGTGGAAATAGCTTTCGCTGTGATTTTCTTATTGGGGAGACATTGGTTGCCGACCATTTATTTGGATGTGGACGATATGGCAAACCAAGCCGATAACACCGAAGTAATCATCATTGCCGCGAAACTACTTTTGGTCGCCGCCTTTTTTCAGATTTCTGATGGACTACAGGTGGTGGTTTTGGGCGCATTACGTGGTTTACAGGATGTGAAGATACCTACGCTTATTACTTTTGTCGCTTACTGGTTGATTGGTTTTCCCATCAGTTATTACTTGGGACTGCATACAAGTTTCGAGAGCACGGGAATTTGGATTGGGTTGTTGTCGGGGCTTACGGCATCGGCTGTAATGTTGTATCTTCGATTCAACTTTTTGACCAAGAAATTGATTGAAAACTAAATTAGAATGGTTGTCACCCTGAGCTCGTCTCAGGGTCTCATTATAAAATGAAAATATATGTGATGTTGAACACCACGCCAGTCGGCGGGAGTTCAATATGGCACATTTAATTATGAATTTGAAACCAGTTGTGGATTTTGGACGAAATTCGTCAGTTCGAGTGATTTTTGGTTGTTGAGCGAAGTCGAAACAAAAGAAAATTGTATCGAGAACTAGAATTTCAAGCCAAAAAACGATTCTCGATACAAAATTCCTCTGGAATTTTACTCGAATTGACGGTTTTTGGACGAGAAATCTTCAAAATACACATCGGGTATTGAATTAAGAAGATTCCAAAATTTGAAATCTAACTATCTGATACATGGAACTACCTAAATTTTTATTGGCCGATAATACAGATCATCCTGAAGCCATTTTTATCGTCCATACCGAATACCCGCGCTTTATTATCAACTTAGAAAATGATGAAGTGGAATGGATGGAAGAATTCTCCAAACAAGATGAGGAAGATTTGATGGGGGAAGCCGAAAGCTTGATTGAGGCTGCTACCGCTTTTTATGATCGAGAAGTCTCCAGATACGACGATTGATGATCGAACAGTTGCTGCAATACGATAAAGAGCTGTTTTTGTTCCTTAACGGTTTGGGAACCGAAACTTGGGACGGTTTCTGGATGTTTATGACCACCACAAGAAATTCGGCACCACTTTATCTGCTCTTACTTTATTTATCCTACCGAACTTTTGGTTGGAAGGGAACAGGAATAATTTTGGTATCCATCGCCTTGCTGATTACCTGTACCGACCAATTGTCCAATTTTTTTAAGTATGGCGTGGGTCGGCTCCGACCTTGCCACGAACCCGAAGTAAGTGGCGCCATGCGTTTGGTAAAAAGTTATTGTGGAGGACAGTTCGGATACTTTTCCGCTCACGCGGCCAACTCTTTTGGACCTGCGATTTTCTTTACCGTAATTTTCAAGAATAAGGTGAAATACATTTCTTGGGTATTGTTGATTTGGGCCTGTATTGTTGCCTATAGCCGAATTTATATCGGTGTTCATTATCCGTTGGATGTGATAACGGGCGCTTTGGTAGGTTCCCTTTTTGGATGGTTGTGGGCCAAGTTGGCTATATTTGCTTTCCAAAAAACAGGGGTATGATCTCAACCGCCAGATACTGGTTTTATATTGGATTGATTGTGTTGGTCTATATCATTGGGATGTTCGTAACCCTGTTCGAGAACGATTCGGCCCAGTTTGCTGTAATGGCCATGCGAATGGTTCAGGAAAACGATTTTTTGAGCCTCTTCAAAGGTCCCGAAGAGTATTTGGATAAGCCCCATATGCACTACTGGTTGGCCGCACTTTCCTATAAAATATTTGGAATTCACGATTGGGCGTACCGAATTCCCGGTATTTTGTCCACTTTGTTGGGAGCTTACAGTTGCTACGGTCTCGGAAAATTGCTTTACAACAAGGACGTGGGGCGGTTTGCTTCATTGATTTTTATGACGGCCCAAACCATGGTCTTGGCCAATATCGATGTGCGTACCGATGCAGTTCTGACGGGATTTACGATATTTTCCATCTGGCAGTTGGCAACCTATATTGAGAAAAACACTTTGCAAAGCATAGCTTTGGGAGCCTTTGGGGCGGGGATAGCCTTTTCTACCAAAGGTCAGATTGCTTTGGTAGTGATTGGAATTTCGATACTGTGTCACCTAACTTATACCCGAAAATGGCAGCAATTGCGCAATTGGAGGGTGTTGGCAGCAATTTTGGTATTTGTGTTGACCATTGCACCGATGCTGTATGCCTACTACCACCAGTTTGATTTACATCCCGAGAAAGTAATCAGAGGAAAAGATAACCGAAGCGGCATCTTTTTTATTTTTTGGGAACAGAGCTTTGAGCGGATGAGTGGCGAGGGTGTAGGAAAGAACAGTAGCGATTTTTTCTTTTTCTTCCACACCTTTTTATGGGTTTTCCTGCCTTGGACGGTACTCGCTTTGATTGGGTATTGGAAGAAAATTAAAGCCTTTTGGGATGCAAAATTCGCTTACAAACCCAACTTGGAATTTTTGACTGTTGGAGGTATTTCCATTTTGTTCCTGCTCATCAGTTTTGCGCAGTTTAAATTGCCGCATTACATGAATGTTCTTATGCCATTGTATGCGATTCTATCGGCAGCATTCTTATTTGTCCTCCATCAAAAGGAGAAATTAAAGATGGCCAAAATTATTGTGGGCATCCAATATTTTATATTGATTCTGGTTGTGGTCTTCACTTTATTGGTGAGTTTTTACGTCTTTAAACTGGAGCATTGGTACAGTTATTTGTTCTTGCTGATGGCGCTTGCATTAGTGGCTTATTTCATTCTAAAAAAGGAAACTGCATATGCCAAAATTGTAACTGTTGCCATTTTTAGCTCTTTGCTGTTGAACGGCCTGATGAATGCCCATTTTTATCCAAAATTGCTCGAATACCAGGGAGGCTCCACAATGGCAGAAAGAGTGAAGGCAGAAAATATACCGGTGGATGAAATTTATAAGATAAACGAAAGGCATACCTGGGCTTTGGATTTCTATAATCAAAACCCCGTAAATATTGTCTCGGCATCAGAATTGAAGAATATGAAAGATGTTTGGGTGTACGCTACTGACAAGGAATTGGAGCAACTACAGAAAAAAGAAATTGCTTGGGATAATCAAATTACGGTGGACCAATTCCGGATTACCCGACTACAAATCAAATTCTTGAATCCCGATACACGAGAAGAAAAATTGAACAAAATGCATTTGGTGCATTTGAACTAATCTACTGAATCCAGTCTTGGCTTTTTAAAGTGATAGATTACTCCGAAAAGTGAGGTGAGTGCCGTTATCAAAAAGAAGGTGAAACTGATACCGATGGAAGTGTTGGCATCCAGGCCCAACCATTCAGCACCGTATAAAAAAGTGACTTCTCGACTTCCGATTCCGCCAATGGTCAAGGGTATCACGGAGACAATCGAAGAAACTAAGAACACAAAGAGGTATTCAATAGTGTCCAAGCTAACGGACAAGGACTTCAAAATACATAATACGCTGATCAATTGTGCCAGTTGCACCAAGGCCGAAAACCCTACGGATTTCCAAAATACAGGCAGGGTAGTGATGAAGAATATTTTGTTCACGAACCAAAACACAACCACACTCAAGGGAATGGCCGCAGTTATCAACCAATAAAAGCTTTGGAAAAATTCATTTTTTGCCAAGAGGGCAAGCGCACAAGCATACACAAAAAGTAACAACATCCCACTTAAACGATCTAGTAGCAAACTGGAAACGACTTTTTTGGTACCGGGTTGGTATTCTTTTTGGATGATGTAGCCTTTGTAGGCATCACCCCCAATGCCTCCAGGTAAAAAGAGGTTGTAGAACATTCCCAACAGGTAAAGTTTCAAATTGCTCAACTGGGAAATCTTAGCTCCGATTTGATGGAAATATAAGTTTGTCCTAAAGGCAGCTAAAACTTTGGACAGCACAAAAAACAGCAGCGCCAAGAGTAAAAATAAGGGGTCGCTCTTTTTTAGGGTCTGGAGTACATCTTTGAACTCTATTTTGGTAAAAATAAAGTATATCAGGACCGCACTTACAACAATCTTTAAGGCAGTAATGAGTTTTTTACGCAACTTTTCCGTCACCTATGCTGATTTTTTTGATACGATACGGTCTTTTTTGCTGCGATTCGTAATAGGTACGAATCAAGAGTTCCATAACAATGCCAATAGTAAATAATTGAATCCCTCCCACAATGAACATCATACCAAAAATGAGCAAAGGCCGCGTTCCGATATCCTGTCCGAATCCTAGTTTTACGATCAACAAATACACATTGATCAAAATTCCCAAGATCACCAACAACACCCCGAAGATTCCGAAGAGGTGGATGGGACGCTGAAAATATTTTCGGATAAAGAGTAACAGCATCATATCGGCGACTACTTTAAAAACACGTTCCAATCCGTATTTGGAAACCCCTGCGTGTCTTGCGTGGTGCTTCACGGGCACTTGTTTTATCTGTGCACCTTCCAAATATGCCAAAAGTGTAATAAAACGGTGCATTTCACCATACAGATTAAGGCTTTTTGCGATGTCCTTGGTGAAAACTTTTAGGGCACAACCGTTGTCTTTAATATCCAACTTAGTCACTCTGCGCACCAAAAAGTTGGCAATTTTAGATGGTATTTTTTTTACCTGGGAATCTTTTCTTTTCTGACGGATGCCCGTAACTAAATCATATTCTTCGGTGATGGCATATTCCAACATCTGTGGAATGTCCGAAGGGTCGTTTTGGAGGTCTCCATCCATCGTGATGATGTATTCTCCTTCGGCATAATCGATTCCTGCGGCCAAGGCCAAACTTTGACCATAGTTCTTTTTCAGTTCAATGAGATGGACATTCTTATCGTCCATTTCCTTGACCTTGATACGAGTTTTGTCCGTGGAAAAATCATCCACATACACAATTTGGTAGTTGTAACCCTCAAGGCTTTCATTGATTTTTTGGGTTAAAAGAACCACGTTGTCCTCTTCATTGTACAAAGGAACCACTATGGATAAAAGGGAATCGGTGACGGTGCTCATTCAGTATAAAATCTGTGCAAATTTATTGCTTTTATTTAAAGTTCCTCGGTAATCTTGTCCAATAGGATTTTTGCCGCGTAAAAAGGTGAAATTTTGTGTGCTTCAATCTCCGCCAACAATTTGGCCTGTTCCTTTTTAAAGGTTTCTTTTTGATGAAAAAATTGTTTGATATACTCATCCACGGTTTGAAGGAACCAGTTTTTGTTTTGTTGTTGTCGGTTCTTTTCAAAAAAGCCGTTTTCCTTGGTATGCTCCACAAATTGCTGGACCATTTTCCAGATATCTTCGATGCCGGTATTTTCTACCGCGGAACATTTCATCACTTTGGGTATCCAACCATTTGCCTTGGGCGGGTATAGGTGCAAGGCCCTGGAAAATTCAGTAACCGCAAGTTTTGCGTGCTCCAAATTACTGCCATCCGCCTTGTTTATGGCGATGGCATCTGCCATTTCCATAATCCCTCTTTTAATACCTTGAAGTTCGTCACCGGCACCCGATAGTTTCAATAAAAGGAAAAAATCTACCATACTGTGCACGGCAATCTCACTTTGGCCTACACCTATGGTTTCCACCAAGATTACATTGTAGCCAGCTGCTTCACAAAGGATGATGCTTTCTCTGGTTTTTCGAGCTACACCGCCCAATGATGTTCCGGAAGGGGAGGGGCGTATAAAAGCATCGGGATCTTTAGCCAGGGTTTCCATTCGGGTTTTATCGCCCAAAATACTTCCCTTGCTCAAGGAACTGGTAGGATCCACGGCCAAAACAGCTACTTTATTGTCTTGATCGGTCAAAGCTTTGCCCAAAGTTTCAATAAAGGAGCTTTTGCCAACCCCAGGTACGCCTGTAATTCCCAAACGGATACTGTTTGTAGGTTGGGTCAAACATTTCTCGATTACGGCATTGGCTTTTTCAAAATGAGCGGCCTTTGTGCTTTCCAAAAGGGTTATGGCCTTGGCAAGCATCGCTTTATTGCCATCAAAAATACCTTGAGCCAAAGCATCTGCAGAAAGCTCTTGTTTTCTAAGTGCTTTGATTTTGGAAATAGTGTCCGAAGGTGTTTTGTTATCGTCTGCCAAGAGTACTGTTCATCAGTTTATACGAATTTATAAAGATTTTGCGGGTTTGATTGTACTTACAAGGGAATACACCATATTTTTTCATTTATCCATTTCACAAAAATTTAATATCTGTTAAGGTGGACTTCCGCCCACAAATTGGTACCTTTTTCGTTAAATTATCGGTCACCGCGCAGGTACCGATACTTATGAACCTATAAACATTTAAAAGATGAAGACTATTTTTGAGGCCAAGGCCACTAATACAGGAGGACGAGCTGGACACGTGAAGAGTGAAGATGACGTTTTGGATTTTGACATAAGTATGCCAAACTCCAATGGCAAGCCAGACCCTAAATCTACAAATCCTGAAGAACTTTTTGCCGCCGCATACGCCACTTGCTATGCTGGCGCGGTAGAAGCTGTTGCTAAAAGTCACGATGTGGATGACCTTGGTGATTTTAATGTAACCGCAATAGTGGCATTCAACAAAGAGGAAGAGGGCTTTTTCTTGGAAGTAACCTTGGACACCTATTTACCGACCGTAGATAAGGAAATGGGTGAGACCATTATAAAGGAGGCCCACGAAATGTGCCCTTACAGCAAGGCCACACGCGATAATATTACCGTGCACTTAAATTTAATGTTGGACGAATAAGTCACGTAACTTTTTAATTATGAGCCCCGTTGAAAAATCAGCGGGGCTTTTTTTGTTAAAAATGCGCCAAAAACACCCTAATTTGCAACGTTGTATTTTTTGCATCGTCTTTATTACAGAACAACTAAAAAACCAAACATAGAACCGAGTGTGCTCCATATTGAGCTTGTAGAAAAGTGCAAGGCAAACGACCGCCAGGCACAAATGAAACTGTACCGTCAGTATTGCGATGGTATGTTCTGTGTGGCTATGCGCTTTCTTAAAAATTCGGACGATGCGGAGGATGTGTTGCAAGATTCGTTTATCAAAGCTTTTCAACGGATTGAACAGTTTAAAGGCGATGTTACCTTTGGGGCCTGGTTGAAAAGAATAGTTGTTAATGGCAGTATCGACTTTTTAAAGTCGAAACACCAGCGAACGGTGGAATTGAACGAAAATTACTTGCAAGTGGCGGAAGAGGACGATTGGACGGTGGAGGAAGGGATTTCCATTGAACAGGTGAAGGAAGCCATTGAGGAGCTGCCCCAAAAATATAGATATGTAGTGCAATTGTTTTTGGTGGAAGGGTATGACCATTCGGAGATAGCTGGAATACTGGGTATCACGGAAACGGCATCTAGAACTCGATTGCTAAGAGGAAAAGCACAATTAAAAGAAAAACTAAAAGATTTGGCTTATGGCACGTGATCTTAGAGAATTGTTTGAAAAGGAAAGGGAGCAGAAACGCTTCAAGATGAAGGATGGGCACGAAGACCGCTTTTTCTCGAAGCTGGAAAAGGAGCTGCCCAACGACCCTCCCAAGAAGAAGGTCATTTCCCTCTGGATGCAGATTGCAGCATCGATTGTGGTGGCTGTGGGACTCTCTTTTTATTACTTCAGCAGTAATGAAGGTCCGGTGGGTACTGATGAAAAAGTTACTGTTGTGGAGCGCAATAATCCAGGTGGTGGAGTTCAGGGTATTTCGTTGGGTGATTTGTCCCCAGACCTTAAAAAAATAGAAACTTATTACACAACTAACATCAACCTACAACTATCGGAATTGGCCGATGACCCAGGAAATAAGGAACTGGTGGATAGTTATATGGATCGATTGGCAGAGCTGAACAAGGAATATCAAAGGCTGAATGAGGAATTGAATGAATTGGGCCCCAACGATCAAACCATTAACGCTTTGATCAATAATTTACAGCTACGCTTGCAGTTATTGCAAAAGTTAAAAACAAAGTTGAATCAATTAAAATCATCAAAAAATGAACAGGAATCATCAAATATTGTGTAGCGGATTGCTTCTTGTCTTGGTCGGGTTTACCGGTCATGCGCAGGACAAGTCCAAAACCTACAAGGAAACTTTCAACGTCAACAATGACACAGAACTGAACATCAATACCAGTTACGCTGATATTGAATTTGAAACGTGGAACAAGGATGAAGTGGAAATTACAGCGATCATCGAACTGGAAGGCGTGGACCAAGAGGAAGCCAATGCTTATTTTGAGCGGGATTTGGTCAAAATAATGGGCAATAGCAAGGAAATAGAGGTAAGTACCGAAGGTGCTGGACCGAGTTATGCCTTCGATTTTCAGGGATTTAATATCGATATTCCTGAAATGCCCTCGGTTGCCGATATTATGGCGAGTGTGGAAATCCCGGAGTTTACCATACCAGAAATCAATGTGATGCCCGCTATGCCTCCCATACCACCGATGCCGCCAATAGAGTTTGATTACGATGCCTATAAAAAGGATGGTGATAAGTATATGAAGGAATGGAAAAAGGAGTTCGACAAAACCTTTGATGATGAATACAAGAAAAGTTTTGAGGAATGGGGCAAGCGTATGGAAAAAATGGCCGAAGAACGTGAGGCCCAAAGAGAAAAGATGAGGGAGGAACGGGAAAAACTCAGGGAAGAACGAGAAAAAGTGCGCGAAGAAATGCATGAACAGCTACGGGAACAGCAAGAAGAACTTCGTGCCCAAAGGGAAGAGCTAAGGAGCGAACAGGCAGAGCTAAGAAAACAGGCACGGGAAGAAGCAAGAACCATTCATGGAAGTCCCAATGTGTTTTATTTTTCTTCTGATGGAAAGCACAAAGAGTATAAGGTCAAAAAACGAATCATCATTAAAATGCCCAAGTACATTAAATTGAACTTGAACGTGAGGCACGGTGAGGTAAAACTTGCCGAAAACACCAAAAACATCAATGCAAGCTTGTCCTACGCAAGCTTGCTTGCCTCTACCATTGAAGGTGCCAATACCGACATTCGGGTATCTTACTCGCCGGTGGTGGTCCAAAATTGGAACTATGGCAGCCTTAGTGCGGATTATTCGGATAAAATCAATTTAAAAGCCGTAAAGCAGCTAAAATTAAATTCCGTATCATCCAATGTGTTGATTGGTAAAATTGCCAACAAGGCTATGCTTAACAATAATTTTGGCATACTCAGTATTGATGAGATTTCCGATAATTTTAATACCATTGACATTTCCATGGAAAATGGAGAGTTGGACTGTAAACTGCCTGTAACACCTTATACCATTTCCGTACATGAGACTATCTCAGACCTTACATACCCGAAGGCTTTAAAATTGACAGCTACCAAGAGCAATGGTTCCAATATCCATACGGGATATCATATTAGTAAAAATGATGGGAAAACCATCAAAATCAACTCCAAATACAGCGAGGTGGTTCTTAAGAACTAGCTTGTTTAAAGATGTCCCAAGGAACCACTCTTTGCTTATTGCCAAAATTTCTTCAACGGCCAAACTACCCTTCAATATTTAGTGTGCATCTTCTTTTAGGTAGGACTCAAAATTCTTTTTAAAACGATTTAATCTGGGAATGGATACATTTCTGATGTAACTGTTATTCGGATTTCGCTTTTCGTAATCCTGATGATACGCTTCGGCCATATAAAATTTGTCAAAAGGCTTTACCTCCGTTACTATGGCTCGGTCGCCATAAACGTTCTCCGCCTCCAGTTTATCAATATAATCCTGAATAATTTTCTTTTGTTTGTCATTCTTATAAAAAGCAATGGAGCGGTATTGTGTTCCGCGGTCCGGCCCCTGTCTGTTTAACGTAGTCGGGTCGTGCGAACCAAAGAATACCTGAACCAATTGCGTAAAGGATATTACATTGGGGTCGTAATATACCTCTACGGCTTCTGCGTGACTGGTTCTGCCATACGAAACCTGTTGGTAGGTCGGGTTTTTCTCCGAACCACCGGAATATCCCGAATATACTTCCTTAACGCCCTTTACGCTTTCAAAAATAGCTTCCACGCACCAAAAACATCCGCTGGCAAAATAAGCGGTCTCATATTCTTGGAGTTGTTCTGCACTCAATTTGGTTGCCATATGGGTTTTTGATTCCTCTTTTTGAGCAACTTCTTGTTTATCGGATTTGTTCTTTGGCTGGCAACTTATGGATGCCAATAAGAGTAGAATTAAAAATGGAGTTCTCACGATGTTCATTTTAGTTTTTTGTTTAGTTGTAATAAGATACCAACAATTACTTGGATGGCCGTTAAAAAATGTTAATCATCCCTTCTATGGGCATAAAACCCGTTCCTCTTTGGTTAGATTGATAAAGGTCAAATAGCGTTGTTTTTTCTTACAAAGAATACATAAATATAATCTTTTTCTTACAAATAAATTATTGCGGTTCAGTAAGTTACTGATGAACTGCATAACAAATTATCGACGAAATGCATATGAGTTCGGTATGTTGATTTTGACCTTAAAAACGTTCGTCGACGATAAAAAACATTTCACCCGAAAAAAATTTATTCACCGAAAGAAAAGGGGTGTTGAGCGATGGAAATCGAGTTGAACTTGTCTGTGAAAGTACTTTTACATTGTAAAACAAACAGAACAAATGAAGACAATTTTCACCATCATCGCAGTAACTTTTTTCGGAACCATGGCTTCTGCCCAAGATATTTCCAAAGAAGCTAAGGTGGACACCATTACCATCGGTGTTGAAATGAAAATTGAAATCAATAATTCTGTTATTAAGGACAGAAAAACAGCTAGGTTGTACAAGTTTAAAAACTCCCGTATAAAAAAGGAGCTTTCTTTCAAAACTAAAAAGAATAGCGCAAAATTGGCATAATCATGATATTGGATGTGGTAATACCTTTTGTGTTGTTCCTTAGTGTTGCTTTTGTTTTGGCAACCATTGCATTTTCCTTAAGGAAAAAAAATTAAAGTTTAAGTTCATGTTGGAATAGGTAAAGATGGGTCGGTGTATTCCGGCCTTTTTTTTTGAAAAAGATAGGGTTGCCTATTGGTCCACTGAGTTAAACTGCTCAATGACCTCCTCAAACTCGATGGTATAGTGAGTACCTTTTTTGGCGTAGTCCCTGGTAATGGAACCTCTAAGCTGCCGTGCCAGGTTATAAATAAGTTTTAATCCCAACGAATTGGTTGTCTTGGGGTTTATTTCCTCGGAATAGCCAATACCATTGTCTCCAAGGTACATTTTGTATCTATTGTCCGCTATTTTTTCTACCGATACATGGATTTTGCCATCACGGACCTCTGCAATACCGTATTTTAAAGCATTGGTTATGGTCTCGTTGATAATCAGTCCCAACGGGATAACGGTGTCAATACTGAGCTTATAGTTTTTAATGTCAAGATTTACATGGACATTGTTGCCACTTCCCTTAACGGAACGTACTAAATAATCGCACAGTTCCTGCACATAGGGTTTAAGCTCTATTTTGGACAGATAGTCATCCCGTTTGTACAGCATTTCGTGGACCATGGCCATAGAAACAACCCTATTTTGACTGCTTTTGATGATATTGCTGATTTTGCTATCATCAATAGAACGGGATTGAAGGCTCAGCAGGCTTGAAACCGTCTGAAGATTGTTCTTGACGCGGTGGTGGACCTCTTTTAAAAGCGTTTCTTTCTCCTCTATGCGTTCCTGGATCTCGTTTCGAGACTTGTACAGTCTGTGATGGGCCCTTAAAAGATTCTTTCCAAAGACTCCACCCAGCAAATACACGGCAAACATCGCGCTCAAATAAGCAAACCAGTGTCTTGATTCTGCCGGAACGGTGTTCTCGGATATTTTGAAATCTCCAATATCATACAGAAAAAGAAGGGTTAGCACGGCTAAATTTAAAATCAAATAAAGTTGGCCAAACACTTTGGTGGTCACATATCCTGCAAAAACAATGATGGCCAAGACAAAAACAAACGGGCTTTCGATTCCCCCACTGTAAAGCGTGATAATGATGGCGCCCAACATGGAAAGGATGGAGGTCGAATTGTAGGTGAACACCAACTTTTCATGCTGTTTGTATAGCAATGTGTTCAACAAGTTGATAAAGGCATAGCCCAAAAAAGTATAGGGAATAACCCCCTTAATATCCAAAAAGAAGAAACACACCAATCCGAAAATGGCAGCAAAGAAGGATGAGTTATAATTAACCTTAAGTATCAAATCAATCTTGTCTTGAATCCTATATGTATCCTTACCAGGAACTTTCATATGCTGCGAGTGAATATTCCCCTACCACAAAAAGTTAAAAATGTGCGGTAGAGTAACTTAATGGGGTGTTTTTAAGCTGTAAATCTAACTATGTTTTTGATATAAAAAAAGTGGCAGCTTTAATAACTGCCACTTTGTGGGTTTTGCGGAGGGGGTTTAGTCGTTTACTAAGACCCATTCACCTTTGTCTATAAGAGGTTCAGCTTGCTTATATTTTACTGTTTTACTCTCGCCGGACATTACATTTTTTATGGTAACCCTTTCATTTCTACCAATTTTCGGTTTTTCACGAACAATGGTTTCGGTTACCTGAGGGCGTTGCCCTTGTGTTTGGCCAGCAGCCCTATTTTGTGCGGCCAATTCATCACTGTTCGGAATTTCTTCTTTAGATGTCTGTATGTTTTCCTTTGGTCTGCGAACATTTCTCGCCTCTTGGATTTGAGTCGTATTCTCGGAAGGCAACTCTCCTTTGAAAAGGAAAGAGATTACTTCACGATTTACTTTGTCGATCATTTCCTTGAAAAGTTCAAAAGCTTCGAACTTATAGATCAGCAACGGATCTTTTTGTTCGTGAACAGCCAACTGTACGGACTGTTTCAATTCGTCCATTTTGCGCAGGTGGGTTTTCCAAGAATCATCTATGATAGCTAAAGTGATGTTTTTCTCAAAATCGGTGATCAACTGTTTTCCATCCGACTTGTAGGCCTTTTCCAAGTTGGTGACCACGTTCAAGGATTTTATGCCGTCCGTAAAAGGAACTACGATGCGCTCGAACTTGTTGGACTCATCCTCGTATACCTTTTTGATGACCTGAAATGCAACCGTTGCGCTACGTTCCATCTTCTGCTTGTAGAAATCGTAGGCCTCATCATTGATTTTGTTCGCGATTTGCTGGAAGCTCATTTTCTTGAACTCCTCTTCACTGATGGGTGACGTGATGGAGAAGTATTTGATGAGCTCGAACTCAAAATTTTTGTAATCATCCGCCATTTTATTGCTCTCGGCAATGGCTTCACAGGTATCATAGATCATATTGGCGATGTCCACTTTTAGGCGCTCACCTTCCAATGCGTGTCTTCTTCTTTTGTAGATGACCTCCCGTTGGGCGTTCATTACATCATCGTACTCCAGCAAACGCTTACGGATACCGAAGTTGTTTTCCTCCACTTTTTTCTGTGCACGCTCAATGGATTTTGTCATCATGGAATGCTGGATCACTTCACCATCTTCCAAGCCCATGCGGTCCATCATTTTGGCGACACGGTCGGACCCGAACAAGCGCATCAGGTTATCTTCCAACGAAACATAAAACTGCGAGCTACCTGGGTCTCCCTGACGTCCGGAACGACCTCTCAACTGTCTGTCCACACGTCTGGAATCGTGGCGCTCCGTACCAATAATGGCCAAACCACCGGCTTCCTTAACATCGGAGGACAATTTAATATCGGTACCCCTACCGGCCATGTTGGTTGCAATGGTCACTACGCCACCTTTACCGGCTTCGGCTACGATATCGGCTTCTTTTTTATGCAGTTTTGCGTTCAATACGTTATGGGGAACCTTGCGTACGCTCAATAATTTGGATAGTAGCTCGGAAACCTCAACGGATGTGGTACCAATCAATACAGGCCTTCCTGATTGAGACATTTTAGTCACCTCATCTATGATGGCATTGTATTTTTCACGTTTGGTCTTGTAGATTAAATCTTGCCTATCATCACGGGCAATGGGTCGGTTGGTTGGAATCTCCATCACGTCCAACTCATAAATTTCCCAAAATTCGCCTGCTTCCGTAACTGCCGTACCTGTCATACCGGACAGCTTGTTGTACATCCTAAAATAATTCTGTAGGGTAACGGTTGCGAACGTCTGGGTCATCGCCTCGATTTTCACGTTCTCCTTGGCCTCAATGGCTTGGTGGAGACCGTCCGAGTAACGACGTCCGTCCATAATACGGCCCGTTTGCTCGTCCACGATCATGACTTTGTTGTTCATTACCACATACTCCACATCTTTTTCAAAAAGGGTGTAGGCTTTTAGCAATTGGGTCATTGTATGGATACGCTCGCTTTTTACGGCGAAATCCTTAAAGAGTTCTTCTTTAAGCTCTGCTTCTTTTTCAATGTCCAGTTCTTGACTTTCGATTTTGGCTATTTCATTGCCAATATCGGGCATTACAAAAAACTCTTTGTCCTGGTCTGTTGAGATATATTCGACACCCCTATCGGTTAGCTCTATCTGATTGTTCTTTTCATCAATCACAAACAACAGGTCTTCGTCC
This sequence comes from Allomuricauda sp. NFXS6, assembly GCF_040148835.1. Lineage (NCBI taxonomy): Bacteria > Pseudomonadati > Bacteroidota > Flavobacteriia > Flavobacteriales > Flavobacteriaceae > Allomuricauda > Allomuricauda sp. NFXS6. The sequence goes on along the minus strand of NZ_JAGEMG010000001.1, from coordinate 131,661 downwards.
ACTTTGGGCATTTCCCTATTGTTGTCCTGCATATAGAAGTTTTCGGTTTTCTGAAGCAATTGCTTTACACCTTCTTCACTCAAAAACTTGATGAGTGCCTTGTTTTTTGGTAGTCCGCGGTGAACGCGAAGCAACAAGAAACCACCTTCTTTGGTGTTTCCTTCCTTGATCAGTTTTTTGGCCTCGGCCAAAACACCTGTTAAATGTTGACGTTGTTTTTGAACAATGTCGGATACCTGTGGCTTGAGTTCATTGAACTCGTGGCGGTCACCTTCGGGAACGGGACCGGATATGATCAATGGCGTACGGGCATCATCAATAAGCACGGAATCTACCTCATCCACAATGGCGTAGTGGTGGGGGCGCTGTACCAAATCATCTGGTGTGTGCGCCATGTTGTCCCGCAAGTAATCAAACCCGAATTCGTTGTTGGTTCCGTAGGTAATATCGGCATTGTAAGCGGCCCTTCTTCCATCGGAGTTGGGTTTGTGCTTATCGATACAGTCCACGGAAAGGCCATGGAATTCAAATATGGGAGCCATCCAAGCACTGTCCCTTTTGGCAAGGTAATCGTTAACGGTTACCAAGTGAGCTCCTTTTCCTACCAAGGCATTGAGGTAGAGTGGGAGCGTGGCCACCAAGGTTTTACCTTCACCCGTTTGCATCTCGGCAATTTTACCTTGATGCAGGGCAATACCACCGATAAGCTGCACGTCGTAATGCACCATGTCCCAGGTTACTTCTTTTCCTGCTGCATCCCATGAGTTTAGCCAAACCGCTTTATCTCCGTCCAAAGAAACGTAATCTTTGTCTCCGGAAAGTACCCTGTCGAATTCGCTGGCCGTGACCGTAAGTGTTTCGTTGGCAACAAATCGCTTGGCAGTTTCCTTTACCACGGCAAAGGCTTCGGGCAGAATATCTTCCAATGTTTTTTCAGAAATTGTATAGGCTTCTTCGTTGAGCTTGTCGATTTCAGCGTAGATTTCTTCGTTACGGTCAATATCGTTGGAATTTTCAACTTCTGCTTTTAGCTCGGCAATCTTATCGTTAATTTCCTTGCAGTCCTCGGCTATTCTTGCTTTAAAAGCAACGGTTTTTGCTCTCAGTTCGTCATGTGATAATCCTTCTAGTTGTTTCTCAAAGGATTTTATCTCATTCACCAAAGGCTGTAACGATTTTACATCCTTCTCCGATTTATCTCCTACAAATACCTTAAGTACGGAATTAATAAAACTCATGAAATATTTTTTCTATTGAATGTCAAAAGCTGTTCCATTGATGGGATTCCAATGCAATTCTTTCGCTAGGCTGTCAAAATTACATAAAAAAAAGCCTCAAATGAGACTTTTTAACGCGGTTTGTTTTTTGAAACTAATATTCATCCTCGTTCCAGAGGTAATCCTCTTCGGTGGGATAATCCGGCCAAATTTCTTCGATGGATTCGTATATCTCGCCTCCTTCTTCTTCCATCGATTGTAAATTCTCTACAACTTCCAACGGCGCTCCTGTTCGAATCGCATAATCTATCAGTTCGTCTTTGGTTGCTGGCCAAGGCGCATCACTTAAATATGAAGCTAATTCTAAAGTCCAGTACATAGTAACGGTTTGATTTTAAATTTTTTGCAAAAGTAATTTTTAAACTCAATCTGCCAAGTAAAAACACAATTATTTAAAAATTATTTTATTGTTGACAAAACAATTGGGATAAAAAAACGATTTTGTCAGTCCAACTTCTCAGGAATCCACTTGACCTCTTGAGCATTTAAATCTTTGGACAACTTGCGTGCCAGAACAAATAAATAATCGGAAAGACGGTTGATATAGGAAAGCACATTGTCCGGTACAGGCTCATTTTCATGCAGATACGAAATCATACGCTCTCCACGCCTACAAACCGTTCTGGCGATATGACAGTATGACACGGTGGTGTGTCCTCCCGGAAGGATAAAATGTGTCATTTCCGGAAGATCTTCGTTCATTTGGTCCATTTCCTGCTCCAAAAGCGCTATATCCTCAGAACTGATTCTTGGAATTTTGAGTCTATTGTCCTTTTTGGGCTCTGTGGCCAATATGGAACCTACCGTAAAAAGTTTTTCTTGGATCAAGGCGAGCGTTTTTTTGCTGTGCTTGTCCATATCCTGGTCACGCAAAAGCCCTAAATGGGAATTGAGCTCATCAATGGTGCCGTAACTTTCTATACGTGCGTGGTGCTTTGGGACACGGGTGCCCGTAAATAACGATGTAGTGCCCTTATCTCCCGTTTTGGTATATATCTTCATAGTGTCAGTTATCAATGTTCAATAATCAATTAACAATTATCCGTAATGGCTGTTTACAGAATTTTGGAATGTCATTGTTAATTTCATAATGATTACTGTACATTGCTCATTGTTTATTGTTTTTATCGTGTTGTCTTTTGCCCTCCATAAACTTTCGGGACTTTCTTCGCTTTGTTGCTTTTCTGTTTCTGAACAAGATAATTAAATAAATGAGCCCCAAAACGGCCAATACATACCAAATGGTGTTATCTGATGCTATATTTTCCATAACCTAAAATTACCGCTTTAAATCCGAATCCTGAAATGTTCCTTTACCTGCTCCCTTCTAATGGAAATAAGTCCGCAATAATACATATCGATGCTTACCGTAACCTCTGGTAGGGCAATCAACTGGTTCCATTGTTCCAAATTTTGTTGATTGGCATAAATTGAATCGATCAGAATAAGACTATCGTTGTGCAATTTTCCTTCGGAAAGTATTTTTTCAAAGCTGGAAGCACTCAATTCGTTTATAAAAAGGAGGTCAACAGTGTTTTTATCAAACTGTACCTCGGGAAAATTTTGTTTTACCAATTCCCTGATAGATTTATTATGTACCGAAACACCATCAAAATTGAAATACGAAATGGTCTTGAGCAGCAAATTGATGCTTTTGTTCTTGTGAAGCCTTTTTTTGGAATAGAGGCATTGGGTCACATAACTGAACACAAAAGGGGAGTGAACCCCGTGTTGATTGGTGGATTTGGCCAGAAACTTTAGATATGAAACAAACCGAAACCACATTGTTTAGCCTTCAATAATGGAAGAAAGTTCGAACCAGCGCTCTGTTTTTTCTTCAATGGCGTCCGTGATTTCTTTTAGTTCAATGGACAGATCTGCAATTTGATCCCCATCCAATTCTGGATCTGTGAATTTGCTTTGGAGCACTCCTTTTTTCTCTTCCAATTTTTTGATGTCCTTTTCCAGTTGTTTGTATTCTTTTTGCTCTGCATAGGAAAGTTTGCCTCCACTGGTGTCCCTCCAAGTATTTTCGGTTTTTTCTGAAGAAGGGGTCTTATTCTCCCTTTCCTCAAGTACTTTACTATTCTCGTAAACCCGGTAATCGGAGTAGTTGCCCGGAAAGTCCTCTACAATCCCTTCACCTCTGAAGACAAACAAATGATCCACAATTTTATCCATAAAATAGCGGTCGTGGGAGACCACGATCAAACATCCTGGAAAATCCAACAAGAAACTTTCCAGTACGTTCAAGGTAACAATGTCCAGATCGTTGGTGGGCTCATCCAGAATAAGGAAATTGGGGTTTTGAATCAGTACGGTACACAAGTACAAACGCTTGCGTTCGCCACCACTTAGTTTTTCAACAAAATCATATTGTTTTTTACGGTCAAAAAGAAAACGCTCCAATAATTGTTGCGCAGAGATTTGACGTCCTTTTTTTAATGGAATGTAATCTCCGTACTCTCGAATAACATCAATTACTTTTTGGCCCTCCTTGACAGGAATTCCCTTTTGGGTGTAGTATCCAAATTTTACGGTATCGCCAACCACAACCTTGCCCCCTTCAATAGCTTCCTGTTGTGTGAGGATATTCAGAAACGTGGATTTTCCTGTTCCGTTTTTCCCGATGATTCCGATCCGTTCACCTTTGGTGAAGTTGTAATCGAACTTATCCAATATGGTTTTGTCCCCATAGGATTTTGAAACATTGTGCAATTCCAAAATCTTGCTTCCCAAGCGTTCCATGTTCAGTTCCAGTTGCACCTCATGCTCTTGGCGACGCTGGTGGGCACGTGCTTTTATTTCAGCAAAATCATCAATACGGGATTTGGATTTTGTGGTACGGGCCTTGGGTTGTCTCCGCATCCAATCCAGTTCCTTTTTGTACAGCATTTTAGATTTTTGCTGTTCTACCGCTTCACGCTCCATTCGGGCCTCCTTTTCGCTTAAATAATAGGAGTAGTTTCCCTTGTAGGTGAACAGTTGATTGTTGTCCAGCTCCAAAATTTCATTGCATACCCTGTCCAAAAAATAACGGTCGTGCGTGACCATAAACAAGGTGATATTTTCTTTGGCAAAGTGAGCTTCCAGCCATTCGATCATTTCAAGGTCCAAATGGTTGGTGGGCTCATCCAGAATCAACAAATCGGGTTTGTTGAGCAAGGCATTGGCCAAGGCCAATCGTTTTTTTTGTCCGCCCGAAAGCGTACTCACTTTGGCATCGAGTTTGGAAAGCTGTAATTGAAAAAGGATTTGTTTGTATTGCGTTTCAAAATCCCAGGCATTGTGGCGCTCCATGGCCTCAAAAGCCTTTTGGTATTGATCGGTATCCTCTGGATTCTCCACGGCTTTTTCGTAAGCGGAAATCACTTTTAGTATTTCACTGTCGGTGGCAAAAATGGTCTCCTCAATCGTCAAATTGGGGTTCAAATTGGGTTCTTGCTCCAAAAATGAAATCTTGATACCTTTTCGGGTGGTTACTTGGCCTGTCTCGGAGGTATCTTTACCTGCCATAATGTTGAGAATGGACGTTTTACCACTTCCGTTTTTGGCAATAAGGGCAATCTTTTGGTCTTTATTGATTCCAAAAGAAATATCGGAGAAGAGCACCAGCTCCCCATACGATTTTGATATGTTTTCGACCGTTAATAAGTTCATGGGTGTTGTTTGTGCGCCAGCCTATAGTTTGGAATACTTGATCATGTACAGGTATCGGATAGCCAGGGTCAAAAGTAACGGAATAAGCACAGGAGAAAAAATCTGGACCTTAATTATCCAAAGCAATAACACTATGCCGATCAACACCAAGGCGTACCATAAATATTTTGAAACCCATTGTGGCACCTTATCTTGAACTACCAGGGCAAAGGCAACTATGATATTTATGGGGAATGCCCATAAAATATTGTAGTTGTACGGGGTAGAGGTGTGATCGGCCGCTACCCAAAGCAAGAACAGGAAGGTTCCCGCAAAACCTGTTATAAACAACAGCGAAAAGTCCAGCCAACGGCTACGTGCTTTGTGTTTGTAATCAAAATAGGTGATGATTCCAGTGAAAGCCAATAGCAAAATGAACCAAAATAATGGTGATAGCGGAAAAAAACTTTGTTGCGTGTGTTCGCTGTAATCCAAAATGGTGCGTTCTCGCTTTACCAAAGGAGCTCCATCCAATGTGGTGTTTCGCATCTGCTCCATGGCATAATAGGGCAAAAATATATGTTCCAGAACGGTGGCCTTTCTGTCAACTGGTGACCCAAAAGCCAAGTCAATCCCAAACATGGACCAAGTATTCACATCCATAAACTGACGCACCAATTGGCGGAAGGTGTATCGTTTTTCGAGATGGGAGTCGTCAAAAACAACGGCATCTCCAAATTGTTCTTTTAAAATATCGCCAGTAATGCTGGAGCAGTTGTTCAATAGAGGGTCATAGGGGTAATCCCGATTTTGTGGCAGATAGTTTTCTTCAAAAAAGGCAAGGAGCTGATTGCGTTGTTCCAGATTAAGGTCCAAAATCTGTTCTTTCACCCATCTTTTTTCCAGTTCGTATTCGTAAAGGAAGGTTTCAAAATTTCTCCGGGAAAGGGAATATATCATTCTACCTTTGGTGAAGTTCAAATAAAAGTTAGGTTGATTGAAATCGAAAGTACCGTAATTGTAGACCACATCAATACCAAGTGATGGGTCCTGTACACGGAAAGCTGTGTGCCCGAAAGCGGAATAGAGTTCGTCACCCGCTGCACAGGTAAGCAAGCTTATCTTTGAATTTTCGGTAAGTTCTGGGGCTTGGGAAAAAAGGAATTTCCCGATAATCAAGAAAAAAAATAATAGATGGAGCTTTCGTCTCATTCTGATTTTTATCAAAGCAAATATCAGAATAAAAACGACTCGGTCTGCCATACGTTGCCCACAGTTTAATTTTTCCTTTATTTTTACGGAAATCTTAATTGTATGAAGTCCTATATTCCCAATTTTTTAACCTTGCTCAATGTGTTGAGCGGCTGTGTTGCGACGGTGTTTGCAGTGCTGAATCATTTGGAATGGGCCGCACTTTTTGTGTTTATCGGGATTTTCTTTGACTTTTTTGATGGTCTCGCAGCTAGGGCACTTAATGTACAAAGTGAAATTGGGATACAACTGGATTCCTTAGCAGATGTAATTACCAGCGGTTTGGTACCGGGAGTGGTGATGTTTCAATTGTTGAGCATGGCCGAACGAGGTGGATGGAATCTTGGTTTTATTGGTCACGATGCAGAGATTACCCTGTTGCCTTTTGTTGGTTTTGCTATAACACTGGCTTCGGCCTACCGATTGGCCAAGTTTAATGTAGATGAAAATCAGGTATCCTCATTTATAGGGCTGCCAACACCGGCCAATGCACTTATGATTTTGTCGTTGCCCATGATTCTTCTGTACCATAACAACGAAGAGCTGAACAACATCATCCTAAATCCTTGGTTTTTAGTGTTTTTGACGGTTTTGAGCTCTTACTTGTTGAACTCTCCCATCAAACTATTTGCCTTGAAATTCAAAAATAAAAGCTTTAAGGACAATGGAATTCGTTACTTGTTCATTATCGGAAGCTTGGTAATGCTGCTAACGCTGCGTTTTTTGGCAATACCTGTGATAATTCTCTTTTATGTTTTGGCTTCTTTGCTGATGCCTTCGGAAAAGTAGTTTTAAAAATCCAGCTTCTTTTTTCGTAGCTCAAAGTTTTGCCCTAGATACACTTTTCTTACCATTTCATCCATAGCGAGTTCTTCGGGAATCCCTGCTTTTAGGATGCCACCTTCGAACATTAAGTAAGATCTTTCGGTAATGGCCAGAGTTTCTTGAACGTTGTGGTCGGTAATCAAAATACCAATGTTTTTGTTCTTCAACTGGGCCACAATGCGCTGAATGTCCTCCACGGCTACCGGGTCAACCCCGGCAAACGGTTCATCCAACAATATAAATTTAGGGTCGGTGGCTAAAGCGCGCGCAATTTCGGTGCGGCGGCGCTCACCACCGGAGAGTAGGTCTCCTCGGTTTTTGCGAATATGTCCCAGACCAAACTCATCGATGAGGGACTCCATCTTCATATGTTGTTCCTTTTTACTCAAATTAGTAAGCTGCAACACGCTGAGGATATTTTTTTCTATGCTCAGTTTTCGGAAAACGGATGCTTCTTGCGCCAAATAGCCAATACCGTGCTGTGCCCTTTTGTACATAGGGAAACTGGTAATGTTGGTGCCATCCAAGTAAATATTTCCGCTATTGGGTTTTATCAAGCCTACAATCATATAGAACGAAGTGGTTTTACCCGCTCCATTGGGCCCCAAAAGACCAACAATTTCCCCTTGATTTACTTCAAGGGAAATGCCTTTAACAACTTTTCGCCCACGATAGGCCTTCATTATGTTTTCTGCGCGTAGCTTCATAGGAACTTGCCAAAACTAAACATATTCTTTTTCTGCTGTATGGTCTTTTGGTTTTTTTTAAGCTTCGCTTTCCTCCAAATCTTCCCAATACTCGTAGGCGCGTCGCAAATGGGGTATTACAATGGTTCCGCCCACCAAAGTGGCGATGCCAAGGGTTTCCATTACCTCTTTTTTATCAGCGCCAGCTTCTTTGGAGCTTTCCAAATGGTACTTTACACAGTCGTCGCAACGGAGTACCGCAGAGGCGACCAATCCCAATAATTCTTTGGTTTTGACATCCAAGGCACCTTCCATAAAGGCGTTGGTGTCCAGGTTGAAAATACGTTTTATGAGCTTGTTGTTCTCTGCAAGCAGCTTATCGTTCATCTTTGCACGATAGGCATTGAACTCTTCTACTTTATTTGGCATTGTTTCTGGCTTTCTCTTTTTTAGCTTCGTTTTTAACTACCATTTTGGAAATATATATGCTCACCTGATACAAAATAAGCACGGGTATGCATACTAATATTTGACTGGTCACATCCGGAGGTGTAATGATCGCGGATAGAATCAGAATAATTACCAAGGCTATTTTTCGGTATTTCTTAAGAATTTCCGGGGTTACCAGTCCAACTTTGGTCAGGAAAAAAATAATGATCGGCAACTCAAACATGATACCACAGGCAATAACGGATGCCCTTACTGTTCCCACGTAGGATGCCAAATCGATTTCGTTCAATACTTCTTTACTTACTTGGTACGACCCCAAAAAGTTGATGGACAATGGAGCTACCACATAGTATCCGAACAATACACCAAGGAAAAACAATCCCGATGCCGTAATAATGAATCCTCTGGAATGTTTCCTTTCGTTCTCGTAAAGTCCAGGACTGATGAATTTCCACAATTCCCACAGAATATAGGGGAATCCAAGAATTACCCCTGCCCAAATGGAAGTCCAGATGTGTGCGGAGAACTGTCCTGCCATTAATCTACTCTGGATGGTGAACGGTAAGGAGTCCCCACAAAATTCCGAGTCTATCCCGAAAAACTTTCCAATGTTGCAGAAGAACTGATAGGTGGGAAAGTCCATATTTTTAGGACCAAATAAAATCGTATCAAAAATAAAGCCCTTGAATGCAAAGGCCACACAGGCAATGATTACAACTGCCAAGGTGGAGCGTACCAAATGCCAACGCAATTCTTCCAAATGGTCCAAAAAGGACATTTCATCCGGGCTTTTTCTCTCTTTTTTTGCCATTATAGGATTCCCTCGTTTATAAGGTTATGGATGTGGACCACTCCTGCATAGGTTTCACCGTCAAAGGCCAACAATTGAGATATGCTCTTTTCTTGCAATAGTTTTAAAGCCTTTACGGCCAAAGTATCCGTATCTATTGTTTTGGGATTGGAGGTCATGATATCTCTGGCGGTCAGTCCACTTATATTATCGTATTTACTCAACATTCTTCTCACGTCGCCATCGGTTACAATGCCAACCACTTTACCCTGATCCAGCACAGCGGTAACACCCAACATTTTTTCGGATATTTCCATGATCACCTCTTTAATGTCCGCATTGATATCGACTTGGGGTTTTTGATTCTTAACCACAATATCGGCGACGCGCAAATATAGCTTCTTTCCCAAAGCTCCACCAGGGTGATACTTGGCAAAGTCAGAACTGCTGAATCCTTTGAGTTCCAAAAGACTTATCGCAAGGGCATCGCCCATGGACATTTGCGCGGAGGTACTTGTGGTAGGTGCCAAATTATTGGGGCAAGCCTCTTTTTCCACATAGGTGTTCAGGACAAAATCGGCCTGTTTGGCCAATACGGAGTCCATATTGCCTGTAATACCGATAAGTTTGTGATTTCCTGATTTAATCAAAGGAAGCAAAGCTTTGATCTCGGGAGTGTTTCCGCTTTGGGATAGGCAAATCACCACGTCGTTTTGTTGAATGGTGCCCAAATCGCCATGAATGGCATCTGCGGCATGCATAAAAATGGCCGGGGTTCCCGTAGAGTTCAATGTCGCTACAATTTTTGATGCTACAATGGCACTCTTGCCAACGCCCGAAACAATGACTCTTCCGTCGGATTCCAAAATATGTTGTACGGCATGCGCAAATTGATCATCCAAAAGGCCAATCAAATGGGCTACGGCCTTGCTCTCGATTTCAAGGGTCCGTTTTGCAATGGCTAATATTGATTGTATGTCGCTCAAAGTATTAAAAAGTAATAAACCGATTTACTGATTGTATTCCTAAAAGAATGTGTTATATTTAAGATTACAAAACTAATCAAACTATCTTTTACAGACTATTATGGAAGTGAGAATACATTCATCTGTACAAGAAAGGTAAATATGAAAGCTTTAACTGCCTTTTAGGCTGCTTGTTATAAATTGAAAAATGCGGAAATGAGCCTAACAAACACTGATTTGCATTCCTCGCTCAAAAAATATTTTGGTTTCTCAAAGTTTAAAGGATTACAAGAAGGTGTAATTCAAAATATACTTAGTGGCAACGATACCTTTGTGATAATGCCCACGGGAGGGGGGAAATCCTTGTGCTATCAATTGCCCGCGCTTATGGAGGAGGGGACCGCGATCATTGTTTCACCCTTGATCGCATTAATGAAAAACCAAGTGGATGCCATACGCGGCATATCCGAGGAACATGGCATTGCACATGTATTAAACTCTTCTTTGACCAAAACCGAGGTAAAACAGGTGAAACAAGATATTGCCAATGGGGTGACCAAATTATTGTACGTAGCCCCCGAATCTTTAACCAAGGAGGAAAACGTAGATTTTCTTAAGAAAGTGAAGCTTTCCTTTGTTGCGGTTGATGAGGCTCACTGTATCTCCGAATGGGGGCACGATTTTAGACCGGAGTATCGAAATCTTCGCGGCATCATCAATAGGTTGGGCGACAACATTCCCATTATCGGGCTTACCGCCACGGCAACACCCAAGGTACAAGAAGATATTATTAAAAATTTGGGTATGACGGATGCTAAAGTCTTCAAGGCATCGTTCAACCGCCCCAATTTATTTTACGAAGTACGTCCCAAAACCAAGGATGTCGATGCCGATATCATTCGTTTTGTAAAGCAGAACCAAGGAAAGTCAGGGATTATATATTGTTTGAGCCGTAAAAGGGTTGAAGAACTGGCTCAAGTACTGCAGGTGAATGGTGTTAGTGCCGTTCCCTATCACGCTGGGTTTGATGCCAAGACCCGTTCCAAATATCAGGATATGTTCTTGATGGAAGAGGTTGATGTGGTCGTGGCCACAATTGCCTTTGGAATGGGAATAGACAAACCTGATGTGCGTTTTGTGATCCACCACGATATTCCCAAAAGTATTGAAAGCTATTACCAGGAAACCGGACGAGCAGGAAGGGATGGGGGCGAAGGTCATTGTTTGGCCTACTATGCTTACAAGGATGTGGAAAAGCTGGAAAAGTTTATGTCTGGCAAGCCCGTGGCGGAACAAGAAATTGGAAATGCATTGCTACAAGAAATTGTGGCCTATGCTGAGACGTCCATGTCCCGTAGAAAATTTATACTACATTACTTCGGCGAAGATTTTGATGAGGTAAACGGTGAGGGGGCGGATATGGACGATAATGCCAGAAACCCTAAACCCAAAGAAGAAGCAAAGGAACAGGTGGTCAAGCTTTTGAGTGTCGTAAGGGATACCAACGAAAAATTTAAGACCAAAGAAATTGTCAGGGTTTTGATCGGTAAGACCAATGCTATGATATCCTCTCATAAAACGGATGAAAAAAGTTTTTTTGGCATAGGCAAGGACCATGACAAGGAATTTTGGATGGCCTTGGCCAGACAAGTTTTGGTTGCCGGTCTTCTAAAAAAGGAAATTGAGCGATACGGAATTCTTCACTTGACCGATTTGGGAAAAAAATACATGGAAAACCCAAAATCTTTTATGATGACGAAAGACCATGTATATTCCAAAGAGGATACGGGTAATATTGTCATTGCAGAAAAATCCAATGGTGCTGTTGCCGATGAGAATTTATTGAGATTGCTTAAAGATCTCCGAAAAAAAGAGGCGCAAAAAAGAGAAGTACCGCCATTTGTGGTTTTCCAAGACCCATCTTTGGAGGATATGTCCCTAAAATATCCCGTTACCATGCAAGAGCTTCTCAATATTCAAGGGGTGGGAGAGGGAAAAGCAAAAAAATATGGAAAAGCCTTTGTGGATTTGATTTCCAAATATGTGGAGGAAAATGATATTGTAAGACCGGACGATCTTGTAGTAAAAAGTACAGGGGCCAATTCCGGCTTAAAACTATATGTGATTCAAAGCGTGGACAGAAAATTGGCATTGGACGATATTGCTTCTGCCAAAGGATTGGAACTGCCCGAATTGATCAGGGAGATGGAACAAATTGTATTTAGCGGTACCAAGTTGAACATCGGTTATTGGATAGATGAAATCCTTGACGAGGATCAACAAGAAGAAATACACGACTACTTTTTGGAAGCGGATTCGGATTCCATTTCTGCTGCCGTTGATGAATTTGATGGTGACTACGAAGATGAAGAACTCCGTTTGTACCGACTAAAATTTATAAGTGAAGTGGCGAATTAAAATTCGCCACTCAACTCTCCTGTTGTAATTGCCGCTATTATAAATCCAAAGTAAAGAATTACGAACACCAAGGAAATAAGTGACAAAGCCAATCCAATATAGGAAAGGATTTTGCCGGTTTTTACATTGCTGTAATCCGTGTAATTTTCTGGGCTTTCTCGATATAGTTGGTCAGCGGTCTTCGCTTTTACCAATCCAATAATGCTGAAGATGGCCCCAAAAGGACCACAGCAGAACAAAGTACCGACAATGGAGAGTATCCCCATTGTCAACACTGTGCTTGCCCCGGGTAAGGGTTGTTGGCTCATATGATTTTCTTATTGATATTGTTCAAGAATTTCCTGCATTCTTTGTGGGTCTTGAAGGGTGTCCCAACCAAATTTAGAAATGGCCCAGATAGACAACAACAAGTAAATTACGTTAAGAACAATACCGATAATGGATAGTATTCTACCAGTTTTTACCGTTTGTAAGCCTTCATAGATTTCTGGGTTTTCAGCATATAGCTTCATGGCCTTGTTGGCCAATATTAGTCCAATCACCCCAAATATTAGTCCAATTACTCCGTAACAGCAGCAGGTTACGATTGAAATGATACCGAATACCAGGATCAATGTTGCGTTTGGAAGTTTTTGTTGTTCCATAATTTTAAGTTTTTGATTAAAAAAGGTTATTCATTTTCAAGATGTAACTTATGATGACTGTACCAGCTGTCATCAGCATCAAAGCCAACTTGATTTGTCGGGAGTATTTGAATTGCACAAAACTGCTCGTGATCAAAAAAGAAAGCAATATCAATATCGGATAAATAGCCGGATACATTTGAAAAGCGGCCACAAACTCACCGTGCAATAACAAATCAACCGAACGTTGCAGCCCACAACCAGGGCAATCCAGGCCCAGTAGCTGCTTGTTGAGACAGGGCAGCATATAATCTTCTAAATTAATGGCGGTTATGGTCGGTGTTAGTTGCATCATAGTCTGTAGCGACCGAAAAATACTATTATTTTTGTATTCAAGTTTATTTTTTACATCATTTTTTACCGCAAAAACTAATTATGGGCAAATTTTCTATTGGAGATAGGGCAGAAGTATTGGACGAGGCAATTGCGGGCATTGTACAAAAAGTGGACGGAAACAGGGTCACCTTGATTACCGAAGATGGCTTTCCGATGCAGTATTCCATCAGCGATCTGGTTAAAATTGAGGGGGATATTTCGGTGAGCAATTATGAAGCTGACCAAGTTAAAAAGCAAAAGGAACTCCCCAAACGGAGAAAAACACCAACCGTAAAACCCAAGGAACGCAGTGCTCCCAAAATGGAAGTGGACCTGCACATACATCAATTGGTAAAGTCCAGCAGAGGAATGAGCAATTACGATATCCTCAACATTCAGTTGGACACAGCCAAAAGACAGTTGGATTTTGCCATGCGAAAGCGTATCCAAAGAGTGGTGTTTATACACGGCGTGGGCGAAGGTGTTTTAAAAGAAGAGCTCCACTATTTGTTCAATAGGTACGACAATGTGAAATTTTACGATGCCGATTATCAAAAATACGGTCTCGGAGCAACCGAAGTTTATATTTTTCAGAATAGCTAGTTGGGAATAGCAGTGGTTACCTCGCCAAATTCGCTGATTGCCAAATTGGTGATACGCTCTCCGTTGCCCGTAACAAAGGAAATGCCGCTCAAACTTATGGTATGGACGAAAATCGTCTCATCCTCAGGGTCTACAATCGTTTCAATAATCACCAGACCGTCCTCAGCAATAACTTCATCAATCACCGTAGGACTTACTACAGGAATATCATCGCAGAAATAAGCATTGTTCACAGCGTCGGAAAAAACCCGGTATGTGACTTGTGACTGACTGGGAACGGTACTTTCCGTAGTAACCGTTTCCCCAACAACGCCGTTGTTAAGAGCGCCACTTTGAAGTTCTAAAATAAGGGCTTCGCTCTCATTTATTTTGAACATCAGGTTTTTTGCGTTTCTGACCGGGGCAGCGCAATATTGAAGGGAAACACTATCAAAATCAATAGTTTCAATTTGTAGATCACCGTCGCTGCAAGAAAAGAGCAGAACCAAAGTAAGCATTGAAAAGATACATTTTCTCATGCGCCAAATTTAACGCAAATCCTTTTTATTATGCCAATACTAAAGTGTACTTTAAAAGAAATTAACTTTATTTCCTGTATTTTTGCACCTGTTAAAAAGTGAACTCAACCATGCAAAAAGTGTATTTGGACAATGCTGCGACAACGCAGGTAAGGGAAGAAGTAATCAAGCGAATGCAAGAAGCCCTTGCACAGCAGTACGGTAACCCCTCTTCTACACATAGCTTTGGAAGATCTGCAAAAACCGCTGTAGAGCAAGCAAGAAAGACCATTGCTAAAACCTTGAATGCACAAGCTTCTGAAATTATTTTTACTTCGGGCGGAACTGAGGCCGACAATATGATTTTACGTTGTGCCGTGAGGGATTTGGGGGTTGAGACCATTATCACTTCCAAAATTGAACACCACGCCGTACTGCATACGGTTGAAGAACTCGAAAAAGAGTACAACATCCAATTGCTTTATGTGGATTTGGATGAATTTGGCAATCCCAACCTTGAACATCTGGAGCAATTGCTCCAAAATGATGACTCCAAAAAATTGGTAAGTTTAATGCATGTGAACAATGAGATTGGCAACATCACGGATATTGCAGCTGTTGGTGAGCTTTGTAAGTTGAACGATGCACTTTTTCATTCTGATACCGTTCAGTCCATAGGTCATTACCCCTGGGACGTACAAGCGATAAACATTGATTTTATGACTGCTGCGGCCCATAAGTTCCATGGTCCCAAAGGAATTGGTTTTGCATTTATCAGAAAAAATTCTGGACTTAGGCCAATGATTGTTGGTGGGTCACAGGAAAGAGGCTTTAGGGCGGGTACGGAGCCTTTTCACAATATAGTCGGGCTGGAAGAGGCCTTTGTAAAATCTTACGAGCACCTGGACGAAGAAATTGAAACGGTAAAAAGTCTTAAAAAATATTTTGTGGACAAGGTGTTGGAAGAAATTCCGGGAGCTCAATGCAATGGGCTTTCTGGAGATTTGGAAAAAAGTACCTATACTCTGACCAATATCCGCTTACCGTTCGATAAACAAAAAGGGTTGATGCTTTTGTTCCATTTGGATATGAAGGGCATTGCCTGCTCCAAAGGAAGTGCTTGCCAATCCGGAAGCAATCAAGGCTCCCACGTACTCAACGAGATTTTATCTGGCGAGGAACTTGAAAAGCCAAGTTTGCGCTTCTCTTTTTCCATGTACAACACCAAAGAAGAGCTTGACTATGTGGTTGAAGTTTTAAAAGAGTTCGCGAACAGTTAATTAATTCCTGTCTCTTCTTTTTTCCCTATCGTAAGGGAATTTTCGGGTGGCGGTCTTCATCATTTTATCAATGAGCTCCATGGTGTTTTTACCTGTTTTCTTGGAAATTTCGTTCTCGTACTTCCAAAGCAATTTTCCGGTTTCGCCATCACTTATTTTAACGCCGATTCTTCCGTAGTTGGCATTCCCGCTAAAATAGTCCAAAATACTGAAATCGGTGGGCACGCCTTTGGAAAGTAGAATGTTGAGATTAAGATTGCCACTAATGATTCCATCAACGTCCAAAATTTCACATAACTCCTGGGTGGTATAGGTATCGATGTTTTCGTAGTTAATATTGTTTTGGGCCAATATGGCATTGGTGTTCATTATATTTTGGAAATCCACATTGAACTTTTTACGTTTTTTTCGCTTGGAGAAATAGGTTTCCAAGGCGTTCTGTACTGCATATCCTTCTTTTTCCGCCAATATGCTCAGTTCGTCCCTGTCCACTGCTTTTTTGAGTTCCAAATGCGCTATAAAGGGAACAATGGCCAATACCTCATGGTCTTCGGTGTATTCATCAAACCGTATGCTCTCATAAATATTTTTCTGCGCCATTGCGAACGTTGAAGCAAAAAGAACAAGGGCAAAGACAATTTTTTTCATGAATCAATTTTTAATGCAACATTTACTAAATCTTGGACGATGTTGTTTTGGATGATTGGTTGACTCTTAGAATAACACAAAAAACAGACCGTTTAAAGTTGTGGACGCTTTTTCGAGTGCAAAAATAGGGCTATTTCCTGAAAAATGTTGCTACATAAGTTGAAGAGTTGCCCACATTGTCCGTAACTGTAACTTTTAGCTCACATTCCGTTTCGTTGACCACCTTATCTCCAAAATCGTAGGTTATCGTGTTTGTTTTTGGCTCATACTCCATTAAGATCCATTTGCCGTTCAAGGTAGCTGAATAGGAGTCTATACCACTAAGGTCGTCCGTTATGGTCAGGCTCAGGTAACTGTAATTGCTCAACCACTGTTTTTCCTTAAAGTTCTTGGGCCTTATTTCCGGTGCGATACTGTCCTTCACCAAAGTGTAGGTGCCCAATGTACGGGTGCGGGTGGTAAAAGAACCGTCTCGTTTATAGGTTTTGGAGTACGAAGGTCGAGCTCTACTGTCCAAATGGGCAATAAACAGTTGCTTTCTGTCGGCTACCGAGTATTTTGAAGGGTCGAAGCTTATGGTGAAATTTCGATGTGCGGCCACGCTGTTATCGTGAATGGTTATGGTGTCGCTCCCTTTTTCCAGCTTAATGAAAAAGTCTTCATAAAAGGTACTGGCCGGAAAATAAACTTTTGCGGCACCCAGATCAAAGTTGTTTGGTTTTTCAGCAATCAAATAATTATCGGTGGTTTTGTCTTTTTTACCGATTTTCGTCTCTTCTTTCTTTCCTTCGACGGGAATGATGAGTTTTGTGGTGTTTCCGGCCAAATCAGAAATAAGCAATTCCACATTGTAGGACATCCCTTCTCTCACTTTTATTTTGCCATCGTTATAAAGTGCCTTGTAGATGTTTAGATGGTTGTAGGGTTCTTTAAAACATTTTTGGATGCGTTGTCTGTGGTCGTAAAAATGGGCGTAATCGATCAGGGTGTTAATATAACGTGTCTCCCCAAAGGAGAAGGACTCAAAATCGAATTCGGAATATACCCTGCCATTTACCGATTGCTTTATGGCATAAACACCATTTTTGTTTGCGGCCATATCTAAACGATCAAAGGTATTGATGCCGAAGCCAATGGTGCCGATTGCAGTGACCTTGTCGGCCAAATACGAGCCATCAGGCTGCCGCGTATAGTTCAACTGGATTTTTTCAGCGCTCTGGTTGATTAAAGCATCATTGGACAATGGATATCCATAAAGTCCCAACAAGCTTGGGTCCGTGGCATCCCTAACCTCATACCCATAGAGCAGTGGGTTGGTGGGTTTTCCGTTTACGCTGTTTCGTATCTCAAAATGAAGGTGCGGACCGGCTGAACTGCCCGTGTTGCCAGAGTAGGCAATGGTACTTCCTTTGGTTACTTTGAGTTCACCGTAATCCGGAAACATTTCCACTTCGTAGGATTGCTTTTCGTACTGTACTTTCTTTACGTACTCCTCTATCTCTGGTCCAAACTTTTTAAGGTGTGCATATACCGAGGTGTATCCATTAGGATGCGCAACGTACAATGCTTTTCCATACCCCCAATTTGAGACTTTGATCCGCGTCACCGCACCATCGTCGATGGCAAAAACAGGCAGCCCTTCGCGTTGTTGGGTTTTGATATCCATTCCGGCATGGAAATGGTTGGAGCGGAGCTCGCCAAAAGTCCCCGCCAAAACCAAGGGAATGTCCAAAGGAGCACGGAATTCGTTTTGAGGGTATTTTTTCTGGGCAGATAAGTGTAGTGCAATAAAAAAAAGGACTAAAAAAAAGTTGCGGCGCATATAAAAATCAATAATTCCCTACGAAAGTAACCAATGTTTTGTTTTGATAAAAGCATTTAAGAGAACCGCTTAAGACTTGAAGCAACGCTTTAAGAATAAATCTTAAAAGTATTGCGAGGTTGTCCGAGGTTAGTTAACTTTGTGTAGTACGTATTGTTGTTTGCATATATGAGCGAACTTGTTGAGATTGTTGATTCTTTGGAGAACAAGGTGAGCAAATTGCTTCACAAAATGGAGCTGTTGCACCAACTCAATGCCAAGTTAAAACAGGAATTGGAACTTCAAAAGGAAGAAAACAAAATCCAACAGCAAGCACTCAGCGATTGGGAAGAAAAATATGATTCCCTGAAAATGGCGAACACAATGCTGGGTAGTAATACTAGTAAAACAGAAGCTAAGCTCAAAATAAATACATTGATTCGCGAACTTGATGTTTGCATAGCCAAGTTAGCGGATTAACAGGTACCGAAATTATGGACGAAAAGCTCAAAATAAAGCTTTCGATTGCAGATAGGGTGTATCCTTTGACGATTGATCCAAGACAGGAGGAAGGCTTGCGGAAAGCAGCCAAGAACATAGAAAATCTGGCAAAAAAGTTTGAGCAAAACTATGCCGTTCGGGACAAGCAAGATGTGTTGGCCATGTGTGCCTTACAATTTGCTTCAAAAATTGAGCAAGGTGGAATAGACCAGTCAGAAAATGCTGATGCTGCGATGCAACGGTTAAGAGCATTGGACGAATTGGTACATTCCAAAATTGGGGAATAAGTTCTTTTAAATAAAATATTGTTACTGCCCACATTGGTAATTAATTTTTGACAAACTCAACACTATTATAATTAGAAAGGGTGAGTTTAGGTTGTAAAAGCAGGCCCTACTTGTATAGGGATCCTTGATCAGTCTGTTAGCCCTAAACCTGTATTTTGGAGTTTGTACAAAACTTCTTCCGATGTGGGCTTTTTTTTTAACTAAACATAAGCAAACATGGATAATATCATAGTTATTGTTGTCGCAGCTGTTGTGGGGCTGGCAATAGGATTTGTAATTGCCAAGATGATGGAGAAGGGCAAGGCATCCAAGACCATTGCCAACGCCAAGAGAGAAGCAGCGGATATCATAAAAGAGGCCAAGAAAGAAGGTGAGGGCATTAAAAAAGATAAGATTTTTCAGGCCAAGGAGAAGTTTTTGGAACTAAAGGCAGAGCATGAGAAGGTCATTATCAACAAGGATAAAAAAATTGCCGATGCCGAAAAACGTACAAGGGACAAAGAATCCCAAGTGAGCAGTGAATTGGCCAAGAACAAAAAGCTGAACGATCAATTTCAACAAAAGATAAAAGAGGTCGAGTACAAAAGCGAGATACTCGATAAAAAACAATCCGAAGTTGAAAAACTCCATAAGAGCCAAGTGCAGCAGTTGGAAGTCATATCCGGACTTTCTGCAGAGGATGCCAAGGCACAGTTGCTCGAGTCTTTAAAGGAAACTGCCAAAAGCGATGCTATGGCGTACCTGCAAAATACTTTGGAAGAAGCAAAGCTTACCGCACAACAAGAGGCCCGAAAAATCGTGGTCAATACCATACAACGTATCGGTACCGAAGAAGCGGTGGAAAACTGTGTCTCCGTCTTCAACTTGGAGTCCGATGACGTAAAAGGACGGATTATCGGGCGTGAAGGTAGAAATATCCGTGCTTTGGAATCCGCTACAGGGGTTGAGATTATTGTGGATGATACCCCCGAGGCCATTATACTGTCCTGCTTTGATTCCGTTAGAAGGGAAGTGGCACGTTTGTCCTTGCACAGACTGGTGACCGATGGAAGAATTCACCCTGCCCGTATCGAGGAGGTAGTGAAGAAGACCGAGAAGCAAATCAACGAAGAAATAGCAGAGATAGGAAAACGTACCGTAATCGATTTAGGCATCCATGGATTGCATCCGGAATTGATCAAAGCAGTGGGCCGAATGAAATATCGTTCTTCCTACGGACAAAACTTATTGCAACACTCCAGAGAGGTTGCCAAACTTTGTGGGGTAATGGCCGCCGAACTGGGTCTTAACCCTAAACTCGCCAAAAGAGCCGGATTGCTTCACGATATTGGTAAAGTGCCCATGGCCGAAGTGGAGGTGGAAACCCCACACGCCATCTTGGGGATGCAATGGGCGCAGAAATATGGTGAAAAAGATGAGGTTTGCAATGCAATCGGAGCTCACCACGATGAAATTGAAATGACCACTTTAATATCCCCGATCGTTCAGGTTTGTGATGCTATCAGCGGTGCTCGCCCTGGCGCAAGAAGGCAGGTTTTGGACTCTTATATTCAACGTTTGAAGGATTTGGAGGATATCGCCTTCGGTTTCAATGGGGTGCAGAAAGCCTACGCCATTCAAGCAGGGAGGGAACTACGTGTTATTGTAGAAAGCGAAAAAGTGAACGATGACAAGGCAGCTGAACTTTCTTTCGAAATCTCACAAAAAATACAGACCGATATGACCTATCCAGGTCAAGTAAAGGTTACCGTAATCCGTGAAACACGATCGGTGAACGTAGCCAAGTGAGGGCTGATATTTATCATATTTTTATAACCAAAATCAGGCTAATTTCATTCAGGGAATTGATAAATAACTTGAGTGATGAAAAATAGTGTACCCGTTTCAAAAATAATGACCAAAAAACTGGTCACGCTCACGACCAAAGATGATTTGGTTACTGCAGAAAGGCTTTTCAAGAAGCATCATATTCGACATATTCCTGTTGTTGAAGGTAGTTCCATCGTGGGAATACTGAGCTACACCGATTTGTTGCGTATCAGTTTTGCGGATGCGGTGGATGAGCATGAGGAATTTGTGGATACCATTGTATATAATATGTTCACCATTCCTCAGGTGATGGTCAACGATGTTATGAGTGTAGCATCCGATACTTCAATCAAGGATGTGGCACGTTTTCTCTCAAAAAAAGAATTTCATGCGCTGCCTGTAGTGGATAACGGCAAACTTGTGGGGATAGTCACCACTACGGATTTGATCAACTATTTGTTGGAATGTATTGAATCTTAGACGGGAGAAGTCAAAGGGCCGCTAGTTTTAGCGGCCCTTTGATATTTTTCCATAGAAAACGGAATCTTATTCCTCTTCGTTACTGTCGTTTTCCTCTTCTTCGTTGCCCTTGTTAAGTTTGTGTTCCAGAATATTCAACTTCTTCATTTTCTCTTTCCAAGTTTGAAGCGCTTCTTTTTGTTTGTCCAATTTGTTGACAACTTCTTTGACCAAGGGATTGTCTTCAGAATCATCTGAGAAAAACTGAAGATTGTTCTCCAATTGACGGATTTCCGATTTCACTTCGTCAATCTTGCGCTTTACAAAAACACGTTCGTTGCCAATGGCGTAGTTATCCTCGGTTTTGGCCAGTTCCTGTACCTTGTTTCCGTATTTGAGCAGTTCCGATTGTTGTTTGCCTACCCCCAATTTTTTCAAGAGCGCATCCACAATTTTATTGAACTTGCTATTGATGTGTTTTTTATTGTAGGGAATGCGACCATACTTTTTCCACTCGGCCAAAAAGGCTTTAACTGCTTCAATATCCTTTGTCTTGTCGCCGCTAAGCTGAAATTCTTTGAGGCGGTCCAGACATTCGCTTTTCTTCTTAAAGTTTTCGAACTCTTCTTGGTGTGCTTCGTTCTTTTCAGCGTGCAAACGGTCAAAATAATGGTTGCAGGCGTCCTTGAACTCTTTCCAAATTTTATCGGAGTATTTTCTGGGAACATGGCCAATTTTCTTCCAGTCCCTTTGTATGCGCTTCATTTGAGGGGTCACCTCGTTCCAATCATCACTATCTTTCAAAGAAATGGCAAGCTCCAACAGTTCCTTTTTCTTTTCTAGGTTTTGCTGTTGCTCTTTTTTCTGATTTTTGTAGAAGGCATTTTTGGTGCGATTGAACTTACGTACCGTTTCCTTGAATTGGCTCCAAGTTTCTTCGTTGACCTTTTGAGGTACCTTTCCAGCTTTAAAGAACGAATCCCTGAGCGATTCGACCTCTTTTATTTGTTGCTGTATGCCTCTGTGGTTGTCCGCGACGTTTTCGGCTATTTTAGCAATGTTGGCTATAATCCCTTGCTTTTTCTCCAGGTTTTTTTCGTAGACCTTTTCCAATTCCTGAAAGTGTTCTTGCCTACGCTGGTGCATGGCCTTGGTAGCGGTACTGAATTTTTCCCAAATTTCTTCACGATGTTCCTTGGCAACGGGGCCGATGTCCTCTTTCCAAATCTTGTGAAGCGTTTGCAATTCCCTAAAGGCTTTGTTCAAATCTGGTTCTTCGGCCAAAGCTTCGGCGCGCTCCACCAATTTTTGCTTTTCCTCAAGGTTATGTTTAAAATCAAGGTCCCGCAACTCACGGTTTAAGTGAAGAAAATCATAAAAAATCTCCATATGGTGGTGGTAGGTGCGCCAAACATCGTTGTAATTGGTACGAGGGATGGGCCCAGCATTTCTCCACCTGTTTTGCAGATCTTTAAAGTTGTTGTAGGTGGTGTTGATATCCTCTTCAATATCAATGAGTCCTTTTAGCTCTTCAATAATATCCAATCTTTTTTGCAAATTGGATTTTAGGGATTGATCGAGTTGCTTGTAGTATTGGTCCCGCTTTTCACGAAAGTCGGAATATACTTCATTGAATTGCCTTTTGGCAACGGAATTATATCGAAAATCAATTTCATTGCCTCCTTTGGACACAAACTCCTCCTTTTTCTCATCCAGAAATTCTTGGAATTTTTGGTCAAACTCGTACTTAATGGCGCTTACATGCTTGTTGATGGCCTGTACTTTCTCGTTTTTTACCAAACGTTGTAATTCCCCGACCAAGTTTTCCATGGTCATGGAGTGGTAATCCAACATAGGGATGGTATGCCGTTTCTCGTTTTCAGCATCTTCTGCATCCTCCGCATTGGATTCATCGATTTCATCTAAATGCTCTTCGGAATCATTTTTTTCGGAATCGTTCTCACTGTTTTTGGATTCGGAAACAGTCTCTTTTTTAGGTTCTTGTGACTCTTCAGTGTCAGATACGGTTTCTTCGGACACTTTGGGTTCGGCCGGAGTAGCTTCTTCCACTTGTCCTTTTGTGTTTTCTGGTTTTTCCTCTGTTCCACCTTCAGCTTGCTGAAGTTTATGATCGTTTTCCTGCATCCGTAGCTTGTTTACCTATTTGATTGATGATAATTATAGCCAATTTAACAACTTAATTGTCTAATAGCAAAAGTATTGATTCTTCTTTTATGGACGGAGATAGTTGTGCGGATGGGTGAAATACTTATGTTTACTCCTTTTTTTAGACATTGTTCCAGATTTCCCAAGCTTTTTCCGCTTGGTGCTCCAACATGCTTAGCCCATTGCAGATGATTGCTCCTTTCGTCTCGCCTGAAGCTAGGAAACTGGTTTTTTCTGGATTGTAGATCAAGTCGTACAATAAATGTTTGGACCCGATATATTGGTAGGGGAGTGCGGGTTTGTCCTCAACATTGGGGTAGGTTCCCAGTGGGGTACAGTTGATGATCAGGGTGTTTTTTTCTATGATACCCTTGTCCACTTCTCCATAAGTGTACTGACCTTGGTTTTTGTTGCGAGAAACATAGGTGTTGGCAATCCCCAGTTGGTCCAAAACAAAACGAACGGCCTTGGAAGCACCACCTGTGCCCAGAATCAATGCATTTTTATGATGGGGTTTTAGGAAGGGTTCCAATGATTTTTGAAAACCATAGGCATCAGTGTTGAAGCCTTTTAGTCCGTTTTCAGTGAATTGTATGGTGTTCACGGCCCCAATTTTTTCGGCTTTTGCGTCCAATTCGTCCAAATAGGGGATGACATCTTCTTTATAGGGAATGGTAACGTTGAACCCTTTGAGGTTGTCTTGGGCGATCACGTTTTTAAACTCGTCTATTTTTTGAATATCAAAATTCTCGTAGCTATGGTCATTTAATCCTAAAGCCTTGAATTTTTCGGAGAAATATCCTTGCGAAAAAGAATAAGATATATTTTTACCTAGAAGCCCGAATCTGTTCATTTTTTTTCCTGTTGTTGCCATACCAATCCAAAACCAATAATACCAAAATCCCCATTAAAACAAAAAGCATGGCCCACCAAGTTTCTGCCTCGGTCATATTTGGAAAATGCCGTGTATAATTCAGAATAATTTTATCTCCATTGGAATCCAATAAGGGGTTGCCGGCTTCGTCCAATTTAAAAATGGTTCTTTTCCAGGGCCATAGAACGCCCAGGGAACCTGTGATAAAGCCTAACAATACAGCAGTAGTGGTTGCCTTAAAGTGTTTTAGCACATAACTGAGCAAATGTGAAAAACTGACCAAGCCCGTAATGGAGCCGAGCGTGAAAACGGCCAATATTTTTAGGGTCTGTAAACGTTCTGTGTTTTTAACAAAACTGAAATCTCCTGAAAAAACTTCGGAAAAAGTATCGTAGAGCGCGTTGACCGAATCCACCAGTAGCAATACATAATTTCCCAATAGGATCAATATAAAAGAGCCGGACAAACCGGGAAGTGTCATCCCAGAAACGCTAACAATGCCACAGAAAAAAATAAAAAGTAAATTGTCATTTTCTTTGGCGGGGCTTAAAAAACTTATGGAAACACCAATGATCAACCCAATGATGCCGGCAGGAATCGTGCGTTGGTTCCAAGGGGCGAAATCTTTTCCGATGTAGTAAATGGAACCTATGACCATGCCAAAAAACGTCGCCCAAACAAAGAGTTCGTTATGGTCCAAGAAATAGTCCAAAATTCTGGACACGCTAAAATAACTCACCAACATTCCAAAGATCAATAGGCCTAAAAACTTGGCATTGATGTACTGGAAAAAACTTTTAAAACGACCGTTAAAGAATAGTTTCAGCGCTTTCGAATTCAGTTTTTGCAGCGAATAGATGAATTCTTCATAAAAACCGGCAACAAAGGCAACAATACCACCTGAAACCCCAGGAACCTTGTTGGCAGCCCCCATACAGAGACCTTTGATGACCAAGAAGAAGTTGTCCAGAAATGTTCTAGGTTGATGCATTTGCACAAATAGGTTTTCCTTATTTTTTGGAAGCTAATCTTTCCAGGATAAAAATAAGTGAAAAACCTAGGATGGCTAATAGAATTGCAAGCATTAATTTACTATCGCCCTCAAAAGCACCTGGAAGTACGTTCATATCATCCACAACGATGGTCTTTTCGCCAAAGGTTTTGGTTTCCAAAACCTTTTTCCAAGGCCAAATTTTGTTCAAAGAGCCCAAAATAAACCCTGTTAAAAGTGCCAGGGTGATGTTTTTATAATGATTGAACATCCATTTGAGCAAGCGGGCAAAGCTCAGAAGTCCAAAAATAGCCCCAACGCCCACGGTCAAAATTATTTTGATGTCCCTTTCGTGAACAGCATCCAAGATAGTTTTATAGGAGCCCAACAATACAAGAATAAATGCTCCCGAAATACCTGGAAGGATCATGGCGCAGATGGCCAATGCACCGGAAAGAAATAAATAGGGCAGGCTATCCACATTGTCGTTGGCAGGCAGTTCTGTTATAAAAAAGGCTAAGGCGCTCCCAAAAATTAAAACAATCACGGTTCCCATGGTCCATCTGGTGATTTCTTTGCCCACCATAAATATCGAGGCGACCACCAATCCAAAGAAAAATGACCATAATAAGATAGGTTCGTTCTCCAAAAGCCAACTCAGAAATTTTGCCAAGGAGAGTACACTGATAAAGATTCCCAAGAAGAGAGCCAACAAAAAGTTTCCATTGACTTTGTTCCATACGGCTTTGATGCCATCTTTCCTTAAAATTGAGATGAGGGAAAGGTCTATGTTGTTGATAGAGGTTATGAGTTCTTCGTAGATACCAGAGATAAAGGCAATGGTTCCTCCTGATACTCCCGGGACAACGTCCGCGGCACCCATGGCCATTCCTTTCAGGGTGATAAAAACGTAGTCCAGTATACGACGTGCTTGCATTAATTTGGTAATAAGGCGGGGCTACTTGGCCGTTTTCCTGATTTTTGAAACTAGCGCTTTTACCCAATCAACTTCAATGAATTCCGGGAATTCTTTTTCAAACTGCTGCAATTTACCAATATCCAATTTCATGGCCTTGGATAAGATGCTTTTTGCTTCGTCCAAATCGTGATTTTTTAAATGGATACCGGCCAATTTGTAGGTAAGGTCCGAATTGTCCGGATAAAATTCCAGTCCTTGGATCAGAACTTGGATTGCAGAATTGTAGTCCCCTATGCCATTAAGCACTTCTGCCCAGTTTGCCCAAGTTCCCAACTCGTAATTACCCAAGTCCACGGTTTGCTTGTAGGCAAAGTCAGCTTCGTCCAAATTATCCATGGCCGAATATATTTTTGCTGCTTTTTTCCAATATTTAGGGTTTTCCCCATCAATATTTATGGCCTTGTTGATATAATACAGGGCTTTTTCATAGTTTTTTTGTCCAAAATGGAAATCGGTAATGGCCAACCAACCCTTATCCAATAATGGGTCTTCGTGAACGGTGTGGTAGTAATAGTACTTTGCCAAATCGTAGTTGCCCAGTTTTTCGTGGCATTTGCCCAAACGAAGAAAAGCGTACGATGTGGGGTCTTCTATGGATATGGTTGATTCGTAATTCTCGATGGCTTCGTTGTATCGTCCCAATTTTTCCAACACCTTGCCTTTTTCAAAGTAGGCACCGATAAAGGAGTCATCGGAAATAACGGCAAAATCAAAAGCGGTCAATGCCTCGATATAGAGCTTTTTGGCCAAGTACATTTTACCTAGTTGATGCCAGGCCACCTCGCAATAGGGATTTCTGTCCAAATAATCGTTCAGGTAATAGATGCTGCCATCAAAATCTTCCAAAAACTCAAAACAATATACTACATTATATAGCGAAGAGTAATCCCTGTCATCAATCTCGACACAACGCATAAAGCTGAGTTTGGCCTGCTCGTAATCATCCATAAAAAGATACTCCATTCCCAAAAGGGAGTGAATGTCGAAAGAGTGGTCGGTAATGTCCAAGGCCTCCAATAACAGGTTAACGGCTTCTTGATGTTTGTCCTGCTTGGAACGGATATTGGCTCGTTGGATAAAGACTTCTTCGTTGGCCGCGTTAATGTTCTGAATTTCATCTAGAAGCGTCTCGGCGGCATCAAATTTATCTTCAAAAGCCAACACTTCGACCTGTAAAAGCTTCAATTCCATGGAATTTGGATGTTGCTCCAAGCCAATCTGAATCGCTTTCTTTCCCAAGGAGATTTTACCGTTGTTCAGGTAGTGATGAATAATTTCCTCAAAGTCCTCCGCATCAAAGAAGTAGACGTCATCCGTCTTGAGCATGGACTCAAACTTGTTAATGGATTTGTCAGGATATTCGTTAGATTCTAACGCCATAGGAACGTTTTTGGTTGAACTATGGACTTAAAATTAACCCTTTGCGGTTCTGTTTAAGTCCAAATTCGGTGTATGTTATCAACAAATTAGTTAACAGTGTCGGGTTGGTAGCTATTTAAAATACTGATAATTTGGTCGCAACCCGCCTTAATTTCTTTCATTGAAATAGTTAATGGGGGTGATATTCTCACGGCCTTGGACTCAAATAAAAGCCAAAAAAGTATCAACCCTTTTTTAGCGGCTTCAAGAACCAAATAATCGGCTATTTCCTTGTTTTGCATTATTGGAGCAAGCATTAAACCCTTGCCTCGTATTTCGTTTATTAAGGGATGTTGCAATAGTTTTCTGAACAATTCTTCTTTTTCCAGGGTTTGTGGGATCAGGTCTGTTTCGGTAATTTCTTTCAAGGTGGCCAAACTTGCTGCGGCAATTACAGGGTTTCCTCCAAAGGTGGTCAGGTGGCCGAATTTTGGATTCTCTTTTAAATCGGACATCAATTCCTTAGATGCCACAAAAGCTCCCACGGGCAAGCCCGAAGCCATTCCTTTTCCAATAACCAAGATATCCGGAGGGCAGTTAAAGTGTTCAAAGGCAAATAATTTGCCTGTTCGGCCAAAACCGGGTTGGATTTCGTCCAATATCAGCAGGGCTCCAACTTCATCACAGCGTTTTCTCACCTTTTTCAGATAATTGTTTTCTGGTAAAATAAACCCAGCGCCCCCTTGAATGGTCTCCAAAACCACTGCGGCAGTTTTCTCGGTGATATTTTCAAGCTCTTCCCCAACATTGAAAGTAATATACCTGACATCTGGAATTAGCGGTCTAAAGGGACTTTTTCGTTCCTCCAGCCCCATAAGGCTTAAACTACCCATCGTATTGCCGTGGTAGGCTTTTTTTGCCGCAACTATCTGCGAACGACCAGTATGTCTGCGAGCCAATTTCAAGGCACCCTCCATAGCTTCCGTTCCCGAATTGACCAAATAGGTGGTGTTCAGATTTTTAGGAAGGAGGGAAGCCAATAATTTGGAGTATTCCACGGCGGGCCGTTGCACGTACTCGCCATAGACCATCACATGCATATATTGGTCCACTTGCGTTTTGATGGCATCAACCACTTTGGGGTGGCAATGTCCCAAACTGCAAGCGGAAACTCCTGCCACAAAATCCAGATGGGCATTACCGTCTTGGTCGTAGATGTAGCTTCCTTTGGCATGCGAAACTTCCAAGGCCAACGGATGGGGTGAGGTTTGCGCTTGGTATGTAAAAAAATCGCTTTTGGACATTACGGACTCTGTGCTTTCTTTTTAAGAACGGGCTTTTTGGGTTTTACTGCCTTGGTGTTGGGCGCATTGATCGGGTCGTTCTCGTTGTTTTGGCGTTCGTTTTCCTCTGCATCAATGTCAATAGGATTGTCTATGCCCCTAATTTTAACCAGCTCTATATTGTTGTCGTCTTCGTCAAAAATTTCTTCCCAAGACATCATCCGTTCATCGCCGCGCCAAACAAAACCTTTTAATTTACGACTCTCCACGGGCAAATCGGATTCGGGGAAAATATCACCATCGGGGGTCACGTAAAAGGTAATGTCCTCAATGTCGTTATCCGCCATCAAGAGGCGAATTTTACTGCAGATGGTCTTATCTATTCCGATGAGCTCTTGGTCATCGTTGTAGACATAATAGATGACCTCGGTGTTTTGGACGAGGTCGATGATCTTCAACTCGTTTTCTATGAATTTTCCGAAGAGGTTTTTTCCTTTTGCTTGATTATACCCTGTTCCGCTAATGGTATCCAACGAAATGATGAAGGCATTTTCTATCACTTTTAGTGAATCCAATTTATCGGTCTCCATATCGGATATCAAATGAATGCTGTCTCCAGTAATTTGATTGTCCACGTTCCACAAAATGGGGTCGGTGATCAATTCGGTAATTCCTGTTTTTTCATCAAAATGAATAGAGTCCGATTTCCCGCTTAAATCCGTTTTGTAGAATTTGGCATTTCTGAAAGCCCTTACAATGCGTTCCTCTTCTTTCCCGGTCACCATAAGCGTGTCTCCGTGCATGTAGAGTGAATCTTTTTGCACCAAACTGATGGAAACCGCTCTTTTGGTGGCAAAAACGGAGTCTTTGGCCTTGTGCACTTCTGCGTAATGAGCCCGGATT
Source organism: Allomuricauda sp. NFXS6 (assembly GCF_040148835.1). Classification (NCBI taxonomy): domain Bacteria; kingdom Pseudomonadati; phylum Bacteroidota; class Flavobacteriia; order Flavobacteriales; family Flavobacteriaceae; genus Allomuricauda; species Allomuricauda sp. NFXS6. Next base: position 101,922 of record NZ_JAGEMG010000001.1, on the reverse strand, counting down.
ACCCCGTCGTTTATGGTATCCGTAATCTGGATGTTGTTGGTGGCAGATGCAAATTCGGTCGCCTTATCAAAATAGAGACTGTCTCCTTCAATGATTTTATTGTCGTAATCGATTCGGGTGTTTTTGATGCCGTAGCCTTGCTCAATGGTAGTATCGTAAAAGCCACGTTCGCAATATATTTTATATTCCTCGCCGGTTATTGTTGATGGACCGTACATATAGGCATTTTTGGAGGTGGTATAGTAGTCCAACTGCTCGGAATCGATAATATAATCCGGATTATCTATGTGTACGTTCCGTTGAAATTGATACTTTTTGGGTGTCATAAAATAGGTGCCAACTTTACTGGTAAGCACATTGGCGGAATCTACCACTTTACCACCTGAGTTGTAGTAGGCCTGTTGTTTTTCTCGATCAAAATAAAGGGTGTCTGTGGTCAATGTCATTTGGCCATTCGTCAAATCTACTTTCTCCCACGCTTTGGCCAGTTTGGTGTTACCGTCATAATTCATTTTACCACTGTTCATCTCAATGGAATCTCCTTGCTGCAAACGGATGTTCCCAATGGCTTTTAAACGATTCTCTTCGGCATAGAAAATAGCAATGTCACACCAAAGGTCAGCTCCTTGGTGTTCAAATTGTACCTGTCGCTCATCGTCCTTGCTAAAAATGGATGCACCCGGGAACTGCGCTTCATCTTTGGTAAAATTGGCTCCGTAGACAATGTTGATTTGTCTACCGCCCTCGGGTTGTTCTTCCTGAGCAAATACACTAAAAGCGAAAAGGCATAGAATAAAAAATGAAATGCTTTTCAAATGCATAAATTTTGCCCAAAAGTAGGATTTTTAACGGACGTGGCATATACCGTTTAGAAAGCTTTGGGAATTCTCTTTCAGGTGATTGTGACCAATTTTATTTTCCGCGCTTTAGGGTAAGGGTAATTTGTCCGCAATGGTAGGTGTTGGATATGGAATCTCATTATTGTCAGGCTAAAGGTTAAAATCCCTCTCCAGTCTCCCCAAAGGATAAAAGTTTCCCTCCTATGGAGAGATTAAAGGAGGACTTAAAAGAATTTCAATCTTTTTGAAAACTATGGATTTCAAATCCATAATGGTTTATTTGTTTAAAAATGCTGAATACATCCAAATCAGTTTTTCCTGCTCACGAATGTAGTCACTCATCAAGGCATTGGTCCCCTCATCGTTGGAGTCTCCTGACATTTCCAGAAGCTCTCTTTCCAAAGGAAGAAGTACTTCGTAACCATTTAGGATTGCCTGAACCGCTTCTCTGCCACTTGTAACATTCTTCGCAGCTTTAATCTTGGATAGCTCTGAATAATCGGCATAGTTGTGCAATGGAGTAAACCCTAGGGTTAAAATTCTTTCTGCTATTTCATCGATTTTTACCAGAGAGTCGTTGTAGAGCTCTTCAAACTTTGCGTGAAGTTCAAAAAACTTTTCGCCCTTAATGTTCCAGTGGAAACCACGGGCATTCATATAAAATATTTGATAGTTGGCCAAAAGTTGGTTCAGTTTGTCGGATAGGTCGCTAGATATTTGTTTGTCCAGACCTATTTGATTGAGGTTATGTGTCATGTCAGCTTGTTTTTATTTGATTCAAAGATAAAGGAAATATGCTGTGTTTAAAGTGATATAAGTCACATAGACCAGTGATGAATCAATCATTTTTTCTTGATCAAACTAATGGCAAATCCGCCTCCTTCCGCTAATTGAACCGTCAAAGCGGAACCTTTGCTAATGTTTATTTCTTCAATGCTGATTGCTGTCGGATTGTTTTCATAATGTGCACCCTCAGCATCTTTGTAAATAGCGGCTTCATACTCCACACCATCATCCAGAAAATCAAAATTAATACTGACTTCTCTAGCATTTTCATCAGTAATTCCACCAACAAACCAGTTTCCTGTTTTTCTTTCCTTTCGGGCAATGGTCACATAGTCGCCCACCTCGCCGTTCAACACATGCGTTTCGTCCCAATCCACACCTACATCCCGAATAAACTGGAATGCGGGCTGATTCTCATAATTTTCGGGAAGGTCGCAGGCCATTTGAACAGGACTGTAGATGACCACATAAAGGGCTAACTGCTGAGCTAGTGTAGTACTTACGCGATTATCTTCCTTGTTGGGGATTTCAATATCAAAAACTCCTGGGGTGAAATCTATGGGGCCCGCCAACATTCTTGTAAATGCCACAATGGGGAGGTGTTCTGGTGGATTTCCGCCATCGGCCGACCATGCATTGAATTCCTGACCACGAAGCCCTTCCCTGGCAATGGCATTGGGATAGGTTCTTCGGATTCCGGTGGGTTTGATGGGTTCATGGGCGTTGATGGCCACCTTGTACCCAGCCGCTGTTTCCAACACTTTTCGGTAATGGTTCACCATCCACTGGCCATGGTGGTATTCTCCTTTGGGAATTATTTTTCCCACATACCCCGTCTTGACCGAGCTCATGTCATATTTCTTCATCAGTTGGAAAGCTGTATCCAATTGTTGCTCGTAAGTCCTTGGAGCAGCTGAGGTCTCATGGTGCATGATGATTTCCACCCCTTTTTCCTTGGCGTAGCGGTTCAATTCATCCAAGTCGTAATCAGGGTAGGGGGTCACAAAATCGAAAACGCCTTCACGGTCCTCGACACCTATCCAATGTTCCCATCCGGTATTCCATCCTTCAACTAAAACACCTTTAATGTTGTTTTTGGCCGCAAAGTCGATATATCTTTTTGTGTTTTCGGTGGTGGCCCCATGTTTGCCGGTGGGTTTCAAATCTTGGGTAAAGGTGTTCATATCCTGCGAACCGGCATAGTCCCAAGTTGATTTACCTACGTGCATTTCCCACCAAATTCCAACATACTTCTTGGGTTCAAACCAGCTAATATCACCAAGTTTGTTGGGTTCGTTCAGGTTTACGATCAATTTGGACTCGATGAGCTCACTGGCCTTATCCGCAATTTGAATGCTTCGCCATGGTGTTTTAAAGGGAAGTTCCCGCTTCACTTTGTACCCCGATCGGTCGGAACCGACCAACTCACTGGTCAATAACCAAAACTCCGTATCAACTTTCAAAGTCATCCCTGAATAGTCCGTTAGGTTGGCTTCATGAAAACTCAAGTGAAGCCCATTTTCGCCCCGCATGGTGACAGGGGTGTTCACGGCGTTTTCAGGAATGTAGCTTGCGGCAAGGTCGGTATTGTTCCTTTTGGAAAGGGCGTCGATTTCGGAAACCTTGGTGGTGTTGTACAGGTGTTCATAGATATCCCAATCGCCGGGAATCCACCATGTGGTATAATCTTCGGTCAACTGAAATTCGGTGTTTTCGTCCATGATGATAATGCTATCGACACCTTCTTGGGGAAGAAATTCATAGCGGAAGCCAACTCCGTCATCATAGACCCTGAAATAAATATTGAATTGACGATTGGGAGCTTCTGATTCTTCCAAGGTAACGACCAATTCGTTGTAGTGGTTCACCACTTCCTTTTGTTCGCCCCAGGGCATTTCCCAAGTTTCATTGACCAAATTTTCGGTGGAGCTCACAATGCTCAGTCCAGTTTTCAAAGGTTTCTGATGCTGAAAGTCAAACCCCATGGACGAGGAGTCGATAACAGTTTCGTTTCCATGATGCACTAAATAATAGGGTGTGCCATCTTCCGATAGGCCAAAATCAATAGAATTGGTCCCGCTGGGAGATGCTACCGATAATTGTGAAGGTTCTTTAGTACAGGAAATAAAAACTCCCATTAACAATAAAAGGGCCAGTGCTTTGTTCATGACATTGATTTTTAATCAATTATATGTGTAATAAAAAAATGTCCTGTATAGGAAAACAGGACTTTGAAATTACTGAAAAATGAACAAAAAACCGAAGTTTACCTATGAATAGTCTGGGTTCTATCCGGGCCTACGGATACTATTTTAATGGGTACATTTAATTGATCTTCCAAGAATGCGATGTAGTCGTTCAAATTGGTGGGCAGGTCTTCTGATTTTGACATTTTGGTCAAATCCTGCGACCATCCTTTCATTTCTTTGTATATCGGTGTTACATATTCCTCCTCAATGTTGTAGGGCAAATGTTGAATTTCCTCTCCTTTATATTGGTATGCGGTACACACCTTAATGGTTTCAAAGCCACTGAGCACGTCGGCTTTCATCATCATCAGCTCGGTTACCCCATTGATTTGAACTGCATATTTTAGTGCGACCAAATCCAACCAGCCACAGCGGCGCGGTCTGCCTGTGGTGGCTCCGAATTCATTTCCGATTTTCGCCATTTTTGCGCCATCCTCATCAAATAGTTCGGTTGGGAATGGTCCGCTGCCTACTCGGGTGGTATAGGCCTTGAATATGCCCAGAACCCTTTTGATCTTATTGGGGGCAACCCCCAAACCAGTACAGGCACCAGCTGCGGTAGTGTTGGAAGATGTGACATATGGGTAGGTTCCGAAGTCGATATCCAACAGGGACCCTTGGGCGCCTTCGGCCAAGATTTTTTTGCCTTCGGCCTGTGCTTTAAAAATGTATTCCTCGCTGTCGATGAAGGTGAGTTTTTTGAGTGTTTCTACCCCTTCACAGAATTCGGCCTCCAATTCTTCCAAATTGTATTCAATATCCACGTCGTAAAAATCGATCATGGCTTCGTGTTTATTGGCAAGGGCTCGGTATTTGGTCTTCCAATCATCAAACTCCAAATCCCCGACACGCATTCCATTACGGCCTGTCTTGTCCATATAGGTTGGGCCAATTCCTTTTAGGGTGGAACCTATTTTGGCCTTTCCTTTGGAAGCCTCGGAAGCGGCATCCAACAAGCGGTGGGTAGGCAGGATTAAATGGGCTTTTCGGGATATAAAAAGTTTGGATTCAATATCAATATTGAATTGCTCCAAGTTGTCCAGCTCTTTTTTGAAGATTACAGGGTCTATTACCACTCCGTTTCCTACAATATTAATGGCGTTTTTATGGAAAATCCCTGATGGAATAGTGTGTAAAACGTGTTTTATGCCATCAAACTCCAAAGTATGTCCAGCGTTTGGACCTCCTTGAAATCTGGCTATAATATCGTATTCCTTGGTCAGTACATCAACAATTTTTCCTTTTCCTTCGTCTCCCCATTGGAGTCCAAGCAATAAATCTACCATGTAATGTTCGGGTTATTCGGTTAGGTTTTTTTCTTTGTTTCGAGTTCCGTAGAAATATAATGAGTGATTGTTGATCTTAATGTCAAAAACCTCTTCAATTGTTTTTTTTATGGATTGAATGCGTGGGTCGCAAAATTCCACTACTTCGCCAGTATCCGTCAAGATGACGTGATCGTGCTGACGGTCGAAATAGGATTTTTCGTATTGGGCCTGGTTTTTGCCAAACTGATGCTTACGCACCAATTTGCTCTCCAATAACAGTTCAATAGTGTTGTAGAGCGTGGCGCGACTTACCCGGTAATTTTTTGTTTTCATTTTAATGTAGAGGGATTCCACATCAAAATGATCGTCACTTTCGTAAATTTCCTGTAAAATGGCGTAGCGTTCAGGGGTTTTGCGGTGCCCTTTTTCCTCAAGGAACGAAGTGAACACGTTTTTTACAATTTCCTGATTTTTGTTGTTTCCCATAGCTCTTTCTACCTATGCTAAAGAACAAAGGTACAGTTAAAAATTAAATTCTGCTCACTTTATCGATACCTTCAACTTGCTTTAAACTGTTCATGAGCTTTTTGAGGATGTTATTGTTTTTTACGACCAAAGTAATTTTTCCCTTAAAGGTACCGCCATCTGCGCTAAAGTTGAGGTTGCGCATATTCACGTGCATATTTTCGGAGATGATTTTGGTGATGTCCTTTACCAATCCCATATTGTCGATTCCCGTAATTTTAATGTCAACGGAGAATTCTTCTTGACTGGAATCAATCCATTTAGCGCTGATGATTCGGTAAGCATAGTTGGACTGTAATGATATGGCATTGGGACAGTTTTTTTTATGCACCTTGATACCATCGTTTACACTGACAAAACCAAAAACGTCATCACCGGGAATGGGATTGCAGCACTGGGATAATTTATAGTTGAGCCGTTCTTCCTCCTTGCCAAACACAAGTAAATCGTACTTGGTTGTGATTTCGTTTTTGTCAACATCTTTTGGGGGAGGCGTTTTGCGCATCCGGTTCTTAAAGAAATTGATAAATGCATTGTGATAGGAAGAAGAGAAATCCTTTAGTTTTTCGTTGTCGATAACCCCGATGCCGACCCTGTAAAATAGATCTAAACTTGTCTTCAATTTGAAGAAAGTCACCAATTTGTTTATAGTGTCCTCGTTCAGGTTTATTTTTTGGGCTTTTAGCTTGCGCCGCAATATTTCCTTTCCTTCTTCGGCAACTTCTTTTTTCTCCTCGCTGAGCGATGATTTTATTTTAGACCGTGCCCGCGCTGTTTCGGCATAATCCAACCAGTTTTGGGTGGGTTTGGCGCTTTCCGAGGTTATGATTTCCACTTGGTCGCCACTGCGAAGTTTGGTTCCCAACGGAACCAGTTTTCCATTGACTTTGGCACCGCGGGTCTTCAGTCCAATTTCGGTGTGAATATTGAAGGCAAAATCCAAAGCTGTTGCCCCTTTTGGCATAGATTTTAAGTCTCCCTTGGGGGTAAAAACAAATATTTCTTTGGAATATAAGTTAAGCTTGAACTCTTCAACAAAATCAACGGCATTGCCATTGGAAGTTTCGAGTGCTTCCTGTAATTTGTTGAGCCATTCCTCTATGCCTTGTTCTTTTTGGGTACCGTGTTTGTATTTAAAATGAGCCGCATAGCCTTTTTCGGCAATCTCGTGCATGCGTTCACTTCGTATTTGAACTTCTACCCACTTGCCCTTCGGACCCATAACCGTAATATGGAGTGCTTCGTAGCCCGTAGATTTGGGCGAGGTAATCCAGTCCCGCAAACGAATAGGGTTGGGGGTGAAGTGATCTGTAACTATGGAATATATTTTCCAAGCAAGGAACTTTTCGTTTTTCTTGTCGGATTTATAGATAATCCTGATCGCGAATTTGTCATAAACTTCATCAAAAGAGACATTCTGAGACTTCATTTTTCTACGGATAGAAAAGATGGACTTCATTCTCCCTTTGATGAAATAATTGAGACCTTCTTTGTCCAAAGATGTTCTGATTACATTGGAGAAATCCTCGATGTAGGCAGCACTTTCTTCTTCGGTATCCTCTATTTTGGCCTGTATGTCGGTGTAGACCTCAGGTTCTGTGTATTTTAGGGAAAGGTCTTCCAGATGCGTTTTAATATTGTACAGCCCAATTCTATGGGCAAGGGGAGCATAAATATAAAGGGTTTCCGATGCGATTTTTACCTGTTTATGCTCCGGCATGGATTCCATGGTTAGCATATTGTGGTAACGGTCCGCAATCTTAATAATGATTACCCGAACATCGTCATGCAAGGTCAGCAGCATTTTTCTAAAGTTCTCTGCTTGCTGGCTAATGTCCTTGTCCTTTTTTAAGTGGGCAATCTTGGTGAGTCCATCCACAATTCGGGCAACGGTCTCACCGAACATCCGCTCAATATCAGCCAAAGTATAGGGCGTGTCCTCGACCACATCGTGTAGCAGGGCAGAGGCAATGGAAACGGCATCAAGACCAATTTCCGAAGCTACGATCTTGGCTACGGCAATCGGATGGAAGATATAAGCCTCCCCAGATTTGCGTCGCTGGTCTTTGTGGGCATCCACGGCCACATCAAACGCAGAACGAATCAACTTTTTGTCCTCGTCCGTTAGGGTTTGGTAGCTAATGCGAAGTAATTCCTTGTACTGCTTCGCAATCTCCTTGTTCTCTTTTTCAATAGCAGCCTCTGTCATAGTATTTTAAATTTACTACAATCTTATTATCTAAACAACAAAAACTATGCCTTTAGGTTTTGGATGCGTTCCACTAGCGGTGGGTGGGAGTAGTGAACAAAAACATAGGCAGGGTGTGGCGTTAAGTTGCTCAAACTTTTTTTGGACAATTTTTTTAAAGATGAGACCAAAGGTGTTGCTGCAAACGTAGTTTTGGCGAAATCGTCAGCCTGAAACTCAAATTTCCTTGACAGATAGTTCATGACCAAGCCGGTTACCTCCGAAATGGGACTGTACAAAAGGGCAAATCCTACCAAAGCGGCATGGAAACTTGGTGTGGACACGCCGATGGCCAATGATATTTTAGGGTTATTTATAAACAAGGAAAGGATGAACAAGGTCAGACCTGTGGTCAAGAGTGAGACAATAAGGTTGACAATAATGTGCTTCTTCTTGTAATGTCCTACTTCGTGTGCCAAAACGGCTACAATTTCATCCTCGCTTAAATCATTGATCAATGTATCAAATAGCGTGATGCGTTTTTCCTTTCCGAAACCTGAAAAATAAGCATTTGCCTTCGTGGAACGCTTGGAGCCATCAATAACAAAAATATTTTGAAGCTCAAAACCCACTTTTTGTGCATAGTTTTCGATTGAACTCTTTAAACTCCCATCCTGCAAGGGTGTTTGTTTGTTAAATAGCGGAACAATCAAGCGGCTATAGAACAAATTGATGAAAAGAATAATTATAGCAACCATCGCCCATGCATAAACCCAAAAAATGGGTCCTGTGGATTGGTAGAACAGCATAAACAGTGTTAAAATGCCTCCTCCTAAAATGATCGTGAGGATACCGCCCTTTATTTTGTCCGATAAAAATGTGGATTTGGTGGTCTTGTTGAACCCGTATTGCTCTTCAATCACAAAAGTTCGGTAGTATGAAAACGGCAATCCCAAAATGGAGCTTCCCAGCATAATGATCCCGAAGAAAATCAAAGCCATGGGAATGGGTTTGTCGGTGATGGAACGAGTGAGTTGATCAATCCATTCAAAACCTCCAAAAGACAGAAAACATATCGTCAACACAAGGGAGAATCCATCGGAAATCAACCCAAATTTATAGTTGGTTTGTTTGTATTGCTGTGATTTTTGATACTCGTTTTCATCAAAAACATCGGCAAGTTCGGGGGGCAGTGTTGATTTGAAACGCTTGGCGTTCAAGTACTCCAAATACTGATGGACCAAGTATTGGACCACAAGGATAGCCAGTATTACGTAAAAGAGTGAATTTTTTTCCATAGCTTAAAATCCGCGCTGGCGCTTCGCTTCAAATATAAGTATTGCAGCGGATACCGAAACATTCATGGAGTCTATTTCTCCTTGCATCGGTATAATTATGTTTTGGTCGGAATTTTTAAGCCAAGTATCGGTCAATCCAATTGCCTCCGTTCCCATCACTAGGGCCGAAGCAACTTTAAAATCACAATCTACATAATTTTTGGAAGCAGTCAGGGCAGCACAGTAAATTTTGATTTGGTTGGTTTGTAAAAAGTCAATGATTTCGTCCGTGGTTCCTACGCCTATTTGGTTGGTGAAAAGGCAACCTACGCTGGAACGTATAATATTTGGACTATATAGGTCGGATTTGGGATTTGCTATTAAAACGGCATCAACGGCAGCAGCATCCGCAGTACGCAAAAGTGCACCGATATTTCCCGGTTTTTCGGGTGCTTCGGCCACCAGTACCAAGGGTGTTTTGTTTTTAAATACAATGTTCTCCAATGTATGATTTTTGGACTGCATTAATCCAAGAACACCTTCTGTGGTGCCGCGGTGGGCAACTTTGCCATAAACGTTTTCAGAAACTTGGATGATTTCAGGATTTGAAGGCTTTATAATAGGTTCAATGGAAAGCTCGCCCATGATCTCAGGACAAAAAAGAAGGGTCTGTAAAGTATATCCTCCTTTTTGTGCCAGTTCAATTTCCCGTTGTCCCTCTACAACAAAAAGTCCCGTCTTTCTTCGTTCACGGGATTTTTCCTTAAGCAGGAGGATTTTTTTAACCAAGGGATTTTGGGCACTACTGATCAATTTAGTTTCCATACGCATGGTAAAAATAGCCATTCCTGTAATTAAAAAAAGGGCTTTTCGACCAACTGGTAAAATACATACCATGAACAAATTAACCATTCTAGTACTTTTTCTGATGGTTTTGGCCTGCAAACAAACGCCTAAAACCAAAGAAGTGGAAGAGCCTGTTCCGCAAGCGATGACTGAATCGAAACCTGAATATCCAGATGCGATGATCAAGGTTTTTGATGCGCACGGAGGGTTGGAGCAATGGAAAAAGCAACGAACATTGTCCTATGTGCTTCCTAAACCTGAGCTGCCCGAAACCCATACGGTAGACTTATGGTCTAGAAAAGATAGAATTGACACGGAACAATTTTCAATGGGTTTTGATGGCAAAGAAGCCTGGCTGTTGGATGCCGACGAAACCTATAAAGGAGATGTCGGTTTTTATCATAATTTGATGTTCTACTTCTATGCCATGCCCTTTGTATTGGCTGATGATGGCATTATGTATTCCGCAACTGAAGATTTGGAATACGAAGGGAAGAAATACCCGGGAATACAGATAGCGTATGAGTTCGGGGTTGGTGCCTCATCTAAAGATGAGTACTACATTCATTTTGACCCAGAGACGCATCAAATGAGGTGGTTGGGCTATACGGTAACCTATCGTTCAGGGGAAAGTTCAGACAATGTCAAGTGGATTCGTTATGACGATTGGCAAGAAGTTAATGGACTGATACTTCCCAAATCCATTACATGGCACAAGTATGAAGGAAGAGAAATTATGGAACCTGCAAGCACGGTTAATTTTGAAGATGCAACCCTAAGTGAGAATTCCAAACCAGAATCATTTTATGAAAAGCCAGAAAATGGGGAGTATGTCCCTATTAAAATGAATTAATACGGTGTGTTTTCTTGGAAATTGGTCAATTTGAGTGATTTTTTGGCGTGCGGCGAAGAAAAACTTTATAGAGTATGGGAACATCGATGCCAGAATTCTAGTTCTTGATACTTTTTCCTTTGGAAAAAACTCGAACTGACATTACTGCGCTAGGTATAATCACTTAAAAGTAAAACAACTTAAGATAGTAAGAGAGAAAACGGCGCCGTTTTTTAGCGCCGTTTTTTATTGTTATTCAGGAATCTATTGTCCTTCTTTTTCTCTTTCGTATTTGCCCATATACCTTTTCCAAAGTTCGGTTTGGTGGGTCTCCAGTGAAATATCCCTACCATCAATATATGCTTTGGAGAGTTTGTTGGTGCGCATGTCCAATGCATCTCCTTCAGAAATAAAGAGCGTGGCACTTTTGCCTTCTTCCAAAGTACCGTACCTATCATCTATCCCTAAAATCTTCGCGGTATTTCCGGTGATCAGTTGTAATGCGGTTTCTTTGTCCAATCCTTGGGCAACTGTTTGTCCTGCATAAAAAGCAAGGTTTCTAACCTGGAAATTGGCGGCATCTTCGTTTTGAAGTCCCACCAAAAGCCCCGCATCGATCAATAACTTTGGCAATTTATAGGTGATGTCGTAATCATCATCATCAAAACTGGGCAGGGAATGGGTACGCTCCACTAGAACAGCAACATTATGCTCCTTTAGGAAATCTGTAATCTTATTGGCTCTATACCCTCCAACTATTACAACGTGTTTCACGCCCATTTCTTTGGCCATGGTCACACCATCGGTCATCTCCTTTTCGCCATCTGCATGGATGTACAAGCGTTGAGATCCATCAAAAAGACCTTGCATGGCAGCAAATGGAAGGTTTTTCTCTGTTTCATTTGCGTTTCCATAAGCTTTGGAATTCTGGAAGAACATTTTAATGTCGTCCATTTCTTTTCCGTACTCCTTGTTGGGGATATATCCTCTTTCTTCTCCTCTCCACCAGCGGCCTCTTCTAAAAAAGTTGGGCCAGTTCATATGGATGCCATCGTCTGTTTTTACGGCAGCGTCCTCCCAGTTCCATGCATCAAACTGAACAATACTGGATGTTCCCGAGATGGTACCTCCCTGAGGGGTTACCTGTCCAATGAGAACACCGTTGGGGCGCATACTTTCCACAACTTTAGATTCTGCATTGTAGGCGATCAAACTGCGCACATGGGGAATCATTTCACCGATTTCATCTTGATCGTCACTTGCTCTAACGGCATCAACCTCTACCAAACCGAGCGATTTGGAAGGTGCTATAAAGCCAGGGTACACATGTTTGCCTTGGGCATTAATTGTTGTCCCGGTAGTCGGTGTCGATACATCTGCGCCAATCACGGTAATTTTTCCATCATTAAAAATAATGGTACAGTTCTCTATCACCTCTCCATTGCCAATATGAGCAGTAGCACCGATAATGGCAATTTGTTCGGATTGAGGTGGGGCAGGGGTTTGTTGTGCGTTCAATGAACCCCCCAAAATAATTGCTATGATTAAAAATATTTTTTTCATGGTCTATTTTTTAAAGGGTGTCACAATTAAACTCTTCTTTTTTGCTCTGAACGGGAGTACGTGTTTTTCCTCCTTTTTTCTTTTCGTTCAACATCATTCCAATCAATTGGTTTCTTTCCTTTTTGATGGATTCTCTCAGCAATTTGTCCTTTTTCAGGTCAAAATACACTTTCCCTTCGATCAACGTTTTTTCAGCCTTGGCATAAACCGATAAGGGATGGTCGCTCCACAGCACCACATCGGCGTCTTTGCCTTCTTCGATACTTCCTACGCGGTCGTCCAAGTGAAGCAATTTGGCAGGATTCAAGGTTACGGTTTTCCAAGCTTCAATTTCTGACATACCTCCGTATTTTACGGTTTTGGCGGCTTCTTGGTTCAATCTTCTGGACATTTCCGCGTCATCACTGTTAATGGCCACGGTCACCCCTTGGCTTGCCATGATAGCGGCATTGTAAGGAATAGCATCATTTACCTCATATTTGTATGCCCACCAGTCACTAAATGTACCTCCGCCAACACCGTGCTCGGCCATTTTATCGGCTACTTTGTAACCTTCCAAAATGTGGGTGAACGTGTTCACACGGAAATCAAATTTCTCAGCGACTTTCATCATCATGTTGATTTCGCTCTGCACATAGGAGTGGCAAGAAATGAATCGTTCTCCGTTCAAGATTTCGGCCAATGTTTCCATTTCTTCATCATGACGGTACGGTTCCCCGCTTTTTTTCTTGGCATCATATTCCTTGGCACGTTGAAAATAATCGGTATACACCTGCTCAACACCCATTCTTGTCTGTGGGAAACGAGAATAGCTCCCCCAGTTGGACTGCTTTACGTTTTCTCCCAATGCGAATTTGATAAACTTGGGTGAGTTGTCAAACACCATATTCTCGGCACTTTCGCCCCATTTCAATCTAAAAATGGCAGATTGCCCACCGATTGGGTTGGCGGAACCGTGCAATAATTGAGCGGTAGTAACTCCACCGGCCAAATCGCGGTAAATGGCAACGTCCTCAGGGTCGATAACATCTTCCATGCGTACTTCTGCGGAAGAATTGTGTCCTCCTTCGTTTATGGCCAATGCGCCAATGTGGGTGTGCTCATCGATTATTCCTGCTGTAAGGTGCTTCCCTGTGGCGTCCACCACGGTAGCTCCTCCGGCCCGTAAATTTGTACCTACTTTAGAAATTTTACCGTTTTTAATGAGTACATCGGTGTTTTCCAAAATGCTTTCTCCTGTCCAAACAGTTGCATTTTTGAATAGGATATTCTCTTGTTCAGGCTTTTTCTTGAAACCATATCCCACGTTTGGATAGGTCAAAGTCATTAATTCTGGTTTTTCATCGGTCTCTTCGTCTTTTGATTTTTCTTCAAAAGATGAAGTCTTGGTCATGGTGGCCGAAGTTTCGTCACCATTTGGAAGCACCACGTTTCCTTTGATGGTTTCAGCTCCTGGCAAAACCTGGGCAACCATTCGGTAAGAACCAATATTGTCGTCACTAAAAGAAATATTCAACCAATCCGCTGCATAATCTATCTTGGAATCCACGGTTTCGTCACCTTTTTTGATTTCCGCTTTTGGTTTATCGGCATCGCCCGTCAAGGAAACCGTGTAAGTACTTCCGTTAACAGCAAGATTATAATCACCACGAATATCGATGACATCCATACGCTCTATAACGTTCTTGGTTCCCTGAACCCAGTTTTCGTAAAGTGTGGTTCCTTTGTCAAAAATATCTCCTGAAGTAATCAAGAAGTTAGCTTGGCTACCAGCTTTCAAGGAGCCAATTTCGTTGGATTTACCTAGAATATCGGCAGGAACAGTGGTCAAAGCTTCCAGTGCCTTGGTTTTTGAAAGTCCATAAGTAATGGCTTTCATAAGATTAGTCTTCAACTCTTTTGGGGATTTAAGCCCGTGCAAAGTGATGGAAAAATCCACCCCGTTATCGGCCAGCACCTTTGGGTTGGATGGTGCCAAGTTCCAATGTCTCATATCTTTCAAAGCAATGTATTTGGCTTCGTATGGGTTGGAAACATCAAACGCATCTGGAAAATTGAGGGGTAAAATCAATTTGGCGTTGGTGGCTTTAATTTGATCAATACGCTCGTATTCATCGCCCCCACCCAAAATGGTATATTGAATACCAAAAAGGTCTCCGATTTTATCAGCACGTAAAACGTTACCGTTATCACCCGCAGCATAAATCTGGGTCAAGCCTTTGTTCGCAATAAGTGCTTCCAAAGAACGGTCTTTGGTGTCTACATTGCCCTTGCTGTACCAGTCCATATCATAATACACCTGGCGCATCAATGCCATGGCGCCCATCAATGAACCTGGGTAAGATTGTCTGGATGCGACACTTTTTTCAAAAGAAAAGTATTGTGCTGATTTGTCAGAAAGGATACGTTGTGCTTCGGATGCTTCGTCGTTCAAAGTAACCAAAAGTCCGGTCCCTCTTGCGATACCGTCCTCAATATGTGCGTTGATGGTTCCAAAACCTGCATTTCTAAGTTCTTTGGCTTCTTTGGCATCATAAGTAAAGCTACTGATGGCATCATTTTCTGGCATAATATGGTCGTTCCAGTAGAATCCTTCCCTGGACGGTCCATACTGTGCCGACCTTCCCCCGCCGCTTGCTTCTTTGGGAAGTTTTACTCCAAAACCTGAGAAAATATCAATAAAAGAGGGATAAATGGATTTTCCCTCAAGGTCTTCTACAACGGCATTTTTAGGAATGCTTACGGATTTGCCCACTTGTACCACTTTGCCGTTTTGAATCAGCAAGGTACCGTTATTGATAACTTCCGTGGGGGTTACATAGATCTTGGCATTGGTGAATGCCGTGTAATTGTTGTTCTTCTTTGCCTTTACACCGTCATTTTTTGGAAAATAATCCTGTGCAAACAAAGAAACACTGCCCATAAAGAGCAACAGTGCTAAAAGTTTAAGTTTCATAAGGTTTGAATTGAATTAGTCGGTTTAAAGATAACCTTTGTGAGAGGACTCTACAAGTTTCAATCCTGCCGAAAATGCTGTTTTCGGTGGTTAATGATGAGTCCCACGACGGCATTGTAACTTTTTATACCGTCTTTTTGGTTGTTCACCTTTAAAAAAGTGTTGAACACGGATTTGAAGATGGGTTCCATAGGGTTCTCATATTTTTTCCAAAAATCACGCAATTCATTAAAATTTTCTTTCACTCCTGGGTTAATGGTCACCACAAGAGCATTGTATACTTCTTCATCTTTATAGAAAAGGTCGGTAAGGCAATACCCTAGCGCATGATTGTAAGCCGAATATTTAAAGTAGGGGTCTTTGCTTTGCGAGGTGACCAAATACCCGATAAAATTGGTGGCTCCTTCGGCGGAATACCCCAATTGATGCCCAACTTCGTGCCCGCTCACGGTGGGCAACCTAAATTTCGGGGTAATCCCATTTACTTGTGCCTCATTGGTGAACGGGTTAAGATAGCCACCGTACCCCATGAACGTTAATGGAACGCTGTAGATGGATGATTTTAAGCTTTTATGTTCATAATCAAAATCGGGATACTGCTTTGCAAAGTTGCCATAAGCTTCTTCCGTTTTGGCGAAAATTTCTTTTTTGGAGTAGGGGATGTGCACGGGAGAGATAGTATCCCCGGTCAACTCCAATTGATATTGGTTCGTTTTTGCAATGATGAACTGGGTCAACTCAACCAATTCGTCAACGGTATATTCACGTTCAATACCCAATTTCCAGTTGATGGGCTGGCGGTGGTAATTCATGCCCCAAAGCAGATGAAAGGCAAAATACGCGATGGACAACACAACAACAATATCCTTTAGGAACAAAAACGGTTTTTGCTTGATGCTTTTCCAATGTTTGTACACGTATCGAATGGCCAAAATGGCCAGTGCTGTGTAGATCAAATCTCCAAAGGAAAATGGAATCCAGCCGAACAAAATCCTTAAAAAACCTGAAACATGGGGGTATATGCCATTACTGTAGTATTCCTCAACAAAGTTGGGGTAGCTACTGAGCCACTTTACCAATAGTATTTGTATTGGCAGGGCAATTGCGATTATGGTCTTGGTTTTTTGTCCCATCAAATTGGCGGCAAGGTGATACGAGATTCCCTGTGAAGCTTGGAATACATAAAAAAAACCGCACAGAAAAGTACGGTTTTTTTAGATTGCATTATTTGAGTTTTACTATTGGATTCCTACAACTTCCACATCAAAAACCAAAGTGGAGCCACCAGGAATAGGTCCATAATCGTTATCGCCATATCCTAGGTGTGGAGGGATGAATAAACGTACCTTGTCACCAACTTTCATAGTCAACAAACCTTCGCGGAAACCAGCGGCCAATTGTGCATCGGGGCTGTAATCCATAGGGAAAGGTTGGTAACCACCTTGATCTCTTCTTCCAGGGTTCAATTGGTTGAATTGTTCGGCAATTTCTTGAATATTGCTATCGAATAAGTCCCCATTGAACAACCATCCGGCATAGTTGACCAATACTTTTTGACCTACTTTGGGCTGTTCTCCGTCTCCTTCTTTCAGTTTTAAAATACGCAAACCACTAGAGGTTTCTTCAGCTTCATCAATTTGTTCGGTAAATTGGGCCGCCAAATCTTCCTTCATTTTTTTGAATGCTTCTTCGGCTGCTTTGGCTTCCTCGAAGTAATCGCTCATAATTTGAACGGCATCAAACTGTCGCGCCTCTTTGCCATTGCGTACAATTTCCACGTGGTCCATTACAACATCGGTGGTTGGCTTATCACCAGCGCCGGTTTCAACGTTGGCAATGGTGTCCACTACATCCATTCCGGCGACCACTTCACCAAAAACGGTGTGTTTGTCATCCAGCCAAGGCGTTGCCTTGTGGGTGATAAAAAATTGGCTGCTATTGGTCTTGGGGCCTCTATTGGCCATGGAAAGGATTCCTTTTTTGGAGTGTCTCAACGAATCGTTGAACTCATCTTTAAAGGTATACCCTATGTTTCCGCTTCCTGTCCCGGTCGGGTCCCCACCCTGAATCATAAAATCCTTTATGATTCTATGGAAAACAATCCCGTCATAGAACTTTTTGTCCTTGTACTCATCGTTCACAAATGGGTTTTTGCCTTCGGCCAAGGATACAAAGTTGGCCACGGTAACAGGCGTTTTTTTGTATTCCAATTGGATGATGATATCTCCCTTCGTTGTCTGGATGTCAGCAAAAATTCCATCGCCCAAATCCGCATACTTGCTCGATTTACATCCTATGATCACTAGGAGAAATAATGGTATGATGTAAAATAATTTCTTCATTGCTTATGAATTTAGTTTAAACTGTCGTTATCTATTATGATTGTATGTAATTCTACTGATGATTTAAGTGGTGTTTTGGGACCAATGGCCTTATTGTCTCCTTGATAGCCGAAGGCTAGGGGAGATGGGAACAAAAATGTAACTTTCTCGTTTATTTTTAAGAGTTTCACTGCATTTTGAAGCCCGGGGAACAACTGTTGCTTGTCTATGACGTGAGAAGTTGGCCCTATTTCTTCTACAGTATATATGGTATCGTTGCGGAGGCTCATCAGATTATAGGAAAACAAAATTTGATCGCCGGTTTTTGGTCGATAAGTTGCCGTATCGTTCTTCGACTCGTAATAGTACCAAAATCCATCTGGACTAGACAGGTATTGGTGAGCGGTATCCTTGGAGATGATTTCCTGAATGGCCTCTTCCTCTGCGGCCAATAATTTTTTGGTACGTTCAATGGACTCCTTGTAAAAACTGCCCGATTTAACCTCTACAGGTTTTCTTGGTTCTGGACCTCCACAGCTCGCAACCATTGCAGTCAAAAGTATAGCTAGCAAAAATCTCATGGGTTCAATTTAGTTTTATAGGTTTTCAAAATCTCATTGAATTTAGAGATGGTCTTCTCCATGCTCACTTCACTTCTTCCACCAGCAGCATTGGTATGTCCGCCCCCGTTAAAATGTTCCCGAGCAAATTCGTTCACGGAAAAATCACCAACGGAACGCAACGAAATTTTGATAATGCCTTCTTCGCGGTTTTCTATAAAAATGAGCGCAAAAATAATACCTTCCAAAGTTAGCCCATAATTTACGAAGCCTTCAGTGTCCCCCTTGCTAAAATCATATTGGTCCAATTCATCTTGGCTGAGGGTAATGTATGCTGTTCTGTATTCGGGCAGGATAACCATATTGCTCAGAGCAACACCCAACAAATGCAAGCGGGAGGGAGAATTGGTGTCAAAAACTTTTTGATGGATTTCCATATTGTTGGCACCCTTGTCAATAAGTTCGGCTACCACCCGATGCGTTTTGCTGGATGTTGAACGATATTTAAAAGAGCCGGTATCCGTCATAATGCCCGTGTACAAATTGGTGGCCATATCGGCATCAATATGCTTGGTTTCACCCAAAAAGTCGATGAAGTTGTAGACCATTTCACAGGTAGAGCTCATCGAAACATCTGAATAGGTCACCTTGGCATAATCACTCGGCTGTTGGTGATGATCTATCATAATAAAATCAGCCTCCGCTTCTTGCAAAACAGATTCCATTTGACCAACTCGGGAAAGGTCGTTAAAGTCCAAGGTAAAAATTACCGTAGCGTCATTTATGGTCTCTTTAGCTTTAGCGTTTTCCCTTTCAAAATTGATAACGGTATTGTTCCATGGCATCCATTTCAGGAATTTTGGGTAGTCGTTGGGCGCAACAACCTGCACTGAGTGCCCTTTCGCTTTTAAAAAACCATAGAGCGCCAAACAGGAACCCATAGCATCACCATCGGGGTTTCTGTGGGGTATAATTGCTATCTTCTGAGGTTGGGAAAGAATCGACTTTACTGTCGTGATATCCACTGAATTCATGCGGCCAAATATACAATAATATAATATAGAGGTAACTCGGTTTCTCCGTATTTTTGATCGAATAAAAACACATTATGAAACAATGTTACATTTTCTTGGCAGCCTTGATTCTGTTTTCTGCCTGTAAAAAGAAGGAGCGGAAAGCAGCGGAATCCCCGGCAAAATCAACCCCCGATTTTGTAGTGGCCTTTGGGTCTTGCAATATGTCGCAAGAACCCAATCCTTTTTGGGACGATATTTTGGAGGAACACCCCAACGTGTGGATTTGGGGCGGTGATATTGTCTATGCGGATACGGATGATGTGGAAAGATTGCGCGCGATTTATGCGATGCAGGACACGGTTGCGGGCTATGCTGAATTGAAAAAACAGGTGCCTGTAATCGGAACATGGGACGATCACGATTTTGGCATTAATGATGGTGGCTCTGATTTCTCCATAAAGGCCGAAAGCCAACAAGTGTTTTTGGATTTTATGGGAGTGCCCGAAGATAGTGAGCGAAGAAATCAAGAGGGGGTGTATGCTTCCCACGAGTACAAGGTTCCAACTGGAAAAGTGAAAGTTATTGTGTTGGATACCCGCTATTTTAGAAGTGAGCTTATCAAAGATGAGGATTCCAAAAAAAGGTATCAACCCACTACGGATTCTACCGCAACCGTACTTGGGGAAACACAATGGCAATGGTTGGAGAACGAACTCAACCAATCTGATGCTGATTTCAATTTGATCATGTCAAGCATTCAGGTGCTTTCGGGTGAGCACGGTTTCGAAACCTGGGGCAATTTTCCATTGGAAGTTCAAAAACTTGAAAGTATGATTGCCAAATCGGGGGCGAAAGGTGTGATAGTCTTATCGGGAGACCGACACATTTCCGAATTCTCCAAAACGAATATTGATGGGCTATCCTATCCGTTGGTAGACTTTACCAGCAGCGGACTTACCCATTCCTATTCTAGTTTTAGTGGAGAGCCCAATCAGTATCGCGTAGGGGAGGTGGTTTCAGAGAAAAGTTACGGTGTAATTGCCTTTGATTTTGAAAAAAAGGAAGCCGATATGAAGATGAAAGGAGATAATGGCGTAGTGCTTCAAGAACTAAAACAAACCTATTGAGCCTTGTACCTTGGGCGAAAAAGCTTAAGTTTGCGCAAAATTTAAAAAAATGACTGGAAATAGAACATTTACCATGATTAAGCCTGACGCCGTTGAAAACGGGTACATTGGTGCAATTTTGGATAAAATTACGGCTGCTGGTTTTAAGATTGTGGCCATGAAGTTTACACAATTGAGCAAGAGGGATGCCGAAATATTCTATGCCATCCACAAAGAGCGTCCATTTTTTGGCGAATTGGTGGAGTTTATGACAAGGGGACCCATTGTGGCCGCTATTTTGGAAAAAGACAATGCAGTGGATGATTTTCGTGCATTGATCGGTGCTACCAACCCAGAGGAAGCTGCCGAAGGAACCATCAGAAAATTGTATGCTGCCAGTATTGGTGAAAATGCAGTACACGGTTCCGATAGTGATGAAAACGCTGCTATAGAGGGTGCTTTTCATTTCTCAGGAAGGGAAATTTACTAATCGCGATACAAAGATATTTTAGTGGAAGCCACCTTTTTGGGTGGCTTTTTTATGTATTCCGAACTGGTTGCGGAATCTCATGAATCGGATTGGAATGAATTGTCATTCCGTGCCTGACACGGAATCTCATAAATACTAAAGTGAGATGCTGAAACAAGTTAAGCATGACGAACTGCGCTAGATTTCTCTTCGCTTACCTCTGTCGAAATGACTGTGTTGAGGTTATCTGTGATTTTGAGCAAAGCGAAAAATCTATAAAGTCAATAATTGATGGTTGTTCTCGATTGCTCCTTCGACTGCGCTCAGAGTGACAGCTCAGGATGACAACTCGAACTGACATTTCGATTACCTTAAAACCAACTTTTTCACCAGTTCTTTACCTAATTCTTCATTGATCATCTTAATTATCTTGGACTTGCCCAAACTCAATTCTTCGCGCAGAACGGAAGAGGAGAGCGAGATAAAAAGCGTTTCGTTTCTTAGTTCAACCGCTGTGGTGTAGTTGTTTACACCATTGCCCATTAGTTTTACCCAAGCTTCTCTGGCATCCACCCTGTCCATACCTTTTTGGAGCTTGTTCTCTTGGATAAACTCGCTCAAAGCTTCGCTTAATGGGATGTGGGAACTATGTCTTTTGGCCATTACTGTGGGATTTTGATGGGTTCAAAGCGTTTGTACCTGTAGGTTACCCCTTCTTGATTGATTACCGAAAAGGTTAATGAATCCAATCGCACCAGTTTTTCCTCCCATTCACTAAACTCGCTTTCATAATATAGGGTGAATCTTTCATTGGATTGGGCTATGGTGAAACGTTCCACGTCTTTGGAAGTGTCGTAGGTGCCATCAAATTTAGGCTTCATTTTTTTTCGATAGCCTTCATTTTTTTTCAAATGGATGAAATCGATGTTAGTATTCAAACCATATTCCTTGATGGACCCATCAGGGAATTCTACTTCGGATATTTCCCAATAGCCGTTCAAATAATGCAAATCATCTTCGTTTACAGATGAATCATTACATCCCCAGAGCATTAAAACCAATAATATGGAAAGGATTCGTCTCATAAAGCTACAAGGTAAAAATTTTATAGCTCTGATGAATGTTTTTAACTACATCTTCTGTTCTGTCGGCGTGCGTGTCGCTGATAAAAATTTGTCCAAAATTATCATCCTTCACCAATCCGACGATGTGAGAAACCCTGTTTTCGTCCAATTTATCAAAAATATCATCCAATAATAGAATCGGGGTGGTGTCCGCCAATTGTTTGATAAAATGAAACTGCGCCAGTTTCAAGGCAATCAAAAAAGATTTTTGCTGCCCTTGGCTCCCAAATTTTTTGATGGGATGCCCCGCAATCGTGAAGCTGAGATCATCTTTATGTACGCCCACGGAAGTGTATTGCAATGCCCTGTCTTTTTCAATATTCTTTTCCAAGAGTTTCAAAAGGGTATCATCGCTCAACTGACTTTCATAGGAGAGGTCGATTTGCTCATCTTTTTCGGAGATATTTTGATACTGTTCCTTAAAAATGGGCATGAAAGCCTCGATAAATTCTACCCTTTTTTGATGGATTGCCGTTCCCAAGGCGTTCATCTGCTCGTTGTAAATACTCAGGGTATCACGGTCAAAAGTACGGTTGGCGGCAAAATATTTGAGCAGGGAGTTTCGCTGCGAAACCACCTTGTTGTATTTGATGAGATTTTGCAGATATACCTTGTCCGATTGCGAAATCACACCATCCATAAACTTCCTTCGGGTCTCGCTCCCTTCCAAAATAAGGTCACGGTCAGAGGGGGAAATAATCACTAAAGGCAGAAAACCAATGTGTTCGGAAAACTTTTCATAGGGTTTATCATTGCGTTTGATGACTTTTTTGGTGCCTTTTTTAAAAGAACAGAGTATTTTTTCCGTCCTGTTGTGCTTCTCAAATTCCCCTTCCACCACAAAAAATTCCGTACCGTGCTTTATGTTCTGCGTAGAAACCGGATTAAAGTAACTTTTACCGAAGCATAAGTGGTAAATGGCGTCCAAAACATTGGTCTTTCCCACCCCGTTGTCGCCCACCAAACAGTTGATCACAGGGTCGAAATCCAGCGTCTTGGAATCAAAATTTTTGTAATTGACTAAAGATAAATGTCTTAAAAACATAAAATGCTAGAGAAACAATTTGGAATTAAAAGGTAACCCCTCCAAAACGGGATTCCAAAAATAACGAATAAATTACCTTTTGGTTTTGGATAAAAACTTTATTTTTGCGCGACCAATTAAATGACGGATGGCAACATACAAGAAGAGAGGCTTTAAGCCAAAAAATAAGGAAGAGGAAGCTAAGTTAGAAGAACACGACAGCACAACAGCTGAAGTTTTCAACACTTTGGACGAAGGAGCTTCCAAAACCGAAGAGTGGGTTCAGAAGAACCAAAACTACATTTTGGGCGTTATTGGTGTAATTGCCGTGGGTGTTTTGGCCTACCTGGGTTACCACCAATTCATTCAGAACCCGAAAGAAGCTGCTGCAGCAAACGAACTTTTTTATCCACAACAATATTTTGATCAAGCTCTGGCAAGTGAAACTGAGAAGGATTCTTTGTTCACATTGGCATTGAACGGCGCCCAAGGTAAATATGGTTTCTTGGACATTATCGAGGAATACAGTGGTACCAAAGCAGCCAACTTGGCCCAGTATTCTGCAGGAATGACCTATTTGAATTTGAAGCAATATGATCAGGCTGTTGCTCATTTGGAGGACTTTTCTTCCGATGATGACATTATGGGAGCTATGGCCAAAGGTGGAATTGGAGATGCTTTTTCTCAATTAAACCAGCCTGAAGATGCTTTGGACTACTACGAAAAAGCCATTGCACATAGTGATAATGAGTTTACCGCACCAAGATTTTTGCACAAAGCTGGTGTTGTGGCCTTGGAACTTGGGGAAAAAAGTAAAGCTTTTGGGTACTTTGAGCGAATCAAAGAAGAATATCCCAACTCACAAGAAGCCAATGGTGTTGAAGCCCTAATTGGATTGGCGCAAAACTAAAAGATGGCCACAGAGAATAAAAACTTATCCATTTACGATAAAAACAAAATCCCAAACGCGAAGAACCTTCGGTTTGGGATTGTTGTTTCTGAATGGAACGGGGAAATCACTGAAGCGCTTTACCAAGGTGCCGAAGAAGCCCTTTTGGATTGCGGGGCACTACCTGAAAATGTGCTTCGATGGAACATACCGGGTAGTTTTGAACTGACTTTCGGTTGTAAAAAAATGATTCAAACGGAAAAGGTTGACGCCATTGTTGCTATTGGCAGCGTTATCCGTGGCGAAACAAGTCATTTTGATTTTGTTTGCAGCGCCACCGCACAAGGCATAAAAGACTTGAACGTTGCGTATGATGTGCCTGTAATATTTTGTGTGTTGACGGATGATAACATTGAGCAGTCCAGGGCCAGGAGTGGGGGCAAGCACGGCAACAAAGGAACCGAAGCGGCCATTGCCGCCATACAAATGGCTGTGTTGGGCAAGTAAAAGTCAAGTTCAAGCTCAAGTTCAAGTTCAAGTTCAATACTTCGACAATCCAACTTCTGAACATCCAAGAATCCAATAAGGTCAATCCCCTGGTTGCACAAATATCCAGATAGTTGTTAACATTTTTTGGGACAAACGTCGAACCCTTTTTTTCTATTTTAAGTACCTTTGAGGTTACAGCGATAAGGATACCATGCGAAACCCTTTAAAACTTAGGAAAAATAAGAGCTTCGATTACTCCCCCAGATATTACAAGGGAGAAGGGAATCCTTATAAAATTGAGCACAAGCTTGATAAATTTCGAACTACGGCACATTCCAACAAAGGGCTAAAGAACAAGTTTACCTCTGCAATGGATGATTTACAGACCGAAGGAGATAAAAATTTGAAACTTCGTTTTTGGATTATTGTGGCCGTTTTGGTGTTGCTGTTCTTGTTTATCATCGATTTTGATCTATCAATATTCCTGAATCCATAATGGCGGACATTATTAAACTTCTACCGGACCATGTCGCTAACCAAATAGCAGCAGGGGAGGTGGTCCAACGGCCCGCTTCCGTAGTAAAGGAGCTAATGGAAAATGCCATAGATGCAGGTTCAACTTCTATAAAACTTATTGTAAAGGATGGTGGTAAAACCTTGATCCAAGTCGTTGACGATGGTTTAGGGATGAGCGAAACAGATGCTCGATTGTCTTTTGAGCGTCATGCCACCTCAAAAATATCATCAGCACAGGACTTGTTCAATCTGCAAACCAAAGGTTTTCGAGGCGAGGCATTAGCGTCCATTGCCGCAATTGCGCATGTTGATATGCAAACACGAACTGCTGACAACGAAGTGGGGACACATCTTAAAATTGAAGGCAGCAAGATTATCTCCCAAGATGTGGTGGCTACTCCGAAGGGAACCTCCATTTCCGTTAAAAACCTATTTTTCAATATACCGGCCAGGCGAAATTTTTTAAAGTCGAACCAAGTAGAGCTTCGTCATATTACAGATGAATTCCATCGTGTGGCCATGGTTCACCCGAGTATTGAGTTTCATTTTTACAATAATGGTGCTGAGATTTTCAATCTGCCCAGCACAAAACATCGTCAGCGCATTGTTCACATTTTTGGCAGTAAAATGGAGCATCGATTGGTGCCCGTTAACGAAGAGACCGATGTGGTGAAAGTTTCCGGATTTATATGCAAGCCCGAGTTTGCCAAAAAGAGCAGGGGAGAGCAATTCTTTTTTGCCAATAACCGATTCATTAAAAGCCCGTATTTACACCACGCAGTGGTCGCTGCTTTTGAAGGGTTGATAAAATCCGACACATATCCTGGATATTTTTTGTTTTTGGATGTGGACCCATCCTCTATCGATATCAACATTCACCCCACCAAAACCGAGGTGAAGTTTGATGATGAAAACACGCTGTACGCTATTTTACGATCTACCATAAAGCATAGCTTGGGGCAGTTCAATGTGGCTCCTGTATTGGATTTTGACCATGACCCCAACTTGGATACGCCATATTCTTACAAAGAAAAAGGTGCAGTCTTGCCCAAAGTAACGGTGGACAGCACGTTTAATCCTTTTGAGGAAAAAACGCCAAGCAAGGGCACTGGAAGAGGTAATTTCCACAAACAAAGCACCAAAGGTTGGGAGGACTTGTACGAAGGTCTAGGCAATCAAAATGACAACCAAGAGTTCAGTAGCGTTGTCATAGAATCCGAGAGCGAGGAACAAGGGACCTTGTATTCAGGTGAAGATATTGAAGATCATTTGGCGAGCACTTTTCAGCTGCGAAGAAAATATGTGGTGAGCACAGTTAAATCGGGAATGTTGGTCATCCATCAAAATAGAGCGCACGAACGCGTTCTATTTGAGAAATTTTTGGGTGAAATCACTGTCAAAGAAGGGGTAAGTCAACAATTGCTGTTTCCTTTGGAACTGACTTTTAACAAACAAGAGTTGGCCGTTCTCAAGGAGATAAAGGAAAGCCTGACAAATATTGGATTTGCTTTCCAGAGTTTGGAGGAAGAAACTGTAAAAGTGACAGGCGTGCCCATGATGGTCCCCGAAAGCGGAATTGGCACGGTATTGGATCGCTTAATTGCAGATTATATGGAGGGTTACTCCGATGGTTCCATTTCACAGGCCGAATTGTTGGCCAAGGCATTGAGTAGGAATTTGGCCGTAAGAACAGGGGATGTACTGGACCAAGAATCGCAATTGATCTTGGTAAATAATCTTTTTGCCTGCAAAGAGCCTAACTTAAGCCCTTTTCAAAAAATAACGTATACCATTATCTCCGAGGGGGATATTGATAAAAAATTCAATTAAATGGGTAGACTTACCGAGGCAGTAAAACATATACTGATCATTAATGTGATCATGTTTATTGCTACAAGCTTATATGGAGATCAGATGTACCAGTGGATGTCGCTCTGGTTTCCCAAAAACCCCAATTTTGAATGGTGGCAGGTCGTTACCCACATGTTTATGCATGGAAACTTTATGCATATTCTTTTTAATATGTATGCGCTTTGGGCTTTTGGTACGCCATTGGAGCGTATTTGGGGCAAGAACAAGTTTCTGTTCTTCTATTTTTCTGCGGGATTGGGTTCTGCAGCGTTGCACACGGGTGTAAATTATTTTCTTTTCAACGAAGGAATGAGTGCTTTGGAAGGTGCGGGAATTGCCCGTACACAGATTTTGGATATTTTGGCAAACGGGCAATATAGTCCTGGATGGTATGATATTGTTGGAAAAAGTACCGTAGATAGTATGTTAACAGCTTTCAACACCCCGGCGGTTGGGGCCTCGGGAGCTATTTATGGTATTTTGGTGGCTTTTGCATTTATGTATTCGGAGGCAAAACTGATGCTTATTTTTTTACCAGTACCGATAAAGGCTAAATACTTTGTACCGATTCTAATTGCGGTCGACCTTATTTTCGGGATAGGAAATGTGAATACAGGGGTAGCGCATTTTGCACACATAGGTGGGGCTTTGATTGGTTTTATAATGATGTGGTACTGGAAAAAGAACCAGTTCAACAATAATCGATGGGATTAACTTATGATGAATGGAGGACTTCGATATCAATTTGCCAGGCTTAGCATAGCCGAAAAACTGATTGCCATCAATGTGCTTATTTTATTGATTGATGGACTCTCTGGTGCATTGCTGGGGCAGTCGTTTTCCCATTGGTTCCATTTGCCCAAGGATTTTTTCGAGTTTTTGGCTCAGCCATGGTCTTTGGTTACGTACTCTTTCTTTCATGCAGGTTTCGGTCATATTTTTTGGAATATGCTGGTGCTTTACTTTTCCAGTCGAATCTTTTTGAACCTTTTTGATGCCCAACGCTTTATCAACGTTTACTTTTTAGGTTTGATATTGGGCGGATTGGTATTTCTGCTCAGCTATAATGTATTTCCGACTTTGGTCAACTCAAAAACTGCATTGATTGGAGCATCCGCAGGTGTGAACGCCGTACTTATTTTTGTTTGTGCCTATATTCCCAACCAAGAAGTTCGTGTTGTTTTCTTCAACATCAAACTATGGTATATTGGTGTGGCTTTGGTGGTCAAGGATTTAGTGCTGATTGGTATGGGAGACAACATTGGTGGTGGAATGGCCCATTTGGGCGGAGCATTTTTGGGATATATGTATGCTCGACAGTTATTTAAGGGCAATGACATAGGTGCTGGTTTCACCAAAATGAGAAATTCACTAGTAGACCTTTTTAAACCTAGAGAGAAGAAGGCACCTTTAAAGACCGTCTACAAGAAAAAAGCTGCAGCAAAAAGTAAGGAAGATTACGATAAACAGGCCAAACAGCGCAAAATTGACACGATTCTGGATAAAATAAGCAAGTCCGGTTATGAAAGCTTGTCCAAGGAAGAAAAAGACTTTTTGTTTAAAGCAGGTAAGGAAGACTGATAGGTGAAGAAATCGACTTCTATATGGGATAAGGTAGTTTTTGCAATTAATTTGCTGGTTGCGTTTCTGTTGATACTTACCGGGGTTATTTCATATGTGCCGTTACAGTTTTTTTCCGCAATTTCAGTCCTGAGTTTGGTGGTTCCCTTTCTTTTTGCTTTAAATACATTGCTTCTCCTGTATTGGATTGCTAGACTGAAAAGGAAGTTTTTAGTTTCTTTTGTCGCCATTTTACTAGGTTATTTAATGTTTGGGATATTCTATCGTTTTGGTGATAGTGGTTTTGCTCAAAAAAAGCCTTCTGACCTTAGTGTTATGTCCTATAATGTTTGGCATTTTAATATTAATGGCTGGATTCGGCAGCCAAAAGTTGGTGATAGTATAATTAATTTCATTAAGAGTAAGGATCCAGATGTTTTATTGATTCAAGAGCATAGTAGAAGGCGTTACAAGCAGCTAGAACAGTATAAATATCGGAGCGAGACTCCTCATTCAGATAGAGTTACTCAGGCAATATTTTCGAAATATCCAATAGTTAATAGCGGTTCTTTTGATTTACCCAATACAGGTAATAACATAATTTATGCGGATGTGTTGTTCAAAAAGGACACGATTAGGTTTTATAACCTACATTTAGAGTCTTTTAAGATTATACCAAGCACAGATAATTTTTCTGACGGCGAAAAGTATGAAAAAACGTATAAAAGATTAGTGGTAACTTTTTCCAAACAAATGGAACAAGCCGAAATATTCAGGAATCATCTTAACAAAAGTCCGTACAGAAACATTGTTTGTGGTGATTTTAATAACACGCAATTTTCCAATGTTTACAAAATTGTAAATGAGGGTTTGCAGGATACTTTTCTTGAGAAGGGTAAAGGTTTTGGTCGTACCTATGATTTATGGAAAATCCCACTACGTATTGACTATATATTGGCAGACCCTGAGTTTGAAGTACTCTCCCATCACAATTATGATGAAAGACTGTCCGATCATTACCCCATAATGGCTACATTGAGGCTAAAATCACATCAGTAGGCAATCCACGGAATCTGCGATAATGTGGATGATCAAGGCTAATCCCACAATTCTAGTTGGTTTTATGAACAGCAACAAACTGTATATTGCAATCGCCCAATAGCGGTGCAGTAAGTGAAAACCAATGCTGCAACGGTCGGCGTCGAAAAGTGGCGTGGCCCACAGATGATCTATATCAATAACAATTCCCGCGAGCAAAATCAAAGCCACCTTGACTCGATTGTCCTTAAAAAAGCAAACGGCGATCAAAATAGGGATTAAAAAGTGTATCCCGTAATGGAGTAGATGCCTAAGCATGTTTTAAATCCAAAGATAGACTTTTTAGGTAACTGAGCGTGTTGGTGCCCTCGTTGAACAGGAGATCAAGCACGCTTAAATTGGGGATGAATCCGTGTCGTTCCTCAAATACTTGGGTGTAAGGTTCGATGTTCCAGTCTTTTTCCTTTTTGGCCTCCACCAAAAAGCGGGTATCAAAATAGGTTATTGGTTCAACTTTGTACTTTTTAGTTTTTTCTGTTGGAATCTCTATTCCGATACAAGCCGCAACCGCTTCAATGGTTTTTAGATTGAATTCATAAAGCGAATTTTGGCTTCCCACATAAAGAGGTCTCAATTCATCTTCATAGAACTCAAAAAAAGGGGAGGTCCTATACGCGGTTTCCAAGGTACGCCAATGCTCTTTTTTCCAATTGTAACTGTTTTCGGTGCGCACATCAATATATTTTTGACGTCCTTCTTTTCCCCCTGTGTGTTTAATGGGGATATTGAGCATGTGTTTGCCCTTGTCCGTTGAAATATAGCACCGATTGCGATATGTCTGCTTCTGAAAATTATCATGGGCTTCCCAAACCACTTCATGCTGCACAATGGCCGCAAAAGTGGCAATGCTTGGAAAATATGTAGGGTGGAGCAGTATTTTCAAAGAACACTATAGTTT
The DNA here is from genome assembly GCF_040148835.1 of Allomuricauda sp. NFXS6. Taxonomy (NCBI): domain Bacteria; kingdom Pseudomonadati; phylum Bacteroidota; class Flavobacteriia; order Flavobacteriales; family Flavobacteriaceae; genus Allomuricauda; species Allomuricauda sp. NFXS6. The sequence continues at coordinate 71,672 of NZ_JAGEMG010000001.1, read as the reverse complement.
ACGGTTAATCTAATCTTTGTTCTTCTTTCTCTTGCGTAGGAAATCAAAAATAAACCACCCCGCCAACAATGCGATAAAGTACCAAAAGTACGACACGGGTTCACCACTACCCCCAACGGTGGTAAATACACGGTCCCAACGAACCCTCCAATTGGCGATGCCTTGTCTAAAGTTGTCAAAACTCATCCAAAGAAATACCGGTTTGCCCACAATGTGGTCGGCGGGAACATAGCCCCAAGTTCTGCTGTCCTCGGAATGGTCGCGGTTGTCTCCCATCATCCAATAATAGTCTTGCTTAAATGTGTAGGAACTGACTTCCTCACCGTTAACGAGTACTTTGTTCCCGGTAACTTTTACGTCGTTGTGCTCGTAATCGCGGATGATTTTTTTGTAAAAAGGAATGGTTTTCGAGTTGATTTCCACCGTTGCACCTTCTTTCGGAATATAGATGGGTCCAAAGTTATCGTTGTTCCAAGGGTAAAGGCTGGGTTTTTGAGGAAATGCCCCACCATATTGCCCTTTCGGTTCGATGGTTTGTACTACAGAATCAATCGCAGGATTGTTTCTTAAGGACGAGACCATATCATGGGTTAGGTTGGCCATGCGAGAACGGGGTTTTTCCTCGGACAACGAAAGTCGCAATTGGCGAATTACATCGGTTGGAATGCCATTTTCCTGTGTGTAAAGCTCAATTTTTCCATTGTCGGTCGGTCTTGCCCCAGAAATATACGGGGCCAATCCATTATATTGGGATTCATTGATATTGGATGCTATGTATTTTCGAACGTAGTCAGAGGCATCAACCTCTTCCAAGTATTTACTGGAAACTCCATTTTGGGCATAAATATCATACATATACATAGGTTTTGCCCTATCCGATAGTATGAGTTGATCCCCGTTGATGTAAACATACCCATTGATAACTTCGAGAGAATCCCCAGGAGTTCCCACACATCGTTTTACGTAGTTTGATTTTTTATCGATGGGTTTTATTACGGCTTTTTGGGCCTTGAAGAACTGATACAAAGTATCAGCCGGCAAGCTGAATACCACAATGTCGTTTTTCTCTACCTTTTCAAAACCGGGCAAACGCATATAGGGTAGTTGCAATTTGTTTATCCAGGAAGTTTTATGGGTTTCTGGGTCTACGTCCGCCAAATATGACCTTGTTTTTAATACGGGAAGCGTATCATGAACCATAGGCGCGGCCAATGTGGTCATAGGTACTCGTGCACCAAAATGGAATTTGCTCACAAACAAAAAGTCACCAACACGCAAGGTACGTTCCAGCGAACCTGTTGGAATCACGTAGGGTTGAATGAAGTAGGTGTGTACAAAAGTGGCGGCGACAATGGCAAACACAATGGAACTCACCCATTCGCCCAATCCTGTTTTTGGTTTTAGGCTGCGGTCTTCAATATATTGTGCATCTTCAGCATAATTGATGTAATATATGTAAAGACCAAGTGTAAGGATGACCAACCAAGTATCTACAAGGGAATTTTTACCAAAACTTCTGATGGTTTCTACCCAAATCACGGGGAACATCAATAAATTGATGATAGGGATGAACAACAACAGCACCCACCACCATGGTCTATTAATGATTTTCATCAAAACAATGCCATTGTAAACAGGTATGGCGGCTTCCCATGCTTTTCTGCCTGCCTTAACGTAGAGTTTCCAAGTTCCCAAGAAATGGATAACTTGAATGATCAGGATAAAAATGATCCATTGTATACCGTCCATATAAAAAGTTTCTTTGTTAGACCCTTGGTCTACATTGTTGTTACGTTTTTAGCTTAGGTTTAACACATCTTTCATAGAGAAAACACCTATTTTTCCTTGTATCCATTCCGATGCTATGACAGCTCCAAGGGCAAAACCCTCCCTGTTGTGTGCTTCGTGTTTTATTTCGATGGTGTCCACGGGACTTCCATAGGCGATGCTATGCGTTCCCGGTACCGTACCTTCCCTTATGGATTTTATTGGGATGATTTTATCTCCAGATTTGTCCAATTCCCACTTTTCGTAGGGTGTGTTTTCAATAATGCCTTCAGCCAAGGTTATGGCTGTTCCACTTGGAGCGTCCAGTTTTTGGGTATGATGGATTTCTTCCATACCAACTTTGTATTGTTCCAACCCGGCCATCATTTTGGCTAGATGTTTATTGAGTTCAAAGAAAATATTTACGCCCAAACTAAAGTTAGAGGCGTAGATGAAAGCACTTTTATGCTCTTCACAAATGTTGACCGCTTCCGAAAATTTGTCCAACCATCCCGTGGTGCCACTAATGACGGGAACTTTGTTTTTAAAACAGTTGGTAATGTTATCAAAAGCAGCCTCTGGAGTGCTAAAATCAATAGCAACATCCATGGATTCGTAATCCACATCCTGCGAAGGATTATCAATTTTTGCTACAAGGGTATGGCCTCTATCCTGAGCGATTCGCTCAATCATCTTTCCCATTTTGCCATATCCAAACAGACCAATTTTCATATATCAAAACTTTATGACCATAGCCATCCCATAATTTGGCGAATAGGTAAGGGGGTTTATATCTAAATAAGGTTTGAAGTCAACGGCCAGATCATCACTAACGTTGTATTGTTTTAAGTGAGAGTCCACATTGGCATCTATAATGTTCAGGGCATAAAGAGCAATGGTAATGACCAAAGCCAAATCCCTATCCCGTTGTGTGTTTTCTTGAGCCTCCTGCAATGCTTCCGAAGATACATCGGGTCCGCTGCCATCACCGTTCAAGTCCCAAAATTCGTCATCTTCAAAACCAGCAAGTCGGCGCTTAAATGCATTTCTGGCCCTTCTGTACTCGGTGTTGTTGTAGGAATAGACATAAATGCCCGTTCCAATGGCTCCCCAAACTATGGGAGCTTTCCAGTAGCGTTTATTGTAAATTTGTCCCAAACCAGGAAGTATTGCCGAATAAAAGGCAGCTTTACTGGGTGCAAGAGGATTTATGTTCTCTTGTTTGGTGACATCTTCAAAAGTAACGCCTTCCCCTTCCATATTTTGTGCAATGGAATCCACCTCTGTGGTTTGCTGGGGCTGTTTTGTTTTTTCATTTTCCTCTTCTTCCTGAGAAAATCCTGAGTGAAACAACAAAAAGGCAAAGAACAATAAAAGGAGGTTTTTATTCACCTGTCAACAATTTTTTGATACGCTTAAAGTCTTCTTCCGAATGAAAGGGTATCACAATTTTTCCTTTTCCGTTTTTTGATGCGGTAATGTCCACTTTGGTGGCAAGCCGTTCTTTGATGGAATCCAAACTGTTGGAAACAAATTCGGGCACATTTGATGTGCTCTTTTTCTTTTCAGAACCTGAACTTTTAGGTTCTTTGTGGTCTTTTACCAATTGTTCGGTAGCTCTTACGGACAAACCCTCGGAAACTACTTTTTCGTAAATGGCGATCTGTTCTCTTTTCTTATCGATGTTGATAAGTGCCCTGCCGTGTCCCATACTGATAAATCCGTCCCGCATTCCCGTTTGGATAATGGGGTCCAGTTTCAACAAGCGTAAATAATTGGTGATGGTGGAACGTTTTTTTCCAACACGGTCACTCAACTTTTCTTGAGTGATTTCAATCTCGTCGATAAGTCGTTGGTAGGAAAGTGCTATTTCGATAGGGTCAAGGTCCTGTCTCTGGATGTTCTCCACCAAGGCCATCTCCAAGGACTCTTGGTCGTTGGCAATGCGGATGTAAGCTGGAATGGTCTCCAGTCCTACCAATTTGGAGGCACGGAACCTACGCTCACCAGAAACCAATTGGAATTTATTGAAATCGAGTTTCCTGACCGTTATCGGTTGTATAATGCCCAATTCACGAATGGAACTGGCCAATTCTTCAAGGTTTTCGTCGTTAAAATTGGAACGAGGCTGAAATGGGTTTACTTCAATGGAATTGATATCCAATTCCACTACATTGCCTATAACCTTATCCGCATTTTTATCAGAAACTGATTTAATATCGTTTTCTGGATCATTTAAAAGAGCGGACAGGCCTCTTCCCAGTGCCTGTTTTTTTGTTGCTTTCGCCATCTAAACTTTCTCCTTGTTTTTCTTCAAAATTTCGTTGGCTAAGTTAAGATAATTGGAGGCGCCTTTACTACTTGCATCATATTTTATGATGCTTTCGCCGTAACTTGGAGCTTCGCTCAGCCTAACGTTTCGCTGGATAATGGTATCAAAAACCATATCTGCGAAGTGTTTCTTCACTTCTTCAACAACTTGGTTGGAAAGGCGTAACCTGGAATCGTACATAGTCAACAACATTCCTTCGATGTCCAAATCGTTGTTGTGTATTTTTTGCACACTTTTTACGGTGTTCAATAGTTTGCCAAGACCTTCCAGGGCAAAATACTCACATTGGATGGGTATCATCACTGAATCGGCAGCAGTAAGTGCGTTCAAGGTCAACAATCCCAAAGAAGGCGCACAGTCTATCAATACAAAATCATACTTGTCGCCCAAATTTTTAAGGGCTTCTTTCATCATATATTCCCTATTGTCCTTGTCCACCAATTCAATCTCGATGGCAACGAGGTCAATGTGTGCTGGTACCAAATCCACATTTGGAGAATCCGTTGGAATGGTCACTTCTTCCACGCTCATGGTGTGTTCCAAAAGTTGGTATGTACCTTTTTCAATAGAGTCAACATCAACACCCAAACCCGATGTTGCATTGGCCTGGGGGTCGGCGTCAATCAATAACACCTTTTTTTCCAATACACCTAAGGAGGCTGCAAGGTTTACCGTAGTGGTAGTTTTACCTACACCGCCCTTTTGGTTTGCAATTGCAATAATCTTGCCCATTTCATAGTAAGTTAGGTGCTAAAAATACGATTATTTAGGATGCGATAAAATGTAATTTGTTAACAGGGGGTGAATAACCCCTGCATTCCACGTTAAAGAAAGTTAAAGTTTTATTTACGTGATTGTTATGCGGGTCAGTCCAACAAAATGTTGAGTATTTCCGTGGCAGCATCTGCAATTTTGGTACCGGGGCCGAAAACCGAGATGGCTCCGTTGTCCAATAAATGTTTGTAATCTTGCTTCGGAATTACGCCTCCAACGATGACCATAATGTCTTCCCGACCGTATTTTTTCAATTCCTGTACCACTTCTGGAACCAAGGTTTTATGCCCACCAGCTAGGGAGGAAATACCTAAAATATGGACGTCGTTTTCCACAGCTTGCTTTGCGACTTCGGCCGGTGTTTGGAACAAAGGCCCAATATCTACATCAAAACCTAGGTCGGCATAACCAGTGGCTACTACTTTGGCACCACGGTCGTGTCCATCCTGACCCATTTTAGCAACCATTATACGTGGTCTACGGCCTTCTTGCTCCGCAAACTTGTCCGCCAATTTGCGGGCATTCTCAAAGCTCTCGTCGTTATTAATTTCTTTGGAATACACTCCGGTAAAGGATTGAATTTTTGCTCGGTAGCGTCCAAAGGCACTTTCCATGGCATCACTGATTTCACCAAGGGTAGCACGCTTTTTGGCCGCTTCTACTGCTAAAGCTAACAAATTTCCACGGTCAGAGTTATTTTCCATAGCTTTTTTGGAAGTAACTCGGATGTCTTCAAGTGCTTTTTCCACAGCTTTGGAATCCCTACTGCTTCGAATTTGGTCAAGGCGAGCCATTTGTTGCTTGCGCACCTTCGCGTTGTCCACTTCCAAAATTTGCAGGTCGTCCTCGTTCTCCAATCTGTATTTGTTTACCCCAACTATAATATCCTGACCGCTATCGATACGTGCCTGTTTTTTGGCGGCAGCTTCTTCAATGCGCATTTTTGGAATACCTTTTTCAATGGCCTTCGTCATTCCGCCCAACTTTTCCACCTCTTGAATCAATTCCCAGGCATTTTCGGCTATTTCGTGGGTCAATCGTTCCACTTGATGACTTCCTGCCCACGGGTCTACTGTTTTTGTAATATAGGTTTCCTTTTGCAGATAGATTTGTGTGTTCCGCGCAATTCGTGCCGAGAAATCAGTAGGCAAGGCAATGGCTTCGTCCAAAGCGTTGGTATGAAGACTTTGCGTGCCTCCAAATACTGCCGCCATAGCCTCAATGGTAGTTCTGGCCACATTGTTGAAAGGGTCTTGTTCCGTCAAGCTCCATCCGCTGGTTTGGCTGTGGGTACGGAGCATCGATGATTTTGGGTTGGATGGATTGAATTGATCTACCAATTTGGCCCAGAGCATTCTTCCGGCACGCATTTTTGCAATCTCCGCAAAATGGTTCATTCCAATCCCCCAGAAAAATGAAAGTCTTGGCGCAAATTCATCAATTTTAAGCCCTGCTTTTATTCCAGTTCGGATGTACTCAATGCCATCGGCCAACGTATAGGCCAATTCCATGGATGCAGGGGCTCCTGCTTCGTGCATATGGTATCCAGAAATACTGATGCTGTTGAACCGCGGCATATTTTTACTGGTGAACTCAAAAATGTCCGCAACAATTTGCATGGACGGAGTGGGAGGGTAGATATAGGTGTTCCGCACCATAAATTCCTTCAAAATATCGTTTTGAATGGTTCCTGAAAGTTGGTCCATGGAAACACCCTGTTCAAGACCTGCCACAATATAAAAGGCCATGATTGGAATTACTGCACCGTTCATGGTCATGGAAACGGACATTTTGTCCAAAGGAATACCATTGAACAGGATTTTCATGTCCTCAACGGAATCTATAGCAACTCCTGCCTTGCCCACATCCCCGACTACGCGGTCGTTGTCCGAGTCGTAACCACGGTGGGTGGGGAGGTCAAATGCTACGGAAAGCCCTTTCTGTCCCGCTTCCAAGTTTCGTCGGTAAAACGCATTGCTTTCCTCAGCAGTGGAAAAACCTGCGTATTGACGTATGGTCCAAGGCCTGCTAACGTACATGGTGGAGTAGGGGCCACGAAGAAATGGGGAAATACCCGCGGCAAAGTTGGCGTGGCTATAGTTATGAGTTATGGGTTTTGAGTTATGAGTTTCATTCAACTCTGAACTCTGAACTCCTAACTTTGAACTTAATTCCAAATGTTGAAGGTCTTTTCTACTCATCGTTCAATCTTTTTTGTTCGGATGCTTCGGCCAATCTTTTTTCGATTATCGGCTCAATGATTGTTTTCCGCGCTTTGGTTTTTACAAAGGGGTAGAGTTCCAGATTATCCTTCATCCTATCTTGTGGATTCTGATATTTGTTGGTTCCTAGTGAAACTATCTTGCCTTCATCAAAAAGTTGTTGTTCCTTTTCGGCGCTTTCCTTTATTTTTCGTTGAACCATCCCTTTTTTTAAACTGTCCAGAAAACCCCCTGCTTTTTCAATCTGCTTAAAAAGCACCAAGGCTTTTTCCGTGAGTTGATTTGTGAGTGATTCAATATAATAAGTGCCATTAGCAAATTGTGAAGCTTCGATAAAGTAGCCTTCCTCTTTTAAAAGCAATAGTTGATTGCGTGCAATACGCTCACCAAATTCGTTGTCTTTATGGTAAATGGCATCATAGGCCATATTGCATACGCTATCTGCTCCCCCTAAAACTGCCGACATACATTCGGAGGTGGTGCGGAGCATATTCACATTATAGTCGTACAGGGTTTTGTTTCGTTTTGAGGGCACGGCCAAAATTGTACAATTACTTTTGATTCCATATTCCGCTGCCAGACTTTTCCATAACCATCGCAGCGCTTTGATTTTGGCTATTTCAAAGAAATAGTTGCTTCCCACGGCTACTTTAAAGGCGATGGGAAAAGACTTCTCGACTGCGCTCGAAGTGATAAGATGGTTGAGATATTCATTGGCATGCGCCAAACCATAGGCCAATTGTTGCACCATATTGGCTCCTGAATTTTGATAAAGGGACAGGTCAACTCCAATAATTGATATGTCCAAAGTGCCCAATGAAACCAATTCGGTCAATATCTCATGGTCCTTTTTCAAATCATGGTACCAGTTGCCATCTTTTGCCAAGTGACCAATAATGTCAATATTCAAATGGGCTTTTGCTTTTTTGTCTTTGAGAAGGGATACCAATTTTTTGATAGGTTCCAAGGCCAAAAACTCAAAATCGAAGTAGAGTTCCAGTCCTTCCAGATTGATACCCTCGAACAATGCTTCAAAATCGGTTTCCTCATTCGGAATGGTGAAAATCAAGCTTTCTGCGCCTTTTTCCAAGATTTCCAAGGCTTTCGCATTGGCTTTTTGAATATCACCGACATAAATGGATTGACCTACCGACCAATTGTGGTCTTTGGGCAAGGAATAAGTTGGAATGTTCTTTAGGTCTTCTTGATGGTAAAAGGGTTTAACATTGATGCCTTCCAAAGATTCCCAAACCAAGGTTTCGTTGTAATCGGCACCTTTGAGGTCCATTTGAATTTTTTGTTTCCATTGTTTAGCGGAAACTTCAGGAAACTCTTGAAATAGGTTGGTATTATTCATCTTGTTTGTTCTTTAGGCTATCTTCATATTCAATCAGGAATATTTCTTCATTGTCCTTTTTCATATAATATTTTTCGCGGGCCAGCTTTTCCAGCTCCCTTTCATCGGACATTTTTTCCAAGATTTCCTTGTCCTTTGCAATCTCACTTTTAAGGAACTCTTTTTCCTTTTCCAACTTATCTATTTCATTTTCCAGCTCCAAATGAATCATTAGGGAGTTCGTGTCAAAAAACGCCATCCAAATCACAAAAATGGTCAGCACCAAAATATAGGTGTTGGTCATAATCTTGAACCATTTCTTTTTTCTTAACTCCTTAAGGCCCATTTTATGTAAGATTGTTGTTGATAATGGTTCGGACAACATCGACGGCAACCGTATTGTATCGATTGTTTGGTATAATGATGTCCGCAAACTCCTTCGAAGGCTCAATAAATTGAAGGTGCATGGGTTTTACCGCGGTTTGGTACCTTGTGAGTACCTTGTCCAAATCGTGACCACGCTCCTTGGTATCCCGCTGCAACCTTCTTATCAAACGTTCGTCCGAATCGGCATGTACAAATATTTTTATATCGAACATATCCCTCAATTTAGGATTGCTCAGTACCAAAATTCCCTCCACTATCATCACCTTTCGGGGTGGCGTGGGAATGGTTTCCTTCATCCGTGTTTCCTCTACAAAGGAATAAATAGGAGTGTCCACGGTCTTTCCTTCCCTTAACTGGTCAATATGCTCAATCAATAGATTGAAGTCAATGGAATTGGGGTGGTCAAAATTAATTTTCGTCCTTTCTTCACGGCTCATGTGGGAAAGATCGTTATAGTAGGAATCCTGCGAGATTACACCAACCTCGTCTTTAGGCAATTGCTCAACAATTTGGTTTACTACCGTTGTTTTTCCGCACCCTGTGCCTCCGGCAATCCCTAGAATCAACATAGTTCAAAATTTGTCATCAAAAATAAACAAATGATTATATCTAGTGCATTGTTATGATACAACATAATTAGTAATCATCTACCAAATAATGAATGATCGATGTCATAATTTTTACCAGTTTAAGGGTTTAGCTTTGTGTTATTTTAATGCAATACCCTTATATTTATCAAGCTAACCAATGGAAAATTTTTATATGAATGAATCTTATTCGGTCAAGGTTGGCGATGGCTTTGACTTTAAACTTTCCAAGGACACTATTTCTTCGTTGGATTTGATTAAAACAGGTACTGATGCCTATCATTTTTTAAAGGATGGTGCATCGTACCATGTAAAAATTTTGGATTCCGACTTTAATAAAGGAACCTACACCGTAAGTATTAACGGGAGTGAGTACCAAGCCTTGATTCAGACCCCATTGGATGAGCTTATCCAAAAAATGGGCTTTGCCACCAATGGCGGAAAAAATATAGACTCTATCACTGCACCTATGCCGGGATTGATTTTGGATATTTTGGTGGAGGAAGGACAAGAAGTCAATGAGGAAGACCAATTACTTATCCTGGAAGCCATGAAGATGGAGAACATTATAACTTCCCCAAGAAACGGTGTAATCAAAAAGATAGGTGTATCGAAAGGTGATGCCGTTGACAAGAAACAATTGTTGATTGAATTTCAATAGAACACCATGAAAAAAATATTGATCGCCAATCGAGGCGAAATTGCGGTCAGGGTCATAAAGACCGTAAAAAAAATGGGTGTTAAGACCGTGGCCGTTTATTCGGAAGCGGACAGGAATGCCCCCCATGTGCAATTAGCTGACGAAGCGGTTTGTATTGGCGAAGCGCCTTCCAATAAATCATATTTGCGAGGGGACAAAATTATTGAGGTGGCCAAAAAACTCCATGTTGACGGAATTCATCCAGGTTATGGGTTTTTGAGTGAAAACGCGGACTTTGCGGAAGCTGTCGAAAAAAGTGGTATCACATTTATTGGTCCAAAATCCAAGGCCATTCGGATCATGGGGAGCAAGTTGGCAGCCAAAGAAGCTGTGAAAGCCTACGATATTCCTATGGTGCCCGGTATTGATGAAGCTATTTCCGATGTGGCCAAGGCCCATGAAATTGCCAATGAAGTCGGTTATCCTGTTTTGATAAAGGCCTCTGCTGGTGGTGGAGGTAAAGGAATGCGAATCGTGGAAAAAGAAGGAGATTTGGAATCAGGGATGAAGCGCGCCATTAGCGAAGCTACCTCTGCTTTTGGTGATGGTTCCGTTTTTGTGGAAAAATATGTAACATCACCTAGGCACATCGAGGTGCAGGTAATGGCCGATATGCACGGTAATGTGCTACATTTCTTTGAGAGGGAATGCAGCGTGCAAAGGCGTCACCAAAAAGTGGTGGAAGAGGCTCCTTCATCGATTTTGACGCCCGAATTGCGTGAAGAAATGGGCGTCGCAGCCTGCAAAGTGGCCAAATCTTGTGATTATGTTGGGGCCGGTACCGTCGAGTTTTTGATGGATGCCGACCTCAATTTCTATTTTTTGGAAATGAACACCCGTCTCCAAGTAGAACACCCTGTTACCGAATTGATTACGGGTGTAGATTTGGTAGAATTGCAGATAAAGGTGGCCCGCGGCGAAGAACTTCCCATGAAACAGGAAGATCTTACAATTAATGGTCATGCCGTTGAGCTTCGGGTGTATGCCGAAGACCCGCTGAACGATTTCTTGCCTAGTGTGGGCAACTTGGAAACCTATCAATTGCCTGTCGGAAATGGAATTCGTGTGGACAACGGCTTTAAGGAAGGAATGGATATCCCCATTTACTATGATCCCATGCTGTCCAAGTTGATTACCTATGGTAAAACCCGCGAGGAGGCCATAGAGCTAATGCTTGATGCCATTCAAAATTATAAAGTAAAAGGAGTGCAGACCACCTTGCCTTTTGGAAGTTTTGTGTTTGCCCATGAAGCGTTCCGGTCAGGTAATTTTGACACCCACTTTGTGAAGAATTATTATTCTCCGGAAAAAATCAAGGAGCAAACGGCCAACGGAGCAGAAGTTGCAGCAATGATTGCCCTTTATCAATTTCTGGAAGACAAAAAAATAGTACGATTACCTTCAAACTGAATCCTATGGATCCCAAAATAAAAGCACTACAGGAAAAAATTGCTCAAGCCCACTTGGGTGGAGGCGAAAAACGTATTGAAAAGCAACATCAAAAGAAAAAGTTGACTGCTCGCGAAAGGGTACTTTACTTTTTGGACGAAGGTTCGTTTGAGGAAATGGGCATTTTGGTGACCCACCGCACCACCGATTTTGGTATGGACAAAGAAATGTATTATGGCGATGGTGTGGTAACAGGCTATGGAACCGTAAATGGAAGATTGGTATATGTGTATGCGCAGGATTTTACGGTTTTCGGGGGAGCACTTTCGGAAACCCATGCCGAAAAAATCTGTAAGGTGATGGATTTGGCCATGAAGGTAGGTGCGCCTGTAATAGGTCTTAACGATTCTGGGGGTGCCCGAATTCAAGAGGGAGTGAAATCTTTGGGTGGATATGCCGATATTTTTTACCGCAATGTGCAGGCTTCGGGGGTTATACCTCAAATTTCGGCCATTATGGGACCTTGTGCCGGGGGGGCGGTGTATTCTCCGGCGATGACAGATTTCATTATAATGGTGGAAGAAACCAGCTATATGTTTGTTACGGGACCGAATGTGGTGAAAACCGTGACCAACGAAACAGTTACTTCGGAAGAGTTGGGAGGTGCAAGTACCCATGCTGTAAAATCTGGGGTTGCCCATAAAACTTCTGCCAATGATGCCACTTGTTTGGATGATATTCGAAACTTGTTGGACTATCTGCCCCAAAACAATAAGGAAACAACACCGGTGTTGCCTTATGAACTTGGAGATGAGACACGGGATGAATTGTCTGGCATTGTTCCTGACAATCCCAACAAGCCTTACGATATGCACGATGTGATCAATGGTATTATTGATGGCGATTCGTTTTATGAAATCCATAAAGATTATGCTGAAAACATTATAACTGGTTTTGCCAGATTGGGCGGGCGAAGTGTTGGGATAATTGCTAACCAGCCTATGTTCTTGGCAGGGGTGTTGGGCGTAAAAAGTTCCCGAAAGGCTGCTCGATTTACCCGTTTTTGTGATTCTTTTAATATTCCATTATTGGTTTTGGTGGATGTGCCAGGGTTTTTGCCCGGAACAGACCAAGAATGGAGCGGGATTATTATGCACGGAGCAAAATTACTCTACGCTTTGAGTGAAGCGACCGTGCCACGCGTTACGGTGATTACCCGTAAAGCCTATGGCGGTGCCTACGATGTGATGAATTCCAAGCATATTGGTGCCGACTTTAATTTTGCTTGGCCAAGTGCTGAAATCGCAGTGATGGGGGCGAAGGGTGCCAGTGAAATTATTTTTAGAAAGGAGATTGCTGCTGCTGATGACCCCGAAGCTAAATTAAAAGAGAAAGAAGACGAATATGCCGATAAGTTTGCCAATCCTTACCGTGCTGCAAAACGTGGATTTATCGATGAGGTTATTCTTCCCAAAGATACCCGTAGCAAACTATTGAAGACTTTTGCTATGCTCGAGAAAAAAACCGTGCAAACCCCTTGGAAGAAGCATGGGAATATTCCGTTGTAAACAAAAGGTAAAAGTTATATGGTGAAGGGTGAAGGTTTGACACGAATTGAGGTTTGTCAGTTCGAGCGCAGTCGAGACCTCAATCTTGGTTTGGATCAAACTTATGATGCCAAACATTTCTGCACTCCGATAATATTTGCAACAGGTCCATATCGCCCGCAGCAAGAGCAAACTTCTTTTTGGCGCTCCATTTCTTTATTCTCTTTTCAAAACTGATGACTTGCAAAACATCATTGAATTCTTGTTGAAAGATAAGCTTAACAGGTCTTCTTCAATAGGTGAAAGCCATTTTGTTCGTTCCGTTTTGATGTTCGGCGAACCTACGGTCCATATTATCTGTAATTCCCGTGTAGGTTAATCCGTCAGTGCATTTTAATATGTAGACAAAATATAGTTTCATGATTTGGTGGGTCTCGACTGCGCTCGACCTGACACCAAACATAGCAAAGTATTTTAAAAAGGGTCTCGACTTTAGTTTATCCTGAGCGTGGCCGAAGGACTCGACCTGACAGTTTGCCTATAACATCACCGTCTTCCCCGTTTTAACGGATTCATCCGCAGCCAATACAATCTTAAGACTGTTGACGGCATCATTTAAATGATGGGAGAGGTCTCGGTCGTTCACTATGGCATCCAACAGATATTCCTGTTCCAACAAGCAAAGTCCGTCATGGTCGGGTTCATCAGAGGTACTGATGATTTCATCTTTTTTGACGAAATTTCCATCGGTGTCGAGTTGGCTATGGTGCAATTTTAAACTTCCGGTTTTGGTATGCCCCTCAATATCTTCAGATGCGCCTTTGTCCGCATCGCTAATGGAAACACAGCCCTTGGGACCAATAACATCTTTTATGAAAAATGCGGTTTCGCTCATCATGGGTCCCCAACCTGCTTCGTACCAGCCAACGGAACCATCTTCAAAACGTACCTGTAGCTGTCCATAATTGTACATATCGGAATCCACTTCATCTGATAAATGTGCGCCAATGGCAGAAACACTGATGGGTTTGGAACGGGTCATGGAACACATCACATCCACATAATGCACGCCACAGTCCACAATGGGCGACATGGATTGCATCAACTGTTTGTGGGTGTACCACTGCTCCCCCGAGCTTTGTTGGTTCAGGTTCATTCGCATCACCAGGGGTTTGCCCAAGGTCTGTGCCATTTCTGTAAACTTGGACCACGTAGGGTGCACTCGCAAAATATAACCCACTACCATTTTAAGCTCATGTTTATAACTTAGGTCAACCAATGTTTGTGCCTCATCCACGGTCAAGGCCAATGGTTTTTCCACAAAGACATGAGCATTGGCCACAAGGGCCATTTTTACATAGTTGTAATGCGTGTCCGGGTATGTGTTTATAGAGACAACATCGGGTCGAGTTGTTTTCAATGCTTCGGCATAATCCGAAAAAGTAGGTGCTCCATCCAATTCTTGGGAAAGGTGCTCCCTACTTTTGGCACCTCTACTTACCAATCCCACTATTTCAAATCCATCCAATTGGTGATAGGCACGAGCGTGCGAAGTTCCCATATTGCCGCATCCGACCACTAAGGTTTTTAATTGTTTCATTGTTCGGTTAATTTATCTTTAAAGATAGGATTATCTGAATTTTTGAACCTATTGGGTGGTGATAAGCTGCTAAAAACCCTAACTATAACGTTGTAAATGTTTTCTTATCATTAAACCTTTCTTAAAAGCTTTATTGGTCCATCGGGTATGCCTAATTTTGCCTGATGCAAAAGTTAAATCAGAAACCCAACTTTGAGTTTGTGGCCATGATGGCCGCTTTGATGTCCATCGTAGCCTTGGCCATTGATGCCATTTTGCCCGCAATTTCCAATATTGGGGTAGCCATTGATAGCACCGACCCTACGGATAATCAATTATTGGTTACCATGATTTTCTTGGGACTTGGCGTAGGGCAATTGTTCTTTGGGCCCATATCGGACAGTTTTGGACGTAAGCCGGTTGTATACATCGGTTTTATCATCTTTTTACTGGCAAGTATCATCTGTTTGTATGCGCCATCCTTGGAGATTATGGTAATTGGTAGAATTTTACAGGGAATCGGGCTCTCTGCACCTCGAACCATTTCCATATCCATTATTCGAGACACGTATGAGGGGGATTATATGGCCAAGGTAATGTCTTTCGTAGTTGCATTTTTTATTCTAGTGCCCGTTGTTGCTCCTGCCATAGGAAAATTGATTTTGGATGCGGCGGGTTGGCAAGCCATTTTTTATGTACAAATGTTCTTTGTGCTGGTGGTTGCCGTATGGTTTTGGAAGCGACAAAAAGAAACACTTCATCCTGAATATAAAATCCCCTTTACGAGACACGTTTTTGTTGATGGTGTTAAAGAGTTTGTAAAATATAGGGAGACGGTTGCCTTTACATTGACATCGGGATTGGTAACCGGCGCATTTTTGGTATACCTGAGTTCTGCCCAGCATATTTTTGAAGATCAATATGCCCTCAAAGAAATATTTCCGTACATCTTTGCGGGACTTGCTGTTTCTATTGGGCTTTCAACTTTTTTAAATGGAACCTTGGTAATGCATTTTGGAATGCGAAGACTGTCTTTAATGGCAACCATTGTATTTTGCGTTGTTGCACTTACCTACTCCATTGTTTTTCTCAATACCCCTAACCCGAGCATTTATGTATTGGTCGGATTTTTGTCCATCCAGTTTTTCTGCCTTGGATTTATGTGGGGGAACTTCCGTTCCATCGCCATGGAGCCTATCGGTCATATTGCAGGAATCGGAGCGGCTATTAATGGGTTTGTGTCCACATTACTTTCCATACCCATCGCAACCTTTATCGGTGAGTTTGTAAAAGATTCCGTTTGGCCGTTATTTGCAGGTTTGGCGATTTGTGGACTGTGCGCGTTGACTATTTTTCTTTTGGTGAACAAACCCAGAAGAAAGCGAGTGGTCACAACTTAATTGGTTTCAGGAAAAAACACTTCGCCACTACACGAATCGGAAGTGGCACCGGTAACTGATTTCAGCACATTGGTTTTCCCCTCCAAACGGAGTACGCCCATTAATGTAAAAACAAGAGCTTCTTTGTAGGCTATCAAGGTTTTGTTTGGCACAACAACCTCAATACTTGAGCCCAGTTTATCTTGGAGCGTATCCATAAAAAACGTGTTGAGGGCACCGCCTCCCGTTGCCAAGAGCTTGTTGTCAGAATTACTGTTGTTTTTATGCTTGTGGACGCTCAATGCAATCTGTTCGCAATTATGATGGATAAAAGTGTGCAACAAATCTTCATTGGAAATCTGCGATGCTTCGATCATGGGAACAATCTCCGAAGTAAACCATTCGTAACCCGTGGATTTGGGATAGGGCAGACCATAATACTCCAAATTGTTGAGTCTTTGGAGGAGGGTATGGTCCAATTTTCCCGAGCGGGCCAGTTTTCCATCTTTATCATAGGCCAGTCCCATTTTATGGGTGATGTAGTTCAGCGGCATGTTTGCCAATCCAATGTCATACGCTATGCGTTCTCCACTTTTATCAAAGGAGATATTGCTGATTCCACCCAGATTCAAGCAAAAATCATATGCACGGAACAACAATTTATCGCCAATGGGTACCAAGGGGGCACCTTGTCCCTTTAGGGACACATCTTTCGTCCTAAAATCACATACCACCTGTTTTCCAGAAGTATTTGCCAAGAGTTGTCCATCACCCAGTTGAAAAGTGATACTTTCTTTTGGTCGATGATGTGATGTGTGACCGTGACTAGCGATAAAATCAACCTCTTCGTCCAACTCATCTATAAATATTTTGGATTGTTGTCCCAACCAAATTCCATAATCCTTGTGCAGTTGTTCGTGTTCTTCTTCGGAAAGATGAATCGCGTTTTTGAGGTATTCCCGCATTTCATCGGAATAATCGATTTCGGCAGTTTCTTTTATGGAAAAACTCCATTTTCCATCTTCTTTCCAAATATGGCAATAGGCGATGTCCAACCCATCGAGAGAGGTTCCAGACATTAACCCCAAGACTTTATAAACACTCATGGTTGAAAGGTTTTTAGTTGGATAGGGAGTTCCCCTTTAGCTTCAATTGTACCAGAAAAATGCTCGAAAGCAACTTCCTGAAACTCTGGAAAATCTTGATACGCCAATACGGCATTGGATGACGGCTTCAGTTTTAAAACATCCAGCACGTAGGGATTTCCAAAAAGATAGATCAAGGTATTTTTCTTCCCAACCAATTTATGGATTAAGGACAATGTTTTTTCATCAAAACCAAATTGGTTTTTGGGTTTTACAGCAGGAGGGAAGATGCTCAATACAAGATTTTGGTTGTCAGATGCCAAGGCAGCATCCAAATCAACCTCTTTTGACCCAAAATTGGATGAAATTTGTTCCGATAAGCTATTTTTATTGCCGGAATTCACGGAAACATTCAAAAAATCAGAAGATTTTATTTGCTCCACGATTGATGTGTTGTCATACAATTCCGTGATGCTTTGTGCTGCAATTTTGCGGTTTAATTTGGAGTTTTCACCAGTGCCAGAATCACTGGAAGGCGTTTTTTCGGAAAACACTTTGTGTTTTAACTTCCAGACTCGTTCAAAACTTTCTTGAATTCTTTCTTCTGAAGCATTTGTCAAAATCTGTTCAACACCTTCAGCTACATGTTCACTAAAACATAGCACGTCCATACCCGCAGTAAAGGCTGCTTTTTCCAAGGCTCCTTTTTGAGGGAATTTTTTGGACACTGCATGCATGTTCAATGCATCGGAAATTACAACCCCTTTAAAACCTAATTGCTTTCGGAGAAGGTCTGTAATGATTCTTGATGAGGTGGTGGATGGATTTTCTGAATCCAACTGAGGCAAAAGCAGGTGTCCTACCATTACGGAATCTACTCCTGCTTTAATCAGTTTTTGAAAAGGAAATAACTCATTCTCCATAAGTTCCTCCAAAGATTTGTCGATTACGGGCAAACCTAAATGGGAGTCCGTTGCGGTATCGCCGTGCCCTGGAAAATGCTTAATGGAGTTTAGGGTTCCACTCTTTGCCATTCCTTTTAGGAATGCTTCTGCTTTGTGGGTCACACTATTTTTATCATCCCCAAAAGAACGGTATCCAATTACAGGGTTTTCAGGATTGTTGTTGATATCGACCACGGGCCCCAAATTCCATTGAATTCCTGCTTGTCTGCAATCGTTTCCAATAGCTTTGCCCACTTTATAAATTAGGTCATTATTGCTGGTCAAAGCTCCCAAAGTAATGGCATAAGGGTATTGCGGGGTGTTTTCTATGCGCATGGCAAGTCCCCATTCGGCATCAATAGCAACAAGTAAAGGTATAGTGGCAGCTTTTTGATACCGGGTAATCAACTCCAACAGACGATCGTAGCTTTTTTCGTTGTGCACAATTTTCTTCTTCCCTTCAAAATTGGTGGCCGCACTGGCCCTGCTGTGGAAAAAGCAAATGGAACCCACATGCTGTTCTTTGATGAGCTTCTCCATCTGCTGCACTTCTTCCTCTGTGTCGTTGATAAAAACAGCTGGCATGAACAATTGCCCCACTTTCTGTTTTAAAGTCAGGGTTTCTTTTGGAAGTGTATAAGTTTGATGAATTTTAGTCATTGGATTCAACCGTTTTTTTACCGTAATCTGCAGGATACTTTAAATAGCGAAGGACCAAAAAAGCAGGTAAAGCGGCAATAACCACCCAAATAAAGAAGCCGTCATAGCCTATCCATTCCTGAATGTATCCGCTCAACATACCGGGCAGCATCATACCCAGGGCCATAAAACCTGTGGCGATAGCGTAGTGAGATGTTTTGGAGGCTCCTTCGGCCACATAAATAAGGTACATCATAAAAGCGGCAAAGCCGAAACCGTACCCAAATTGTTCAAGCACTACGGTACCGACCACGGCATATATGCTGGTGGTTTGCGTCACGGCCAAAATCGCATACAGTGCATTGGGCAAATTGAGCGCAAGTAACATGGGCAACATCCATTTTTTAAGTCCATCTCGGGAAATCAATATTCCCCCAAGGATTCCTCCGAGTGACAGCATAATTACGCCCACGGTACCATAAATAGTGCCCACGGCTTCGGTGGAGTAAGCCAATCCGCCTACTTCCAGCTCATCCAACAAGAAAGGAGAGGCCATTTTAACCAATTGGGATTCCCCCAGTCTATACGTTAATACAAACAAAAGGGCGACTCCGATTTGATGTTTCTTGAAAAAAGTGGCAAATACTTCGAAGAATCCTGCTGGTTTTTCCTTGGGTTCGGTGGTTGTTTCTTCAAACTTGGGAGCAGTAAAAAAGTTGGATACCGTTAGGGCAAGCATTAATACCGCTGCACTGATCATGGTTACTGACCATGCTTTGGTGTTGTCACCGTATTTATTTTCAAGAAAACCAGCAAAAATCACCAAAAGCCCTTGGCCTGTTACCATCGCCAATCGGTAAAAAGTACTACGAAGGCCAATGAAAAAGGATTGCTTTTTTTGGGTGAGGCCTATCATATAATACCCATCCGAAGCTATATCGTTGGTGGCGGAGGCGAATGCAGCCATCCAAAAGAACGCCAGCGTTATGATAAAGAAGGAATTTGAAGGTAGAAAGAGGCCGATGCACAAAAATGCGAGGGCAACCACCAATTGCATGCCCAAAAACCATTTTCTTTTGGTGCCGTTAAGGTCAACAATGGGACTCCACAAGGGTTTGATGACCCAAGGCAAGTACAGCCAACTCGTGTACAATCCTATTTCGGCATTGCCAATGCCCAATCTTTTGTACATGATTACGGAGACCGTTACCACCAAAATGTAGGGAATCCCTTGGGTAAAATATAAAAATGGAATCCACAGCCATGCGTTTTTATCTTTCGGAGCTACGTTCATTTGTGGTTTTAATTTACAGTATTGGTTTTTGTTGGTTGAAATATCGGGAAGTTCAAGCTAATTAGGTAACATCACTTTGGTTTACGGTCAAGTTTTATGTTTTTTAACGGAAGCACATAAAAGAAAAAAGGCCTACGTATGCACTAAATGTAGGCCTTTTCGAGATTAATTAAACAACTTACAACTTAAAATGAAATGTTGTTTTTTTAGAAATGGTACCGTACAAAACCTTCCATGGCTTCGTACTCTGCCATTCCTAGTGCATTATATCTATTCGCTGTATCCTTGTTTCTTTGTTCTGCACGTTGCCAGAATTCCCTTTCGTCGTTTCCAGGGAACATGGCACTGTCCTTTTGGGATTGGTGTTTGAATATGGCGTTGATTTTTCTGTCCATATCTTTTGGTCCGATCGGTACGGCCATTTCCATATCTGCAATGTCCCATTCCTGCCATGCACCTCTATACAACCAAACGTAGCAGTTTCTTATCCAATCCGAGCCTTCATCCACCAAGCGTTCAATGGCTTTAAAGATTACATCCAAACAAACTCTGTGTGTACCATGAGGGTCGGAAAGGTCACCTGCGGCAAAGATTTGATGCGGTTTTAGTTTGTTCAGCAAATCATAGGTGATTTGAACATCTTTGTCAGAAAGCGGTTTCTTCCTAACGGCACCTGTTTCATAGAATGGCAGGTTCTGAAAATGCGCATTTTCCTCCTTCACACCACAATAGCGACAAGCGGCCAAGGCTTCCCCTTTTCTTATCAATCCTTTAAAATACTGTACCTCGGGACTGTCCAATTCTCCCGGTTTTTTGTTGGCCAGAAACTCACGCACCTCTTTAAACCTCTTTTTGAGGTCCTTGTTGTCTTTTTGAACATCGGTGGCAAAATCAAGGAATCGTATTACTTCATCATCAAAAACTGCAATATTACCCGAAGTTTGATACGCTACGTGCACATTGTGTCCTTGGTCCACCAATCGCAATAAAGTGCCTCCCATTGAAATCACGTCATCATCGGGGTGAGGACTAAAAATTAATGAGGTCTTAGGGTGGGGTTGTGCTCTTTCGGGTCTTTGACTGTCATCAGCATTGGGTTTTCCACCTGGCCAGCCTGTAATTGTGCGTTGCAATTGGTTAAATACCGATAGATTGATTTGCTCTGCGGAGCCTACCTCGGCAATTAGGCTGCCCATACCATATTCATTATAATCTTCGTTGGTCAATTTTAAGATGGCCTTGTCCAGTTTTTCGGATAGCCAAATTGATGCGGTTTTGATGAGTTTTTCATCCCAATCACACTCGGTTACCAACCATGGCGTTTTTATTCTTGTCAGGTAGGAAGATGCTGCTCCGTCAAGAACAAAATCACAATTGGTATGATGCTGTAAAAAAGTTGCAGGAACGGATTCTTTTATTTCGCCTTCCACTGCCTGCCGTACAATAGGGGCTTTTCCTTCCCCCCAGGCCATAATAATTATTCTCTTGGCGTCCATTATGGTACCGACACCCATAGTGATGGCTCTTCTAGGAACATTTTCTTCGCCAAAGAAATCACTTGCAGCATCAAGGCGTGTTACACGGTCCAAGCGAACCAAACGGGTTTTGCTGTTTAGGGAGGAGCCAGGTTCGTTGAAACCGATATGCCCGGTTCTTCCAATACCTAGAATCTGAATATCAATACCTCCGACATTTTTTATTTTCTCCTCATAATCCAAGCAATACTTTCTGATTTCTTCCTTAGGCAAACTCCCATCTGGAATGTGGACATTATGAGGTTCAATATCAATATGGTCAAACAAGTGTTCGTTCATGAAGCGAACATAGCTATGGATGGAGTCTGGATCCATCGGGAAATATTCGTCCAAATTGAAAGTGACCACATTTTTGAAGCTAAGCCTACCTTCTTTATAAAACTGAACCAAGTAATCGTACACCTTGGTCGGCGTAGAGCCTGTTGCCAACCCAAGAACTGCCTTTTTGCCTTCTTCTTGCCTTTGTTTGATCAGACTTGCAATTTCATTGGCAACATACCATGATGCACTTTGAGCGTCTTGGTAAATATGGGTGTCGATTTTTTCGAACTTCACCATTTCGGTGTCCAAGACCTCTCTTTTTAATGGATTATTGGCTAATTCTTGCATTATTTATCGATGTTTAGATGTTAATCGAGACAAATATAATGTAAAATTGCTGTTTTTTGCAATATATTTGCTGTTTTATGCTTTTTTAAAGAAAAGTTAACATTGCAATCAAACCAGAAGGCGTTATTTTGAATTGTTTTCTACTTTTGAAATCATATGAAAAGGATAGAATATGCTTAAAGAAGAAAGACAGCATTCCATACTCAACGAAGTGGAGCTGCACAACAGAGTGTTGCTTACGGATTTGGCCGAGAAACTTGAAGTTTCCATTGATACCGTGAGGCGAGACGTTAAGGAACTGGATGCGGAAAATTTGTTGGTCAAAGTGCATGGGGGTGCCGTTTCTTTGGGGTTTGCCAATCACAGCCCTCAACAAAGCAATGTTTATGCACAAGACAAGAAAATAGCTATCGCCAAAAAGGCGGTGGGCCTCCTTAAAAACAATAGTGTTGTTCTTATTGATGGGGGAACAACTTGTCTGGAATTGGCACGGTTATTACCTGTAAATCTAAAGCTTACCTGTTTTACCTTGAGCCTTCCCGTAGCTATGGAATTACTGCGCAAACCAAATGTAGAAACAATTTTTATTGGAGGTACACTTTCAAAGGGGTCGCAAATAGCTATGGGCTCCAGTACCATCAATGCATTGTCACAGATAAAAGTGGATTATAGCTTTATAGGAACAGGCTATGTTGATACCGAATTTGGATTAACTGAATTTGATTGGGATGTAGTACAGACCAAAAAGGCCGTTATCAATGCCTCTAAGAAAGCCGTACTTTTATGTATTTCGGAGAAGCTGAATTCCCAGCATCGCTTTAAAACTTGCGATCTAAACATAATCAATACCATGATAACGGAATTGGAGCCTTGGGATTCAAAACTTGATGCATTCAAAAATTTGAACATACAAATATTATAATATAGTGGTACAAAAGCACATTAAGATTACTGAGGAACCATCCCACTATGATGGGTTGGATGAAATGGATACTTTGGATATTGTGACCCATATCAACAATGAGGACAAGAAAGTGGCGGAAGCTGTTGAGCAGGTATTGCCTCAGGTTGTCCAAGTTGTTGATGAAATGGCCAAGCGTTTTGATAAAGGAGGAAGGCTGTTTTATATAGGAGCTGGAACCAGCGGAAGATTGGGCATATTGGATGCTTCGGAAATTCCACCTACGTTTGGAATGCCACACGATAGAGTAATTGGATTGATTGCAGGAGGTGATCAGGCGATTCGCAAGGCGGTCGAGAATGCAGAAGATGATACGGAGCAAGCTTGGAAGGACCTTCAAGAATACGATATCAATCCTAATGATGTTTTGGTGGGCATAGCAGCTTCGGGCACAACACCCTACGTATTGGGAGGGATTGCAGATGCAAAGGCCAATGGTATCTTAACGGCGGGAATAACTAACAATCCAGGCTCACCTTTGGCCCAATCAACCGATATTCCCATTGAAGTGAACGTAGGACCCGAATTTTTAACAGGCAGTACGCGTATGAAAAGTGGAACCAGTCAAAAACTGGTGCTCAATATGATTTCTACCGCTTTGATGATTCGCGTGGGCAGGGTCAAAGGAAACAAAATGGTGAATATGCAATTGAGCAATACCAAATTGGTGGATAGGGGCACACGATATATTATGGAAGAACTTGGATTGGGCTATGACGAAGCAGAAAAAGCGCTCAAAAAATATGGTTCGGTAAAGTTGGCCGTAGATGCTTTGAAATAAGTGAGTACCTTATTATTTCGGCTCTAAGCGGTAAATACCTTTCCCTTCAATACTTACATAGATAAAACCATCGGGTGCTTGACGTACATTGCGAACACGACCCATGCCATCCAGCAACTTTTCTCGATAGGTCACTTGGTTTTCGTTTAGCTCCAGTCGCTCCAAATATTGAAAAGCCAAAGAGCCGACCAATAAGTTGCCTTGCCATTTGGGATACTTACCGGAAGTAACGAACGTCATTCCCGAGGGAGCAATGGATGGTGTCCACTGATGCAGCGGCTGCTCCATACCGGGCCGTGAGGTTTCATCGGTGATTTCAGTACCGCTGTAATTAATACCGTAGGTGATTACGGGCCATCCGTAGTTTTTTCCTTTTTCTATAATATTGATTTCATCCCCGCCCCTTGGGCCATGTTCGTGTTCCCAAAGCACTCCGGTTTTAGGATGAAGAGCCAAGCCTTGTGGGTTTCGATGTCCATAGCTGTAGATTGCTTTTTTCGCCCCGCTTTTATCCACAAATGGATTGTCTTCAGGAATACGGCCATCATCGTGCAAACGGTATATTTTTCCACCATCGCGGGTGATATCCTGTGGATTTCCATCCCTATTTCCCCTGTCGCCAATGGAAAAAAACAAGTATCTGTCTCTATCAAACTCTATTCTTGAGCCAAAATGTTGTCCACGTGTTGAGTTTGGCGATGCTTTGTAGAGCTTTTCAACATTTACAAGTTTATTGTTGGATAACTTGGCTCGTATTATGGATGTATTACCACCTTTGCCCTCTCCTTCAGATGAGGCATAAGAGAAATAAATCCAACCATTGTTATCATAATCGGGATGCAGTTCAATATCCATTAATCCACCTTGACCTCTGTTGTAAACTTCAGGTGAATTTTCAATTTCCTTGGTGCTGCCAGATTGGTAAAGAAGAAGCTTTCCAGACTTTTCCGAGATTAAAATGGCCTCATTGGGCAAGAAAACCATTCCCCAGGCGTTCTGAAGGTCATCTACCACGAGTTTCGCAGTAAAATCAAGGGTTTCGGGAGAATTTATATCATTTTTTGGCGCTTGAGCGCATGATGTACCAAGCAGTACAACGAAAAAATAGGGGAACAAGAGACTATTTTGCATAATTTTACGTTGAAATAATAGATTTAATGGATGAACGGCATTTTTTTAAAGCCGGTTGATTAAGATAAACAGAATTTTTATAAGAAAAGAAAATTACTATTTAAGAATATAAAGGTCCCAAATCTGAGTATTCTTCCAAACAAGACTTAACCCTATGCTCCCACAAAAAACAAGGCATTTGCTATATGTCGTGTTGTTGGTGTTCATTTCAATCTTCGGTTCCACGGTATTGGCAAAAACAAATGTTACAAGGATACTAACAAATATGGTGTCCAACAGAACAGAGCCCAAGACCCTAAAAGAGATTCCCGATGTAGCAAAAACGGAAGCATCTACCGAAAAAAGTGAACTTTTTGCAACACCCCCTATGTTCGCTACCATAATCAATGGAGCGAACGAGGAGGTTACGTGCCCGAACGATGGTAGTACCGTGGCAAAATTCTTCTTGTGCGGAACCAGCGATGTTAGGACATTGACACTGAGTCAATCCGGAAGTTCCTACCAATGGCAGCGGCTAGACCCCAACAGTTGCGCGCCCACCGTGGTGGATGATTGTCCTACCATCAATAGTGCTTGTACTTGGAATACCGTTGGTACCGATCCAACCTTCAACTTGTCATCTGCTGGGGAGTTTAGAGTTCGAGTAAACTCTGGACAATATTATTATTTTAAGTCAACCCTGAATCCATTGGACCCGCAACTCATCAAAGAAGATATTGTCTGTGGGAACCCAGGCAGGGTAGAAGTTACCAATGTTCCCGCAGGATACGAGTATAGTTTGAACAGTGCTGCCGGACCTTATCAAGATGCTCCTTTCTTTGATATTACAGCTTCTGGAGATTACAGGGTTTATGTTAGATTAAAAAATGTATCCGCAACTGCCTGTGTGTTTCCATCCAACGAAGTCACTGTTGATGATTTGGACATCAGTGTAGATGTTACAGCAAACGATATTTTATGTAGCGGTGAACTTGGTAGCATAGATGTTAATGTGTCTGGCGTTCCTGGTTTTTATACTTACAGATTGGTGAAGAATGGCGTTACGGTAGATACTTTTGGACCCAATGGAGCCGATAATTATACTTTCGCCAATGTTAGTCCTGGTACGTATAGCATCAGGGTTGAAACCAACTCTTGCTCCGAGACCATTACCACTGATATTGATGGAGACCCCATTGTAATTGGAGGAGGAATAAGCCCATTGGCCGTTTCGGCAACGGCATCAGACAGTTTTGGTTGTGGAGCAACTTCCGTAGATGTAAATGTAACTACCAGTGGAGGAACAGCACCGTATAGATTTAGTTTGGATGGAGGTGCTTTTAGTGCTACATATTCCAGTACATCCAGTTTTTCGGTAACTTCTGCTGGTACCTATAATATTTTGGTAGAGGACGCCAATGGCTGTCAGCGAACCGCTGCAGTCGCCGTTGAAAATATCCCACCACCCGTATTCAATTATACAGAGGAAGATGCCAATTGTGGCGGAGCCAACGATGGTAGAATCACGATAAACGTAACAAGTGGTTATGGGTACGAAATTCTTTATAGTGTAGACAATGGTGCTACTTTCCAAGTAAGTAACGTGTTCTCAAACTTGGCCCCGGGCAATTATGATGTGGTATTGCGTTACGAGCAGGATTCTTTTACTTGTGAAACCACACCTCAAACAGCAACCATAGGTACACCATCTACAATAACAGCCACTGCCACAGCGGATAGTGCACCGACTTGTGTAGATGAAAACGGCGGGCAAATCACAATATCGGGCGTTGCGGGAGGAACTGCACCCTATGAGTACAGCGTGGGAGCTGGCTTTAGTAGCAATCCTGTATTCCCAAATCTAGGGGTTGGGACCTACACCCCAATGATTCGAGATGCCAATGGATGTGTGCAAGCACTTTCGGATATCGTCTTTAACGCTTTGAACAAGCCAACTGACTTGGATTTCAACATTTCAAGTTTGGATTGTATCACGACCACCGCCTCGTTGGATTTAACCGTTACAGGAGGTTCTGGAACGTATACATATGAAATTATAGCCCCGGCGGGAAGTGTTGTGAACAATGGAAACAACAGTACATTCACTGGTCTAGGCTTGGGAACTTATACTTTTAGGGTAACCGATGATGAAGGCTGTTCTTACGATGAAAATTATGCCATTACGGATATTAGTTCCATTGGTGTGCAAGGCCAACAAACCCGAGTGGTTACTTGTGTTGGTGATTCCGATGGTGAAGGACGATTTTTAGTGGATGGATTCAATTCCACCTACAGTTATAGTATTGATGGAGGAACGGTTTTCACAGGGCAAAACAATAGTATTATTCCGTTAACAGGATTGGCAGCCGGAAGCTATATGATTTCCGTTACCGATGAAGAAACCAATTGTACCGATACCGCGACATTGGTCATTGAAGAGCCATCTACAGCCCTTGCCATTTCTAGTTTGGATGTTACGGCAATGAGCTGCCAAAATGGTAATACGGGAGCTGTTCGTATCAATACCGTAGGTGGATGGGGTGGTAACAGATATACCCTAACCCAGCCTGATGGTTCCACCAGAGGGCCTAAAAACGGTAGTACATTCTCCAATCTTTCGCAAGATGGAGCCTATCAAGTTAGTGTAACGGATGCCAATGGATGTACCGTAACCGATAGCTTTACCTTAACACGTTTGGATGCACCAACTTTGACCTTGGATAGCGGTGCTTCGGACTTTTGTTACGATAACTTTACAGCGGCCACTCTCGCAGTGAATGCTTCAGGCGGTTTGGCGCCATATCAATACCGAATCAACGGTGGCGCTTTGGGAGCCAGTACTAGTTTTACAGGACTTACCCCAGGCACATATACCATTGAGGTAATAGACGCCAACGATTGTAGGGACACTGTCACAGCAACCATCGAGCCACAAGTTATGGCCAATGCGACTACGATTCAAGAACTGGATTGTGCAGGCCCTCCCGGTCAAATTCAGGTGAACATCACCAATGGCTACACCTCTTCGGGGGACTATGATATTTATGAAGTGAGCATTAATGGCGCTCCATATACTTCGGACAACAATAATATTTCAGGAAATTCCTTTGTATACAATATTCCAAATGATGGTTCCATAATTTCGGACACCACCTTCCAGTTCCAAATTACTGATGCGAGGGGATGTACCACGGAAACCAATACGGTAACTATTTCTCCACCAGAGACTATCGCTGGTACCGCAGTGGCTGCGGATACCCAATGTGGAGACAATACCAGCGGGGTAGTGGAGTTGATTCCGGATACCACACAAGGTGTTCCTCCATATGAGTTTAGTAATGATAATGGAGCGACTTTTAGTACACAAAATATATTTTCCGGATACGGTCCAGGATCCCATGGTGGTTTCATAATTCGAGATAGTAGGGGGTGCGTGAGCCCTGCCTATACCGTAACCATTGGAACAAGTGATCCATTGGATGCTACGGCAACTCCCATCGATGCGGTTTGTTCAGCAGGTTCTGTAAACGGTTCCATTTCTGCCACCATAAACAATGGGGTGGCTCCATTTGATTATGTTTTGGTAGATGAATTTGGCGGTACGGTAGCATCATCAACAGGTACTGCAAGTACAACGGTAAACTTTCCAAACTTGCCATTAGGAAACTATACGGTAATTACTACGGATGCACAAGGTTGTGAAGACCGAGACCAAGTGGTCATCGACCAGAACCAGTTGGATTTGATTCCATTGGACGCAGACCCAGCACTTTGTTCTGATACTGCATTCCCATACCGGGTTCAGGCCTCGGGAGGAACAGGGCCGTATGAGTTCAGATTGGTGGGAGACCCAACTTGGATCTTGGGTACTGGTGCTGGCAACGATATTTTCGATGTAACCGGTTTGGTTGTGCCTGGAGTAACTTATTTTGTTGAGGTAAGGGATGCTAATGGCTGTACCTATATCGAAGAGATTGACCCAATTGGCCCCATTAATCCCGTAGCCGTAGCAGCAACGTCCTTGTCAGCCTCCTGTAATGTGGCGGGCAGTGGTGCTATTGATTATGAAGTTTCAGGTATATCAGCGCCGGGTGATTTCACTCTTACATTACAAAACACAGATACTGGTGCAACGGTTTCCGGGCCAACATCATTTACAGGCGAAACCATTCCTTATAATGATACATTTACAGGATTGGCACCAGGGAACTACCAAATTATTGTTACCGACGACACCAACGGATGTAGTGGGAGTACTCTAGCTTTTATAGATATCAGTTCAGTATCCATTGCTATCGATAATTTTGTGGAAGCTACCTGTAATGTGGGCGCTTTGGTGACTGTAAGAGGTTTTGGTAGCACAGGTCCGTATAACTACGCCTATGTGCCAACAGGAGACCCAGCACCGTCAACATTTACTTCCGAAACCACGTTTGAGATTCCTGGGCCATATTCGGCCGACTACGATTTTTATGTGCAAGATGCTAATGGATGTACCGCTTTAACAACCTTAACGGTGACACAAGAAGCAGGAGTTCCAAATCCAGTAATTGATGTAGTAAACCAGTGTACAGCGACAAGCGGTTATCAAATTGATATCGTTTCGCCACTTTCAACAGGTTCTGGATTGCCCAAGGAAACTTTCCAATATGATATTGGAAGTGGCTTTCAAACAGGAACCACTTTTATCGTGCCCAATCCAGGAAGCTACGTCATCACGGTTAGGGATGGCAACGGGTGTACCAATACGGTGACAGCAGATGTATTTGATTTCTTTGCAATCAGTGCTGACGCTACCTCATACCCGACCTGTAACGCAGGAGATGGAGAGATTACGGTGAACACGACTGGAGGTAGTGGTAATTTTGAATACCAATTGAGGGATGCAGGTACGTTGGCCAATATTGGGCCTGCTCAACCAACCAATGTATTCCTTAATGTATTGCCAGGGGACTACAACATTTTGGTTACGGATTTAGATTCCAACACGTCTCCCTTGTGTTCAGATGAAGCCATTGTAAATGTTTCTACAGTAAACACACCAGTAATTACAGCTACACCAAGTAGTGATGTAACCTGTTTTGGTGCTGATGATGGAACCATATCCATAGAACTACAACCTGGAACTGATACCGATACGCCCATTAATTATGTGTTGTACCAAGGTTCAACTTCAAATATTATTGCAGGGCCACAAGGGTCTCCAGTGTTTGATGATTTGCTACCAGATACCTATCAAGTTGAGGCAGTTTCCGATAGAGGTTGTACCGACCGTTCAGGGGACATCATCATAGATGAACCAAGCGAATTGATGGTAAATGCAATCAATACCGATTTTAGCTGTAATCCATCCAGTAACCAATTCAGTACAGCGACCATTACAATTTATACCGATGATAATGGAGATGGAACAGGAACCCCTACAGGTTCGGGCTTGTACACATACAGTATGAATGATGGCACGCCCCAGTTTGACGGAACCAACTTCCAGACAAGCAATACCTTTGAGGTGATTGATAATGGAACTGATCAGACTATCATTGTAACGGCACGAGATCAAAATGGATGTGAACTTACCGATACGGTCTACATCAATACTCCGACGGACATTACCTTCAGTTACAATGTCAATCAAATTTCTTGTGATGCTTCAGGAAGTGGCGTTAATCCAGGCTCTATTGATATCATTATAAATGAAGGGCCCGGAGATTACGAAGTGGAGATTTTACCGCTAGGTTCCGAACCGGCCCTTAGTTCAGGTGGAAGCGATAGAGTAAGCTGGGATATTTCCACACCTGGTGATTATATATTCGCAGTAACTGATGTGGGCAGTGGAGGATGTACCTATTTGACTACCACCATCAATATGCCCGAATATAACAATATTGAGGCTGTGATCGCTGAAGTGGACCCTGTAACCTGTTTTAATGGTAGTGATGGTGTCATAAGTTTGGACATCAGCAATTATAGCGGTGCCTATAACTACGAGGTATTCTCTAGAGATAATGCAGGAGTTGAAACGACAACGGGTGTAACGGGAACTTTTGATACCAACGCACCTATCAATTCTCCTGAACTCATTGAAAATGTACCAGCGGGTAATTTGGTGGTCCGGATTGAAGCTTTGGATACGCCTTATTGTGACGCGGTAAGTAATGTAACAACGGTGCGTTCACCGGACAGACCTTTAACTGTTGATGCTGTACAGACATCTCCCGTTACGTGCAACGTACCTGGGTTTGGAGAAATTACAGCTTCTGGAGATGGGGGATGGGGAACCTATGAATATCAATTGGTGGCATCTGATGGAACTATTTTGGTGGATTACCCAAATACCAACCCTGTTTTTGAGGACTTATCAACAGACACCTATACCGTAAATGTTAGGGATTGGAGAGGCTGTGAATCTACAACGGATGTAGATTTGCTTCCACCAATCGATATAACAGCGAATATTCGTATTGTGAGTCCATTGGCCTGTAACAACGATAACGATGCCATTATTGAAGCATACAATGTGGCTGGTGGACAAGGACCAGGAAACTATTTGTATCAACTGAATAGAATTACGGATGGTACCAATAGTGGATTACAGACTACCCCGACTTTTGCCAATTTATCCGCTGGAGACTATAGAATTACCATTTTTGATGGCTGGAACTGTAGTGCCCAAACAGATGTAATAACCATTTCAGACCCAGAAATCGTAGTTGCCGAACTGGTGGAATTACAGCCACCCGGATGCGGAGACTTGGGTAGAATGGAACTTGCTGTGACCAATCCAGAACCAGGTGTAGATTATTTTTACCGCAGATCGGGCACTACCGATCCGTTTATACCTTTTGGAGCTGGAATGACCAGCGTAGAGATTGCAGCAGATATTACATTAGATCCAGGACCGTTCCAGTACGATGTGCAAAATTCCAATGGATGTCCATTTGAGAAATCCAATCAGATCTCTTTAGATCCAGCTGCACCTTTGGTAATCGATTTGGATTTGACCAACGCCACCATAAATTGTGCGGGAGAGGCAACGGGAATTATACGTTCCGAAGCTTTTGGAGGTATCGGAAATTATGTTTATACCTTGGTAAATTCCAATACATTGCCTCCATCGGCAGCAACCATTGTTCGTCCTGCCCAAAGCTCGGGTATCTTTAGGGAATTGAATCCGGGAACATATTACGTGTATGCTGAAAGTGGCGGATGTGAGGCTATTTCGAGCCCCATAGTTATTGAGCCAAGAGACCCATTGGTATTGGATTATTTGGAGGCGGTGCCCGTGTTGTGTTCCGGGGATATGAATGGACAGATCATTATTGAGGCTAGTGGAGGAACAGGTCAGATCAGATATTCAATTTCTGATACTTTAAGTGAATTTTTTGAAGGCGATGACCCCGTAAACCCAAATAGAAAGACATTTACCAACTTGGCACCGAGAACGTACGATATCATTATACAGGATGATTTAGGCTGTACCATTACCAGAACAGTGGAGATTACCCAACCTATGGAGTTGGTAGCGGGAGTTGTAGATACAACCCCAGAAACCTGTATGGGCGATGCGGATGGAACCATGACCCTTGAGGTTACTGGAGGTACAGCTCCTTATTACACAAGTGTAAACTCCGCCGACGATGCTGATTTTGTACAAAACGATAACTTATTTTTTGATAACCTTCAAGGAGGTGAAACCTATGTTGTATTTGTTAGGGATGCCAATGGCTGCCAAACCAATGTAATTGCAGAAATTGGGGTAGGGGTGGATATTATTGCAGAACCTGTGGTGGAATATGGTTGTGAAGGTATATTCCCGAATAGCACAGTTACCATTAATATCGAGGACAGTTCTCAACTATCTGACTTATTGTTCTCTTTGGATGTAGACGATGTAATGATGGCGACCAACCAGCGCACCTTTGGAGATTTACCGGCAGGAGAGCATACGGTTTACATCTATCATTCCAATGGCTGTATCACTTTTGTTGACTTCGAAGTTGAAGCATACGAACCACTTACATTGGAGGCCACTAAAACCGGTCCTGATGAAGTTACGGCAATCGCAACCGGCGGTTTTGGAGGTTATGAGTACTTCTTCCAAGGAGAGTCTTATGGTGAGGTAAACACCTTCAATATTACGGTGGATTCCAATATTAATATTATGGTTCGTGATCAAAATGGATGTGAGGCCAGTATAGTGTTGCCATTCAACTTTGAGGGAATGCCCGAAATGCCAAATTTCTTTACCCCAGATGGCGACAACCTAAACGACTATTGGTATCCAGAGAACCGTGAGTATTTCCCTTTCATTGATGTAATAATTTACGATCGGTACGGAAGAGTAGTGGCACGTTTGGACCAAGTAAAAAAATGGGATGGAAACTATGAGGGTAAACCACTGCCAACAGGAGATTATTGGTATGTTGTAAATGCCAACGACAATGAAAAACAACAGTTTGTGGGACACTTTACATTATATAGGGAATAAGATACTTACCAGTGTCCAGAAAATTAAAATTCAGAACTCTTGATGATACATTAAAAGTTTTATCAGCTCTAGGTTAAAATCTCATCAAAATTTATATTTTTGCAGTCCAATTTCGGGATGTGGCCCTTCGGCTACGCTCGGGATGGACTCCGTCTGGTACCCAGACTGCTTGGCAGTAAGGCGGAATTGAAATTTGGGTATTGTTTTTTTGGATTTTGTCAGCATTTTGCTGATTTCGGGATGTGGCGCAG
Source organism: Allomuricauda sp. NFXS6 (assembly GCF_040148835.1). Lineage (NCBI taxonomy): Bacteria > Pseudomonadati > Bacteroidota > Flavobacteriia > Flavobacteriales > Flavobacteriaceae > Allomuricauda > Allomuricauda sp. NFXS6. The sequence continues at coordinate 37,976 of NZ_JAGEMG010000001.1, read as the reverse complement.
TCTGGTAGCGTACGCGCATGGGGTGCGCGTGGTCGCTGGTTCGAATCCAGTCATCCCGACGAACCACTAAATAGGTGGTATCAAAGCACTGTCAACTGACTGATTGACAGTGCTTTTTGTTTTTTGTGCGTTCATTTGATATCATTTAAATACATATAAAAGGTGTAGAGTTCGGTGAATGGTTCGGTACGTTCCTTGTGCATAATTTAGCTACAGTTTGACGCTGTTTATGGGTGTTTTGCAAACCTGTTTTGTCAAACCCAAAAGTTATGTATTATGCGCAATTCCAACACTTTAAAAGTACTTCTCTTCACACGGGACATTTCAAATAATCCCCAAAAGCTGACCATTTATGCCCGAATCACCGTCAATGGAAAACGGGCTGAGATTAGTCTGAAACGATATGTTTCGGTGAATGAATGGGATGAAAACAAGGGAAGGCTCCATGGTCTGACCCACAAGGCCCGTTTATTGAACAGCTACCTTGATGAGGTATATGCCCAGATTATGGACACCCACAAGGTATTATTGCGGGAAGAAAAGGTGATCACGGCACAGGCCATTAAGGCCCGTTATCTAGGGCAGGACGAGCAACATAATACCCTGTTTGAACTTATCGAGTATCATAACAAAACACAAAAGAGTGTACTCCGCCCCGGAACGATGAAGAACTATTATGGGACCAAAAAGTATCTCCTTCGTTTTTTGGAATCCAAATACAAGCTACCCGACATCAGATTGAAACAATTGAACTATAAGTTCATTACCGATTTTGAACACTATCTATTGAACGGCCCACAACTCCAAAAGGGAAAAAAATGTACCAATAATGGAGCTATGAAACACTTGGAGCGTTTGATGAAAATGGTCAGGCTGGGCGTTAAGTTGGAATGGTTGGACAAAGACCCTTTCATTAACTATAGGCTCCGCTTTCATAAAACTGAACGCAGTTATCTAACGGAAAGGGAACTTAGGCTCATTGAAGAAACGGACTTCACTGGAGCAGGATATGAAAAGGTCAAGGATGCTTTCCTTTTTGCCTGTTATACAGGCCTATCCTATATCGATGTCCGGGAACTTGAAAAGAATCAACTGGTATTGGGCATAGATGGAAACCAATGGATCTATACCAAAAGGGAAAAGACATCGGAAAGTGTAAAACTGCCCCTATTGCCCAAAGCAAAAGAAATCATTGAAAAGTATTGGGACAGTCCAGAGACCGATACTAAAATACTACCTGTACTCTCGAATCAAAAGACAAACAAATATCTAAAGGAAATTGCTAAGGCTTGTGGTATTTATAAAACCATATCCTTTCATTCGGCCAGGCACACTTTTGCAACAACGGTAACCCTTTCCAATGGAGTCCCGATAGAAACCGTTTCCAAAATGCTCGGCCATACCAAACTGTCCACTACCCAGATCTATGCAAGGGTACTGGAACACAAGATAGGGGAGGACATGCAGAACCTGATTGACCATATGAACCAAAAGGAACATAAAAAGGCAATCGGGGATTGAAAAGGGTATTCAGAACTACGACTGAATGGGAGTTGTTCGGAATAGCAAGAGGGTGATGCGCAGATTGCGCCATCACGGTTATTTTCGGGTCTTCAAAACGTTGAAAACCAGTTGATTGAATCGATTTTGGAATACTGTGGAAAATATGGACCTACAGTAGACTTTTTTGAAATCTACAGTAAACCCTATGGGAAGCCCTGTAAACACTGGAAATTTTTGACGCAAAAATTGACGCAATTTGACGAAAAAATGAAAAATACCTATGGAAAAGCAATCAACAAATGATAGAACAAAAAAAGGGAGCGGTGGTTATTCCAATATCACCGTAAAGAAGGAAACGGCCACACGCTTTCGCACTTATTCCAAAAAATTCAACAAATCCCATAGCGAAGTGTTGGACGGAATGATACAATACTTCAAGGAGAACAACCTCGACCCTTTTGGAGAGGGGACAAAGATCATCCTTGACAGTATCAAAAAGATGGAGCGTCAGATGATGAAAAAATTCGATAGGCTTATTGCCATTATCAAGAACATGGAAAAGACCAGTATCCGACCCACCTATGAAATGGTGTTGATACTTTATGAGGCCTATGTAAAGGATGGAAGGAAACCGAGACGGAAACCCGTCCAGATACAGGAAGAGCGAATGGATTTTTTGGAGCCTAGGAATACCGTTCCAAAAGTGGAGCATGATAGAATGCTGCAAGAATTCAAAGAATATAAAAAACGTTGCAATGAAATCCTTAACAACGTTGAAAAGGTAGAGCCGATGATGGGAAAACCCTATTTAAAAATAAATATGGGCATTGGGGATTTTGAGAGCCTCAAATACCAATTAAGATAACAGCCATGTACCTTACCGTCTCAGCACAGAAAATAGGCAGTACCTACAACTCCAGTGTGGGGAACTATGTGGACTATCTGGAAAAGGAAAACGAGGATAGATTACCCGAACACAGGGAGGAATTCTTTGACCAAGAAAACGACAGCGTAAGCCCTCAAACGGTCATCGATGAAATAGATGCCAATACGGCCAAATTGAGGCAGAAAGACCCGAAATTCTATTCCATAGTGGTCAGTCCCAACCAAAGGGAACTAAAGGCCATAGGCAATGACCCAAATATGCTAAGGGAATACACAAGGAAACTCATGGAGGACTATGCCAAGAATTTCCATAGGAACCAAGAGGTCAAGGCCGAGAACCTGAAATACTATGCCAAGATTGAGCATGAACGCACCTATCGGGGATTTGACAAACAGGTCCGGGAGAATGCACCCTACCGAGGGGAGATAGCAAGGCTCAGGAACGAGATACGAAAAGTTGAGCGTGGCGAATCCATAGGGAACGTCAAAGAGCTTGAAAAGAGTATTGCAGAGCAAACAAGATTGGCCCCACACAAACAGAATGGACAATTGGTGGCCGCAGGAATGCAAAAAGAGGGGCCACAGACCCATATCCATATCATAGTGAGCAGAAGGGACGTAACGAACACCTATACCCTTTCCCCCATGGCCAAGCACAAGGCATCCGAAGTGGAACTGAACGGAAAGATGGTCAAGAGAGGATTTGATAGGGACAATTTTTACCAAGCAGCGGAGAAGACTTTTGACAGGACAACGGGCTTCAAAAGGAACTATGTGGAATCCTATGTTGGGAGAAAGGCCCATGCCAAGGAACCGGGGAAGTTCTTTGCCAAGGTAATGGGACTGCCCACAAAGGAAAAGGACATGGCCTTTAAACTTTTAAAGACTATGGGTGTAAAAGCTCCCAGTATACCGACCAATAAAATGCAAATAGCGGCCAAGATCATCAAGGCTCTTGGGAGGGGAATCGATAAAGCTAGGGGCACAGGTGAGGACATGGGTTATTGAAATCCAAAAAGTAGGTTGCGCCCTTTCGGGTTTTTGTTTTACGCTTATCTACCGGAACACTACAAAAACCCGATAGGATCCATGCGCAAAAGTTTGTGGTAAGGATTTGGGGTTATTATTGTTTTGTAATAAACAGTTCAGTTTTGAGATTAGCTTAAACACCATATTATTTATTATAGGAATTATTCTATTGGTTTGGGCCTTTGCCCTCAAACATTTTTTTGGTATGGAAGAAAAAATTATTAATGCTGTGACAACGTATGTAAAGCAATGATTACTACAAAAACAAGGATAGCGAGATAAATAAGCCAATAATGCTTTAAATTGGTTGGGTTTTTTCCAAAACAGACTTTCGTTAACTTGAACAGCAACGCCCTGTTTTTAGCAATAAAGATATAGGTATGGTCGCTGGACTTGGAAAACCATTTGCTATTTTGGTACCAATTGTGCCAAGGGGATTTTATGCTAGTATATTTTAGACTTCGGTAAAAGGAATCGGGACCACTAAAAACCTTACCGTTCGGTTCAATCAAGCGAGAAGCTTTCTTAAATTCCTTTACAGGAATATCCTTATATCTATCAGCAGCATCTTGATAAGGCAGATAGGCTATATTATCTTTGGTGGTAATTTGCAAGCGGATAATCCAAAATTTACAAAACCCGCATGTACCGTCCCAAATCAGTACCGGTTTTTCCTTTGGCGAATATTCTGTTTTTTTTATTTTTAAAAACATTTGTTTTGGACTTACGGTATTCTTTTTTTATGTTCCGTTTTGCAAATAAGGAAAATGAACCGAATAGGTTCCTTCAATTGTTTCGTAAGGCTTGGATAAGTTCTTTTTTGTCCATTTTGGAGCGACCATCGATGCCCACATTTTGGGCTTGGTCATAGAGCTGTTCTTTCGTCCATTCCTCATATGGACTTGCTTTTCCACCTTTCTTTCCTGCATCTGGTGTATTGGCAATCCTGGCAGCTTTTTCTTTACTGTACCCTTTATCAAGTAGGGCTTCATATTGTTCCTCGTTTTTTATTCTGGTATTTGGCATAATCATCATATTGATTTACTGCAAAGACCTTCTTTCTTTGCTTTAGGTCAAAGGTTTTAAAATAACACGGGTTTGATTGCCCCATTTGATATTTTTATTGCTCTAGAACGGATATTCATTTTTTCTGGTCACCGAACTTAATAATGAATAGCGTTAAGATTAAGACTTTATGGGGTAATGGGTTAGAACAGAACAGTGTAGCTTTTAGCAACTCCTACTTAAAGGTGGTTCTTTAATTTGATATTTATGACAGAAGTATTCACAAATGATTCAGCTCAAATAATGGATTTTGCCCTAAAAGTGGGCTTAGCCACCATTTCCGGGCTTTTAATAGGATTGGAAAGAGAACTTAAAGGTAAAGAGGCGGGCTTGAAAACCAATACTTTAGTAGCGATAGGTTCTGCTGTTTTTGTATTAATATCCTTGAGGTTTTATGGCGAAGAGTATACCGATATTACCAGGGTTCTTAGTCAAATTGTTACGGGAATAGGATTTTTGGGCGCAGGTGTAATTCTTCAAAAAGAGAAAGAGGAGCGGGTAAAGGGTCTTACAACTGCGGCTACGTTATGGTGCAGTGCAGGAGCAGGTTGCTTGGCAGCTATGGTCATGTGGATAGAGTTGACTATTCTCACCGTTTTAGTGGTTGTTATAAATATTATTTTCGGCTATATAGATGATAAGTTGGGGGAAAGAAATAAGTCCAAAGGGGAGTAGCACTAACACATATAAAATTCCTAGGCTCCTGTAAGTATGGTAATGGCTACAATAGAAATCAATACTATCACTGCAATGATGGTGAGCCATGGAAACCTATTCTTTGTGGAGTGTGTTGTTCGATTTTCCACACCTATATCGTTTTCCTGTTTTGTTTCCATTGGAGCACTATCTTTGGCTTTCCAATGTTCTTTTTTTCCTTTCTTTTCCATTTTTCCTAGCGGTTTTTGAGTTTGTATTGAAGCTCGTTGAAGTTTGCCAACTTCACTGCTGTAATTCATAGACAACCATAATATAACAATGAAAAAGCTTTAGATTGTTGCAATAAAAATTAAGATTGACTGAAATGAGTTAATCGATGCCTCTTCACACTCATAATGTATTTTAAAGAGTGTTTCGTTTGCTTAATTTCTGCTCAATCGAGTCAACAATTGTATGTATCTGATTAACCTATCGATTTACCAATGCTTAATTTATTTAAAGTTGAAAGTTCCGAACTAGTTCTGTTTTTTTACGTGCGTCACACTTTGCCCCTCTAGAGATAGTAGATATCAAAACAAAGCAGCTTGTTCGGATACTTTTATCAGTTTTATGAATGTAAAAAAGAATAGATGAAATCGCATACCGTAAAAATCAAATCCATTGAATTGATCAATTACAATGTTTTGAGAATTGTTACCGAAAAACCAAATGATTACAACTTTGAGCCTGGTCAAGCTACCGAGATATCCATCAACCAAGAGAATTGGAAGGATGAAAAAAGACCGTTTACCTTTACAAACTTGCCAACAGAAGATGTGTTGGAATTTACGATTAAGGTATATCCGGAACATGATGGCGTAACAGCGAAGCTTACCGAACTAGATGTTGGTGATGAACTTGTTGTAGGAGATGTTTTTGGTGCAATCAAGTTCAAGGGCAACGGGATATTTTTGGCAGGAGGTGCAGGAGTGACTCCTTTTATTGCCATTTTCAAGTCGTTAGAGGAGCAAAGTAAAATGAGCAATAACACCCTGATATTTGCCAACAAGACGGTAAAGGATATTTTTCTTGAGGATTGGTTTAGTAGTCTGCTCGGAAGTAATTTCCTAAACATCTTATCCAAGGAGGATGCGGAGAAGTACGCCCATGGTCATATTGATGAGAAGTACTTAAAGGATACCGTATCGGACTTCTTACAATATTTTTATGTTTGCGGCCCACCAAAAATGATTGAAAGCGTGGTTGAAGATTTGAAAAAACTTGGTGCAAAGGATGATAAGATAGTAACTGAAGAATCTTAGTATGGACGGAACCAAGTTAAGCCCTATGCATTAAATTGTACTTGAAATATGTTGTAATGCAATAACTCAAAGAGGGGCGACCATTGAATTGGCCGCCCCTCTTTGAGTTTATATAATCAGGTGAAGATGTTACGCGTGTTGTCCCTCGTGTTTTCCCTCTAAAACTTCTTCTATAATTTTACTGCAAAATGCAGGTAAATCATCAGGGTTTCGACTTGTTACCAAGCCGTTGTCCACAACCACTTCTTTATCTTCCCATAGCCCGCCTGCATTAATAACATCTTTTTTTATGCTTTTGTAGGAAGTAACTTTTCGTCCATCAATAACATCAGCATTTATTAGAAGCCATGGAGCATGGCAAATTGCAGCGACGGGTTTATGTCTTTCAAAAAATGCTTTTACAAAATTAACGGCAATTGTATGAATTCGTAAAATATCAGGGTTTATTAATCCACCAGGCAATACCAAGGCATCATAATGCAATACATGGGCAGAATCGACAGTTGTATCCACTTCAATGCTCTTGCCCCAATCCATTTTGTTCCAAGCTGTAATCTCTCTTTCTTTATTGGAAACAATATCAACTGTTGCCCCCTCATTCTTGAGTGCTTCCAAAGGTTCAAAAAGTTCAGATTGTTCAAATCCATCCGTGGCCAATATGGCTATTTTCTTATCTTTCAATTTCATAGTATAAAAGTTTTAATGTTAATATCCATTGAATCAATAATCTAAAATATGGATGGAACAAAGGTTGACTTAAATGAAGTTTAAATTGATGGTATCGAAAAAAACAATCGAACATGGCTCCGGTGCCAGGTGGTTTTATAACGTATGTTTTTTACCTTTTTCGGTATTCTGAGATTTTTTAAATAGTTGCATATGGATTAAAGAGAACACCAAACTGGTAGAAAGCCCCATCAGTACCAATCCAAAGACTACGATATTGGGCGTAATATTGTAATCTTTCTTCCAAACGGTAAGCATCTCTGCTAAAAAACTTGTATTAAGTTCTGTTATGTACAAGAGAAAAACAGATGAAATGATGAGAGTTGCAAAAACTCCGGCCTTGAACATGGCCAAGAATCCATATTGATATTTAAAATCACCATTGGCAGTATTCTTGCATTTTAATCCTAACAAAAACAATCCAGCTCCAAAGAATATAATGTTTGCTGCGCTGTAAAAAGGATTCGTGTGCAAATCAAAAAGTGATAACAATATAAAAAATGCGATGGCGGCAGCAGCTATACCAATGCCATACCAATAGGGAAGATAAGATTGTTTCATAGTTCTGTGTTTTTTAAGAGAATTAGTATTGAATCTTGAAAGATTGCTTCACTCATTAATCTCTTTAAACGTATACATCAACATGGGGATTCTTTGCCCTTTTCGATTTAATTTTTGGTTCTAAAACTATAAGGATGCCCTTTTCATTGCATGCATTCTTAACTATTTGAACCAATTTTTGTATCGATACCATCAATCCAATTTTTGAACAATCCGTATTTTCTAAGGTATAAAGCTATAATGCAAACAAACCTAAAACCCTTGAGTATGAACGAAACCTTGGAAAGCATAGAGCAAAAAGCAATAGATACTGTAAGAATATTAGCAATAGATGCCGTACAGAAAGCCGAATCGGGGCACCCGGGAACAGCCATGGCGCTTGCGCCCATGGGGCATGTGCTTTGGATGGAAGCCATGAACTACAATCCTGAAAACCCAGATTGGGCCAATAGGGATAGATTTATTTTATCTGCAGGGCATGCATGTATCCTGCAATACAATTTTCTGTATTTGACCGGATATGATATTAGCATGGATGATATTAAAGACTTTAGGCAGCTTCACAGCAAAACCGCAGGGCATCCGGAAAAACATTTATTAAAGGGAGTGGAAGTCACCACAGGGCCATTGGGTCAAGGTTTTGCCAATGGTGTCGGTTTTGCCATAGCACAGAAATACATGGCTGCACGCTTCAACAAACCTCAATTTAATTTATTTGATTATAAGATATACGCCATTTGCAGTGATGGTGATCTTATGGAGGGAATCAGTGCCGAGGCTGCTTCCTTAGCCGGGCATTTAAAGTTAGGCAACATTATCTATTTATACGATGACAACCATATCTCCATAGAAGGAGATACCGACATCACCTTTACGGATGATACGGCCAAACGCTTTGATTCCTATGGTTGGCATGTGCAAGAACTGGATGATGGCAACGATGTAAAAGCCCTTTCCAAAGCTATAAATCAGGCTAAAGAAGAAACCGATCGCCCTTCTCTTATCAAGGTGAGAACGCATATTGCCTATGGTAGTCCCAACAAACAGGATACCGGAGAAGCTCATGGTTCTCCTTTGGGTGAAGATGAAGTAAAGCTTGTTAAACAAAACTTTGGTTTTGATTCGGATTCAAAATTTGACGTAGATGAAGAGGTATTGAACCTGTATCGTGATGCAGGTAAAAAAGGCGTTAAAAAAGAAGAGGAGTGGAACCAACTATTTGAAAATTATAAAGAGCAATATCCCGAACTCGCTAAGGAATATGAACAATTGACCAACGGAAACCTACCCGACGGCTGGGAGGAAGAACTACCGGTGTTTACCCCAGGGGAGAAAATGGCGACGCGTAAAGCCTCTGGAAAAACTTTGAACGCTATCGCAGCGTATCTACCCAATTTAATAGGAGGCTCAGCCGACTTGGCACCTTCCAACGCTACGGAGTTGGAAGATTATGAATCATTTTCAGCAAACACTAGAGAGGGCCGTAATTTTCACTTTGGGGTTAGGGAGCATGCCATGGGAGCTATTTTAAACGGAATGGCATTGAACAATTATTTAATTCCATACGGTGCTACTTTCTTTATATTCTCAGATTATATGAGACCTCCGATACGTCTGGCAGCCATCATGAAAACTCGCCCAATTTTAGTTTACACGCACGATAGTATTGGCCTGGGCGAAGATGGTACAACACATCAGCCCGTGGAGCAATTGATAGGCCTCAGGTCTGTGCCCAATTTAATGGTTATTCGTCCAGCAGATGCCAATGAAACCGCACATGCATGGCGTGTGGCCATCCAACATTCCGAAGGGCCAGTTGCAATTGTTTTAACACGACAGGGACTTCCCATAATTGATCAGGAAAAATATGTGAAAGCCGATGCCCTGGAAAAAGGAGCTTATATACTTTCCGAAGCTGATGACGAACCTGAAATTATTCTCATTGGTACGGGTTCAGAAGTACAATTGGTGATTGCCACCCAAGAAAAACTAAAAGAACAGAACATTGCCGCACAGGTCGTGAGCATGCCCTCTTGGGAACTTTTCGAAAAACAGGAGGATGATTATAAAGAAAAAGTATTGCCCAAGACCATAAGAAAACGATTGGCCGTTGAAGCGGGCTCACCAATGGGGTGGTGCAAGTATGTAACAGATGAAGGCACTGTAATCGGTGTTGACAGATTTGGAGAATCGGCTCCTGGTGCAGAGCTTATGGAAGAATATGGTTTCACTGTAGAGCATATAGTTGAAAAAGCAAAGGCGCTGCTTTCTTAAAAAGAATGTAGAACAAACAAAGAATAAAATGATATGAACAACTTAAGAGAAATACGCAGACACGGCCAAAGTATTTGGCTGGATTTACTGGACCGCAACCTAATGGATTCCGGTACATTGAAAAAGCTTATAGAGGAGGATGGCTTACGCGGCCTTACCTCAAACCCTGCCATTTTTGAAAAGGCAATCAGCAACAGTTCTGATTATGATGGGGACATCGCAAAATTTTCAAAAAAGGGAATGGACAATGAAGATATATTTTTTGAGATTGCAATTGCGGATATACAGCAAGCAGCGGATATCTTCAGGCCGGTCTATGATGAGTCCAAAGGAGATGACGGCTTTGTTAGTCTAGAAGTCTCCCCGCACCTGGCCCGTGATACAGGCGGCACTATTGAACAAGCCAGGGAACTTTGGAAAAAAGTGGACCGCAAGAACGTGATGATCAAAATTCCGGGGACGTTGGAGGGGCTTCCAGCAATACATCAATGTATCTCCGAAGGAATAAACGTAAATGTTACATTGCTTTTTGGCTTGGATAGATACAGAAAAGTTGCAGAAGCTTATATCGATGGGCTGGAAGAAAGATTTAATGCCGGCCAACCCACTGATGAAGTGCGTTCCGTGGCAAGTTTTTTCCTTAGCCGTATCGATGTTATGGTAGACCCTCTGCTGGAAGAGAAAGGATTGCATGATATCAAAGGCGAAGCGGCCATAGCATCTGCGAAGAAAGCCTACACGATCTATGAAGAAGTATTTTCTAGCGAAAGATTCAAAAAATTAGAAGCTAAAGGCGCCAAACCGCAACGAGTACTGTGGGCCAGTACCAGTACAAAAGACCCATCCTATAGCGATGTGAAATATGTGGAGGCTTTGATAGGAGAGGACACCGTTAACACCCTTCCCATGGAAACGCTCAATGCATTTCGGGACCATGGAAAGGCTACGGATAGTTTGAAGAATGATATGGATAAGGCCTCAAAGAGATTGGAAAAAATAGAAGAATCAGGTATTCAAATGAAGCAAATTGCGCATAATCTTGTGGAAGAGGGCATCGACAAATTCAATACTCCATTTAAAAAGCTTCTAAACGGTATAGAAGAGCAAAAAAATGCAACAGTCTGATAAATTTGAATAATTGTTCAAAACCAGTGCAACTATTTTCATGCTGTTGATACATTTTGTCCATTTTCTGATTTCACAAAAAAGCGAAAAATCACGCTACCTAATAGAACAGCCAAAACAAATGCCAATAAAATTGCCAACTTGGACTGATAAACATATGCTTCATTATCAAAGGCCAGCCCCCCAATAAATATGGACATGGTAAACCCTATACCGGCAAAGGCTGCTGCTCCATATAATTGTGGCCATTTCACTTTTTGTGGTAGTTTGGCGATTTTGGCGGCAACGGCTAATCGGGCAATTAAAGATATGCCCAAAAATTTCCCTACAACCAGACCTAAAATAATACCAAGAGATAGCGGTTGCCACAATTGGCCCATATTTTCAGCCTTAATAACCAGGCCTGTATTGGCAAAGGCAAATAAGGGGAGTACAACAAAATTCACGAAGGGCTGTAATACCTTTTCAATAGTCTGCAAAGGAGGAACTGTTTTACGTATGGCCTTTTGAATAATATGCACCAACTCAAGCTGCTCTTTTTGTATAAATACGGTATCCAATGATCGTGTGTTGTCAAAAGTGTCGATAAGGTTTCTGATATTGTTGGTGAACTGTTTTTCGTTCATTCCCACTTTTGCTGGAATGGCAGCGGCTGTAATTACCCCGGCAATGGTGGCGTGCACGCCTGAAAGGAAAAAACCTGTCCAAATGCCCAAAAGACCCACTACGCCATAAAATAAAGGATTTCGCAGACCGATTCTATTAGCTATCAGCAGCACAAAAAAAGATATGAAACCCCATAATAGACTGTCAAAAACAATTTGATCGGTATAGAAAAAAGCAATGATCAGCACAGCGCAGAGATCATCGATAACAGCAAGGGCTGTTATAAATATTTTTAAACTGGAAGGGACTTTTTTGTTTCCTACCAAGGTCAACAATACCAAAGCAAACACGATATCGGTTGCCATGGGAATTCCCCAGCCAGGCATAGTGTCTTTCCCAAAGTTGAGTGAGAAATAAATCAACGCTGGGAAAATGAGTCCTCCAATTGCACATAAAATGGGCAACAATGCCTTTCTGGGTTTAGAAAGTTCACCTGCGATAAGTTCCCGTTTTATTTCCAGTCCAATCATAAAAAAGAAAATGGCCATAAGACCATCATTTACTATTTCATGAAAAGTAATTTCCAAGTTGGTGTTGTTTAGTTGGATGTTCAATTGTTGTTCCCAAAATTCATGATATTCTGAAGCCCAACCTGCGTTAGCAATTACCAAGGCTGCTATTACAGCAAGTACCATAAGCACACCCGAAGATAAATCACCCGAAAAGAGCGACCTGATTTTATCTTTAAATTTTCCCCAGTATGTTCTTGGCTGTAGTCTAGTCATTTAACGTGTTTTCAACATTTTTGGGTTTAACCATTAAATATTGCTTACTGTCTATAGTTGCTCAATGCGCTTTTGCTTCTTCTATAATAAAAAAACCGTCATTTCCCTTGGATTGATAGAGAGGCAGAAAAATATAACCATCCCGGTCACTTCGAATTTCTTTTCCATTGTGCAGGGCCAGCAATTGTTTTTCTTCAATTTTGCTGAAGTTTTTGAATCCAGGTTCCATTTTAAAATCATCCTCATCTTGAAGACTGTGGCGATACACGATTTCGAAGGTTTTTGGTTGGGGAGCGTTTTTTTTCGTAAAGTTTTTAACGCATTCGGGATAACACGAAATGGAATGTAAGTCAAGGTCCAAAGCTTTCTTGAGGGCCAACCATATTATGCCTTCGTGATTTTCAACAGCGGTTTCGCTTTCGTGTTGTCCGCCCTCAAAAACAAAACCGGTAAGGCCGTGGCGACTTAAATAATGATCAATATCGCCAGTGATCAAATCACTGAAACCTCTTACGATGTAGGTTGGAAAACGACTTGCCCATTGGTCATTGTCATTTACTTCTTGTACCGATATATAGGGCAGACTCTCTGAGGACGTGGTGTGGCAATCCAAAAAGTATTGCTTATAATAATGCCTTTTGGGGTACCGGTTCAATGCACCGATAATACGCCCCATTTCTATCTGTTCGGACGATTCAGGGATTTCTTTGTCCAATTTCTCTTGGGTCCAAATACGATTCAGGTCCTCGTCGATAAATCGGACATTTTTCTTAAGTGCTTCGCGGTTTCCCGAGACACCCACCACGGTACCCTTGATTTTTGGTTTATTCTGTTGTAATTCACGAAATACTTTCTGCAAGGCAATTACCCCACTGGGTTCATTGCCGTGAACACCTGCTGTTACAAATAATAGGGGGCCAGGTGTTCCAGAATTATATTCACCGATTATCCTGGATACTTCCTTTTCCATAGTTTATATTATTGCATAGTTGCTAAAGTCTTGTTTGAAATATGGTTGCCATGCATTTTTTTAAACTCCAATTTTCGTTCTATTGCCCGGATTACGGTTTGCGTAAAATCCGGTAGACCTATTTTGTTGAACTTGGCTAAACCACCAGGACTCAGTACGTTGATCTCTATCAGTTTGTCCTTTACAATATCCAGACCCACAAAAAAGAGTCCATCATTGATCAATTTTGGAGCTGTTATGTCCACAATGTGCTGCATGGCACCGGTTAGTTTACTGTTGTCCGCAGTGGCTCCAAGGGAAAAATTGCTTCTAAACTCTCCTTTGCCACTTACACGTCGAATAATGGCCTGCTTACCATCTTGCTCTAATATTTTACCGTTCATGAGTAGCACGCGAACATCGCCGTGCTTTACTTCGGGAAGATATTCTTGTGCTATGATATATCCTTCCGCGGTTAAGGTGGATATAATCTGGTTGAGATTTTTCTGGTTTTCATCAATCAAGTATACGTTTTGCCCTCCCGAACCTTCTAAGGGTTTCAACACCATTTTCTTATTGTTTTCTTTCCAAAAGGCTAATATATCCTCTTTGTTCCGGGTAATAATGGAGGCGGGTTTGATGCTCTTGGGCAACTCCTCAAAATAAAGTTTATCAATGAATGCGTTTGAAAGGGCATATGCATCATTGAGTACGAGCACTCCGAGTTGCTGTACCATTCGACCAAATGCAATTCCGGAGTGTTCGGCCCATTCTCTTCCAGCGCGTTCTTCCGTCGGGTTATTCCTTATAAACAGGACGTCCAAAGAACTGGCCTCTATTCTTTTTTGTAGGGCCTGTTTACTTTTTAAGGCTTCGAGGTATTGCTCCGGCTTCTTGATTTCCTTTCCTTTTTTTACTGCTGTGACATCAATGGTTATGGTGCCCGCATAGTCAAGGTTAAAGCCACCGACCCCTGTAGCACTGACATTATGACCCATTTCATGGGCTTTGGTCATCAATGCTATGGACGTACCATTGGCCTCTGTGGCCACTTTATTTAAGACAAAACATATTCTCATTTGTTTGCAATTTGAGTTTCTTTAGGAATACTGTCGCATACCATATTGTAAACAGGTAAACCCTGTCTTATTGTTTCTACTTTGGCCTCAAAATTCAAGTCAAGAAGATATCTAGGTTTCAACACTGGCGGTTTCAGTATGTTTCGTTCGGTCAATTGTTGTATGGTTTCGATATGATGGAAACCGAATTTTCCAGAGAGCAAGGGCTCTATTTTACCACCATTTTTTAGGTAATGCATCAATTTCAAAAGTCCTTTTAAATAGATGATGTCCTTGAGAAGACCGCCGCCCTGCATAATTCTTGAGGTGATATTGAAGCCCCGTGTTTTGCTGAAGCCATATTCTTTAACTAGCAGTTCAAAAATCTTTTTGAAATCTTTACCATTCAACCTGGCCCAGCCAGCTATAACCCTCCCGGCCAATGTTCGCAAGCGGTTTGTGCTTAGACCATCTGCCATATACTCAAAAAAAACCGCTAGGCCTTCTTGCATCGGGTCATAATCTGCCAATCCAACGCTCAATTGTTTAAAGGGTTGCTGGTTGCCATTGAAATAGGTCAGGGCATGGATTCCCACTTCATGTTGTATCAAAGCCTCAGCTTCATACCTTTTGACATTATAATCCGCTGGAATGTAGAGGTCGCCTTGAGAAACCATCATAATGTTTAAATCCTTGCGGATATGAATTTTACATGTAAAGCTATTATCCTGTTTCTTTAGAAAATCAATTTCTTTTTGTGCCAATGCAGCAAACTCCTGTGTGTCCATTCTGGAATCCTCATTGTCCTCTGAGTTGGTTTCCGGAAGATGTTTTAATAAATTCTCGGCTTCTTCTTTTAGTTCACGTTCAATACCATGATGCAGGCGAATGCTGTTGTAAAAGAAATTGGCAGTGCCCCGCTCGTTGAGCATAGAAATTTGATGATCGAGTTCTTCCCGTTTCTGACGAAAAATGTAGGATAGGGTAGGGTCTTCAATTTTTTCAATCCTAAGCTCATAAAGTTTTCTTTTCAATAAATCGGGGTCTATGGGCAACAAACGATAGTGATAATCAAGTATGGTCTCAAAACCGCTGTCAAAAAATGTATTTTTAATATTATGTATGTTCGAAGGGGATACCAACCACAAAAACTGATAGGAGTTTTCAATGTCCGATAGTTTTCTGTCAATTTCAAAAACTTTTTCTTTGGGATATCGCTGGCCAAGAGCATTGTAACTCGTAACGCCACAAACGGTCTGTATCCGTATAAAGTCATAAATGGCTTGCTGCATTGCCTTGGTTAAAAAATTATGGAATTCCCTAAAGAAAACTGGATATAACCGATTTTTGACATCACGGTATATAGGTGGTACTTCAAGCCCTAAAAGCAGGGCACCACATTGTTTGGTTTTTTCAATGCTTAATAGCGGTCTCCGTCCATCAGGATGTCTTGAGTTGGTATTTTCCATTCTTGTTCCTATCTGAATATTAGGAACTATCAGGTTGATTTGTTGCAGGCCATTTTCCAAAACTTTAAGTGTTTTTGGTAGTAGTTCAGCCGGGCCTTTCATAGAAAAATTTGTACTGTTTTCTGGGCCCGAAAAGAGCTCAAACAGCAAATAAGATTCGTATTTTGTGGAAAAATGGTCGGCCAATGCAAATATTAGGTTTTGATATCCTTTAAAGTCTTTCCGACCTATGACCAGATAGCACGCCTCGCTGAGCACGATTTCTTTTGTTCCTACATCTTTGGTTTTCTTACGGTAAACAATCAAATACGGTAGGCCACTTTCAATATGCAATAACCCACCTCCAGGTAAACGGCAATTGTATTCATCGTGTTTCCCCAAATTCTTTAGAATCTGTTCGATGGATTTTTTGAAAAGAAACTTTATTTTATCCATTGTTCACTTTGTTATTCACTATACTTAAGTGAAGTTTCTTTTGAACATAATGATTGTCAATAATGATCATTGACTTTAATGCTTCAAGTTTTTGCTTAAAACATAAAAAAATCTGTAGAAGTGTTGCTTACAGGAATTCTTTGATGAAAACTCACCTTGTATTTATAGGTTAGGTTTTGAAACCTATAAATTGTTTGCTCCAAAAGCATGGCTTTTCCATCATATTATTTGTATTTTAAAGGGAAGCCCACGAAAACTTTTATAATTCAATGGGTTGAAACTGTTTTTTATAAAACCTATTAGCATCATGAAACCATTGAACGTCACCCAAAAATTGATACAATCCCATTTGGTGAAGGGAGAAATGAAACATGGAACTGAAATTGGCATTACCATAGATCAGGCCCTGCTTCAAGATGCTACAGGGACCTTGGTTCAATTGGAGCTGGAAGCGATGGGACTCGATAGGGCAAAGACTGAAGTGGCGGTGCAATATGTGGATCACAATTTGTTGCAAACCGATTATAAAAATGCAGATGACCATCTTTTTTTGCATTCTGCCGCCCAAAAATTCGGACTATGGTACAGCAGGCCCGGTAATGGCGTAAGCCATCCTGTACACATGGAACGCTTTGGCATTCCGGGAAAGACCCTAGTGGGCTCGGACAGCCATAGTTGTGCCGCGGGATCATTGGGAATGTTGGCCATAGGAACCGGCGGGCTCGATGTGGCCACTGCTATTGCCGGACAGCCTTATTATGTGAAAATGCCCAAGATAATGGGGGTTAAGTTAACAGGAAAACTGCCAGATTGGGTCAGTGCCAAAGACATTGTGCTCGAAATGCTCCGTAGATACGATGTAAAGGGTGGAGTGGGTAAAATAATTGAATACCACGGCGAAGGATTAAAATATTTAAGTGCCATGGATCGCCATGTCATAGCTAATATGGGTGCTGAACTGGGAGCGACCACCACGGTTTTTCCCAGTGATGAAAAAACAAAACGTTTTTTGAAATCTCAAGGTCGTGAACAGGATTGGATGGAAATCCTTCCAGACAATGATTGTGCCTACGATTTAGAAGATGAAATTGTTTTGGATACCCTTGTCCCTTTGATCGCTTTGCCCACAAGTCCAGGAAATGTGGTACCCGTTACAGAAGTCGAGGGAAAAAAGATAGGTCAGGTAGTGATTGGTTCTTCGGCCAACCCGGGATTGCGTGATTTTTGGATGGCAGGAGCCATTGTCAAGGATAAGGCAATACACCCAGAAGTGTCGTTTGATATAAACCCGACCTCCCGACAGATTATTCAGAATATGATTGAAAACAGAGCCTTTGCAAACTTGATAAAGGCAGGGGCACGCTTTCATCAATCTGGATGCATGGGTTGTATAGGAATGGGGCAAGCTCCAGCGAGCAACTCCATAAGTTTACGCACCATGCCCCGTAATTTTCCGGACCGATCTGGCACTAAGGACGATCAAGTATATCTGTGCAGCCCTGAAACTGCTGCGGCTTCTGCCTTAACAGGTGAAATTACAGATCCAAGAAAAATTGTGAATATTTACGGTATGGGATACCCAACATTTAAAGCTCCTGAATTAGAAATAATCAATAAAGATATGTTGGTGCCGCCCCCTAAGCATAAAACAGAGATAAAGCTGAAAAAAGGCCCTAATATTAAATCCCTTCCCAATATGGAGGGATTAAAATCGGAATATGAAGTGCCCATACTCTTAAAAATGGGAGATAATATTTCCACGGATGAGATTATGAAGGCAGGTGCAGAGGTACTTCCCTTTCGTAGCAATATTCCCGAAATCAGTAAATTTTCATACTCGGTCATTGATGAAACATTTTATAAAAGCGCGCTGAACGCTAAGGAAAAATACGGAGGGCACATTGTAGTGGCCGGTGAGAATTATGCACAGGGAAGCAGTAGGGAGCATGCAGCAATCGCACCTAAATACTTGGGTCAAGTCGCGGTCATTGCAAAGGATTATGCCCGGATTGCGTGGCAGAACCTGGTGAATTTTGGCATTCTACCCTTGGAGTTTAATAACCCAGATGATTATGATGTGCTGGAACAAGGCGCAATAATTAGCTTTAAAAATTTAAAAAGGGATATAGCGGAGGGCAACTCTATACGGGCATTGGTGAAAAACAAGAATGACCATAGAGAAGTTGCACTCAGTCATAAACTGAGCAAGCGGCAGATAGATTTATTGATGAAAGGTGGCACCATCAATAATTTTAAAGAAAAACTAGCTTCGTAAAGCAGATATTATTTACTCTTTTGAATCATCCCGGGAATAAAGGCAGCGACAAAAGAGCTTATCAAAATAGTGGCAAAAATCTCAATGACCATTGAAAAGAAAAAACCTACTCGACTAGATTCCTTGCTGACCAATCCACCTTGTTTCATCACATCGATGTTTGGGGCAACGATAACAGTTACAATGACGATGGTGAACAATATGGTAAACATAAATGTTCCTGTTCTAAAACAGAGTTTGAATGCCTTGATAAAAGAAATGGCTTCTTTGGAATGTCTCGCCAAATTGGTGGAGAATCCCAAAATACCCAGTAAAATGAAGATAACATAGACGATACGAAGGTCAAAAACTTCAATAATTTGATGATAAATCAGCATTAAGGAGGCACAAGCGACCAATAGAGCAATAATGATGGCGTAAAACCAACTTAATTTTTGTGTATTCCATGTATTTGTGTTGAACATTGCTTTTGATTATTCCATTGGATTCTTCATATGGTCGGGATTTTTTTGCCAAAGCGAGGACCACCCTCCTCCATAACGATTTTTCTTTTTAGAGGTTACAGTTGATAAAGCGAATACCATGGCCCCGGCGACCATATCCATTACGATGGCAATGGACAGGTTATAGCCCAATACCCATGGGGCCAAAAGCAGCCAAATCGCAAATGGATAGTTCCATTTTTGTACGGTACTTGTTGCTTCCCAAAGGGAAATAGTGGAAAAAGTAACGATAATGGGGCCTATTATATGCCCGTTATTCCCTGCGGCAGAACCATACCCCAAAATTGCAGGTGCTGTCATCAGCCATAGACCTAAAACGATATTTATAAATTTTGTCCACATCATACGGATATTGGTTACGTTATTTTACTTTTTCTACTTCGGGTTGTACGCCCCAAAATACTTTCCAAGTCGAGGCTCCTGATTTTTTTGCCCGTTGAATGTATTGCAGACTGGCCAACATCTCGTCCATTGCAGGTCCGATCATGGCAATGGAGATTACGGCCGAGGCAAGACAAAGGGTGCACCAGGCCGAAAAAAGGACCGGTTGAAAGACCACCAGCATCACACTTATGAACCCTAGAGGTCCAACGGCCAAACCAAACACGATGACAATCCAAGGCATCTTTCGCCAACGGGATGTGCCACCTATTATACCGGCCACGGCATCTACCAAATATCCAAAAGCACCAAGGGCTGCATCCGGTATCGGTAACAAATGTGAAATCTTTGAATTCAAAATCGTTACACTGCCTTCCCCAAAAAAGGGTTCCCAAACGGTATCTATATAATCCAATTGGTAGAATGAAAGATATGTTGCTATTGCAAATCCTATAAATGCCAGGATGACAATGGGAATACGTTGCGACCATGTCGCAGGATTGTAATCCCAACCTGGCGGTATGTGTTCCGTGCGGTTTACCATGGTTTAGTCGAGATTATTTTTTTTATACCATGCCTCAGGGTCTGCCTTAAGGTCTTCAATCATCTTGGGCAGGGTGTCCATAACCCTGTGTTTTGGTTCCCAGCCCAAACAATCCTTTGCTCGCCAAATATCGAGTTCGTAATGGGTGCCGGCCCTATCGATCATCCATGGTTTAATAAAAGGGTCACTTACAAGATCGCGGGCCCATGCACCAGCCTTAGCTAAAGATTTGGGCACTTCATAGGTTTCCCAATCTTTTCCGTGTAATAGATTGCCTACGGCATCCTGTATTTCTTGATAGGTGGGCGAAGTGGGCTCACCAATATTTAAAGCGGTTTCATTGGGTATTTCTTTACGATTGTCCACAGCCTTTTCTATAGCATCGACCACGTCTTCCAAATGGACAAAAACATCACCGTGGTCTACATCTCCAGAATAGAAATGACTGAGCAATTCTTTTTCATAAATACGTTTGATTTGTTGTGTGATGGGTATGGAATGACCATCATCCGTATAAATTCCAGCAATTCGTAGGAAAACAGCATTGATATCGTCATTGTTTTTTTTGATGAGGTCCTCTGTTAGTACTTTGGATTCAGGGTAGCCCCAATTGGCCTCAACAGGACAATCTTCATTGATTTTAACTCCAGGTTCGGTAGGTTTGTAAATAAGATTGGAACTTGAGAACAAAAATTGTTCGACGTCAAAGTCTTGTAATTGTTGCAGAAACTTTTTGGTGCCCTTTACATTGATTTCGTGATACTTCGGATTGTCCTTTTCTCCAAAATCGTAGTAGGCGGCCAAGTGTATAACGGAGGCAATCTTGTTGCCATATCCATATCGAATGCGTTCCATTGCGGCATTTATGGCTTTTTCGTCAGTAATGTCGAAATTAACGCATTCAGCCTGTAGGGGAGGGTAAGGAGGGCCTACTCTGTCCAGACCGACCACTCTGTAATTTTTGGATAATCGTTGTATCAACGAAGAACCAATTAGGCCGCTGCTACCTGTAATAACTACTACTTGCTTGTCCTCTTTTCTTGCTCCAAATTTTGAATGTTCAATTATCTCGTCCATACACTTTGAATTTTTTGATATTAAATGCTTCGTGATAGTGTCTTAAAGAATTTTTTAATTTATTTTAGAATAAATAAAACTGTTCAGGATGAGATTCTTTGATGCAAATACGGGAATAGTTAGTGCTATCGATAAATTCTCGTGTGATATGAATTGATTGTCATATGAAAACTCAATGAATTCGTTAAACTCCAAATCCTTTTTCTCGATGATTTCTCCCAACAATCCTGCATTGATGAACTGAAATTCAAAAGGTTGTTACCTTCAAAGTCAATATCTCCATCTGCGCTATCACAAGACTGATTGATTCTTAAGAAGGTCATTGAAAGCAATATGACAAGCTTTTTCATAGTAAGAAGAAATTGATTTACCTATAAGATACATTGAATCATTAATCGTTACTTATCAAAAAAATGCCTAAGTTTGAGGTGTAAAACATCCATAAGTTTTGCCACTGAATGTATTGTTTTGAGTACAGTTTAGAGTTCGGTTAATCAGTTTTGGAATACAGTATAAGGTGTTGATTGTTAGTAAGTTGATTAAATAGCTTTCTTCCAGTCATCCCGACCAACCACTATTTAGGTTAAAATAAAGCACTGTTAATTGTATGATTATCAGTGCTTTTTGTTTTTATTGCATTCAATTGATATCATCTAAATCCAAATTTTCGGTGTGCAATAAGGTGAGCACACCAATGCACAGATTGTTGTAGTTTTAAGTATGGACAATTGAGGTTTAAGGGCAGTCCGACCACTAACATTTGTTCAACTTAAACTATTACAACATGCGGACATACAGTACTTTAGGAATTAATTTCTTCGTTAGGAAAAAACGCAATGACCCGAACATGTACGATATCTACCTGCGTATTACGGTAAAAAAGGCGCGTGCAGAAGTCAGTTAAAAAGGTGCATAAAGGTGTGCAATTGGGACAAAAAACGTGGAAAAGCCTTTCCAAGGAACAAAACCATGGAAGATTTGAACGCCTACCTTGACACCGTATATGGGGAAATTCTCAATGTTCATAGGGAGTTGCACATGGAAAGGGCATTGATAACGGCAAGATTGATCAAGGCTAGGTATGTCGGGGAGGATGAATTGAACCATACTATTCTTGAACTTTTTGAGTACCACAACAAAAACATGGTCCATGCCCTTAAACCTGGCACCATGAAAAATTACTATTCCACCGAGAAATACTTAAAGAGCTACATTACCACAAAACTCAAAACCAACGATGTATCGTTAGGAGAATTGAGGCACAAGTTCATATTGGACTTTGAAAACTACATCAGGACTTTCAAACCAAAGAGGAATCCGAAGACCTGCACCAACAATGGCACGATGAAGCACTTGGAGCGTTTGATGAAGGTTGTACGATTGTGGGTCAGGTTGGAATGGTTGGACAAGGACCCGTTTCGAAACTTTAAATTGCGCTTCGATAAATTTGACCGCAACTATCTTACCCAAAGAGAGATTGATTTGATTGACGACACCACTTTCAAGAATATAGGTAGGGAGAGGGTAAAGGATGTCTTTCTTTTTAGTTGCTATACGGGACTCACCTTTATGGACATCAAGCTTCTCACCAAGGACAATATCAGCAAAGGAATTGACCGTAACTATTGGATATATACCAAACGGATAAAGACCAATGAGCCTGTAAAGATCCCTATGCTTCCCAGAGCCGTGGAGATCATGAAGAAATATGAAGGGGCACCAATTGAGGATAATGGCCTCCTGCCCGTATATAGCAACCAAAAGACCAATGCATATTTAAAGGAAATTACCAAGGCTTGCAGCATACACAAGAATATTTCCTTCCATACGGCCAGGCATACTTTTGCCACCACCGTGACCTTGTCTAATGGAGTCCCAATCGAAACGGTTTCCAAAATGCTTGGACATACCAAATTGTCCACGACGCAAATCTATGCCCGGGTTTTGGAAAACAAAATAGGGCAAGACATGCAATATTTAATTGATAAAATGGGGCAATTGAACAAACAACAGGCAGTTGCAGAATGATTATGGATTATTGGGCAATAATTCGGTAAAAGAGAATAATAACTGGAAACACCCTATCAGCGCATTGATTTTGTGGACGGTTATCCATCTTCTGGCATATTGCAAAACACCTGGCTTTTTTTGCAATCTCATCTTAATACGAAGATATAGAGGGCTTTCGACTGCAATACCTGACATGGTAATGGCCAATAAAATAGGCATGCCTGCAATCTTCTGCACTTGATAGCCTGTAAAGACCCTGTTTTAGAGGCTTTTGTTTTTTGGTTGACAATTCAATTGGATTTACTTGTGTCTTTCTCCTCGCCGTTCCGTGCATACATCTTTTTTAAATCCATTTCCCCATTTTTAATTCAACTTTTATCCTTGATTTTTCTGATCATGGCCCTAAACATTGCAATTTCCAATGGAAGGTAAAAAAAAACCAAGTCTAAAATTTAAAACATAAATGAAATGAAACAGATAACTATGCTTATATTGTTTGTCTGAGGCTCTTTATCCTATGGGCAAAGTATAATTGTAAAATGGGAAACCTTTGATGACAGGACCAAAGAAAAAA
The DNA here is from genome assembly GCF_040148835.1 of Allomuricauda sp. NFXS6. Lineage (NCBI taxonomy): Bacteria > Pseudomonadati > Bacteroidota > Flavobacteriia > Flavobacteriales > Flavobacteriaceae > Allomuricauda > Allomuricauda sp. NFXS6. The sequence continues at coordinate 14,184 of NZ_JAGEMG010000001.1, read as the reverse complement.
AAGCAATTATTAAAATCTATAATAGGGACAATCTCTATTTTGCCAGAATAGTGGAGAGTTATGTAAGCTATAGGAATGCAGTCTGCGAAACTTGCACGGGAACGAAAAAAAGGGGGCGATCATAGGAATGAATATTATTGAGAACCTAAAAAAAGCTGGGGATTTTTTTAATGGCGGGACAATCCTTGATCCAGAAAATGGAGCAACCTATAAGTGTTATTTAAGGCTATTGAGTAAAACAAAATTAAAAGAGAGAGGTTATTTGGGTATTGCTCTACTGGGCAGAACACAATACTGAAGGCGAAAACACTGAATTTTGGCTCGTAATAACGCTTGAGTAACCTGTAAACTTAAACCATGAAAAATATATTCACAATGAGTAGAGATAATTTTTCTTTTTTGATGCTTACGCTATTTTTTTCTTCGCACTTCATAGCTCAGGGTCAGATAACTTATATCAAGGCAGGTCTCTTGTATGATAGCGAAAATAACTTGCTTGTTGAGAACCAAATAGTAGAGATCGATTCCAATGAGATTGTCGATATATATGATGCCGGTAAGAAAATCACGAAAACAGGCAACATAATTGATCTTTCAGCCTACACCGTATTGCCCGGTCTAATAGATGGGCATACCCATGTACTTTTCTCGCAATCTGCTGATGTCGATTTTGCAGAACACGCAGTAGTTACACTTGCTATGGAAAGTGAGGCCTTGCGAACCCTGCGCGGAGTTAAAAGGGCAAGGTCTTATCTGGATGTCGGTATTACAAGTATAAAGGATTTGGGGAACTCCGGACTATTTTTGGATGTAGCCCTTCGAGACGCGATTCACGAGGGAACTATAGAGGGTCCTCGAGTTTTTGCATCAGGCCCTATCTTGGCTTCATCGGGTGGGCAGATTTATGGTGTTTCACCAAAACATCAAAACCTAATAGACGAAGAATATCGGATTGTTAGGGGAGTGGAAGATGCCAAAGTTGCAGTCCAAGAGCATGTCAATCAAGGTGTCGATCTAATTAAAATATGTGCTGATAACTTGCCCAATAAAACTATGCTCACTAAAGCGGAGATAACGGCAATCGTAAAAACGGCACATACTTACGGTTTAAAGGTGACCGCTCATGCAGTTACTGATGAATCTGCGCGGAACGCTGTTGAGGCAGGTGTGGATGGTATCGAGCACGGATTCAATATTTCTGATTCAACATTGGAATTAATGGCCGATAAAAATGTGTTCTTGGTCCCAACGGAAAACAGTAAGGACTATATGGTTCTATACAGTACGTTGGCTGGTTATGATCAAGATAGCAATGAATGGATTGACAGGTATCGGAATGCAATGACAGATAGATTGCAACGGGCAATTGAAAAAGGGGTTACCATAGTCGCAGGTTCAGATAATTATACAGAGATAAACAGGTCTAGGGGTAGTTCATCGGTCGATATGTTCAAAGCCTATTATGGATCAGGGATGTCGCCCTTGGATATTCTACAATCCGCAACATATTTATCGGCCAAAAACCTTGGAAAACAAGATGAAATCGGAGTATTGAAGAGTGGTGCCAAAGCGGATATTGTCGCGGTGAAGGGCAATCTTGTTACAGCGTTTATACCTACCATCACCCAAGTTGTGTTTGTAATGAAAGAGGGTCAGGTTATAAAAAAGACTATAGAAGGAACTAAAGAATAATTATTTTACAAACGGTAATTGACCATGTTTTCTAATAATTACTGGCAATCATACGTTTTAATGATTGATTTAGATTTTCGACATATTCCTTTCGCTCAATCAGTTCACCAATCTCGGCTTGAAATGTTTTTGTATTGTTAACTGCCGGAAACGATAGTTTGTTTTTTGCAATCGAATATGATAGTAAAACATTTAAAAAATTAAAGTTTAAGATTATTTTTTGAAAGGTATCGGTTTTGATAGTTTTGAACCCCATTTTTTCTGCTGTTCGTTCATTGATTATGTAGCTGGTCCCCTTAACGATTAGGTGTTTATTCTCCTTGTATTGTTCCATTAAGGACAATAGCCCATCCAAATATTGCTGTAAAATAAAATTCGTCCTTTGTTTACCGTTCATTTTTTTGTCTATGACAAAATAATAATCGAACAAAGTGCCCCCGTGAATTTTGATTGCCCGATTTGTAGGTTTTTCTGATATAAACAAGGGAGAATGGTAAATTACCCTCCCACTTTTTTTTAACGATGGCATATCATAAAATGGTGCAATAATGGTCAATACGGCAAAAAACATAAAAACACCTATTATATAAACCTCAGTTTTTAATGAAATAACTATGAATACAAGGAGCAATGCAATAGACACACTTCCTATAACCATTAAAATTTTATTTTGCTCTTTTTTGCTCTTGTTGAAAAAACTGTGATTCAATTGATCGGAATGGACTTTTTGGATAATTTCTAAACCTATTCTGTGTGTATTTGTAAGCTTTCTTTTTCTAGTAATAGGGATACAATTTTAAGATAATTGCATGGTACAAGCAAGTTTTAAACCCTTTTCATTCAATGGAAAGAACGAATGGTCATTATAAAAGGACCAAGAGTTTAAGTATGTCAATATTTGAATTAAGTAAGCCTGTATGTAATCTGGGATGTTTTACAAACCATTGATTTTCTTTATGAATTTTCCTTGATGAGAGCCTTTATTATTGCTCAATCGTTTTGCATTTGCAGAAAACCAAGTTTATCTAATTTCAGTGGATGGGCCGGATGGTTGAGGCTACAAATAACGGAAAATTTGAGCCACCCAATATTTGACTGTATTGATTGGAAAGTCAGGTTTTTGTTTGGTATTGGAGGTTACTCAATTTAATCCGGCGAAGGGGGTATAGGATGTCCGGCGTTTTCAATTAAACCAATCTTCAAAATCGTTAGTGCCAATATTGATAATATATGGAACCCCTCCACTAAGATATTCACTGAAATGATAAAACCCTATCCATTCGGCCTCCTCATTTTGATACAAAGCCAACCAGCTTTAAGGATAAACAACCACCTTTTCCAATTTATTTTCAATTTTTGAGGTCATTGCAAAAAAAACACCAGAGAATTATCAAGAAAGTGTTTAATGTATTGCTGCACCCAAACGCTATATCAATCTAAAACAGATAAAAAACGTCGTTATATTTCAAGAAGGATAAGTGAAAGGGAAATGTTTCGCATGATAAAAGTTGGGCACAATGATTTTATGATAAAATGGAACATAAATCATAAAATTTATCGTTTGGATGATGAGCGACGGTTATTCTTCGCACATTTAGTCGAAAAAACCTACAAAATTAAATTAGATTAATGTGCGGTTTAACAAAATTTTAGTTTTTTTTGCCCATATTCATTATTCTTTTAATACTTATTACGTCCAATCGACCCAATTATGAACGACTACGGCAATCTCTTTTACCACAATCCCTTACCCAACTTGATCTATGATATAGTGACTTTTGGGATTCTGGATGTCAATCAGGCGGCGATGGACCTTTATGGATACCACCGGAAGGAATTTCTTGCGCTTTCATTGATGGAACTAGCTACCCAAGATGAAGCCCATAACATTGAGTCCTGCCATGAAAACATCGCCCAAGAGAAGGGCAGCATACCTTTCGGGACTTTTACCCACAAGAAAAAAAATGGGGAAAAAATTAGGGTGGATATTATAGGCCGCAAAGTGAATTTTCAGAACAGAAAATGTATTATGGCCGTATGTCAGGACGTTACCCAAAAGGAACAACAATACGTGGCACTGCAGCAGTCCGAAATAAGATTGGAAACCGCTTCGAAAATTGCCAAACTGGGATATTGGAAGTTTGACATCCATTCAGGTTCATTGAGCTGGACGGACAAGGTCTATGAAATTTGGGGAAGGGACAAAAACGAGTTTCAAGTAACTTTTGATGCCTTTTACAATAGCATACACCCCGATGACAGGGAACTTTTTGAACTGGAACAGGAAACCGCGTTGTCGGGACAGGCTGAAATGGATTTTGTACACCGCATTTTCCTGCCCGATGGTAGGATCAGATGGGTTCGTGAACAAGGAAGATTGAATAGGAATACCGAAGGAGAACCCATCTCTTTTGAGGGTACCGTTCAGGACATCACAGCACAAAGAGAGGAAGAACAACGGCTGAAACTGCTCGAAAGCGTGGTGACCCACGCCAATGATGCCGTTATGATCACCGATGCTGGGCCTCTGGAAGAGCAAGATCCAAAAATAGTATATGTAAACAGGGCATTTACCCAAATGACAGGATATAAACCTGAAGAGGTCATTGGCAAAACCCCTGATATTCTTAGAGGTCCTAAGACCGACAGAAATGAATTGGAACGGTTATACAAAACCTTGATCAATGGGGATTCTTGTGAGATCATCATCACCAATTACCGAAAAAACGGATCCCCGTTTTGGATCAATATCGCAGCTTCGCCCGTTAAGGATATCAAAGGGACTATTTCACATTATATTGCCATCCAAAGGGATGTATCCTCAAAAATCAATGCCCAGCTCGAAAAGGATTTTCTGGCCAAGATTAGTGCAACCTTCAAGGAGAAGTTAAGCCTTGGGAGCTCTCTTAAACAGGTATGCAAATTGGTCACCATCTACGGCGATTTTACTTTTTGCGAGGTATGGCTGCCCAGTACCCACAAAAACAGTCTCCGGTTTGCTGCCATGTATGGGAATGATGAGACAGGAAAAACATTTTATCAACACTCCAAGGATGTCAAGGAAATGGGCTTGGGCGATGGGCTTCCCGGAACGGTGTGGAAAACCAAACAATCGGTACTGTGGGGGAACATTGACCATAACAACCTCTTTGTCAGAAAAAAGGCTGCGCAACAATCGGGCGTAAAGTCGGTGTTGGGCATTCCCTTAAAGCACCAGGGCAACATCGTAGGCGTCTTGGCCGTTGGCACCTCGGAAAATGAGAAATTGTTCAAGGCCCATTATCCCGTACTGTCCAAATTGGAAGATTATTTGGGGTCGGAAATCAACCGAAAACGTTTGGAGGAGGATTTGACGCACTTGTTCGAGACCCTGCCAGACCTCATTTGTCTATTGGATTTCAAGGGGAACTTTCTCAAAATGAACAAGGTGGGGTGTGACATATTGGGCTATGAAGAAGCTGAGATTGTGGGCAATTCCTTCCACAAGTTCATCCATGAAGAAGACAGGAAAATTTCCGATGAACTGATCCAAAAAATAACGGATAGGCAAGAAACCTTTGAAATTGAAAACCGCTACATCACCAAAACTGGCAATCTTGTCTGGCTCAGTTGGTACTGCAAGGTAGTGATGGATGAAGGTGTGGTCTATGCCACTGCTAAAGATATCACCAAAGCCAAAAAATTGCAGGAAGTGATATCCGATGCTTCGCGATTGGCCAAAATAGGCGGTTGGGAAATCGATATGATCAATGAAAAGTTGACATGGTCGGACGGGGTGCACCAAATTTATGAGACTGATCCGCAGAGCTATAAGCCTGAGCTGGAACATGCCATTGATTTTTATAAGGAGGACCATAGGGAAAAAGTCAAAACTGCCGTCAGTTTAGCAATGGAAAAAGGAGAAGCTTTTGATTATGAGGCTGCTTTTATTTCCGCTAAAGGCAATGAAAAATGGGTCAAGGCCATGGGGCAGGCCGAAATGGCTCATGGGAAATGTATCCGGCTCTATGGAAGTTTTCAGGATATTACCCAACTGAAAGAAGCTGAACATCGAATCCAAAGCATCACCAATGACCTGCCGGGGGTTACTTTCCAATATATTGTCTATCCAGATGGTACTGACAAGCTGGCTTCGGTCAGCCAAAAATCCACGGAAATATGGGGGATGAGCCCAGAAGAATGTGAGAGGGATACCGCACCTGTATGGGAACAGATAAGGGAAGGAGGCGCGTATGAAAAACTCCAAGGGGAAATCCAAAACTCTATAGAAACGTTCTCCCAATGGCACAGTCGTTGGACAAGCATACTTCCCAACGGAAAGCTACGTTGGCACGAAGGCTATGGAACGCCCTATAAATTGGGAGATGGCACCGTTCTTTTCAATTCCATGATCTTCGATATCACCGATGAGGTAAAGTTGACCCATCTCTTGGAAGAAACCTCGGAACTCTCCAAAATTGGCAGCTGGGAAATGGACCTGCTTGCAGAACCAGGAAGCGATTCCATGTATTGGTCGCCCATGGTACGAAAAATAATAGAAGTGGACGAGGACTATGATGCCTCATTGAGCGGTGGTCTGGAATTCTATACCCCTGAAAGCAGGCCCATAGTGGAAAATGGGATTAAGGAACTCATTGAAACGGGCAAGGAATATGACGAAGAGGTGTTATTAAAGACCAGTTCGGGAATGGAAAAATGGGTGCGGATCATTGGAAAAAGTGAACGTGCAAATGGGATGTGCGCAAAGATATATGGAAGTATCCAGGACATCCACGCGATGAAGACCACCCAATTGCAGCTCCAAGAAATATTGGGCAGTATTTCGGATGCGTTCTATGCTGTGGACAAGGACTGGAACTTTACCTTTTTTAACAAGGAAGCTGAAAATTTGCTTGGTAAGAAGAGTGATGAAGTATTGGGCAGAAACATTTGGGGACTGTTTTCCCCTACCTTGGGCACCGAATTGGAAACCGTATATAGAAGAGTCGCCAAGAAAGGCAAAGCAGAGAGCTTTGAATACCGCTACCCTGGAAATGGGTTTTGGTACGAGATCAACACCTATCCTTCCAATGGTGGGGTTTCGGTCTATTTTAAAAATATTGACGAAAGGAAAAAGGCCGCAGCGGCATTGGAATCTGCCTATCAGGAAAAAAATATGATACTGGAGAGTATCGGAGATGCATTCTTCGCCATGAAAGAGGACTTCACAGTGACCTATTGGAACAAGACCGCCGAACGGTTGCTCGGGGTAAAAAGGGAAGAGCTGATCGGCAAAAACCTTTGGGACGTGTTCCCAGATGCGGTGGATTTACCTTCATATACAAACTATAACAAGGTACTGCAGACGAAGAAGCCGATCTCTTTTGAAGATTATTACGGCCTATGGCTGGAAGTAAATGCATATCCATCCGAAGAAGGAATCAGTGTGTTTTTTAGGGATATTACCCAAAAAAAGAAGGCCGATGAAAAAATTCAGCGGAAAACAGAACAGTTGAATATCATTGCCGAAATGAACAAAGACCTGCTCAATTATGACGATTGGTTCAAAATAATTGAAAAAGTATTTGCCAAAGTGGGGCAATGTATAAAAGTGGACCGGGTTTACTATTTCCAGAATTCCCTCAATGAAAAAACCAGGGAGCTGGAAACAAACCAGCGGTTGGAGTGGAGCAGTGAGAAAGTGCATTCACAGATTAATAATCCAAAACTCCAAAGTATCCCATTTTCGGACATCCAGGATTTTTTAGAGCCTTTGACAAGTAATAAGCAATTTAGGGCCATCGTCAGTGAAATGCAGGACACTAAAACCAAAAAGTTGCTTCTTGAACAGGATATTAAGGCTATTTTAGTACTCCCCATTTTTATAAATACATCATTTTGGGGCTTCATTGGTCTTGACGACTGTCATAGTGAAAGGGATTGGAGTCACGAAGATATTTCCTTCTTAAACACCGTAACGAACAACCTTTCTACTGCAATAGAAACTTCCATAACCAACAAGGAACTGGAACATTCCTACGCAGAATTGAACAAAAGCAAAAAGATTTATCAGGATCTTTTCGATTTCAGCCCGCAACCGATGTGGATTTATGACCCGCAAACATTATATTTTTTGAACGTCAACAACGCAGCCATAACCAAATATGGTTACACATTGGATGAGTTCAAGGAAATGACCATAAAGGACATCAGGCCGAAAGCCCATATAGAATTTCTTGAAAAAAGTCTTAAAGAACGCCAAAGAAAAAAGCGAGACAGTTATGCCGGTATATTTTTCCATACCTTAAAATCGGGTGAGACCATTTGTGTAGAGATCTACAGCAATGATATTGAATATGAGGGAAGAACGGTGCGGTTGGTACTGGCAAGCGACATCACCGATAAGCAGGAATATGTAAGCACAATAGAAACCCAAAACAAAAAACTACGGGACATTGCATGGACTCAATCGCACGTGGTACGGGCCCCATTGTCACGTCTTTTGGGAATCATCAACCTTTTGGACTTAGAGCCGGACGATTCTGACGATGTACCCTTTTTACTTGAACAGGTCAAACTATCCGGTGAAGAACTTGACAGAATAGTTCAAAAAATTGTAGCAGAGACACGATTGATGGATATTAAAGCATTAACAAAATGAATAAATTGGGACTGTTGGTGGATGACGACCCTATCTTTAACTGGGTTTCAACAAAATTGATAGAAAAGGTGGATCCAAATCTGACCATTAAGTTATTTGCAGATGGTAGGGAAGCGTTGGACTTTCTCTATGAAAACTATACCGGGGAAACTTTATATCAGATTTTACTGGACATAAACATGCCCAGAATGAATGGATGGGAATTTATCGAAAAACTTGAGAGATTACAAACCATCAAAGGCGATAACATTTCCATATATATTGTTTCTTCTTCCACTGACGAAAGTGATATCAAAAAGGCTGATGAGCTTAAACTGGTTAGAGGCTATTTTAAAAAACCGTTATCGATAGAAGACATTAAATCCATATTTGGTTAGTGGACTTACTACATTTGACTGGACATTGGGAAAAGAGTATGTTGACTGTTTGAATTAACTATGAAAAGTCAAATGTGCCATAGACCTCTAGTGTTTTAAACGGTACAAATAAGGACCTCCCTTTACGCCCGACTTCTTTTTCCCGGTGTTCACCAAAACATCCATTTGGAATATACGCTTTCTGAAATTCCTTCTGTCCAGTTCAATATTCAAAATATCCTCGTATAAGTTCTGTAGTTCATGTAGGGTGAACTCTTTAGGTAAAAGTTCACCAACTATTAGTCTATGCCTTAAATTGTTCTGGACAAATGAGTATGCTTCGCTGATCAGTTTTTCATGGTCATACCCGAGATTTTTGGGAATATTGTCCACATCGAACCAATCAATGCTCGTAATATTGTCCCTTAGTGCCAAGGGGTGGTTCTCGGGTTTGACCAAAGCATAAAAACATATAGTAATGACCCTTTTTAAAGGGTGCCTGTCCAAGGCTGTATAGGTCTTTACCTGTTCAAAGTGTATGTCCCTGAAACCTGTCAGGGTAAAAAGGACCTTTGCTGCACAGTCCTCAATGGTTTCATGTTCTTCCATTACTCCCCCGGGGACATGCCATTGATTTTTAAAATGTCCCAACGACCTTTTTATAAGTAGGATTTTTAGCTTCCCGTCAACATACCCAAAAACCGTTATGTCAGCAGTGACGGAACATTCGAACGAATCCGGTTTTACTTGGATATCCTGAAGTTTTTCTTGAATTTTCATTTTTTAGTGTAAAATTTTGGTTTTTTCTCTGAATGGACAGTAAAAAATTATATATTTGAAACTATGTATAAAGTACACAGAATAAACTTTTACTTGACCCATTATCTTGTTCAAAGAAAAAATAATAGCAATGGAAAATCCCAAATATAAAGAATTGAAAGGCAAGGTTGTCGCGATAACGGGTGGCGGCGGGGTTTTATGCGGTACCCTGGCCCATGCTTTTGCCGATCAAGGCGCAAAGGTCTGTGTGATGGATTTGAATATGAAATCGGCCGAAGTTGTTTCAGAAAAAATCAATAATGCTGGGGGCAGTGCAATTGCTGTCAAAGTGGATGTACTCGATCGGAAAAGCCTACAAGTGGCCAAAAAGGAAATTGCGGAAAAACTTGGGCACTGTGATATTTTAATTAATGGTGCAGGGGGGAACCATCCTTTGGGAACAACAAGTGAACCCTATTTGCTCAAGAAAGACTTGGAAAGGACAGCAGAGGATTTTAAAACATTCTTTGATTTGGATATGGAAGGGGTTCAATTTGTGTTCAACTTAAACTTCATTGGAACCCTTTTGCCCACACAGATTTTTTCTAGGGAAATGGTTGGTCGCACAGGATGCAGTATTCTCAACATCTCGTCAATGAATGCCTTTAGCCCACTTACAAAAATACCGGCCTATAGCGGTGCAAAAGCTGCCGTTTCGAATTTTACCCAATGGCTTGCGGTCCATTTTTCCAAAGTGGACATTAGGGTCAACGCCTTGGCACCAGGGTTTTTTCTAACCAATCAGAACAGAAGCTTATTGACCAAAGAAGATGGTGGGTTGACCCCAAGGGGTACCACGATAATCGATCAAACCCCCATGGGACGCTTTGGCGAACCGGAGGATTTGGTGGGCACCTCGTTATGGTTGAGCAGTGAACAATCAAAATTTATAACGGGCATTGTGGTTCCCATCGATGGAGGGTTCAGTGCTTTTAGCGGTGTTTGAGTAAAAGAAATCAAGAAGTAATGAAAATTCAATATTCATGGGATTAGAACAGACATGGCGATGGTACGGACCAAAAGACCCTGTTTCCCTTTCAGATATCAGGCAGGCGGGCGCAACTGGAATCGTAACGGCATTGCACCATATTCCAAATGGAGATGTTTGGCCCACATCGGAAATAAACAAAAGAAAAAAAGAAGTAGAGGCTTCGGGTCTTACATGGTCGGTTGTAGAGAGTATTCCTGTTCATGAAGACATAAAAAAAAGAACGGGAAACTACCAAGAGTATATAGCCAATTACAATCAAAGCATTGAAAATCTTGGTTCATGCGGAATTGATACAGTGTGCTACAATTTTATGCCGATCTTGGATTGGACCCGGACCGATCTTTCCTATAAAATGCCGGACGGTTCCTATGCACTTCGGTTTGATGCTATTGAATTTGCAGCATTTGAACTCTTTATCCTGAATCGTGAAAAGGCCTTTGACCATTATTCTAAAGCTGTTGTCGGGCGCGCCATTGACAAATTTAATGCCATGGACCAAGGAGCCAAGAACAGGTTGATCCAAAATATCATTGCTGGATTGCCGGGAGCAGAGGAAGGTTATACGTTGGAACAGTTCAAACAGGCTTTGGACACTTACAATGAAATAGGAGATAAGGAACTCAGGAATAACCTGTACAGCTTTATCAAGGAGATTGGCCCAACCGCTGAAAAGTCCGGGGTCTTTTTGGCAATACACCCGGATGATCCCCCTTACCCTATTTTGGGACTTCCCAGAGTGGTGAGTACGGAAGAAGATGCCAATAAACTGCTTGCAGCCTATGATAGTCCGCATAACGGATTATGTTTTTGTACGGGCTCATATGGCGTAAGGACGGATAATGATCTGGTGGGCATGGCCAATCGACTGTCGGAAAAAATCAATTTTATACATCTGAGAAGTACCAAAAGAGACTCACTGAGCAATTTCCATGAAGCGGACCATTTGGATGGTGATGTGGATATGTACGGCGTAATGTACGAATTGCTCAAAGAACAACTTGAACGCAAGGAACAAAATGTAAAAAACCTACGCATGCCCATGCGGCCCGACCATGGGCACCAAATGTTGGACGATATCAACAAAAAAACAAATCCCGGATATTCCGCGATAGGACGCTTACGGGGTCTTGCAGAATTAAGAGGACTCATGTATGGCATTGAAAAATCCTTTCGCTAATGGCATTTATAAAAGATAACTTTTTACTGGAAACCCCATATGCTGAGGAACTCTACCATGGCTTTGCGAAGGAAATGCCCATAATTGACTACCATAACCATTTGTCGCCCGAACATGTTGCCAGTGATTACCAATTCAAAAATATCACTGAGGCTTGGTTGAAGGATGACCATTATAAATGGAGGGCAATGCGAACTTTTGGTATTGATGAGCAGTACATTACAGGAGGCGCATCCGACGAAGAAAAGTTTCAAAAATGGGCCGAAACCGTTCCTTACACGCTCAGGAACCCACTGTACCATTGGACACATTTGGAACTACAACGTTACTTTGGAATCGATGAGCTGCTTACAGGCAAAAATGCTGGATGGATTTATCGGGATACCAAAGAGCAACTGCAAAAGAAAAGTCATGGTACAATTGGAATGTTGCAACAGTTCAACGTAGAGGTGATTTGTACCACGGATGATCCCACAGCTACTTTAGCACATCATCGTAGCATGTCAAAGAACGATTCTTCGCCAAAAATGTTGCCAACCTTTAGACCAGATAAGATATATGCTATTGAGGACAATAGTGCCTACAGAACATATTTGGAAAAGTTGGGCGAGGTGTCCGGAATCCACATAAAATCCTATCAGGATTTGATTACGGCCCTTAAAAAAAGAATGGCATATTTTCATGAGAACGGTTGTCGCCTTTCTGATCATGGACTGGAACAGTTGTACCATTTCGAGATGAACAGCTTTGATATAGAGACAATCTTCAAAAAGGTCATGGATGGCAATCCATTGGAAATCGAAGAAATACAATACTTTACTTACGAGACCTTGGCTCACCTTTGTCGGGAGTATCACAAACTGGGATGGGTACAGCAATTCCATTTGGGGGCCCTACGCAATACAAACAAAAGAAAATTGGAGTTGTTAGGACCCGATACAGGGTTTGATTCGATAGGCGATTTTCCGCAGGCCATAAACCTTGCCAAATTCTTGAACACCCTTGAAAACACGGGACAGCTTGGCAAAACCATCCTATATAATCTTAACCCTGCTCTAAATGAAGTTTTTGCGACCATGGCAGGGAACTTCAATGATGGTAGTGTTCGGGGAAAGATACAAATGGGGTCGGGATGGTGGTACAATGATCAATTGGACGGCATGGAAAGGCAACTTAATGCAGTATCGAATATGGGTTTGCTCAGTTGTTTTGTGGGCATGCTCACCGATTCCCGGAGCTTTCTATCCTTTCCAAGACACGAATATTTCAGGAGATTGTTGTGTAATATATTGGGGAATGACGTAAAGAAAGGGTTGGTGCCGAATGACATACCTTATATCGGTAGCTTGGTTCAGGACATTTGCTATAGAAATGCCAAGGCCTATTTTAATTTAGGATGTAATCAAAAAATAGAGATAACAGAATGAAAAAAGTAGTAACCTTTGGGGAAATAATGCTTCGCTTGGCCCCTCCGGGGTTCCTAAGGTTCTCGCAGGCCAACAGTTTTGATGTGGTCTACGGAGGCGGAGAGTCCAATGTGGCGGTATCTCTTGCCAATTACGGAGTGCCCGTGGATTTTGTGACCCGCCTACCAAAGAACGATATAGGCGAGTGTGCCCTAATGGAAATGCGAAAACGGGGGGTAGGCACGGACAATATTATTTATGGCGGTGACCGTTTGGGCATCTATTTCTTGGAGACAGGTGCGGTAAGCAGGGGCAGCAAGGTGGTCTACGATAGAGCACATTCTGCCATGGCAGAGATAGCGCCTGGAATGGTAGATTGGGGCAGTGTTTTCAAGGATGTGGAATGGTTTCACTGGACCGGAATTACCCCCGCCATATCACAAGGAGCAGCAGATGCCTGTATCGATGCCGTGAAAATCGCAAAAAAACATGGGGTTACCATATCCACGGATTTAAACTACCGCGCCAAACTTTGGAAATACTGCGATGATACAAAGCGGGAGGAGATCATGTCCGAGCTCACCTCCTACTGCGATATTGTTCTGGGCAATGAAGAGGACGCCGAAAAACACTTTGGTATCAAACCAGAAGGTTTGGACATTACAAAACAAGGGGAACATGTCAAGGCCGAAGCATTTTTGTCCGTGTGCCAGCAGATGATAAAACGATTTCCCAACGCCAAAAAGGTGATAACCACGCTACGGGGATCAATATCGGCATCGCACAATACATGGGCAGGCGTGTTGTATGATGGTAAAACCATGTTCAAATCATCCCAGTATCAAATTACACATATTGTAGATCGGGTAGGTGGAGGAGATTCCTTTATGGGGGGATTGATTTATGGCCTATTGGCCTATCCGGAAGATAATCAAAAAGCCTTGGACTTTGCCGTTGCGGCTTCTTGTTTAAAGCATGACCCGTCCTGAAATAAGTTGACAACAATTCGACTTATTTATGGAATCATCAACAAACAAAACAGTTAAGCGGACCCAAAAGGATTACAACTTAGGCTTTAAATTGGCAGTAGTATCCCAGGTGGA